>JBGAID010000032.1:0-105261 GCA_044225865.1 Polyangiaceae bacterium | reverse complement strand
GATGCTCCTCACGCGCCTCCGGCCGGAGCTCGAGCGGGCCGACGCGCGCGTGCTCGACGTGCACGGCTTCGCGGTGCGCGCGCTGACCGGTCGCTTCGTCACCTCGACCGCGTCCGCGGATCCGCTCGGCCTCGTCGACATGAGGCGGGGCGCCTACGACGACGATCTCTGTCACCTCGCCCGCGTCTCGCCTTCGCAGCTCGCGGAGCTCGTGCCGCCGGGCGCCGCGATTGGACCCGTGCTCCCCGAGGTCGCCGCCCAGCTCGGCCTCCCGGCGACCCTCCAGGTCGTGGCGGGCGCGGGCGATGGGCAAGCGGCGTCCCTCGGCGCGGGCGCATTCGAAGAAGGCGCCGCCTACTTGAACCTCGGGACGGCGGTGGTGGCGGGGATCACGTCGCGCTCGTACCGCGTGTCGCGCTCGTTCCGCACCCTCTTCGGGGCGATGCCCGGCACTTTCCTCCTCGAGTCGGATTTGAAGGGCGGCACGCTGATCCTCGATTGGCTCGCGGATCGGATCCTGGGCGAGGGGCGCTTCGAACGAACGAGCACGCGCATCGCGACCCTGACGGAGCTCGAGCGAAAGGCGGCCGCCCTCCCGCCCGGGGCGGACGGCCTCCTCGCCCTGCCTTACTGGGCGGCGGTGATGAACCCCTACTGGGACGACGACGCGAGCGGCGCCCTCGTCGGCCTGCGCCCGGAGCATGGACCCGAGCACGTCTACCGGGCCGTCTGCGAGGGGCTCGCCTTCGAGCACCGCCTCGTGTTCGAACGCATCGAAGCTGAGACGGCGCCCATCCGGTCCGTCGCCGTCGTGGGCGGCGCGTCTCGCCGCGACCTCGTCATGCAGATCTTCAGCGACGTCCTCGGCCGAGCCCTCGATCGATCCGAGTCCGACGAGACGACCGCCTTCGGGGCGGCCATCCTCGCCGCCCCCGCGGGCGGCCTCGCCGCCTCCGTCGAAGCAGCGGCCGCGCGCATGGCCCGCAAGGTCCCCGCCCAGTCGCCCGGCGTCCACGCGCCTCGATACGCTCGGCTGTACGAGGAGTGCTATCGCGAGCTCTATCCGAGCCTCGCCCGGACGATGCGCGCCCTCGCCCGGTCCCGCGAACGGACCTGAAGCGGGCGGCGCGCGCACGGCTGAGGACGGGTCCGCGTGAGTCGCCGCACGGACGGAGACCGTGCATCATTTGAGCGAGTGCTGCCCCCACGCGTCCGTGCTCGGCGCTCCGCGCCTGCGCTCCGCCGGTCTCCCCCAAACTCATGCTCGGCCTGCGACGACGCAGGCCTGCGCGTGAGTGGGGGAGACTTCGCTATCTCTTTGGTAGCGCGCGCACCTCGACTCGCGCTCGCAAACGCCCCCCGGCTGGCGGCCCCTCGCTACGAAGAACATAGCGCCAGCGCCCGCCCCGCGGCCCAGCCGATAGCAGGCGACCTCCAAGGAGCCGCAACCTCGAAGTTCCAGCTCGCGAAGCGAGCCCGATCCTCCCCGACTCCCCGATCGAAGCGACGCAGTGCGCGCAGCGCACCAAGGAGCGGGGCCGAGCGCCGAGCGGGAAACAGAGCTATTCGCACATCACGGACGCTTTGGGGGCGCAGCCCTCGATCCGCACCGCGTTGTCGAGGCACGAGATGACGCCGCGCTCGGTCGCGCACTCCCAGAACGCGCCGGCGTCCTGAGAGCAGTTGCTCGGGACGAGGCACTCGGTGAAGAGCGTGCTGCAGCCGAGCTCGCACCCGTTCACGAGCAGGCGCGAGCAGAGGAGCTCGCAGTTCGGCAGCGGCACCTCGTCGTTCTGCGACTCGAAGGTGGAGCGCACGCCGCCGAACCCCTCGCAGCGCTCGGCGCAGACGTCGGCGGTAGGGCGGCACTCCCCGAGCTCGCACGTCGTGTCGAGGAAGACGGAGTCGTCGTCACAGACGCAGCCCGCCATCGGACAGCCGTGTCCGGCGCCGCACGCCTTGGGATCGGGGGCGTCGAAGACGGTGGTGCCGCCGCACCCCGGCGCGGCGACGGCGGCCACGATCGCGATCGAGAGCGCCGCGAACACGTAGGCGAGGGTCATTCGCTTCCTGCGCTGAGCCGCCTCAACCGACATGGCCGGGTCGTACTACGAGCCCCGCGTGGCCGCCACGAGGAGACGCCTCTGGGTTCTTCAAAGCGGCATCGAAGACCTCGTTCGCGACGACCTCGAACGCGATCATCACGCCCGCGAGCACGAGCCCCCACCCGATGGCGCGCGCCGCTTCGCGCAGGCCGGCGCCGCGCCGGGTGACCCACGCGAACGCGATCATGGTGAGGGGGGAAGGCAGCCACAGGATGGCGCACGCCCACGTGAGCCCGTTCCATGCCCGCGCGCGGCGCTCCTCATCCAATCGCGACAGGAGGGCGCGCTGGATCGCGTACGGGACGAGGTACCCGACGGCCGACGCGAGGAGCATCAGATAGAAGGCCGGGCTCGCGAGCCCGCGCAGGACGAGCTCGAAGGATCGGCTCATCCCCGGTCCTCCTCACGGGTGGATGTAGATCGTCGTCCCTTCCGCGGTCGTCTGGCTCGCGTTGACTCCATGCCACTCCGCGGGGAGGTCGGGCGTCGTGAAGAGGAACACGCGGCGCGCATCGAGGGGCGACATGTTGATGCAGCCGTGGCTGCGCGGCTTGCCGAAATCGTCGTGCCACGGAGCGGCGTGGAGGGCGTAGCCGCCCTTGAAGTATTGGACCCAGGGCACGTCGCGGAGCTCGAACTTGTTGTCGACCTCGTGGGCGTCCATCGTCGTGGAGACGTGCTTCTCCCGGATGTTGAAGGTGCCGGTCGGGGTGGAGAGCGTCTTCTTGGGATCGCCCAAGCCGTCGCGGCCGGTGGAGACCGCGGTCGCGTAGACGGCCTTGTTGCCCTCGTACAGGACGAGGGTCTGCGATTGGATAGAGATGTCGATCCAGCGCTTGTCGCCCTTGGCCCAGGCCGGGAGCTTGGAGGGCTTCGGGGCGATGGCGACGTCGTGCTCGCGCACCCAGATGTTGCCGATCACCTCGACGAGCCGCTCCCCGCCCACCTTCTTGCTTCGACCGGTCAATTGGAGGGCGTCCAACCGGTTGAGCTTCTCCTTCTTGTCGAGGGCGAGCCGGGAGAGATCATACGAGTAGGCGTTGGGCAGCTTCACGAAGGCGACCGGCAGGTGCCAGCTCTTCTTGAGGCTCACCCCGTGGAAGGTCGAGCCGCGCTCGGGCTTGAGCTTGGACGTGGGCACCAGGCGCGCGTCGGTCGTCATCGCGAAGCGCCGCTCGTTCGGGCCGACGAAGGTGCCGATCAGGGCGAGCATCGCCTTGCGAGGCACGCGGTTGGTGATGACGGCGTACTCCGGCACTTTGAACGAGGCGATGTTGGGGAGCTTGCGCCCGTTCTGGAAGAACCACGGCACCTCGTCGGAGCCGTTCCCCCCATAAATCTTGTTGTAGTCGAGGGGGGGCGGCTCGTCTGCGAAGTCGCCAATCACGTTCCCCTCCGCGTCCACCTCGACGTCGTTCGACCCGACGGAGAGGGCGTCCCACTTCTCGTGGAGACGCTTGTAGCTCTTCAGGTGCTTGTCGAGCGCCATCTCGTAGGTGAGCTGCTCTTCCTTCGTGGGGACGCGGTAGTAGTTCGGGGCGATCGCGCGGACGAAGGCGTAGGGATAAGGCATCGCCTTCGACGTGTCGGGCCGGAGGGTGAGCGCGCGGACGATGGGGTTCTCGAGATCGGTGGTGGCCTCGTCCGTCGCGCAGACGAAGCCCATCGGCTTCACCCGGTACCAACCGCCCGCGCAGTCGTCGAGCTTCACCGGCTTCTCGGCGCGCACGACCGTCCCGCCCGCCCGCAGGTAGCCGACCTTCTCCGCGCGACGGTCCGGCTCCGCGTAGATGGGCGCGGTGAACTCGACCGCGCCGAGGCGAGGGCCGCCGTCATGAGGCATCGTCTCGGGCGTCGTCGGCAGGTTGGAGGCGGGCGCCGTCTTCTCGAGGGCGGGCGCGTCGGCGAGGCTGAAGATGCCGGTCTCGTTACCAGCCTTGTCCTTCGACCGGCTCTTGCACGCGGGCGCGGAGACGAGCGTGAGCGCGAGCGCGGCGAGCCCCATGGCTCGGCGGGTGAGGGCCATGGCCCGACCTGTTGCACGAGGTGCGTGCGTCGGGCCAACTTCCTTCTCCGCGCGCGCAGCTCGTCGCGCGTCAGGCCACCCCCTTCCTGAAGACGAACCGCTGATAGAGGAGCGAGATCGCGAGGAGCGACGTCGCGAGCCCGAGGAGCGCGGCGACCCGGTAGAGGTCCTGCAGATGGGCGAGGTCGTAGAGGAAGACCTTGCCCGCGGTGGCGAGGACGAGCACGAGGCTCGCCCATCGAAGGGCTTGGCTCTTCTTCGCGACGCCAGCGACGAGGAGGGCGACCCCGTAGATCCCCCACGCGGTCGAGATCGTGAGATCGCGCGCCTCGGAGCCGCCGCCGAGGCGGAGGTAGGGCTCGGCGGAGAACAGGTCGAGGACAGCGACGTTGCAGTAGACGAAGCCGATCGTGAGCGCGAGCGCGAGGCCGAGCCGCTTCATCCACGCCTCGCGCGCGACGACGGCGGTGAGGGCGAAGACCGCGATCGGGATCGCGTACATGGGGAGGAGCCAGTTGAAGATCGCGCTGCTCCGCGGGTGGAGGGCGAGCGTCGCCGGCTCGACGAGGCGAAGGCCTACGGCGGCGAAGAAGAGCACCACCCCAGCCGCCATCGACGCGTGCTCCGTCTTCTTGTGGATGAGGACCCACCCGAGCCCGAGCACGGCCATGGCCTCGATGCGCGCGTCCGCCTCGAGCAAGAAGTAGGCGGCCGCGCCCGACGAGACGAAGAGCAACGTGCCGAGGAAGCCGCCCGCGTCTTCCCGCGCGCTCGACCGATCGAACACGGCGAGGAGACCGAGGGCGATCACGGCGGTGGCGACGCACACGACGCCCCGCTCCGAGCCGTGGTGAGCGGCCGCGAGCACGATCGCGAACGAGACGAGCGCCACCGCCTGGCCTCGCGGGGCCCACACCGAGCGAGCGATCGCGCGGTGTGCGAGCGGCGCGGCGGCGAACACCGCGAGCACGGCGAGGGCCACCCCGCCCGAGGCCAAGAGGCCTGGAGAGCCGTTCGTCTGGATCCACGCCCCGAGCGGCACCGCCGCGAGGGCTCCTGCCGCGGCGTAGGCGGACATGGATCGATCGAGCGACGCGACCGAGAGGACCATGAACGCGATGGTCGCGACCGCGGTCGCCGCGAAGGGCGCGCTCGTTCCGGCGTAGGCGAGCGCGCCGAGCCCGAGCAGGGCGGCGACGAGCGTCCCCGAGAGGGCGCTGGCCCTGAAGCTCGCGAGCTCCGCGGGCTTCGCGGCGAGGCGGGCCATCGCGACGACCGCGCCCCCGAGCGCCGCCGCCGCGGCGAGCGGGATCAACGCCGGCAGGGAGGGATCGAGGTACGTCGCGCCGACCGAGACGAGGGCGAGCGCGGCCCCCGCGGTAGCGACCGCGACGCCGACGACGCCCGCCGCGCGGGCGAAGAGCGCGGCGCCGATCACGACGGCGGCGAGCAGCACGATCATCGCCGCCCCGAACACGAGCGAGACGGCGCCGAACGCGAGGAGCGCGATCATGACGACGCCCCAGGCTCCGCCGTGCACGGCGAGGGCGGCGACGACGTCGGCTCTCCGCGCGCGTGCCGCGACCACGGCGGGGGGGAGGGCGAGCACGAGGCCGAGCAGAGCGAGGTGAACCGCGTGACCGTGCTCGTGGGCGGCCGCCGCGTATGCGAAGAGCACCGCGACGTTCCCCAGGGCGGCGATGAGCACCGAGGTCGCGCGCTTCTCGAGGTGCGCGAGCACGGACGCGAAGCACGTCAACAAGAGGACGAGCGCGGCCACGCTGAAGGCCTGCGCGGTGACGGCGGCCCCGAGGGCGAGCTTGATCGCGAGCGCGTAGGGGATGAAGAGCGAGGCGCGCCGCGCGAACCGCGCCACCCCGGCGGGAGCGGTCGCCTCCGCGCCCCCAACCGCGGGCGACAGGGATGGGAGCGCGCCGAACAGGGCCGCGAACACGGCGAGGATGGCGGAGTGCATGGCCGCCTCGCCACCGCGCGAGACGGACGAGATCCAGAGGGCCTCGTACCCCGCGCTCGCCATCATCGCGAGGACGACGAGGCCCCACCACCTTCGTCGAACGGCGAGGGTGAGCATGCCCACGTCGAGCAGCCCGACGTAGGCGAGGACCAGAGGCGCGTGATCGCTGCCGAGGCCGAGGGAGAGGGGCGCGGCGAAACCGCCGAGCAGCCCGAGGAGGGCGATCGGCATCGAGTCGTCACGGATCGCGAGCGCGACCGCGGCCGACATGATCAAGACCGCGATCGAGAAGGCGGCCGCGCCCCCGATCAGGCCGACGACGTCATGGGCGGCCCACGTCGACGCGAAGAGGCCGGCGAGCCCCGCCCCGGTGAGCCAGCTCGAGAGGGTCGCGTGAGCCGCGCGCAGCTTGAGCTGGGCGGCCGCGATGCACGCCGCGCTGAACGCGGCGCCGAAGGCGACCCGCAGCGTCGGGGTGAGCCACCCCTGCGCCGCCGAGTAGCGGAGGAAGAAGAGGACGGCGATGACGAGGATCGCCGCCCCGAGCGCGGCCGCGCCGCGCACTCCGATCCAGCGCTCCCAATCGATCGGAGGCTCGTTCGAGGCCGCCTTCACCGCGGGCGCGGGCGCGGGCGCGATGACCGGAGACGCAGGCGGCGGGACCGGCGCCGGCGCGGGCTCGATCGGCCGAGCGGGAGGGAAGGGCGCGCGCGGCGAGGCGACGGGCCACGGCACCGGGGCGTGGTGCGGATGGGCGGGGGGTGGGTAGCTCGGGCGCGGACCGTAGGGCGCGACCGCCGGTGGACTTCCGGCCGGCAGTGCTGGCCCCGCCTGGCCGGAACGAACGAAGCGCTCGAGCTCGGCGAGTCGTCCGGTGAGGCGATTGACCCAGACAAAAAGGAAGATCACGAGCAGCGCAAGCAAGAGCTCCACGCAAGACCTCCAGGAAAGCGCCCCCCGTCGCACGCCGCGTTGGAGCGGGTACGGGTGAGCTCGCAGTCCTGCCTAGCAGGGGCCGGACCACTTCGCAGTCGCGCTTCTCGTCACATCGCCGCGCTCGGGATCCCGCTGCAGCCGCGCCTGAGTTGAAGGACCAACGCCGCTCCGGGGCGAGATGCGCCGTCGATAAGCTGCGGCGGCTGGGTCGTTCGCTTCGCGTTGCCCCGAGAACACCCCGGCCGTGCCATGGACCCGCGCGAACGCCCCTGCGCAGACCGAGCGATCACGCTACGATGTTCGACGATGGGGCTATTTGTGATGCCCATTCGCGGTGTGGCTCGGAGCGGCAAGATGCTCCTCGGCTTGGCGCTCCTCGGGGCGGGCGTCACCGGTTGCTTCCGCCCCCAGGGACGCGTGAGGCTCGCCTCCGCCTCCTCCCCAACGGTGGTCCCTCACCCCGATCAGGGCACCTGCGATGCGGAGACGCTCGCGAAGTCGGCGCCTTGGAGCGGGCGCATCGTCGAGCGTCGACCTTCCGAGGTCGAGGAGAACGGCGCGCGCACGGTTCGGACGGATTGGGCGCTCTGCGGCGATCTGGACGAGAAGGCGTGTGCAGCGTGGGCCCTCCGCTACGGGAAGGCGCGCGCCGCGTCCGAGGGGCTCGAGGTCTCGGTGGTGCCGGGGCGATCACGCCGGGGCAAGCTCTGGGTCGTCGCGATCGATGAGACCGAAGAGGCCCACCTCTTCCCGACCAATCGAGACTTCGTGTCGTTCTTCCGCGGCACCGAGCGGACCGGCAAGAGGATCTCGCTCGTCTCCAGCGACACCGTCGTCGAGACGAGGTGGGGCCGCGTGGAGATCCGATACCAGAGCCCCGTTTCAGCGCAGCGCGTGCCGAGCTCGGCCTGGCTCGTCGAGATGGAGTCCGACCCTCAGTCGGTGCTGGAGGCCAACATGGCCCTCGAGGACCTCGGCTTGAAAGGCGTCGAGCTCACCCCCCAGAGTTGGGAGGCGATCTCGGAAGCGCAGTACTGGCTCGCCCCGCGAGCTGCCCCCGTGCTCGAGCCGCGGACCCAGCCCGCGCACGCGCATCCCATCCAGATCTGGGTGGAGGCGCGGTGCGCGGTCCGTTGAGCGCGGCGCGGCAGCGGGAGGGACGTCGCGCGTCCCTCCTCGTCCGGCGCCTGCTCAGCGGCAGGAGGACGGAACGTTCAAGCCGCGGAGCGCGGACTTGATCTGAGCGATCGCGCCGGGGTTGCGACGAACCGAGTCGCAGGTGCCGGCGGCGAGGATGTAGAGACCGGCCTGGGCGGGCGGAGCGCTCTTCGCGTTCTGACGAATCGCAGCGCAGCAAGCGGCGAGCGAGTCCGTCTGGACGAGCTTCGCGACGGACCGGAACGCGGCGAACACGTTCGCCTGGTCACCGCCGTCGTCCCACGTGCCGACGACGAGGAGACCCTCGACCGCCATCATCGCCGCCTTCGCCTTGCCGGCGCCGCGCGTGCAGATGCCGTCCGCGACGCTCGCCGCGAGCTTGTCCTTGCCGGCGGTGACCGTCTCGGGGGGCGACCACTGGCAATCCTTCAGACCGGCGGTGGCGGCGGCGACCGGGATCGCCTTCTCGGGGCCCTCGGGCCCGAAGCCGGTGACGGCGAGGCGCGCCTTGTCGTCGGCCGTCTTCGCGAGCGTCACGGGGCCCGGCGTCGTCGTCCAACCCTTCGCCGCCTGGATCGCCGCCTTGGCGGTGGGGATCGCGATCGGCGTCCCGTCGGTGATCCCATCGGGCTTGTTGTCGACCTCGGCCTTCACCTTCGGCTCGATCGATGCGGGACCGGGCGCCGGCGCGGCGCCGGTTCCAGGCCCAGGAGCAGGGGCGCCCGTGTCCGCGGCCGCACCCGTGTTCGCGGGCGGCGCGGTTCCTGCCGGCGCGGGGTTCGGTGCAGTCGGAGCTTGGGCGGCGGTGGTGGTGGCGGGCGCGGCCGTCTTATTCGTGTCGCTGGCCGAGCTTTCGTCCTTCTCCGACTTGGTGTCCTTCTCGGGACAACCTGCCAAAAGGAGCAAACCGATGAGCCATGCGCTGGAGCGAACCTTCATGGGGCGAACTTCCTGACGAAGTGAGTGCGTTGTCAAGCGTGCGCTTCAATGGAACGCGCGCGCATCCTATGGACGGTTATCGTTGACAATTGTTCTTACGTCTGCGGCAACCCCCCTCTCCTGGGCCCCTGTCCGCGTGGAAGGTCAGGGTGAAGATGCAACCGAGATGGTCGTGAGATTCGAGCCGCCGATGGTGAGCGGCGTGGACCACGTCGTCCCCGTGAGCCTCGCGTGCATGGCCGACCCCGCCCCCGTCGCGACGTAGACGAGCTCCGCGTCGGCGCCGCCGATGCCGGGAGCGACGGCGGGGCTCGACGGCGTCTCCGCGCTCCCCGATGCGAGCGCGACAGGGGTCGACCACGCGGTGCCGTCGAACAGGGTGGTGTAGACCTTCGCGTTGGTGCCGCGGAAGGCGACGACCGCCTTGCCTCCCGCGAGCGGCGCCAGCGCGATCGGGTCTTGGGTGAGCGTGCTCGGGATGGTGGCCGGCGTCGACCACGTCCCGCTCGTCGAGGTCGCGAACGAGACGGTCGTGTCCGACTTGGCGAAGACCAGGAGCAGGTCCGCGCCTTGGTCGAGCTTCACGATCGACGGGGTGCCGGCGACGCTCGTCGCGCCATGGCCATGCGCGGCCGCCCATGATCCCGACCGGCGCTGATCATAGACGTCGCCGTCGTTACCGGTGAACGCGATGACCGCGTCCGATCCATCGGCGACGATCGCAGCCGGCGCAGGCCCGAAGCTCTGCGGGGTGCCGATGGGATCCGCGGTCGGGTTGAAGCTGTTCGCGTAGAGCGCGAAGTAGTGCTTGAAGTCGTCTCCGTGGAACGCGACGAAGAAGTTGGTCGCGCTCGCGGCGACGGCGGGCGCGGCCCGCGTCGTCACCCCGCTCTGGACGTCGGCGGAGGCGCTCCACGCCGTCCCGTCGAAGCGAGAGAACGAGAGGGCGCCGCTGTTGCGGAACATGGCGAGACCGTCATTCTTCGCCCGGAGCGCGACCGCGGGACGATCGCTGCCCGACGCTCCGGTGAGCACCGCCGAGCTCCACCCCGCCGCGGGCTCGTAGTGGCCGGCGAGGGAAGCGGAAGGGCCGAGCGCCACGACGACGATCTGCCCCTCGTCAGGCGGCGCGCCGCCCGACCCCGATCCGCCTCCGCCCATCGAGCTCCCGCCCGCGGAGGAGCCGCCCCCCGAAGCACCCCCGCCCCCCATCGCCGCGCCGCCGGTGGATGGCGACCCGCCCGTCGATGGCGAGCCGCCTTGGGGCGCACCGCCGTTCCCGCCCCCGCCGCTCACGGTGCCTCCTCCGCTGCCCCCGGAGGACGTGGTCCAGGGCACGCCGCCCCCCGTGGTGGAGGTGCTGCCGTCGGGATCGGCGCCCGCAGCGCAGGCGACGACGACCGACAGCGCCGAGACGAGGGCGGAGAGGTGCTCTTTCATCGAGGAAAACGCCCCCGACGAATACCGAGTCCGCGTCCCGTTTTCAAGGCAGGGGGGTTCGACCCCCTCCTCGCGCTTCGCGCACCCCCCGGGCCTCTCCGACACGCCCCAGGACAGGCGCGCGCCGTGCGTCAGCAGAGGCCGAGCGAGGCGCGGACGCGGTGGATGGATTCCGTCATCGCGAGGACGACCTCACGTTCGGTGCAGCCGAGGCGCGCCGCCGCCTCGGGCGCGGTGCAGCCCTCCACGAACACCAGGCACAAGAGCTCGCGCTCGCGGCCGGACCGCAGCTCGATCGCGCGCTCGAGGGAGGGCGTGGCCTCGCTGCGAGGGGCTCTGAGCCGGCGCCGGGGATCGCGGACGAGCAAGCGAGCGGCGCCGCGCGCGTGGATGCGCTCGAGGAGCTCCTCGTAGCGCTCCCCGTCGAGGCCCAGGGCAGAGGCGATCTCCCTTCGCTCCGGGTCACGGCCGCGCGTCGCGACGAGGAGGCGAATGGCTTCGACGATGCGGCGAGAAGCGTCCTTCGCCTCCCGCACGTCGGGGTCGATCGCCTCGACGTGCTCGATCATCGCGGCGTGGATGCGATGACGGACGTACCCGTCGTGGTCGAGCCCCGACCCGAGCGTGCCGTAGTCGAGGAGCGCCTCGATCAGCCCCGCGAAGCCGGACGCGCACAGGTCCGAGACCTCGACCCGCCCCCCCGCTCGCCGCGCGATGATCATCGCCTGCCGGCGAATGACCGGGGAGTATTGGGTGAACTGGTTCGGTGACAGGCTGGCCTGGGTCACGGTCGCTCGTGTGGGCTGGGCTTTCTCGATTCGCCTCAGCAACTCCCGAACCAACGCCACGTCGCCCTCTCTTCGCGGGTTTCTTCTGCTCGGCCCCCGCGGCCGCGCGCCAAGCACATGACGCAGATGGCAGCCGATCGACAGCACACGCCCGTTCGACAGCCACGCGCTCGACGTCTCTTGAGTGGAGCCTCTCGCGAGAGGACTTCATCGAAAGCGTCTTCGTGGTATCGGTGGAAGAGATGCGCTCTCGTCGCCATTGGGTGCTGCTGGTGCTCGCCGCGATGGGCTGCGGCGACGACACGAGCGCGACCGGGGGAGGAGGTGCCGGCGCGGGCCCGACCTCCGGCGGCGCCGGCTCGACCTCGACGGCGGGAGGCGGAGGCGGGAGCGCCGGCTCGTCCCCCTCGGGCGGCGGCGGCGCGGGCGGCAACGGCGGGGCGGCAACCGGAGGGGGAGGGTCGTCGCAAGGCGGTGGCGGCAACGGCACTGCGGGCAGCGGCGGCGCGGGTGGCGCGGGCGGAGCCGGTGGCGCGGGCGGCAGCGAGGGAACGGGCGGCGCAGGTGGCTCCGCGCCGATGGGCACCCCGGTGCGCATCGTCGCCGCGAACCTCACGAGCGGCAGCAACCAGTCCTACGACCCGGGACACGGCATCCGAATCCTCCAAGGACTCGCGGCCGACGTCATCCTCATTCAGGAGATGAACTACGGCGCGAACGGCCCCTCGGACCTCCAGTCTCTCACCACCGCCGTGTGCGGCGCCTCGTGCAGCTACGTGCGCGGGCCGATGGCGCAGATCCCCAACGGCATCATCAGCCGCTATCCGATCCTCTCCTCGGGGAGCTGGACCGATCCCAACGTCGACAACCGCAACTTCGTCTACGCGCGCATCGACGTCCCGGGACCGACGGAGCTCTTCGCGATCAGCGTCCACCTCCTCGGCTCCGGCTCGACCCAGCGCAACCTCGAGGCGCAGGAGCTCGTCAGCCTCATCGGGACGAACGTCGACGACGCCGACTATCTCGTCCTCGGCGGCGACTTCAACACCTCCGATCGTGGGGAGGCGGCCATTCAGACCCTCGACGGAACCTTCGTCGTCTCCGGTCCCTTCCCCAAGGATCAGCTCGCCAACGATCTCACCAACGGCCCGCGCAACAAGCCCTACGACTGGGTGCTCGGCGACGCGGACCTCGAGTCGCGAGCGATCCCCGTCCTGATCGGGGCCAGCACCTTCGACGACGGGGCCGTCATCGACACCCGCGTCTACACCCCGCTCTCCGAGATCGCGCCCGCGCTGATGGGCGACAGCGGCGCCAACGGCATGCAGCACATGGCCGTCGTGCGCGACTTCGCGTTCGCCCCCTGACTCACCTCCTGCGGTCGACGATGCCGCGCTTCCAGCCCGCCGACTTCGCGATCGTCTCGAGCTTCTGGAGGAGGGCGGGCAGCGTCGCCGGCTTCGCGACGAAGTCCTGCACCCCGAGCGACGCGAGCCGCCACCGCTCCTGCTCGGCGCCGTTCGAGAGGACGAGCACCCTCGTCTCGTTGCCGCCGGCGAGGGCGCGCACCCGCGCGAGCGTCTCGACCCCATCCATCTCCGGCATGTCGTAGTCGAGCAGGAGCAGATGCGGGGGCCGCGCGCTCGCCATCTCGACCGCGGCCGCGCCCGACGTCGCGACCTCGATCCGCGCCGGCACCCCGTGGAACGCGATCGCGGCCGCCCGGCCCGCGAGCTTCGCGAACGCGGGGTCGTCGTCGACGACAAGCACCGCGAGATCCATGTCGTAGGAAGGCCGGCTCGTCCTCGACGCGACGGGCGGGAACCGATCGACACCCGGCCAGCTCCGCGCCGACTCCATCGCCTCGACGAGCTCGGCGCACGACTCGAACCGGTCGCGCGGATGCTTCGAGAGCGCGCGATCGAAGATCGGATCGAGGGCGCGCATCTCCGGGCGCATCGAGGAGATCCTGGTGGGTGGGTCGCGGAGGTGCTTCGAAAAGTAGGCGACGGCGCTCGTGGCCTCGAACGGCATGCGTCCCGCCGCGAGCAGCTCGAAGGCGAGGATCGCGAACGCGTACTGATCCGACTTGGGCCCGACGTCCGGCGTCCCTTGGATCTGCTCGGGAGCGCAATACTCCGGAGTCCCCCCGAACAAGTCGTCACCGGCCGCCGCCGCCGACCGCGCGAGCCCGAAATCGATCAAGACCGGCCGACCCGATCGCTGCTCGATGACGACGTTGTCGGGCTTCACGTCGCGATGGATCGTCCCCACCTCGTGGATCGCGTCGAGGCCCGCCGCCACCTGCTTCAAGATCGTGAGGGACCTCGCGTCGGGGACGAACGAGGCGTTGGCCGCGTGCTCGTCGACGATCGCGCTCAGCGTCGGGCCGGTCACGAGCTCCATCACGAAGAAGAACGAGCCTTCGAACGCCCCCATCGCGTGGACCTGCACGACGTGCTGGCTTCGCACTTGGGCGAGGGCGCGCGCCTCTCGCTGGAAGCTGGCGATCACGGCCGGCTGCGTGACGAGGCGCGGCGCGATCACCTTCAGGGCGACGTGCCGGTGGAGGTTCACGTCGTGGGCGCGATAGACGACGCCCATGCCCCCGCGGCCGAGCTCCGCCTCGATCGCATAACGATCCTCGAGGGTCACCCCCACGAGCGACCGCGCGCGCTCGGAGAAGGCGTGCCCACACGCCGGGCACACGTCCTCTCCGCTCGACGGCACCGGCGCGCCGCACGAGCCGCACGGCTCCGGCATCATCTGGGCAATCTTGCCACGGTCCATCTCCGCGGCCACGCGGCGTTGTGCGAGCCACATCAACCGATCGTCAGCTCGATTCTTCTATGCGCGATCACCCGCTGAAGGCGCTCGACGCGACTTGATCCCAGAACGTCACGCAGCCCTCGTGCCATCGGACGAAGCGCACGCCCCCATCCTGCGAGATCACGATGCACAGCGACCCGGGGATCGAAGCGACGGCGCGGTAGGCGGCGCGGTGGCGCGTCCCCATCCCGTCGACCCACTCCTCGATGCGCGTCGTCCCCTCCAGGTCCACCGCCTGGGCGACGCGCGCCGCGTCCGGCAGCTGCCCGGACACGATGCCGCCGAACCCGAGGACCTCGAATCGCTGGGTCATCACGACGAGCCCGTCCACGTCGGCGAGCGCCCCGATCGAGTAGGACAGCTCCATGATCGCCTCGTCGAGATCCTCGATCGCGGGCGCGCGCGACGCCTCGTAGTGAGACCACCCCACGCGCGCGACGTTCGCCTCGCGCCCCCACGCTGCGAGCTCCGCGAGCACGGCGAGGATCAGGGTTCGAAAGCGCCGCCTCGGCTCGTCGTCCTCGAACACGTACTTCACGTCGACGAGCCGGCTCGCGCGCAAATCCGCGACCGCCGAGGGCGGCACGATCAACAGAGACCCTCCGTGGCGCGCGCCTCGAATGGTCGAGATGATTCGGCGAATGAAGCGCTGCCCGACGCGCCGGACGATGTCCATGTCGACCTCTGCCCACGAAGGAACGTGCGCTCGCTCCGCGGCGTGGGCCGAGGCCACCTCCGCGCGAACGCCTTGGAACATCGCCGGCAGCCACGTCGAGTCGAAGACGTCGACCATCGGGATCGTCAGCTCGCCGGCGTAGAGCCGCGCCAGCGTCTTCGACCCGAGGCTCACGAGCAAGTTGCCCGGTCCGTTCACGTGGACGAGGAGCACCCGCGGCAGCTCCGGCCCCGCCCCTCGACCGCCGCGGATCGTCTGGAGCCACCGCGGGCCCGTGTGGAGGATCCCCCAGAGGACGATCTGATCGTCGGCGACGCTCGCGCCCACGATCGAGCGAGGGAACTTCGCCGCGCTCACGAGCTTCTTCAGCTCGTGCACCGAGAAGACCCGGGGCCGCTCGAAGCGCAGCGCCTGAATCCCCTTCGGCGGTCCCAACGAGACGCGCGCCGCGCTCACCCCGCGGTCCTCGCCCGGCTCCGAAACGAAAGCCTCCGCCGGCGCGAGCGCCAACCGAAAGGTGAGCGGCCGGTCCTCGTCCCTCAAGAGGCTCGCTTGGTAAGCGACCGAGAGCGCCGACTCGACCAGCTCCGCGTCCTCGGGGAATGAGAGCCCCAGCGGACGCTCCCCCGAGTCCTCGAGCTGCGCGATCACGAACCGCCCCAGCTCGGACGGGTATGCATGAGACAACCCAGGCGCCGGCATAGCCTGAGCCTACCCTTCTCGCGCGGAGGCAAAATCAGCGATCGTGAATCCTGCCCCCTACGGCGCCACGGAGCGGATGGAGCGAGGCGGACGGGGGACCCCCACGGAGCGCGGGGGGCTGCATTCGCCCTCCGAACGAGCAAAGAGAGGCCCAAGACGACCGCCGGGCGCCATCCGAGCCACCAAGACAAAAAAAAACACGCGGGAGGATGAACCTGCCCGCGTGCTCTCGTCGACCACTTGGCTCTTGGCGGCTGGAAACCACCGCGCCCGATGTCTTTCAATCGAGTGAGCCCGCCATTTCTCCGGAGGGAAATGGACATCCACGTCTCTCGTCGCTTCCTTCCTCCGGGCGGTACGTTCGCGCGTCCGCAGGGGGGAAGGCACCTCCGTTATTCACTCGGGTGGCTTGGGAGGTGTCTCGGCGCGCAGCACGCTCGGAGCGGTCACTCCGAAGCGGAGGCTGCCTGTCATTGCTCTCTCGAGCGACGAACGCCTCGATCACCACCGCTGGTGCGCTCTCACCGATGAGGTTGCCGAGCGAGCGCTCCAACGCTCGTCCGAGCGAGGCATCGCGCGAGCGATACCCGCCTCACCGACCGAGTCTTCCCTCTCGCGAGCGAGGTCGCCCACGAGAAAAGCCGACTCACGCACCTGGTCGATCCGAGAGTCCTCCCGATTTGGGGCGGGAGGGCGGCCGCTTCGCATTCGCGTTTGCGTCTCCGAAGCGGCCTCGTCCCTTTTCAGCCGTGCCCTCGCGAGGGGTGCGTCGCACCGGGTCCCGCAAGCTCGGGAGGCGCATGCCGTCTCCGGCGCTGCGATCTCCAACACTGCCTAGCTCCCCCCTTCGCGGGAGAGGAGCACGACGTTCTCGAACCGACACTGCAATCGACGAACAGAACAGGTACTCGAGCCGAGGACCGATGCATCCTTGGGAGCGAGCCCCCTCGGACGAGACGCGGTGTTGGAGGCACCGCGCCTCCGAGACCGACGATTGAAGCCTGGGCCTCCATCGCGGTCTCCGGCAGATGACAACCGTGCACTCTGCGAAATGCACGACAGTCAGCGAGGAACGGAGCCCGGCCTGCCAAGCCGAGCGCCGGTTCCTCTACGACGACGCTGAGTCGGGGACGCTTCCAAACGCCCCGAGCGCCGCCGCATGCCGTTTCGCGAAGTGAAGCCGCAGACAGCTTTCACTGCCCACGACCTCGGGAGCGCGCCCTTCTTGAGCCGAGGAGCGCTCTCGAGCACGCCCTTCCCCCGTTCGCGCAATGGCGGGCAGGGGGAGGGACGCGTCACTTCACGTCTGTCATCGAGCCAACGAACGAGCACGAAGACCGCCGACCGAAACCCCGCTCGAGCTCGGTGCGCCCCTGGCGGAGCGTCCGCGAACCTGCAGCGGCGGGCGGCGCCGACACACCCGACGGGCCGCTGGCGAGCCAGCGTCCCACGAACATGCCATTGCCGGCGTTGCCACGAGGAGCTCCACCCCTTCCATTCGGCCGATAAATCGCCCGTGGTGGAGAACCCCGAAGCAGACGATGCTCCTCGTCGCGCCCATGCTCGGCCCGCGTCATTGGAGCGACGCGAGCCGCTCTCCTCGAAGAGAAGAGCAGACGAATCTGAGCACAAGACACCTAGAGCCGGCGCCCCGTCGCCTCTCCGCGAAGAGGAAGCGACGGTACCGTGCCCGGAGCATCCATCGAAGGATCGCCCGCCGCCGGCGTTGCCGGGGCGGGGGGCCGTACGTCCACACCTGCGAGGGCGTGTGTCGTGCCCGAAATCGCCTTTTTGAGCCCAACCACCGAATGGCCCGACGCGAGCGCAACCGGCAGTGAGCCCGGCAGGTGAGAGCTTCTGCTTTCACCCCCGCAGCGACTTCTACGCCTCCACCGAAGTGGGGCGCGGAGCTTCCCTGCAGTCCCATCGAGCATCTCGAGATGACATCGATGGTTCTGTAGGTCTATCCCCTGGATCCCTCTCTGACGTTTCGATGACTGGCGGCCAGCGATGTGCCGCAATCAACGCAACCGAATATGCCAATCGGAGGTGCGTTCATCAAGACAATTCGTTTGACTTTTCGATTTTTCTTTTCCACATCGCGAGCAACAACTTTTCCACAGCCCGTCAATCGCTCATGCTCGAGAGAGGGAGAGAGGGAGAGAGGGAAGCGGACGGAGCAGACGAGGCCTGCGAAGCGGGCCAACGGGCGGCGCGCTCCCTGCCGCCGTTGAATTGAAGAGAAAAAGTTGCACAACTTGTGAAAGTCGCCTCCGCCCGGTCCCGCCACGCCCCGCGTTTCCTGGGGATTTTCTGCTCATCGCCCCGGAGCCCGGTCGAGGTTGGACGGCGCGGGCGACCCCCAGCCGCACCTGGAACGGCCCCTGCTACGGCACGGTCCCATGCCGAACCAGAGCCAGGACCTCTTCTCCCAGGCTTCCGATCTGCTCGAGCTCGCCATCCCGTTGCTCGAGGATGCGGTGGTCCTGGCCCACGTCACGGGCGAGATCCTGGTCGCGGCCAATGAGACGAGCGGACCGCCACCGACCTACTTCATCGGTCTCGACCCGAACGACCCCGCGTACGCCGCGGCAGAGCAGGAGCTCCCCGCGGCCGACGCGGTCACCCCGGTGGTGAGCATCGGCGTCGATCAGGCAGGCGGCCTCGTCGTCGAGGGGCCCGACCACGGCGTTCTGCTCGGCTCCGGTCTACAGCCGGTCGCGGTCGTAGGGCTCGCGTTCGTGAACGGTGCCCCCGTCCTCACCGGGAACAACACCATCTTGATCGGCCCCGGGCAGCTCCCGCTCGCGGGGCAGGGATCCGCCACCGCCCACGGCCCCGTCGTCGATCAGTCTCCGGACAATGTCCACATGCAGGTCAGTCCGGACATGATGAATCCGCCGAACAAGCACACGCTCTACAACGTTTGCGGCACTGGCGGCACCTGGGACAACGATTTCACCGCCGAGATCGCCAACGAGGTCAATGGCGACCATTACATTTGGCAAGGGGTGAGCTACCCGGCCGCGACGTTCCCGATGGGGCCCTCCGTCCAACAAGGGGTCGACGAGCTCGTGCGCCTCATCTGCGAGCGCCCGGGGACATTCGCGATCATGGGGTACAGCCAAGGAGCCATCGTCACCTGCAAGGTGTGGCGAGACGAGATCATGAACCCCAATGGCCGCCTCCACGACCGATTGGACGACATCTTCGCCCACGTCACGTTCGGCAATCCGCTCCGGTGTCCCGGGATCGCCAATGGCAACGGCCTCGCCGGGCTGCCGCCCCCCGAAGACGAGCTCGGCTGCTTGACGGGGGGCATCGCGGGCCCCGACGACTTGACGCCGTGGCAGACGATGCCCTGGCACATGGACTTCGCCCACAACGGCGACTTGTACGCGACGTGCCCGACGGGGACGGATCCGTGGGCCAACGAGTCGGAGGCGGGGGCCATGGAGACGGCCGTCTACAAGATGGTGCAGGGGGAGATCGCGGGCCGCGACAGCATCCTCCTTCAGGTGGGCAAGATCCTCAGCGATCCGTTGAACGAGCTGTTCCCCGTCATCACCGCCCTCATCGACGGTATCCAGTTCGCCGCCAACGCGGGGACGCACGGGTACGAGGACTGTCGAGAGGCCGCCGTCCACTTCCTCAAAGCCCAAGGGGCCCAGACGCCCGTCCACGCGTGAGGAGGACGTGATGGCCGCCTACTATATCGACGAGGCCGTCTTCGAGCTGCCCGACCTGGGCTTCGTCGACTGCACCCTCCACCGCCTCGAGTCGCCCCTCTCCGGGGGTGATGCCTTGACGATCGAGGTGCGCCGGGCGCCGATTGAACGGGGCAAGAGCGTTCGACAGTTGGTCGACGGCGAGCACGCCGCGCAGCGGTCCAAGCACGACGGCTTTCAGATCATCCAAGAGGCGGAGACCTCGATCGGCGGCGCGGGGGCGATCGTCACGCGCGCCCGGCTCCGCGCCCTCGACGCCGTCTATTCGCAGCACAAGGCCCACGTCGCCCACGGGGACACGTGGATCACTTTCGCGGTGACGGGGCCTCAGCGCGAGCAGGCGGCGTGCGAAGAGGCCTTCGAGCGGGTGCTGACCAGCCTGGAATGGCGCACGGAATGACCCTCGGCGGGGGGATACCGAAATGGCGAGCTACTATCTCAACGAGGCCGCGCTCGACTTGCCGGAGCGCCCCTTCGTCGACAAGACGATCCATGGCCTCCAGTGCAAGCTCCCGAGCGGCAAGACCCTCGGCGTCTTGATTCATCGTCGCCCCGCCGAGCCCGGTCGGAGCCTGCAGGACGTCGTCCGTGAGCACGTGGCCATCAATCAGAAGCGCCTCCTCGGATACGCGGTCCTGAACGAGGCCGGCACCGAGATCGGAGGCGCCCCCGCGCGCCTGCTCGAGACTCGCTTCCGTCGGGACGCGGCCAGCTTCTACCAGGCTCAGGTGCACGTGCTCTCCGCGGGCAAGGCGATGATCTTCGCGGTCTGTGGCCCCATAGAGGAGCGCGCCCTCTGCGACGAGACCCTCGGCCGCTTGCTCGCGACCTTCGCCTGGCGCGTCGACTGAAGACGCCAATTGGAACGGCGATTGCTGACCACGAGGACCATGACAATGCGCACGACACACCATGCTCTATTCATCGTCACCCTCGGCGCCTTGGCCGCCTGCGCGCCCCCGGGGGCGACCAGCTTTGACCCCGAGAGCTCCGACGAGAACGAAGACGCGCTCGGCCCGGAGGCGGTCGCGGAGATCGCCCTCGACAACGTCGGGGGCAAGGCCTGCGGGACCAACTCGCTGGGCGGGCACGGCTTCTACTCGAGCTGCAACGGCAACGGCGGCCAGCCCGAGTATTGGTGCTCGGACTTCGCGAAGTGGGTCTGGAACGCGGCGGGGGCCAAGGTCGACGGGCTCACCGCGGCGGCGGGGACGTTCTACTGTTATGGCCAGCAGCACGGGACGCTCTCGAGCACGCCCCACGTCGGAGACGCCGTCGTCTTCAATTATCAGGGCAACTGCTGGGCGGATCACGTCGCGCTGGTGACGCAGGTCAACCCGGACGGGACGATCGTCACCGTGAGCGGGGACTGGAATGGACAGAGCGGGAGCCAGGCCCATTTCGCCTCGACCGCGAGCGTCGTCGTCAATGGCCCCGCCTTCCCCGGGGTCGTCGGTTACACCCCCGGTCCCATCGGGATGAAGATCAGCGGGTTCATCTCCCCGGTGGGCTTGGCCCCCGCGGCGAAGCCCGCCCCGCCCCCGGAGGGGTCCCAGGCGTTCGTCTATCCCAATCAACAACACTTCCTCCACGGCGACGGAGCCGGCAATATCCGCCACCACTTTTGGGACGGCGGCCAGCAAAGCATCCTCACCGACACCTGGGGGACGGGCGCGGCCGGGCAGCCGGTCGCCTTCGTCCACGGGACCTCGCAGCACGTCTTCGCGCGCGGACCTCAGGCCGGCATCGCCTCCGATCCGGCCGCGATCGTGATTGGCGACTACGAGGATGTCTGGGCCGTCGATCAGGCGGGCAAGCTCCAGCACTGGTACTGGGGCCCTGACACGCAAGGCGTCCGTCACGACACGTGGGGCTCCGGCGTCACCGGCCGGCCCAGCGTCTTCGTCACCAAGGGCGGAGAGCAGCACGCCTTCGCCCGCGGCACCGGCGGCACCCTCGAGCACTTCTGGTGGTCGGCGGGGGGCGGGCTCGCCCACGACACCTGGGCCACCGGCATCGCCCGCGACCCGGCCGCGCTCGCCATTGGCGACTTCCAAGCGGTCTGGGCGGTGGACGCGGCCGGGAAGCTCCAACATTGGTATTGGGGGCCGAGCACCCAAGGCGTCCAGCACGACACCTGGGGCGCGGGCGTCGCGGGCCGCCCCAGCGTCTTCGTCACCGCGAATGGCGAGCAACACGCCTTCGCCCGCGGGGTCAACGGGGCGGTCGAGCACTTCTTTTGGTCCCCCGGGGGCGGCCTCGCCCATGACACGTGGGGCTCCGGCATCGCCCAGGATCCGACCGCCATCCTCGTCGGGGATCAGCAGCACGTCTTCGCCCTCGACGGCCAGGGCCACGCCCAGCATTGGTTCTGGGACCCGGCCGCTCAGGTCATCCGTCACGACGATTGGGGGAAGTGAGAGCTTCCTCCGGCCGCGATCCTTGGGCCTTCTTGGATCAGTACTGCTGCGCGCCCGATGACAACTGCGCCGGGGAGCGCCTCTTCAACTGCGACAAGGCCGGGTTCTACGGGACGTATCTCTTTCCGAGCGCCGCCGTGGCGGCACGAATCGCATCAACGAGGACGGCGCGTGCTTCGAAGTCACGTACACGATGTCGACGTGGGACCCGTACAACGTCGCGCTCTTCACGGCGCGGTTCGAGCAACCCTGACCGCAGCCGGGCGTCGTTGTGGTACCGTCCTCGCAGCGTTGTGTCTTCGTCCAAGCGCCGAGAGACGGGAGAGGGTGATCGGACATTCGAGCTCCCGACCACCCCGGCCGATCCTACGGGGCGCCCCTTCGTCAGCTTGCTCTGGGACGGCGGCTCCTCCAACCTGATCCTCCCGGAGCGCGATCCGTGCCTCATCGGACGGGGCAGCGAGGCCGACATCACCATCGACTCGCGCTCGATCTCGAGGCGACACGCGATGCTGCACCAGTCAGGCGGCCTCGCGATCGAAGACCTCGGGAGCTCCAACGGGACCCGGGTGCGCGGGCGCACGTTGGCGGTGGGAGAGCGCGCCCCGGTCGCGCTCGACGAGCCGATCATGATCGGCAGCGCCGTCCTCGTCCTGCGCGCCGGCAACCTGAGCGCGGCGCCCGATCCTCCCCCGCCGGCGAGCGCCCCCGCCACGCAGCGCCGGGGGACGGAGCAGGCCCGCACGAGCGGGGCGCGCCCCGAGAAGTCGCCGATGGACGACGTCGATCGGCTCGTGTCGCTCGTGGCGCCGACGGAGCTCTCCGTCATCCTCCTCGGCGAGACGGGGGCGGGCAAAGGCTATTTCGCGCGGCTGATCCATGATCGATCGCGGCGCGCGAGCGGCCCGTTCCTCCACCTCAACTGCGCCGCCCTCCCCGAGAACCTGCTCGAGAGCGAGCTGTTCGGGTACGAGCGAGGGGCGTTCTCGGGCGCGGCCCAGGCGAAGCCGGGGCTGCTCGAGAGCGCCGAGAACGGGACGGTGTTCCTCGACGAGGTCGGCGATCTGCCACCCGCCGTCCAGGCCAAGCTCCTCGTCGCGCTCGAGCGCCGCGAGGTGCTGCGCCTCGGGGCCTTGAAGGCGCGGCCGATTCACGTGCGCTTCGTCTCCGCCACCAATCGCACGAGCGACGCGAAGGGCATCGTGGGCCTGCGCGAGGATCTCTACTTCCGCCTCGCCGGTCTGCCCATTCAGCTCCCTCCTCTGCGCGAGCGGGTGGAGGAGATCCCCGGGCTCGCCGCCCGCTTCCTCGAGGAGGCTTCGAAGCGAATGGGGCGCAAGCCGCCCGCGATCGCGCCGGGGGCGCTGGCCGCGCTCGCGGCCTATGCGTGGCCGGGCAACGTGCGGGAGCTCGCGGCCGTGATCGAGCGCGCCCTCCTCTTCGCGAAGGACGTGCTCGAGGAGGAGCACCTGCACCTCGTGTCTCCGCGCGCGGCCGCCGAGCCCGCCGCGCCGCGCGAAGGGAAACCCAAGCCGCGACCGCTCGCGGCCGAGGTCGAGGAGATCGAGCGCCGCGGCATCATCGAGGCCCTCGAGGCGTGCGGAGGAAACCAGTCGCGCGCCGCGGAGATGCTCGGCATCTCGCGGCGGACCCTGATCACCCGGATGATCGAGTTCGGCCTCCCTCGCCCCAGGAAGGGCTGAGGCCGTCGTCGGTCTCGGTCTTCTCGAGGTCCTCGTCGGAGGCGGGAGCGGGCGGGGCTTTGGGGATGGGGTGGGTGACCGCGTCGTCCCGAACGGTGGCGAGCTTTTGGGTCCGCTCCCGATCTTCGGCCCCTCCCCTCGCCTCCTCGATGGCGCGGGCGGCAGAGCGGAGCTTGCTGGGCGCGCCCGCGACGAGGACGAACTCGCCCGCGAGCTCCTCCACCGAGCCGAAGCGCGAGCCGGGATCGGGGGCGAAGGCGCGCGTGAAGAACCGCTCGATGCGGCCCGCGTTGGGGACGGGCGGCGCGACCTTGCGGCGGTTGCCGAGGACGACCTGCTTCGCGATATCGGGGCCGTTCCGGCCCACGAACGGCATCTCGCCCGTGACGAGCGAGAACGCGACGACGGCGAGGCCCCACGCATCGATGCGCGCGTCGAGGCGCTGGCCGCGGATCTGCTCGGGGCTCATGTACGAGGGCGAGCCGAGAGCGACGTTCGCGGCGGTGAGGATCTCCTTGTTCTCGGCCCACTTCGCGATCCCGAAGTCGATCAGCTTGGCGACCGCGTCGTCGCGATCGGCGGTGCGGGCGAGGAAGATGTTGGCCGGCTTGACGTCGCGATGGATGAGGCCGGCGCGGTGGGCGGCCCCGAGCCCCTTCGCCACCTGGATGACGAGGCCCGCGATCTCCGAGAGAGGCCACGCCTCTTGGCGCTCGCGCGTGCCGAGCAAGTCGACGCCCTCGAGCAGCTCCATGACGATGAACGGGGTGTCCTCGTCGGTGCCGTAGTCCAGGACCTGCACGATGTGAGGGTCGCGCAAGCGTGAGACCGCCTTCGCCTCCTGCTCGAAGCGCGCGCGCAGATCCGGCCGCATCGCCCCTTCGACGCTCATCAGCTTCACCGCGACGAGGACGCCGGTGCCTCGATCTTGGGCCGTCCACACCGCTCCCATCCCGCCCTCGGCGAGTTGCTGGACGAGCTCGTAGCGTCCGCCGAGGACGCGGCCGGGATGAGTCACCCGACGATCCAACAGGCAGGCGGGGGAGAAGGTCAACACCGGACACACCGCTACTTCCTCGACCGGAGCACCCGCCCGAAGGCGCGCGTGAGGAGGGCGGTGGGGCTCTGCTCGGCGGCGTCCTCGCGCGGGCGCAGCTCGACGAGCGCGGCGATCGGAAAGACGGGGAGGAGCGGGAGGTGGGCCGCGGCGACGTCGGGGAGGTAGATCGGCGTGGTGGCGCGCCCAACGGTGAGATCGGCCCGAATGCGCATCTCCCCGAACAGCGTCCTTCGCTTGAAGCTCCGCGCCTCACGGAGCGTTCGATCGACGAGATCGGGGAGGTGCCGCGATGGGAGCGACAGCTCGCTCGTCGCCGCCTCGAGCTGCTTGTAGAGGGCGCTCGCGACCTCCGCCACCGGCGGCGCGGAGGCAGCGAGGGCCTCGTTCGCGGCGGCGAGCGCGGCTTGGACGCGCTTGTTGGCGCCCGCGAGAGGCTTTCCGAGATCGGCGGCGACGCGGAGCGTCTCCACCTCGTCCATGATCGGCTTGATCTCCCCCTCCACCAAGAAGAGCGGGATCTCGAAGTCGGTCGGATCGTCGAGGAGGGCGTCGAACGCGGCCTGGAGCTCCTCGAGTCCGACCGGCGCGCCGCATGAGAGGACCTTCGTCACGTCGAGCCGCGCTCTGTCCTCGGGCGCCGGCTCGCCCGCGGGCTCGTCCACCTTTCGAGCGGTGCGGGCGCTCGCCGGATCCACGAGGAGGGGCGCGAAGACCTTCGACCGCTTCAAGCGGCCCGGCACCGTCGGCTCGAAGGAGAGGAGGTCGACGACGGACCGCCGCGGCGGGCCCGCGAGCCGCTCCGCGGAGGCGTGCGACTTGGCGATTCGCGCTTGGAGAGCGGCCGCGATCGCCTCGGTCGCAGAGCCCGGAGCGGGGGCCGACGCGGCCGCGTCCGATGCAGACCTCACGCTGCTCGGAACCGGCGGCGGCTCGGGCGCGGCGGGCGCGTCGACGGGCGCGACCCGAGCCGGCTTCGGACCTCCGAACGCCTTTCGGAAGCGATCCCTTTCCTCCGCGCGCGGCGGGGGATCGTCGAGGGGCGGTCGCGCCGCGACGGGCACCATCGCGGGCGGAGGCGGCGAGAGCGGCGCCGGCAGCGGAAGCGAGGACGGAGCCGGCAACGAAGGCGGCATCGGCAGCGACGGCGGCGGCTCCAAGGGAGGCTTCGAGGACCGAAAGGGCAGCGCCCCGTCGACCGCGCTCGCCATCGACGCGCGGCCGCGCTCGCTCGCGGGCGGAAACGGCAAGCCCGCGGAGGCGAGATCACCGAGGGCGCTGCGATCGAGCTCGGTGGTGCCCTCTCCTCCCGGCGCGAACGGCAGGCCCGGCGCCGCCGTCTCGCCGAGCGCGCGCCGGTCGAGCTCCGTCGTCGACTCCCCGTCGCTCGCCCCCGCACCCTCGTCGTGCGCCGCGATCTCGAGGAGGAGCTTCTCGTCGCCGAGCTTCAGGGTCGCGCGGAACGCGAGGGTCGCGACGCCGCGATCGGTGTCGATGAAGAGGGTGTCCGCCACGAGCGCGGGCAGCGACCGCCGGCCGTGGATCGCGCGCAGCACGGGCCTGACCCCGGCGAGGTTCGTGACGAGCCGCTCGTGCTTCGGATGAAGGCCTTCCAAGACGAGCCTCGCGTCGGCGGGAAAGGGCTCCTTCGTGCGCTGGTCCAAAGGAGCGCTACAGAAGAACCGCGCGTCGAAGCCGCGAGGCCGAGGGCGCCGCACGGGATCCAACAGCCACTGACGATCCGCGGGGCGGAGGAGCGCGTCGCGGAGCGGCCACGACCGACCCACCGGTCCGAGCCCGACGAGGGGCACGTAGTCGCCGGGCCGAAGGTCGCGATTGGGAGGGACGAGCTGGGGGAGCGCGTGGCCCCCCGAGGGGGTGAACGCGCTCGGGTCGACCCCGACCGGATTGTCGGCGCTCCCTGCCGCGAGCTCGTATCGCAGCGAGAACCGCGGCTGGGGAGCGGCCTCCTCCAACCGGCCCGTGCTGTCGGTGCGACGCGGCGTGGTGGCCGTGATCATCTTCTCGATGTCCCCGACGACCAGGCGCGCCGTCGCCGCGTCGGCGGGGCGAAGCCCCTTCGGGTAGGCATGGCCCACCACCAAGACCTCGTGGGCGCCCTTGAACGGCGCGAGATCGGAGGGGAACCGCAGGCTCCCGGAGGCGCCGTCGTCCCAGTACTCGTCGGGGTGCCGGATCGGATCGGGGGGCGAGACGAGCGCCGACCGCCCAGGGGCGAGCTCGTATGTCGCCTTCGCGACGACGGTCGCGTGGACCTGGGAAGACTCGTCCCGAAAGAGCACGACCCCGATCGCGAACGGGGCCTTGCTCCGGACCTCGATCCCGGCCGCGCTCCCCCGAACCGACTTCTCTACCGCTCGCGCTTCCATCCCGTCCCACAAACCAAGGATCGATCCAACGCGAGGTCCCGGACGTCCGCCGCGAGTCCGCGATTGTAAAAACCAAGTTGTGTAAATCTCGCGCATCGTGTCGGGGGCCCGTGGTTTTCCGCGAGATCGAGGGCGACTCAGGGCTCGCGGCGCTCGCCGAGGGCCCTGGCCCGCGCCGTGCCTTGTGACCGGACGACCTGACGAAAGGATCCGCACATGAGCAATCACCTCGAAGTTGGGATCGCCTCGGCAGACGCGCTCGACGTCCGCGACTTCACCATCGTCGAGTCGATCTCCACCCTGTTCTCCGTGACGCTCACCGCCGTCTCGAAGAACCCGGACATCGACTTCGAGGCTTCAATCGGGCTCGAAGCGACCTTCACCGCCCGCGGCCGCGGCCTGGGGGATGCTCCCCGGACGTGGCGCGGGGTCTTGAGCGAGCTCCACCAGATCCGCGTCGACGAGGGGAACCTCTCCACTTATCGACTGCGAATCGAGCCCAAGCTCTGGCTCGCGACGCAGCGCCGAAACAATCGAATCTTCCAGGGCCGGACGGAGCTGGAGATTGCGCGCGAGATCTTGAGAGAGTGGGAGGTCGACTTCGAAGAGAAGATCTCGACCCACTACAAGACCCGCAAGTATCGAGTTCAATACGGAGAGACCGACTTTGGGTTCTTCTCTCGCATGCTCGAAGAGGCGGGCATCTCGTTCTACTTCGCTTGGCGGGGAGACCGCACCGTCTGCGTCCTCTCCGATGCCCCCCAGGAGAACGAAGAGCGGGAGCGGCCTATCGCCTATCGTGACACCCCCGGATCCGCCGACAAGGAGCACGTCACCGCGGTCGAGGTGAGCCGCCTCGTGCGGCCGGGGCGCGTAACGATGCGCGACCACGACTATCGTCGCCCCGCAGGCTTCGCCCTCGGGGCCAGCGCGTCCGCGAGCGGGGTCGAGGAGCGATTGGAGAGCTATCAATACGAGCCCGGCGCCTTCCTCTATCGGGCCGACAGCGGCGTGAGCACCCCCGCCGCCGACGACAAGGGAATGTACCGAACCGACGAGGCGGAGGGACGGAAGCTCGCGAAGCGGCGCCTCGCCGCGAGCAGGAGCGACGCCGCGACCGTCCGCTTCCGGACCAATGTCCTGGACCTCGGGCCGGGCTCCGTCCTGCGCGTTTTGGATCACCCCCAGCGCGAGATCGGAGACGACAAGAAGCTCCTCGTCGTCGCGTCCCGCATCGAGGGGAAGCAGGACGAGCACCCCATCCACCATTGTGAGGTCAGGAGCGCGGCCGAGGCCTACCATCCGCCTCTCCGCCATTCGAAGCCCAAGGCAGGCGGGGTCGAGAGCGCGACGGTGGTGGGCCCGAAGGGGGAAGAGATCCACACCGACGAGTTCGGTCGCGTGCGCGTCCAGTTCCACTGGGACCGAGAGGGCGCCCGCGACGAGCACAGCTCGTGTTGGATCCATGTCAGTCAGCCGTGGAGCGGGGCCGGCTTCGGCGGCACGAACCTCCCCCGCGTCGGGCAAGAGGTGATCGTCGACTTCCTGAACGGCGACCCCGACCGCCCCGTCATCACCGGGCGGGTCTATACGAACCTGCAAAAGACCCCGTACGCCTTGCCCGAGCACAAGACGCGCAGCGGGTGGAAGAGCAGCTCGTCCCCCTACTACGGCGGCTACAACGAGATCATGTTCGAGGACCGAGCGGGCGCCGAGCTCGTCCACATGCGGGCCCAGCGCGACATGACGACGCAGGTGAACAACGATCACATGTCGACCATCGGCAACAACCGCAGCACGTCGATCGCCAAGCACGAGAGCAAGAACGTGGGCGGCAACCAGACGAGCAGCGTGCAAGGCGACAACAGCTCCATGACGGGGGCCGACTTCATGCAGTCGGTGTTGGGCATGTTCACCTCGCTCGCGAGCATGGACCGCGTGCTCACGACCTCGGGCAGCTCCTCTTCACAGGCGCGCTCTCACGACATCTCGAGCGACCAGGGCACCACCCTCACCGTCGGGAGCTCGATGATCCACATCGGACCGGACTGCATCATCATCCAGACCCCGAAGCTCCTGCTCAACCCCGGCGAGACCACGGCCGCGAGCGCGGCCCTGGGCGGGCCCACGAAGAGCGCGAGCTGACCATTCGCAGCCACTCGTACTGCCGGCCGAAAGTCCGCTTCCGGATCCGGCAGTACCCGGGAACACAGAAGTCCAGGCCAGACTTCGAGCTTCGGGCCGGCCGTACTAGAGCACCGATCATGTTGAAAGCCGGCGCATTCGCGCGATTCGCGCCCGATCCACACGGCCTCGTCGCTCCGCTCCTCAGATTACGAGGAGTAGTCTTGCGGTGCTCACTCCTCGGGCGCGCGCCTCAGCCGCAAACTCCCTCGACTTCACTCGGCTTTCAACATGTTCGGTGCTCTAGCGGAGGAGACGATGAAGATCCAGCGCGCCACGTTCATGGGGGTCTCGGGTGTCCCCGACCTGTCCGTCGATCTCACCGAGGCGACGACGGGCGCCCCCCGCTCCCTCGTCGTGGTGTCGGGGCCGAGCGCCTCCGGCAAGACGCGGATGATCGAAGCCCTCATGGCCGCGAAGGAGGCGATTCGAGCCTATGGCCCGATGACACCGGGAGCGCCGTGGATCCGCTCCGGCGGCGCGGCGAAGATCCGCATCGCCTTCCACATCGGCGAGGAAGAGCGGGCGTTCGCCGGCACCGACGCCCGAACCCTGGAGGCGGAGGTCGTCTTTCGGCCCGACCGCACCCACGCGGAGGCCGATGACGGGCTTCGGGCGGTGCTCGGACGCTATTCCCACAATGGCGCTCACGGGAAGCTCGATTATGTGCCCGCCGAGCGCCGCATCCCCACGTTCCCTCCCTTCGCCGGCCTCGGCACCGGCGAGCAGCGGATCGTCCGCCTCGCGAAGGACCCTCGCAAATATGGCTTCGTCTTGCCGTTCCTGCGCTCCCTCGATCACGACGCGCCCCGCCGCGAGCGGTTCACCCAGAGCCTCGCCGCCCTCTCCCCGACGTGCCGGTACGAGCCCGACCCGACCGGGGACGCGATGGTGAGGTGCTTCCAGAGCCGCGGGGGGAGCGCGGTGACGGCGGCGCAGCTCTCCCACGCCGAAGCGGACGCGGTCCTCCTGGCCGCGACGGCCGCCCTCGTTGGCCTCGATCACTCGATCGTCTTCATCGACCGTCCCGATCTCCACGTCGAAGCGCTGGAACCTCTGCTCTTGGGTCTGGAGGCCCTCGGGGAGGACAATCAGCTCTGGCTCACCGGGGGGGCGCGGCTCTCGGCGGCGGCGCGACGGGCTCACCACGTGAGCCTCGACGGCTGATGGGCGAGCGAAGCGCGGATCGAAGCCCACGCGCGGCCTCCTCGAAGGAGGCCGCGTTCGTTTCGAACGATCGCGCCCGGTCACGATGTGCAACGTCCTTGGTGTGCAACTCTTTTACGAGGGCGGGCGAATGGCCGGTTCGCCTCTCGCGCGGGGGCGGGAACGTCGGTTGCTAATCGAGCCGACATGAGACTTCGCACGACGACCTCTGCGGTTTTGACCCTCGCCCTCGGGATGTTCGCCGGCTGCGCGCCCTCCGAGCCGGACGACGATCCCGAAGGCGCCACGGATCGGGACGACGCCGACGCGCTCTCGGCCGCCCAGAAGCAGCCTCGCTACGAGCGCATCCGAGCCGCCGCGCGCGATGATGGCATCCCCCAAAATGGCTACTTGCTGGCGGGGATCGCCAATGACGAGACGGGGCTTGCGATGTGCTGGTCCGAGGCGACGTGGGCTTGTCAGGGACCCGGCTCCCCCGATTGCGGCGGCGGCCCCGTGATCGCCGGCTCCGCGGACGGCCCCTGCTCTGCTCAGCAGGGTGGCCTCGGGATGTTTCAGTTCGACGCGGGCACCTATGGTCAGACGCTCGCCGCTTACGGCAATGACGTGCTCACGGTCGAAGGGCAGATCCGGAGCGCCGTCGACTATGTCGTCCACATGGTGAAGGTCTCGGACTACACCACGAACGCGGAGACGGACGAGAAGGCCCTCGCGTGGCTGAACGCGTTCGATCCGAACAATCCCACGCTCCGCGATCAATGGATCAAGACGGTCGTGCGCTACTACAACGGCTGCCAACCGGGCTGGGGGTGCTGGTCGTCGCGCTACCAGACATATTCGGACGGGCTCGCCCTCGCGATCCAGGAGCCCGGCGGCCTCGCGTTCTGGGCCGCCGGCGCAGGCCCCGCGGCGAAGCCTGCCCCGCCCCCGGAGGGGTCCCAGGCGTTCGTCTATCCCAATCAACAACACTTCCTCCACCGCGACGGAGCCGGCAATATCCGCCACCACTTTTGGGACGGCGGCCAGCAAAGCATCCTCACCGACACCTGGGGGATGGGCGCGGCCGGGCAGCCCGTCGCCTTCGTCCACGGGACCTCGCAGCACGTCTTCGCGCGCGGACAGGACGGGTCGCTCTTGCATTGGTTCTGGGACCCGGTCCACGGCGGGCGAAATGACAATTGGGCCCCTCAGGCCGGCATCGCCTCCGATCCGGCCGCGATCGTGATTGGCGACTACGAGGATGTCTGGGCCGTCGATCAGGCGGGCAAGCTCAACGCTGGTACTGGGGCCCTGACACGCAAGGCGTCCGTCACGACACGTGGGGCTCCGGCGTCACCGGCCGGCCCAGCGTCTTCGTCACCAAGGGCGGAGAGCAGCACGCCTTCGCCCGCGGCACCGGCGGCACCCTCGAGCACTTCTGGTGGTCGGCGGGGGGCGGGCTCGCCCACGACACCTGGGCCACCGGCATCGCCCGCGACCCGGCCGCGCTCGCCATTGGCGACTTCCAGCGGTCTGGGCGGTGGACGCGGCGGGAAGCTCGCATTGGTATTGAGGGGCCGAGCACCCAAGGCGTCAGCACGACACCTGGGGCGCGGGCGTCGCGGGCCGCCCCAGCGTCTTCGTCACCGCGAATGGCGAGCAACACGCCTTCGCCCGCGGGGTCAACGGGGCGGTCGAGCACTTCTTTTGGTCCCCCGGGGGCGGCCTCGCCCACGACACCTGGGGCTCCGGCATCGCCCAGGATCCGACCGCCATCCTCGTCGGAGATCAGCAGCACGTCTTCGCCGTCGACGCCCAGGGCCACGCCCAGCATTGGTTCTGGGCCCCGGCCGCTCAGGTCATCCGTCACGACGACTGGGGCATTTGAACCTCACCGACACGTCTGAATGGCGTTGTTGACGAAGGCGTTGGGCACACAGAAGAACAGGGTCCCGAAGCATGCTTTGATGGGCCCTGTCACCCCGCACCCCTCCGCCCCCGGCGGCACCACGAGGACGTTCCCCGGACAGGAGCAGGTGGTCGGGAGCTTGGGCTCCTGGATGCCGTCGCAGTTGAAGTCGTAGCCGCCGTTGGTGCGCGGAGTATCGAAATAGGCGGTTTGGAGGGGATAGACCCGCGCGTCGTCGTCGTCGCAGTCGGTGCCGCCGCATTGGGCGTCCTCGCGGAGCACCCCGTCCCCATCCAGATCGCAGCCGGCGGCGACGCAGCCGTCGGGCGCACAGTCGTCGGAGCGGCATTGAGCGTCCCGCTCGCAGGGACTGTGCTCGTCCCACGCGGCGGGCTGGCACGTCGTCCCATCACACCAATAGCCGTCCGCGCAGCGCGCGTCCCCGATCTCGTCGTCGGAGCCGCAGGCAGAGAAGCAGCTCGTCCCGCTCTCGCACCCCAAATGGTCCGCGCAGGCGTGCTCGCTCGGCGCGTCGGCGCAGCTGCCGTCACCTTGGCAGTAATTGGTGTGGAGCTGGGAATCGATGCACATCGGCGTGCTCCCGCACGGGGTCAGGGCGCCGGGAAACATGCAATCGCCCGCCTCGTTGCAGTCGGTCGCCCCGCACGGCTCCGCCACGGGATCGCAAGCGAGGGCGCAGCAATGGCCGGTTCCGTCTATCCCGCAGATGCCGCTCTGGCAGAGGTCGTCCGCGGAGCACGGGGCCCCGAGGGGCTGGATGCACTGGCCGCGGGTGCAAAGCGCGCCCGGCGTCGCGCAGTCCTCGACCGTCGCGCAGCTCTCTTTGCAGGACGTCTCGTCTTCACAGACGAGGCCGAGCGGGCACGGCGCCGACTCGCCCGGCACGCAGATGCCATCTTCACATTGGTCGGTGACACGCGCGCTGTCTTGGCAGCGCGTGGCCGAGCAGATCGTCCCCGCAGGATAGATTGCACAGCTCGCGCCCCCCGGATCGCACCTGCCATTGGCGCCGCAGCTCTCCGGGCCTTCATCGGTGCACGCGCTCGCGCAGCAGATCGGGCCACCGTCGCCGTCGCTCGGGAGGCAATGCCCTTCGCGACAGTCGCGGTCCACCGCGCAGGCGGCTCCGTTCGGGGCGAGCGGCGCGGAGCCCCCTCCGCCCGCTGCCGCGCCACCGCCGCCTTGCGCGAGCTCGTAGTCGGGAAAAGGGAGCGCGCACGACGCGAGGGCCAGGCCGGGCGCGAGCCCGAGCACGAGCATGCCGATGGACCGGGCGCGGCCGGCGCGCGCTACCACGAGCCGCCGAGCACGAGGCCCCTCTCGACGCTCGAGAACCTGGGTGAGACGAAGAGCGACGCCACCGGAGCGGGGACACGCGCCCGGTCCACGACGAGCCAGACGATGCCGGCCCCGAGGAGGGCGGTGCCGCCGATCAACAGGCCGGTGGTGAGGGGGCCCAGCACGTGGCCACGCTCCTCCGCGTCGACCCCCGCGCGCGTGCACGTCTCGGTCACGTCGTCGCACTCGTCCTGGACGACCCCATAGGCCTCGACGACGAGGCCTCCCGTCACCGCCCCCGCGACGAGGACGGCGATCCCGGCCCCGCCAAGGATCCAGGGGCCTGCCTTCCGCATCGGGCTGCGGGGGTTCGAAGGAGCGATCGAAATGGAGATCCTCCGGTTCTTCTCCCCCTCTCGAACGACGATCGAGGTCTTTCGAGGGGGCGCTCCTCTGACGGTGATCTCGAGGGTGTGGGGGCCCTTGGAGACGACGCGCGCCGGTCCGCCGAGGATGTCGAGGAACGGTGCGCCGTCGAGGGTCACCCGGCCCTCTCGAATGGGAGCGCCCGAAGCGTCGACCGCCTCGACGACGATGCTCGCCAATCGGCCCTCCATCTCGGCGCTCCATTTTGCGCAATCCTCGCGAATGAACTTGGGACAAGCGGCGCGAGAGCACGTCTGTCCCGCGGCGATCGCCTCTTCGAGCTTCTCCGCGTCGCGCAGGAGCTGGATGTTGTCGTAGGCCTCGCTGCACTCGCGCTTGGCATCGGCGAGCCCGGAGCGTGGCATCATCAGGCTCAGGGCGAGGGCGGCCGCGACGGAGCTCGCGCGGCCGGCCCGAAGCCGGAGGTCTGGCCGCGGACTTCTGTGTTCCTGGGTACGGCCGGATCCGGAAGCGGGCTTCCGGCCGGCAGTACTAGAGGCACTGCGGCTTTGCATGCCGGTGTCCTCTCTCGTCGATGGTGTAAGGAGGGTTGCAGCTCGGTCGAGGAGCCCTCGTCTTCGGAGCCGACGCGGAGGCGGCGGGCGGCTCGGGCGCGGTGGGCGCCTCGGAGGCGCTGGCCGAAGACGCGGCGATCACCGCCGGCGCGGGGGGCGAGACGATCCGTGGGGACGACGCGCTCGGGGAGAGCGAGACGGAGATGGAGAGGGCGGGCGCGGCGCTCGTCGCGAGCGCGCTCGGGTCGTCGATGGAGCTGGCTGCGCGCTTCGTCACGAGCATCACGACGGGGGTCGCCACTGCAACGCCGATGCCGACGCCGAGCGCCACGAGGAGCATCCGCGATGGCTTCTTGGAGACGGGCGTGGACGCGGGGGACGTGTTCCACGAACGCATCGTCTCGTGGGCCGGCACCTCCGGGAACAGCGGTCGGGGGAGCGGAGACGTCGCCGTCATCGGCGGCGCCACGACTGCCGGCGGGAGCGGGAGATCGAGACGGGTCGCCGCCGCCGGGTCGGGCGTCGACACATGGGGCACCGGGGTCGCGCCGCTCACGGAGGCGCTCGACTCCGGTCCGACGGCGCGCAGCGCGGCCGCGAGGGCATCGACCGATTGGAACCGCTCGTCCGGATCCTTCCTCAGGCAGAGATCGATGACGGCGTCGAAGGAGGGCGGCAGCGCCGGATCGAGCCGGCTCGGCAGGATCGGGGTTCGCTCCATCACGTCGAAGCAGAGGGCGGTGACGGAGTCCCCGTGGAACGGGGGCTGGCCGGTGGTGAGCTCGTACAGGACGACCCCGAGCGACCAGATGTCGCAGCGGGCATCGGCGAGCCGCGCCGAACGCATCTGCTCGGGGGCCATGTAGCGCGGCGTGCCGATGGTCGACGCGGTGTTGGTGAGCTCCGTCTCCGAAGCGTCGAGCTGCTTCGAGATCCCGAAATCGAGGACCTTGACGAGGGGACCTCCGGGGGTCTCGGCGAGGAAGAGGTTGGCGGGCTTGATGTCGCGATGAACGATATGGAGCGCGTGCGCCTCCGCGAGGGCGTGGGCCGCTTGGAGGACCCATGACTTCGCTTGGGAGAGCGAGACGCGCCCGACCTCGGCGAGGTGCTCGCGCAGGTCGCGACCGCGCAGGAGCTCCATCACGAGGTAAGGCTCGCCGGAGGGGAGCCGTCCGGTGTCGTGAACCTTGGCGACGTGAGGCGAAGTGAGCTGGGCGGCCGAGCGCCCTTCGCGGAGAAATCGCGCCGTCGCCTCTTGGCTCTTCGCCGCCGTCGGCAGGAGCACCTTGATGGCGAGCGCCTGGTTGAGCTCGAGGTGCCTCGCCGCGACGACGACCCCCATCCCGCCGGTGCCGACGACCCTCTCCACGCGGTACTTGCCGCCGATCACGGTCCCCGGTGCGAGGGCGCTGGCGAGTCCCGGCGGCATCCGATGCCGAGTATACAGAAGGCGGCATCGACAGCCCTGCCAAGCGAACGCCGGCGGTCCGCTGATTGTTTGGTTCAGCCCTCCGGGCCCTTAAGGGTCGACTCGCGCGTGCCGCTCTACCGGCTCGGAGAGGTCCGCGTTCCCAGCGACGTTCGTCGCGGCAGGTCGTGCACGCACCCCTCACGCGTTGTCCGCCCGTCTCGCTTTGAGATGGCCCTCGTCGAAGCCGCGTCTCGGGTTGAAACCGTACGGTGTGATCGGAAGGATCCCCCTCGGCACATCTCGGGGGATCTCGAGCACCGCGCCGGTGGCACGTCGGTCGCAATGAGCTTCGCCGAGCACGCGTCTCTACGACCGGGCTCACCAGGAGGTCAAGGTGGTCGAAGCAGCCAAGAGCCCCGTGAACGACAAGGTCCTTCGCCTCACGAGTCGCGGACCGATCGTCGGACACAGCCCCGCGCTCGCACAGGTCATCGACTCGATCGACCGCGTCGCCCGCGCGAACTGTACCGTGCTCGTGACGGGTGAGAGCGGCGCCGGCAAAGAGTTGATCGTAGCCGCCCTCCACGACGCGAGCCCTCGCAAGGACGCTCCCCTCGTCACCCTCAACTGCGGCGCGATCCCGGAGGCGCTCCTCGAGAGCGAGCTCTTCGGTCACACGAAGGGCGCGTTCACCGGCGCTCACGCGGCGCGCACGGGTCGGGTGGCGGCGGCCGAAGGCGGCACGCTCTTCCTCGACGAGATCGGGGAGATGCCGATGGCGCTGCAGGTGAAGCTGCTCCGTCTGTTGCAGCAGCGCGAGTACTCGCCGGTCGGCGACACGAAGACGCACCGCTGCGACATCCGCGTCGTCGCCGCGACCCACCGCGATCTCGAGGCGGAGGTGCGCGCCGGCCGCTTCCGCGAGGACCTCTTCTATCGGCTCAACGTCATCCACCTCCAGGTCCCCTCCCTGCGCGACCGCCGCGGCGACGTGCCGACCCTCGCCGCTCACTTCTTCGAGACGATGCGCGTCGACCTTGGCCGCGAGGATCTCGTCGGCTTCTCCGCGGACGCGATGACCGCGCTCGACGGCTACGCTTGGCCCGGCAACATCCGGGAGCTGCAGAACGTCGTCGAGCGCGCGGTGCTCCTCTCGCAAGGCAGCGAGATCGAGCCTCGGGACCTGCCCCCTTCGATGCAGGCCGGCCACGCGCCCGCGTCTCGTCGCGAGGTCCAGGCCGAGCTGCCCGACGCCGGCATCGATCTGCGCAAGACCATCGAGGAGTACGAGAGCTCGCTCATCCGCCAGGCCCTCGCCCGCACCGGTGGGAACAAGCACCGCGCCGCCCAGCTGCTGGGCCTGAACCGCACGACCCTCGTCGAGATGGTGAAGCGGAAGAAGATCGCGGCCTAGCTAGCGCAGCGGCAAAGGACAGCTCTTCGATGCTCGAACCGCGTTATTACCAGCGCGCGAACGTCGACCTCGCGTGCGAGATCTCGACGTCCGCGTCCCCCAAACGGTCCGGTCGGATCGTGAACCTCTCCGAGAGCGGAGCGCTCGTCGCGTTCGGCGACGGCTTCGCCCCGCCGGAGGGGCCGGTCCGCCTGCGCTTCTCCCTCGACGACCTGCCGACGCCGCTCGAGCTGGAGGCGGCCGCTGTTCGAATTTCGAAGCAGGACGCGTCGACCAGCGTCGCCTTCGCGTTCACGCCGATCGACGACGCGGCCGCGACCGCCATCCGCGCGATGGTCGAGCGGGTGAACGGGATGGCCTGGGACGGCGCCTCCAGCCGGATCCCTCGCGAGGTCGCGGTGCGGTTCGTCCCGCTCATCCGGCGCCTCGCGCGAAGCCTCGCCCAACGGCTCCCCCCTCAAGTCGCGATCGACGACCTGATCGGCGCCGGCTTCGTCGCCCTCGTCGAGCTCTACGCCAAGCACCCGCACGCGCCCCTCCCCGACCTGGAGCGCATCGCGGTCCCGCGCCTGCGGTGGGCGATGTTGGACGAGCTCCGCAACGCCGACCCGCTCTCGCGGAGAATGCGGCAGCGGGCGCGAAAGATCTCGCGCGTCTCGCGGGCGATGCAGCACGAGCTCGGGAGGCGCCCCGCCCACACCGAGATCGCGGAGCGGATGGGCATCTCGATGGAGAGCTACGCCGCCGCGATGCGCCTCGCCCACTCGAGCGACGCGATCAGCCTCGACCACGTCGAAGAGGTGGACGTGCCCGATCGCGAAGCCTCCGGCCCCGAGCACGCGATGCAGCAGACGGAGTCGTTCGCGCGGCTCAAGACGGCGCTCGACGCGCTGCCGCCGCGCCTCCAGAAGATCCTCCAGCTCTACTACGGCGACGATCTCACCCTTCGGCAGATCGGGAACATCCTCGGCGTCACCGAGGCGCGGATCTCTCAGCTCCTCTCCGAAGCGGTCGACCGGATGCGCGAGCGCTGCTCGACCGATACTTCTCCCCCTCCGCCGGCTCGAAAGAAGCGAGGCGGCAAGGGCGTCGCGAAGGCAGCGGCCTGAGCGGCAGGTGCGACACGGAAGGGCCAGCGTGAGTCCAATCGCGCTCTGACCTGGGACATTTCGAGGCCAGCGCGGGGACGGCGTCTCGCGCGAGGCCGCGGAGATCACGGGCGAATCGCGGCGGCACGCCGGGTGCTAGGCTCGCCGCATGCTTCGATCGAGCCTCGTGTTCGCCCTCCTCGTCGGGGTCGTCGGCTGCACCGGCGACATCGGCGATACGGAAGAGGACGGCGGATCCCCGAACGGCCCCTCGACCCCGACCAACTTCGTCTGCGACGACAGCGTCGTCCCCGCGCAGACGCCGCTCCGCCGCCTGTCGCGCGTCCAATACGAGAACACGATGCGCGACATCGTGCGGTTCGCGAACGCCGCCGAGGCGGACGCGATCCTCGCCGACGTCGAGCCGCTGTTCGATCTCGTCCCGGGCGACGTCCGATCCGGGCCCGACAAACACTACGGCAAGCTGTCGCGGCTCGATCAGGCGGTGCAGCAGGAGCACGCCGACGGGAGCTACGCGGTCGCGACCGCGATCGGCGCCGCGCTCACCTCCCCGACGGACCGCCTCGAGGCGCTCGCGGGGACGTGCGCGACCGACGGCGACGCGGGCAACGACGACGCCTGCCTCGACGCCTTCATCCGCAAATTCGGAGAGCGCGCGATGCGCCGACCGGTCACCGACGAGGACGTCGCGTTCTACCGCGAGGTCGCGGGGGCGCCGCCCTTCGACGCCCCCGACTACGCCGACGCGGCGGCGATGCTGCTGCTCTCTCCCTACGCGATGTTCTTCGTCGAGCACGGCCAAGGCGACGGCGAGGTCGAGCGAGCTTCGCTCGACGCCTATGAGCTCGCGAGCAGGCTCTCGTACCACTTCTGGCAAGCGCCCCCGGACGACGAGCTGCTCGACGCGGCCAAGAGCGGCGCCCTCCTCACCGACGACGGCTACGCGGCCCAGGTCGATCGCATCTTCGCGAGCGAGAAGACCCAGGCCGCCGTCCGCGAGTTCTTCCGGGAGTGGCTCGAGAACGCGACCCTGGAGGAGCTCGACTCGCGGCTCGGGATGCCGGTGTTCGAGGCGATGCGCGGCGACTTCAGCCCCGGACCGGACCTGCGCGAGCGGATGATCGACGAGGTCGCGGACGCGGCCGCCTATTACACCTTCGCTTCGCCGGGCACCTTCGAGGCCTTCCTCACGAGCGATCGCTCCTTCGCGAAGACGGACGATCTGGCCACCCTCTACGGCGTGCCGGTGTGGCAAGAGGGCGGCGAGCCCCCCGCATTCCCGTCCGGCGAGCGCCCTGGGCTCATCACGCGCGCCGCCTACGTCGCGACCGGCAGCCTCAACACGAGGCCGATCATGAAGGGCGTCTTCATCCGAAAGGCCCTCCTCTGCGACGACCTCCCCAACCCGCCCGCGAACGCCAACGCGACCCCGCCCGCCCTCAGCCCAGACTCGACCACGCGCGAGGTCGTCGAGTCGCTCACCGCGACCGGCTCGTGCGCGGGCTGCCACGGGATCTCAATCAACGCCCTCGGCTTCGCGACCGAGAACTACGACGCCCTCGGCCGGATCCGATCCGAGCAGACCTTCTATGACGAGGACACCGGCGAGGTGCTCGGCTCGAAGCCGGTCGACACCTCCAGCGTCCCGGCGGTGGAGAGCAAAGACCAGACGGTCTCGAGCGGGGCGGCCGATCTGACGCAGCTGATCGCACAGAGCGAGAAGCCGTACGCGTGCTTCACGCGCCACTACTTCCGCTTCACCTTCGGACGCCTCGAGGATCTGGACCGGGACGGCTGCGCGCTCGCGGACGTCAAAGGACAGCTCGACGAAGACGCCCCCATCTCGGAGGCGCTCCGCGCCATCGCCATGTCCGACGCCTTCCGGACGCGAAGCTTCCAGGACTGAGGACAGAACGTCATGAAGAACCGCACCTCTCGACGCATGTTCCTCCGCGGGGCCGCCGGCTTCACCCTGGCGATCCCCTTCCTGCCCTCGCTCCTCGAGCGGACGGCGGGCGCCGCCCCGCCCTCTCGCCCCAAGCGCTTCGTCGCCATGGGGACCAACCACGGCGGCGTGTGGCAAGAGTTCATGTACCCGCGTGACATGTCGGTGCTCACCCAGAGCACCCAGTACGCAGGGCGCACCATCCGCCGAGGCGATCTCCCCCTCGCGGTCAATGGCGGTATCGCCTCCATCAGCGACGTCCTCTCCGCGTCGTCGTCGGTCCTGACTTCGTCCCTCGCGAACAAGCTCAACCTGCTGAGGGGCTTCGACGTGACGTTCTATCTGGCTCACCACCGCGGCGGTCACCTCGGCAACTACGCGGAGTGCGACGGGAACGGCACCGACGGGCAGACCATCCAGAGCCAGCGCATCCCCACCATCGATCAAGTCATGGCGTGGTCGAGCTCCTTCTATCCCGATCTGGGGACGATCAAAGAGCGGTCTCTGACGATCGGCAACAACGGGATGAGCGCCAATTGGTCGAGCCCGCAGAGCCAGACCGGCGAGATTCAGAACGTCGCCCCCGAGAACGACTCCCTCGCGCTGTTCAATCGGATCTTCGTCCCGCCCGAGGATCCCGGAGAGAAGCGCCCTCTCATCGTGGACCGCGTGCTCGACGACTACAAACGTCTCCGAAACTCCAACCGCCGCCTCTCGTCCGCCGACAAGCAGCGGCTCGACGACCATATCGAGCGGCTGGACGAGCTGCAGCGAAAGCTCGAGGTCGTGGTCTCGTGCGGGGACATCCAACCGCCGACGGAGTCGTCCACCTCGCTGTGGTCAGAGCAGGGCTATTCGACCAACCCCGATCTCAATCGCCAGTTTTGGCAGCTCCACAACGACGTTATCGCGGCCGCGTTCTCGTGCGATACGTGCCGCATCGCGACGATGCTCGTCGGGGACATCTTCTCCCCCACCGGCGGCGACTGGCACCAGGACGTCGCCCACCAGTGCAATCAGCTCACGGACAAAGAAGCGCTCATGTGGGAGTCGTACCAGCGCTTCTTCGAGGGCGTCTTCCTCGACTTGGCGGCCAAGCTGGACGCCATCGCCGACACGGAGGGCACCGTCCTCGACAACACCCTCCTTCAATGGACGATGGAGTCCGGGCCCTCGACCCACGATCCGATCGAGATGCCCGTCGTCACCGCGGGTGGGGCGGGCGGCTTCTTCAAGACGGGCAACTACTGCGACTATCGGGATCTCAATCGCAAGGGCCACGTCGCCCAGGCCCCCTCGTTGGTCGATACGAACATCGGGCTCGTCTACAACCAGTGGTTGGGGACGGTGCTCCAGAGCATGGGCCTCGCCCCGAGCGAGTACGAGGCGCAGGGCCAAGGCGGCTACGGGCTCAGCGTGACGAGCACGGAGAGCTGGTACGCCGGATACCAGAAGTACACCCAGGCCGATCTCGACGCGATGGGGGACCTCGTCCCGTTCATCATCGCGTGACGGGAGCGCAGATCTCCGGCTTCTTCGTCATCGCCGCGCACCGGGCCTGCTCGAGGGCGCGGCGCGGCGCCGTCATCGCCCGCAGCGGTCCCCGCGCGAGGCCGGGCAGCGCGTCCGGCACGCTGGCTCGCGCCCGCGCGAGAGCGGCGTAGCCGTAGGCGGACGCGACGAGGTCTTTGCTCTCCAGCCGCTCGAGGATCGCGAGGCCTTCGCCCCGGCGCGCCTCGACGCGCGTCATCGCCTCCCCGAGGTCCGTCTGCAGCACGGGATCGTCGGACCGCTTCTTCGCCAACGCGTGGAGGGTGGAGACCGCCCACCCCATCGCGCGCTCTCGGGCCGCGGCCTTGCCATCGGGGCTCGCGCCGCGCGTATCGGGGTGGAGCGCGCCGTCGGAGCGCACGGCGGCGCGCGCGAGGACGACGAGGCCACGATCGGTGAGGGGCCCCTCCCCCGGCGACCGCCTCGCCATTCGCGGGTCAGCCGCCATCAGCCTCGCGTACGCGGCCTCGGGGTCGCCCGCCTGTACGAGCTGCTCGGCGGCGGCGATGCTCGCCGCGCGGGGATCGACGGTGATCTCGACCCCGTTCTCACACGCGTCGGCGACGGGGGCCGCCGACGTCGCGAGCCCCGCGAGGACGACCAAGGCGAGCGCTCTCGAAGCGACCCGGCAGGAAAATTCGTTGGTGGTCATATCATCTCCGACGCGAACGCCCGGGGGGCGCGGGGTGAGGCTGAGACAGCGGGAACGAAACGAGGTTCCCGCTGTCGTCTCGATCATGGCTCCCCGAACGCTCGTGGCCCTCGTGGCCGCGGCCGCCTCCATTTCGAACGCGTGCACCGACGAGGCCTCCGCCCGCGCGCTCGGCTCGGCCTCGAGCGGGAGCACCGCGACCGCGACCGCGGCCGGAATCGACCGAGCGACGTTCTGCGATCGGGCGTGCGACCGCGCCCTCGACTGCGGGGTCGAGGACGCGAACAAGATCGCCAGGTCCGACGCGAAGGAGGGGGCGGCGGTTCGCGGCGCGCGGAGCGACCCCAAGGCGAAGGCGAGCTGCGTGGCCGAATGCGCCGAGGCGCCCGCTCCCTCCGCGAGCGCAGACGCCTCGCTGGCCCGGGCCGCGCGCTGCCTCGAGCAGGCGAGCTGCACGACTTTCGCCCGTTGTTTGTCGGAGCTTCATTGAAGCCAGCCGCGGGCAGCGGCATCCATCGCGAACATGGCTCTCTTGAGACGATGTCGAGCTGGCCTCGCCGCGCTGTCGATCGCCTTCCTCGGCTGCGCCCCCCTCGAGCGGCACTCCCCCGCCAGCGTCGCGCGAGCGAAGACCGCGCCCGAGGCGCCCAAGCCGGCCGTCGAGGCGCGGGCCAGCGCCTGGGTGTTGCGCGTGCCGACGCGAGGATCGACGACGCGGTTCGAGCTCGGGCCGGGACGGATCGGGGTGCTCGCCTTCGGCCGGCGCTGGATCGTGGACGAGCGCGGCTCGCTCGCGGGCTCGTTCTCGGACGACGTCACCATCACCGGCGTGCAGCCGATCGAGAAGGGCGCGGGAGGCGGGTTCTTGTTCTTCTCGACGGCGGGGCTCTATCGAGCGCCCACGTTCGACGGCGCCCTCGTGCCGCTCTCGACCTTCCAGGTGCTCTTCGCCTCGGGGGGGCCGGGGTTCGTCCTCGCGTCGATGTCCGACGGGACCATGCAGGTGCTCTCCGGCGATGGCTCGACGAAGCCTTCACCGCGGCTGCCCCTCGGCGCTCAGGTGCTGCGCACCGCGGGTGACGGGACGGTGGCCGTCATCGCCCACGGGGGGCACGCCTACCTCTCGCGCGACGGCGCCAAGAGCTTCACCGAGATCACCGCCGACGTGGGGATGCCGATCGGGCTCGACGTCATCGACGACCATCTCTACGTGCTCGACGCGAGCGGCGACGCGGTTCGGGTCGACGGCGGGGCCCTCGCCCGCTCGCCGCTCCCGCGAAGGCCCAAGCCTCCCCTCGACCCGGATTGGAACAGGAGCGACTCGCCCCTCGAAGCGGCGGTCTCGCGCGGCGTCGCGATCGACGACGATCGGCTGGTCTTCACGGACGGCGGGACGGTCTACGAGGTCTCGGCGAGGACGGGGAGGATCACCCGCCGAGAGCCGGGGGTGCTGCCACCTCGCGCGACGTGCACCCCGCTCGCCACGAGCGCGAAGACGGTGTTCGCGTGCGTGTCGTCCGACGCGTCCTCCGTCTACGCGCGGTCGCACCACGGCGGAGAGACGAGGCTCGAGAAGACCTTCGACGTGAGGGGCTTGTTCCACAAGGGCGCCGGCGACGCGCTCATGTTCCGCGGGCCGTGCAAGGGGATCACCGCCAAGCCCGGGCTCGTCTGCTCGCGCTCCTCCGACGGAGCGTGGCACAGCCTCGATCGCTCGAGCGACTTGGAGGACACATCCAAGCACGACCCGCTCAAGGTCCTCGCTTGGGTGCCGAAGGAAGACGGCGCGCTCCTGATCGTGGGCGGGAAGGGCGGCGGGATCTGGGACGCTCGCAGCGGCGCGAAGGTGGCCCTCGACGAGGACACGCTCAAGCGCATCGAGCCGCTCCTTCCGAGCAGCGACGCGCACGTGAACGATCGGCTCGGCGTCTCGGCCCTCGGGGAGATCGTCGGGCTCGGCCGCGACAGCGTCGGCTTCAAGCTGAGCGACGGCGGCAAGCGGTTGGAGCGCTCTCCGTTTCGCTTCTCGTCTCTGACGATGGTGGGCTCGCTCGCCTTCGCGTGGGAGGCGAGCCCGCCCGCGATGTGGCAGTCGAAGGACTACGGCTTCACCTACACCCAGATCGACGGCCCTCCCGGGCCGGCGATGCGGGAGAACGTTCGGAGCTGCTCGGCCGCAGGTTGCGTCCTGAATCAGTGGATCCGGGTCGGCTGGGAGGCGGAGCCGGCCCAAGAGCACGAGCCGATGCGATCGACGGCGGGGGTGCGCTCGCTCCCCGCGCCGCGCCCGCCTCAGCTTCAATGCGAGAGCAAAGGCCCGCTCGTGCTCAAGCAGAGCTCGAAGCCCGATCAGACGCCGGGCTTCGGCGCCGAGTCCGTGCGCGCCCCCGCCTACCTCGGTCTCTTTCTGAACGCGGACGTCCCGGGGCTGGACTCGTACGCGTTTCGCGCGGCGACGGGCGGAAAGGTCGCGACGCTCGACGCGGGCGATCCGGGGGTGGCTCCGCGCGGCTCGCGCACCGTCCGCTACTTGGAGCCCTTCGATCCGAAGGGGACGATCCACAAGAGCACCATCCCGCTCTCGGACCTCTCGAGCGCGGCGATGGCGCTCGGCACGAGCCCGCCGGATCCCTACGTCGACGTGGAGCGAGGCCACTCCATCCCGACGCTGGGAGACTCGCCCGGCGTGCTCCTGTTCGGCGTCTCCGGCCCCGCGATATGGGCGAGGTCGAAGTCGAAGCCGCTGCCCGTCGCGTACGTCGACGACGGCTCCTCGCCCACGTCGGCGATCGAGCTCGGCAACGACGAGCTGGCCATCCTTCGAACGAGCCCGGGCCAGCCTTCGGTGGTGCTCTCGGTGGGCCCGGGACGGTCGAATGAGCTCTTTCAGATCCCGTCGTCGGCGACGGGCGCGCCGACCCCGCCTCACCCCGATGCCCTGGCGCGAGGAGCGGACGGCAAGCTCGGGATCATCCGGCTGCCCACCGAGGGCCCGCCGACGAAGTCGGATCCCGCCCTCTTGCTCCGCCCGGGGGAGGCCCCCGTGGCCCTCGCTCCTTGGTCCACCCTCGAGATCGATGGGAGCGCGTCTTGCGAGGGCATGTCGGGACACCGCGCGATCCTGACCCTGTCGAAGCCCTGGCTCTCGGTGGGCCAGCTGCCCCAGGATTACCGGGACCACCCCTCGCTCGTGCTCGTGCGGTGGAGCGAGACGCAGCTCTGCGTCGAGGCGGTGGAGACGTTCCACGCGTCGCGCGGCGCCGACGCTCGCGGCGACGCCGCCATCGTCGCACGGTTCGGGAAGAACGCGGGCGCGAGCGAGCTGATGATCTTCGAAGGCATGGAGTCCAAGGAGCCTCGCTCCTGCGTGCTCGTCCGCTGAGCGCGGTCCTGCTCCCACGGAACCTTTTCCAATTCCTCGTGTCGGGTGTCCCGATGAGCCATCGCCGTCGTTCCCTTCTCACGTGGCGCGCCGCGACCGTCGCCGCCGCCATCGTCGTGGCCTCGGGGGCCGCCCTGCCGGGATTGCGCGCCGCGCCTCCCCCCTCGCCGACGGAGCGCGGGCTCGACGCCTTCGTGCACGTCGCCATGACGGCTCCGGGCGGCGACGTCCTCGTGGTGGACGTGCAGGCCCTCGGGTATCCCACCGCGACGACGCTCGCCCCGATCCCCGGCGCGACCGTGGAGGTCACGTGGGATCCGGAGTCGCTGATCGACCCGACGAAGAAGGAGCCGGCCCCCGCGAGCCCGCCCCCCATCGTGCGCGCGACCGCGGACGGCGAGGGCCGCGCGACGCTCTCGCTGCCGGTGCCGCGCGGACCGACGAAGGAGATCACCCTCCTCGTCTCGGTGCGCGCCAAGGACCGCGAGCGAACCCAGGAGATCAACATCCAGCGGACCGTCTCGGAGGAGCTCGAGCTCTTCGTCTCCGATCCGCGCGTCGTCCCGGGGAGCGAGCTCGTCGCTTGGGCGCTGTGGACTTCGAAGGACAAGAGCAAGCCGATCGCGAGGAAGAACGTCGACATCGCCCTGATGCAGGGCGGGATCGCGCGGTTTCGCACGACGGTGCAGACGGACGCCGCCGGCGCGGCGATGGCGAGGATCCCCATTCCGCGGGACGACGATCCCAACGCGCAGTTCATCCTGCGCGCCACCGCGAGCGAGTCGAACGGAGCGGAGGACAGCCGCGAGATCGCTGACTCGATCGAGCTCTCGACGCGGGAGGAGACGCCGGGCAAGGCGACGCTCACCGCGCGCTTCGACGAGGGCTCCGTCGTCGCGGGCGGCAAGGCCGCGTTCCGCGTGCGGATCCACGACGCCTCCGGGGAGGGCATCGCCGCCCACCCGATCTGGGTCTGGACCGGCCCCCGCGGCACGGAGGCCCCAAAAGATCAGAAGGCGTTCGAGAAGGCGGCGCGGCTCTTGAAGACGGACGGCGCGGGCGAGGTCGTCGCCGACGTGGCCGCCCCGAGCACGATCCCCCCCCGCGGCACCGTGATCCAGCTCGAGGTCCGGACCGAGATCGAGGGCCTGGTCCGCACCGCCACGAGCTCGCTCGAGGTGGGGCCCAAGCGCGGCTTCGCGACCCTCACCCCCGAGGCGGGCGAGCTCGTCCCCGGGCTCGATCAGAAGCTGACCATCACCCTCGAGGGGGACGACGGCGCCCCGTTGCGCGGGACGTTCTCGGCGCGCGGGGACGGCCTCGACGCCAACTTCACGACCAACGATCACGGCGAGGCGGAGGTGGTCTGGAAGGTCCCCAAGGGCGTCGGAGCGAAGCGGCAAACGGGGCCTTGTCCAGGCTCGGTCGCGGCGCAGGTCACCCTCCGACAGACGAGCGCCGCGGGCGCGAGCACGGCGTTTGGCGGCGCCCTCGTAGATCCTTCCGGCATGGCCCTGTGCGTGCCCGTTCGACGCGAAGCGACGGCCTTCCTGCGCCCGCAGAAGCTCGTCGTGCGCGAGGGCGAGCCCGTCGTCGTCTCCGTGATCGGAGGAGAGAAACGCGCCGCGAGCTTCGTGACGACGCAGGCGTCGGGAGCGGCCGCGAGCGCGTCGTGGGCGGCCGACGCGGGCGCGCCCCAGTCGATCGCGCCCCCTCCGGGAGCGACAGGGGTCGTCACCGTCCACGCGTCGCTTCCCCGCATCGACGGGGCCGCGGAGACGGTGAGCGCTTCCGTCCTCGTCGTGCCGAAGCGCCTGCCCGGCATCACCGCGAAGATCACCGGCGGCCGCCCCGTCCCCGGCGGCAACGTCCGCATCCTCGCCGAGCTCAAGGACGAGACGGGCAAGCCCCTCACCGGCTCTGTCGCGGCGGTCGTGATCGACAAGCTGGGCGGCGGCAGCTTCGGCAGCCTCGCCTCGATGGACACGAAGACGAACCTCTGCGGCGCCGTCGGCGCGGAGCCGGAGCGCTGCGACGCGGCCCTCTTCGGCGGGGCCGAGCTCGATCCGCTGCGGCGCTCGAGCCTCCGAGAGCGTGGCGTGCTCGGCCCCGTTTCGGATCCGGCCGCGACCGCGAAGTCGAAGATGGATGCGACCTTCAACGCCGTCGTCCGCTCCCTCGAAGGGGCGGTGTTCCAGTCTTCCACCTCCCTCGAGACGCTGCCCGACGTGCGCAGGAAAGAGGGGAAGCGCTACGTGTTCAACCCGGAGCTGATGACGCTCGTCACGGACGCGATGGGGTCCAAGCCGCTCACCCCCGGCGGCGAGTCGATCGCATTGCCCGATCTCATCGCCGTCGATCCCCAGATCACCTACGACAACGTGGCCCGTCGCGTGACGCGGCTGAAGATCTTCAACGTCCTCACCCAAGTCCGATCCGCGCGCGCCGGGATCGATCCCGACGAGCCGATCTTCGACGACCCCAACGTCTTCTTGAGGAGCCTCGTGCGAAAGGGCTCGCTCTCCGACGAGGCCCTGCTCGATCCGTGGGGAGGTCAGCTCGCCTTCTTCGAGGGCGGCGGCGACTATGTCCCGTTCGTCTCGGTGAAGAAGGGCTGGCAGCTCCGGTCCGCCGGGCCGGACGGGAAGATGGGCACCGCCGACGACGTGAAGAGCCCCTTCGAGCGCGTCTTGAAGTCGGGGACCCCCTACGCGCGTGCCCTCGACGAGGACGAGCTGGTCGACGCCCGCTACGACATGCGGGTCTCCGACGAGACGGTGGCGAGCTGGACCGCCACGTTTCAGAAGGCCACCGGCGACGTGCTCGGCGAAGCGTTCGGCGCTGGCGGGCTGGCGCTCGGGGGCGTCGGAGAGGGCGGGGGCGGGTCCGGCCACGGGATCGGCCTCGGCTCGGTCGGCCGCGTCGGCCACGGCATCGCCAAGGGGATCGCCTACGTGTCCGCGCCGATCCGCACCGACGCGGAGGGCCACGTCGTCATCGACATCCCCCTCGGCGACGTCGAGACGACCTGGCAAGTCGGACTCGTCGGCCTCGTCGACGACGGCCGGCCGGCGATGAGCACCGTCGACGTCCCGGTGACGATCCCCCTCTCCGCCAAGGTGAACGCGGGCGCGCGCTGGACCGAAGGAGACGCGGCCGGGGTGATCGTCCAAGTCAGAAACCGCACCGCCGCGCCCATCGACGCCACCCTCGACCTCGCCGCGCGAGGAGCGTTCGCCCTCGACAAGCCGAAGGATCGCCCGACGGTCCGCGTGCCCGAGCACGGCGTCGCGTACGTGACCGTCCCCGTGCGCGCCGTCCGGTCGGGCACCGGCTACCTCGACGTGAAGACGACCGCGCCTGGGCTGCCCGAGGACACCCTCAGCCAGGTCGTCGACGTGCGCTACAAGGGCGAGCTCATTCGCATCGCCCGCACGGCGTGGGTCGAGTCCTCGTTCGACTTCGCGGGCGCGCTGGATCGCCCCCCCTTCGTCGGCATCGGTGAAGCGGAGATCGTGATCGAGCGGGGCAACCGCCACGTCCTCGAGGCCGCGCTCGACGCCCTCGCCCCGGAGCGCAACCTCGCCCTCGACGAGCTCGCCGACATCGCCGCGTCCGCCTCCGAGATCCGCCGCCACTTCATCGCGCTCGACGGCGACGGGTCGGCGGTCGCGGCCCGCGCTCGCGCCGTCGGTCGATCCGCGACCGCCAAGCTCGCCGCGCGCACCGCGAAGTCCCCCGCGGAGGCGGCGTTCGTGTGGATGGCGCGCGCCTCGATGGCCGGCTTCGTGGAGCGCGGCGACGCCGCCCCCGCCATCCCCGAGTGCCCGAGCCGCGGGGGGCTCTCCCTCCGCTTCCTCCCCGCCGCCCTCGACGCCGAGCCGCTCCCGAAGGGCGGGGCCGCCCTCGACTGCTGGACGATATTCGTCGCGAGCAGCGTGAACCAGCTCGAGTCGGCGGGGTCACCCGGCATGCTCGCGCGCGCGATCGTGTCGCTCGCAGAGCGGCCCCACCGCGCCAAAGAGCGGGCCACGCTCCTCGCCAAGCTCACGTCGCTGGTGAAGCCCGACGACGACGGCCGCATCACCGTCCCCGGCGACACCGCGCGCGCCGACCTCGCCCTCATCTACTCGGCCCTGCTCCTCGCGACCCCTCCCTCCGACGAGCCCAAGCGCCGCGCGCGCTGGGTCCAGTGGCTCCTCGTCCAGCGCGACACCAACGGCACGTTCGGCGGCGCGGCCGCGACCTACGCGAGCATCCGCGCCCTCGTCCGCGAAGCGGCCCGCCAAGAGGGCCCAAAGGGGACCGTCACCGTCACCGTCGACTTCGGAGACGCGGGGAAGAAGCAAGTCCGCGTCGCGCCCGGAGAGCGCGCCCGCGTCGCCGTGCCGTCGAGCGCAAAGAAGGTCGACGTCTCGCCCGAGGGGGCCGGGGTGATGGCCCGCCTGGAGCGAACGTTCCTGCGCCCGTACGCGATCCCGCCCCAGCCGGGAGACAACCCCGTGAGCCTCGAGGTCGACTGGCCCACCGCCCCCGCGTGTCCACCCGAGCTGAGCGCGAAGAAGGCCTGCGTGTCCGAGCTCACCCGCGGGCGCGTCGCCAACCTCACCGTTCGCATCTCCGCGTCCGGCCCCACCGCCGAGGTCGACGCCCGCATCCCCTTGCCCCCCGGTGTCCAGCTCGCCGACACCGTCGCGGGGGTCCGCCAGGTCCAAGGCGCGCTCTACGTCTCCGCGACCCCGGACGCGACGCGGACCCTCACCATTCCCCTGCGCTTCTCCCTCTCCGGATCGTTCACCGCCCGCGAGGCGACGCTCAAGATCCGCGACTACGAAGCGGACGCGGCCATCGCCCGCGCGAGGCCGTTCGTCGTGAAGTAAAGGGATGCCCACCCCCGTCTCGTTTCACTCGCCGGCCCCTCCCTTGCGGCTTCGCCGCGGGAGGGGCGCGCGACTGGCGAGACCGCGCTACTGTTTTCATAGCAAACGAGGTTCCGCCCGCGCTCTACGATTTCCGTAGCAGCGGTCGATCCATCACTATCGTATTCATAGCAATGGCCCACTCCCGCTCCTTCGATGACCGCGGAGGGACGACCGGGGGGCACCGCCCGGGGCGGCGGGTTTCGCTTCGTGCCGGGCGCGGGGAGGCCTATAGTGCCTTCGACCCATGGCGATAACGACACCGGCGATCCGAATCCTCGTCTGTGACGACGACAAGGCGATCTGCGACTACGTGGAGACGGTCCTCACGACGGCGGGCCACGAGGTCAAGACGCTCAGCGATCCGGCCGCGGTCGAGGACGAGGTCAAGAACGGTCACTATCAGATCCTTATCCTCGATCGCATGATGCCGAAGATGGACGGCATCGAGGTCCTCCGCCGCGTCCGCCGAATCGACGACGACATCTCCGTCATCATGTTCACCGGATTCCCGAGCTTGGACTCGGCGGTCGCGGCGATGAAGCTCCAAGCCGACGACTACATCAAGAAGCCATTCAATGCCGAGGAGCTCCGGGAGGTCATCGATCGGATCGCGAAGCGAAAGGGCATCGTCCGGTCGGCGGAGGAGCAGCTCCACAAGGTGATCGGCGACACGATCCGCAAGCTGCGCAAGGACAAGGACCTCACCCTGAAGCAGATGTCCCATCGGACCGGGCTCAGCGTGTCGTTGCTCTCCCAAATCGAGCGCGCCGAGTCGAGCGCGTCGATCTCGTCGCTGTACAAGATCGCGACCGCCCTCAGCGCAAAAGTACAGGACCTCTTCGGCGGCTACTGAAGCGACGCCGCGCGGGGACGGCGCGCCGCCGAGCGGCGGCGGCGCGATCCTCGAATCGCCCGGCAACGAAGCGGTCCCCTCACCGGCACGCGCCTTGTATTCAGTGCGCGGCATGCACGGCGCGCGTCGAGACGTACGTTCGGACCCGCTCGAGGGAGCCCGAGGGTCGCGGTATGGGAGCTGATAAGCTGCCCGCCGTGAGCGATCCCAGGGTCGACATCGCGAAGCTGCTCGTGAACCAGTTCGACGAGGTCCAAGCGGCGGAGGCCCTCCTCGAGAAGATGCTGGAGCTCACGGGAGCGGACCGCGGCTTCGTGGTGACCCGAGACAGCGATCAGTTCACGCCGAAGTTCGCGGTCCGGTTCGACGCGGCGGGAGACGACGAGGCGGCGCGCTTCAGCCGGAGCATGGTGAGGAGCGCCCTCGCCACGAACCGCATCATCCACTCGACCAACCCCGCCGACGACCCGGAGCTCTCGATGCTCGAGAGCCTCGCCGCTTCGGCGGGGCGCGCGGTGATGGTGGCCCCGCTGAGCTCCGGCGAAGACCGGTTCGGCGCGCTGTACCTCGAGCACCCGCGCGCGGGCGGCTTCACCCCGAGCGCGGTGGACCTGGTCCGCGACGTGGCCGAGCTCGCGGGCTTGTGTCTTCACGCCGCCGTCCAGCGGGCCGCGCTGACCAGGCGCTCGAGCGCCCTCGAGCGGGATCTGTTCGCTCAATACGACTTCGCCGGGATCATCACCCGCGACCCGGCGATGCTCACCCTGCTCAAGACCGTCGCCCAAGTCGCGCCCGCGAAGGCGAGCGTGCTCATCACCGGCGAGAGCGGAACCGGCAAGGAGCTCATCGCGAAGGCGCTCCACGTGAACTCCGATCGCAGCCGCGGCCCGTTCACGATCGTCCACTGCGCCGCCCTCCCCGCGACGATGCTCGAGAGCGAGCTCTTCGGACACGTCAAAGGCGCGTTCACTGGCGCCGACCGCGACCGCACGGGCCGCTTCGGGAGCGCCCACAACGGGACGCTCTTCCTGGACGAGGTCGCGGAGATCCCCCTCGAGACCCAGGCCAAGCTGCTGCGCGCCATTCAATACGGAGAGCTCCAGCGCCTGGGCACCGACAAGGTGGAGAAGGTCGACGTCCGCGTCGTCGCCGCCACCCACGCGAACCTCGCCAGCCGGGTCGCGGAGGGGAGCTTTCGACAGGACCTCTATTATCGACTTCGCGTCGTCGAGCTGAAGATCCCCCCTCTGCGCGAGCGCAGGGGGGACATCGCCCTCCTCGCCCAGCATTTCGTGAAGGAGGTCCTCAAGGCGAAGAAGACGCTAGGCCGAGACGTCCTCCGCCTGCTCGAGCACTACCCATTCCCGGGGAACGTCCGCGAGCTCGCCCACGCCCTCGAGCGCGCGTGCCTTTTGAGCGCGGGGGCGGCGGTCGAGGTCGCGGCGCTCCCGGAGGAGATCCAGCGCGTGACGCCGGCCAAGGTCACGTCGCCCCGATCGGAGGGTCCCGCGCCGGCCGCCCCTCGCTTCGAGCGCTTCGACAAGGCGGAGCTCGAGTCGGTCACGGCGGCCGCCCTGCGTGAGCTCGAGCGCGAGTTCGTGGACGGGCTCCTCGCCAAGTTCGAGGGGAACGTCACCCATGCTGCCAGTGAATCCGGCATTCACCGCAGCCAGCTCCAAAAAATGATGGCGCGATTGCGCCAATAGCGTGGGGGCCATTGTCATGTTCGTCGTCTGCTCCTGCGGCGCCACCAACTCTGCATTCAACCCCGCGTGCGTCTCGTGCGGGCGCGCCATCGAAGAGGACTCGGGCCGCAAATCGTCGACGGCCCTGTTCGGGCCCGGCTCGGACGTCGGGGGCTATGTGCTCCGCGAGCAGCTCGGCGCAGGGAGCCTCGGAAGGGTGTTCCACGCGACCGCGCCCGACGGGACCTCCGTCGCGATCAAGGTCCTCCACCCCCACATGCTCGGCAGCGACGACGCCCGCGTTCGCTTCTTGCGGGAGGCGCGGGCCTTGAAGGACGTGAGACACCCCCACATCGCGCGGCTCCTCGACGCCTTCGAGCACGAGGGCCTGCCCGTGCTCGTGCTCGAGCTGGTGCGGGGGCGATCGCTGCGCCGTTACCTGGATGAAGAAGGGCCGATGGACCCCGACATGGCCCGCGTCGTGCTCGAGCAGCTCACGGAGGCGCTCGGCGCGCTCCACGGGGCGGGGTGGCTCCACCGCGACATCAAGCCCGAGAACGTCATCCTCGTCTCGGAGTCGGCGGGCGCGCTGGAGACGCGCCTCTTGGACTTCGGACTGGCACGTTCGCTGGAGGTGACGGGGGGCTCCCAGACAGCGGAGGGGACCTTCGTCGGCTCATTGGCCTACGCCGCTCCCGAGCAAGTGCTGGGCGACAAAGTCGGGCCCGCCGCCGATTGGTGGGCCCTCGGGGTCCTCGCGTACGAGCTGCTCACGAACGCGCGGCCGTTCCGCGGTGACCGCCGCCTCGCCATCGTCCGGTCGATCCTCTGGACGCCGCCCCCCGAGATCAAGGGCCCCCCCGACATCGCGCGGACCATCCGGGCGCTCCTCGTGAAGGACAGTCAGAAACGGCCCACGTACGCGGAGATCCGCTCTTCGTGGCGAGGCTGAATCGCGGTCGCGCCTATTTGAGATACTGGCGGAAGAACCGGAGCGTGTGGCCCATGGCCAGCACTTGATTGGGCCGCTTCGCGAACCCGTGGCCCTCGTCGGGGAACACGATCAGCTCGGTGGGGACGCCCTTCTTGACGAGCGCCTCGTGGAACTGGAGGGCCTCCCCGACCGGGACGCGGGGATCCGTCGCGCCCTGGAGGAGCATCAGAGGAGCCTTGACCCGATCGACATAGGACGTCGGGCTGAGCTTCAACAGCGCCTCTTTGTCCTTCTCGGGATCACCGTACTCGCTGATGCGGAGGATTCGCCGATAAGGGGCGGTGTTCTCCAGGAACGTCATCAGGCTCGAGATGCCGACGACCGAGACGCCCACGTCGTAGGCGCCCGCGAACATCGACATTCCGACGAGCACCGAGTAGCCGCCGTAGCTCCCTCCATAGATGCCGATCTTTGGCGCCTTGCCCCCGACCGCCCATTTGTCGCGGATGTATTTCGACACGTCTTCGATGTCGGTGATGACGGCGAGCCGTTTGGGGCCGTCGTCGGCGTGGATCCAGGTCTTGCCGTACCCGTCGCTCCCGCGGACGTTCGGCTCGACGTAGACGAAGCCGGCGTCCACGAACATCTGCGCGCGGGTGGAGAAGCCAGCGCTCGCTTGCGCCTCGGGCCCGCCGTGGAACGCGACGATGACGGGGCACGACGTCGGCCCCGCGCCCGAGCAGGCGGCGGGACGACGCACGAACATGGGGATCTTCGTGCCGTCCCGGGCCGGGTACGACTCCAGGCTCACCCGCGCGAACGCGGCGGTGTCGATCTCCGGTGACGAGGGCTTGTGCCAACGGACGAGGGCGCCCTTCTTCCAATCGTAGACGAAGCTCTCCGCGGGCGAGATCCCCGGATCGACCACGAGCGAGGTGTACCGCCCGTCGAAGCTCGTCGCGCCGAAGGTCACGTGATCGCCCGCCGGGAGCTTCGGCAGATCGATGGGCTTCTTCGTCTTCGCGTCGAGGGCGAAGAGGCGCGTAAAGCCGCCGTCGTTGACGGTGTAGAGGATCCGCTTCTTGCCGCGGTCGATCGCGAAGCCGGCCACGTCGTGAGGGATCTCGGGGGTGACGGGGGTGAGCTTCTGATCCTTGTAGACATAGAGCCGGCGAAACTCGCCAATCTTCGGGGTGAGCACGAGCACGTCATCGCCGGCGCCGTAGCGAACCACATAATCCTCGCGCTCCCCCACCCCCACGAGGGGCGTGAGCTTCTTCGCGGCCGGGTCGTACTCGTAGTGCTCCGACATGTTGGAGCCGACCTCCTTTTCGAGGAGGAACGTGCCCCCGCTCTTCACCTCGATGAGCGACCAGATCCCCGGCTCGCCGAAGACCTTCTCCGCCTTCTTGCCCGCGATGTCGTAGCGATAGATGGCATAGGACTCGGGGGTGACGTCATTGGCGCGATAGTAGAGGGCGGCCCCGTCGGGAGAGAGGTATTGCAGGTGCGTCTGCACCTTCTGTTTGTGCTGAATCTCGACGAGCGGCCCCCCGTCCGGCGAGAGCAGATAGAGCCCCGGATTCTCCTCACCATTGCGATCGCGGGAGAGGACGACCCATTTCTGGTCCGCGGTGATGCCCACCACGCTCGTGGGCTCGTCTCCGCCCGTGACTTGCGCGGGGAACGTGTTGGGCCCGTCCAGTCGATAGACCTGAGAGGTCCCGGTGATGCTCCAGCTGAAGAACATCCGCTTCCCATCCGGGGTCACCATCCCCGCCCCGGGCGCCCGCAGGTCGAGCATCGACTGGATCCGCTTGCGCTCTTCTTGCTTGAGCGGAGGGGCGGCGTACTTGGCGAGCACCTCCGGGGGGATGCTCTCTACCCCGAGGCCCTTGTAGCCGCTCGAGGGCGCGGGCTCGGACGGCGAGGGCGCCGGCGCAGGTGCGGGCCAGCCCGTCTGGGGCATCATCGGGAAGTAAGGCGGCGGCCGGCGGGGTGACTCCTGCTCGCAGGCGCCGAGCGCGAGCACGAGCGCCATGACGAAGCCACCGCGCCCGCCCGCGAGCGCAACCTTCTTCGAGCTTGCCCAAGACCGTCGCATGGGCGGAAGAGTGCCGTCAAAGACGGCCCGTGGCTACGCCAATCCTATCGATGGCGCGGGCCTGGTACACTGCCCCCCGGATGGGCAAGACGCGCTTCGACTGGGTCGGTCCCGGGCTCGTCATCGGAGGCCGCTATCGCGTCGAGTCGCAGCTCGGCGAGGGGGGGTACGGCGCCGTCTACGTGGCGACCCAGCTCAACCTCGGCCGAAAAGTCGCCCTCAAGCTCCTGCACCAGGAGGTCCTCGTCCGCGAGCGCGCCCGCGAGCGCTTCGAGCGCGAGGCGAAGGTCACCCAGCAGCTCTCCCATCCGAACATCGTCCGCCTCTTCGATTTCGGGACGAGTGAGCAAGGCCTCCCCTTCATCGTCTGCGAGCTGCTCGACGGAAGGAGCCTCGAGGCGGAGCTGCGCCGGGTCGGGGCCTTCCCCGTCGCGCGCGCCGCCCACGTCACCCAACAGATCTTGAAGGGTCTCGCGGAGGCTCACCTGCGGGGCATCGTTCATCGCGACATCAAGCCCGCGAACATCTTCCTGTGCGACTACACGGGCGAGACGGACTTCGTGAAGGTGTTGGATTTCGGGATCGCGGCCGCCCCGCTCGAGAAGGGCACCGCCGGGCTCACGCAGGAGGGCGTCTCGCTCGGAACGCCGGCGTACATGTCCCCGGAGCAGGTGCTCGATCATCCGCTCGACGGTCGCGCCGATCTCTATTCGCTCGGGCTCGTCGTCGCCGAGATGATCACGGGCCTGCCGATCTTCCAGGGCACGGCCGCGATGGAGATCGCGCTCAAGCAGATCGAGAACGCGCCGGTGCCGCTGCCCCCTTCGATTCGGGAGGGCGTGCTCGGCGCGTTCATCGACCGAGCGACCCAGAAAGACGCGGCCCAGCGCTTCGGATCCGCGCTCGAGATGCTGGAGGCGCTGCGCCTCCAGATGGCCGGCCTCGGCATCGCCTCCGGCAGCGCCCCGATGCAAGCGCTGACCCCGACGGGCCGGCCTCCTTCCGGTCCTGTCGCCGGGGTCACGACGGGCCGATCGCCCTTCGCCCCCGCCGCGCCCGGCGTCGGGAGCGCGACCCCGGCCGTCGACGTGCTGCGACTGGGCGGGTCGGCGCCGGCGCCGGCGCAGGTCCGAGCAACACCCGCCGGGGTCGGTCAGATGTCGGCGACCTTCCGAGCTCCCTCCGGCGGAACGAGCGCCGTCGCGCCGGCCGCGTCCCCCTTCGCGGGCGCGGGGCCGTCGATGCCGATGGGGCACCCTCCCGTCGGCGCTCCCCTCCCCTCCGGCCTGGTCGCCCACGCCCAGCCGCCCGCCGCGCCGGAGCGCAGCCGCGCCCTCGCCCGCGCCGAAGGGGTGAGCTCGATCAGCATGCCGATCGCGTCGCCCGCGCGCGGCAGCGCCTCATCCGGTCGACCGCGCTACGCGGCGTGGGCGGTCGGCGGGCTGATCGCGGCCACTGCGCTCGGGCTCGGTACGTTCGCGATCGTTCGGCTCGCGGTGATGGCCCAGAAGAATGGCGCCCCCGCCCCCTCCTCGACGAGCGCCACGCCCGCTCCCCCGAAGGTCGCCCCCGGTCCCAAGGTCGCCGACAAGAGCGAGGAAGACGCCATCGACGAGTACCAGCGGCGCGCCATCGCCCAGATCTTCAGCGGCATGGGAGCTCCCACCGGATGCGGCCCGATGCCCCCCGAATTGGCGAAGTTCTCCGCCCAAGGCGTCGACCTCGCGACCGCCAGATCGCGCGCCGAGCTCGCGGGCTACCAGTGCCTCACCCACAACAAGTTCGCGGCGGAGTGGGGGAACATGACATTCATGGGAAAGGGATCCGAGTCCTTTCAGCTGCATTATTTCGGCCCCGAGAACTCGGGCATCGCGAGCCAGTATCCGGACTCGGTCCGGTATTTCGATCCGACCACGCGCCGCTCGATCGTCGTCGTCGGCACCGACGCCCAGAGCTCGCGACGCGCCGCCGACGTGATCGAGGGGAAGGCGAAGAAGTAACGTGGTCGGGGGGCGAAGGGTGGGGGTCGGGCGCCTCTGGGCGAGGACAGGATTGGCGATGCACGGGCGCGGGGGCCTTGGTTCTTCGTGGCTGGTCGGGGTCGTCTGCGCGGTGACGCTCGCGAGGCCCGCGCTCGCGGAGGAGCCTGGCTCCTCGGGCTCCTCCGCGGCCGAAACGCTCTTCCGAGAAGGGAAGGCGCTCCTCGACGCAGGAAAGCTGGAGGAGGCTTGTCGCGTCTTGGACGAGAGCGATCGCCTGGAGACGGCGGGGGGCACGCTCCTCAATCTGGCATCCTGCTACGAGCGATTGGGACGCTACGCCTCCGCCGAGCGCGCCCTGAAGAAGGCGGCGCTGCTCGCGGACGCAGCGGAGCGGCCGGACGCGAAGCAATTCATCGACGACCGATTGGCGGCGGTGGCGCCCAACGTGTCCTCGCTACGAGTGAAGCTCCCCCCGTCGCGACGTCGCAAGACCACCGTCGTCGAGATCGATCGGACGCGCGTGGACGTGCGAGGAGACACGACCTCGCTTCGAGTGGATCCTGGGGATCACGAGCTCCTCGTCGACACCGAGGGATCGCCGGTATGGCGCAAGACGGTGACGGTCGCGGGGGCCGGCAAGACCGTTGACGTCGAGGTGGACGGGGTCGCCGCGCTCTCCGGTGCGCCTCGAGCTCCCGAGAAGACGCCCGCCAGGAGGGGTGTCGCCCCCGCCGCGCTGGAGCCGGTCGGCATCGTGGGGGTGGCGCTGGGAGGGGGGCTCCTGATTGGTGGGGGCGTCCTCGGTGCGTTCGCAATGGATGCGTGGTCGGACGCGTCGCAGCGCTGCCCGGCCACCTCGTGCAGTGACGCGGTGGGCGTCGTCCGCGCGGGCGACGCGGCCACGTACGGCAACACCTCGACCGCGCTGTTCGTGTCGGGCGCGATCGTGGCCGCGACGGGCGTGACCCTCCTCTTGGTCGACAAGCTGGTCCCATGGCGGGCAAAGACGGGATGGCTCGGCCCGTCCGGAATTCGGTTCTGAGCATGAAGAAGGGGCGACTCATCGTCTGCTCGTTGTCGCTGCTCGCGTGCAACGACATCCTCGGCGTCGAGCCTCGCTCCCTCGACGGCGGCGGTGGGAGCGGGGGCGCTGGACACAGCCCGAGCGGCGGAGGCGGCGACGGTGACGGCGGCGCTCGGTTCGATTGTCCGATCCTCGAGTGCGGGACGAGCTGCGTCGATCCGTTCTCTTCCACCGAGGACTGCGGCGCGTGCGGCAATGGGTGCGACGCCGGGGCGTGCATGGCTGGGGTCTGTGATCGGAGGGTCCGCAGCGCGCCCGGCGCGCGAGGACAGTGTGTGCGAGGCCCGAGCGGGCTCGCCTGCTGGGGATTCGCCGCCGACGGCGAGTCGGGGACAGGCGTGGCCAACGTCCCGGAAGGGTTCCCCGCCCGGCCCGTCACGGTGCTGCCGGAGGATCCTGCGGCCTCGTTTGCCGTCGCCACGGGCCACTCCGCGTGCGCGCTGCTCGCCGATGGCACCATTCGCTGTTACGGGTCGAACCTCGAAGGCGCCCTCGGCCTCTCCGTGAGCGGAGGGCCGGACGACGGGAGCGAGGCTGGGTGCTGCTACGTGACCGAGAGCGTGACTCCGGAGGTCCCCTCAGACAAGACCTTCGTGGACATCGCCGCTGGCGGCGCGAGCTGGTTCAATGGATTCTTCGTGGCGTTGAGCGCCGATGGGGACGCCTACTGTTGGGGGAGCCACGCCGCCCCCCAACTGAAGCTCTCCAATGTCGCGCAGGTGGTCGCCGGCGCCTCCTTCGCTTGCGCCCTCGAGAAGACTGGCGAGGTCTGGTGCTGGGGCGGTTGGTGGGGCGCGGGCGAGAGCAACGACGTGTGCAACCAGCCCGCGGGTCCGATACCGGGGCTCGATCACGTCCGCGTCATCGGAGGGGGACACATCGGTGCGTTCGCGGTGCGGCAAGACAACTCCGTCTACGCCTGGGGGAACAACATCTATGGAGGCCTGGGGCCGGGCTTCGTCGTCTCCCTATCCTATTTCCCCGCCAAACGACTGGCGTACGACTTTCCCTCGGACGTCCTGCAGATCGTCGGGACACACAGCGCGACGTGCGCGCTCCTCGCCAGCGGCGACGTCTATTGCTGGGGGGAGAACGGTCATCAAGGCGATGGAACGGTCTTCAACGGCTCCGTCGACACGACCCCTCATCGCGCCGCCATCGAGGACGTCACCCAGCTCGGCTCGAGCATGCTCGACTTCACGGCCATCGACAGGAGCGGGCACGCCTTTGTATGGAGCGGCTTCTACGACGGGATGCACCTCCCCACGGAGCTCGTCTTGCCATGAAGCTCGGGCGGGTCCTCTTTGTTTCGCTCCTGGCGCTTGGTTGCACCGACATCCTCGGCGTCGAAGACCGCCAATGGATCCCGGGAGGCGATGGAGGGCAGGCTGCGGCCGGAGGCGGAGGCGGAGGCGGAGGCGGAGGCGGAGACCTCTGCGACTCGATGTTCTTCACCGACGAGAGCTGCGGAGCGTGCGGACGTGCCTGCGGCGCGGGGACTTCCTGCATCAATGGGATATGCGATCGAAGGCTGAGGACATCTCCCAGCGCCAACACCCAATGCGTCAGGACGGACGCCGCGCTCGCATGTTGGGGTCGAGACGACTATGGCGAGCTCGGAATCGGCGCCGCGGTCTCGGGCGCCCAGCTCCCCCTCACCGTCACGGTGTTATCGGAGACCGAGACCGCCCTGTTCGCCGTCTCGGCCGACGAGTCCACGTGCGCCGTCGCCGCCAGCGGCGAGCTCCGCTGCTTCGGGAGAAACGACCATGGGGGGCTCGGGCAAGGGGTGGAGAGCGGCGGTCCCGATGACGCCGCGATCGCGGACTGCTGCTATGTGGCGGACGCGACTGTCCCGCTCCTCCCCGAGGGGACAGCGGTCGTCGACGTCGCGGGCGGAGGGCCACCGGGCGCGGAGGAGTTCTATTGCGCCCTGGCGACCAATGGCGACGTCCATTGCTGGGGAAACGGCGCAAACAAGCCCGTCAAGAAGCTGGAGAATACGGTTCAGCTCGAGGCGGGAGCCAGCCAGGCATGCGCGCTCACGTCGAATGGCCAGGTATGGTGCTGGACGTCTCCGATCGTCGTTGGGAACCCAGTCGCCCTCGGCACCCCCTACCTCGTCGAAGGGCTGCCGCCCATCCGGTCCATCGGGGTCGCGCTGGAGGTCGTTTACGCGATGGCAGCAGACGGGACCGTGTGGGCTTGGGGCCTCGCCGAGTATGGTCAACTCGGCCCGGAGATAGAGACCAGTCATCGTTATTACTACCCGCCGGTGCTCTTTTCACACTCCTTCGAAGCGCCTGTCGTTCAAGTCACGGGGACGAATGACTCGGCGTGCGCGCTGCTCGAGAACGGCGACGTGCTCTGTTGGGGCAAGGACGGGATGCAGGGAGATGGCACGCCCTCCAGCCCGGGCTACGATCCGGTCCCGAAGCGCGCTTTGACCGACCACATCGTCGAGATCGCCGCCTCCCACGACGAGATGGTCGCCCGTCGCGAGGACGGTCAGATTCTTCGGTGGGGCCGCTCTGCCCTCACGCCGACGCCCATGTCGCTGCCCTGATCGTCAGAACCGTCGCTGATCCATGATCGGGCGCGGCGAGGAAGGCGTAGGGGCTGCAGTCGGCGCCGCCGTCGCGGACGATGATGGACGTTCACCCGAAGCCAACGCTCTCGCGCGTGCCACCGTCGTCGCCAGACGGGGCGGGGGCGAGGCGGGCGGCCCCTCCGCGGTGCCACGGCGAGCCGTCTCCTTCTCATCCGGGGATGGTGGAGCATTGGAAGGGGAGGGAGGCAGGCTCGGTGCGGGAGCGGAGGCCTGCGCCTCCACGCGCTCCGAGGCTCGCGCCGACGGCGCGTCTTCCTCAATCGCGCTCGCGGTCGACGAGCGTGTCGATAGTCGCTCTCGTCTCGACATGATCACCGCCACCACCGCCATCAGCACCGCGACGGCGACGGCGAGGCCGAGGAGGCCGGTGCGCTTCGGGGAGGCACCGGTCGGATCTCGCGCCGTCCCGAGTTGGCTGGGCGTCGATGGCTCGCGCGCCCCGAGAGCGTATGTGTGGGCGGGCTCGACGAGGGATCGCCCGACCCGCTGCGTGGATGCGCGGACCTCCGAGGTCGCGAACGGAGCTAGCGCCTGGGCAAGCGCGAGCGCCGTCTCCGGTCGATCGGGAGGATCCTTGCTCAAGCATGAGTCGACGATCTTCGCGATCTCCACGGGAACCTCGGGCCGGAGGACCCGGAGATCGGAAGGAGGGTCCGCGACGATCGCGGCCGCGATCGCGGCGCTGTTGGGGCCATCGAAGGGCCGCTGTCCGCAGAGCAGCTCGAAGAGGGTCACCCCCAGCGCCCACACGTCGGTGCGCGCGTCCACCTCTCGACCGCGCAGCTGCTCCGGCGCCATGTAAGGGGGAGAACCGACGGGCGCCTTGCTGTCCGTCAGGCGGACGTCGCCGCTCACGCCGTCCCGGAGGGCCGCAATCCCGAAATCGAGGACCTTGATGCACGTGGTCCCGTCCCGACGGCGCGCGATGAACAGGTTCGAGGGCTTGATGTCGCGGTGCACGATCTTGCGTGTGTGGGCTTCGACGAGGCCGAGGCACGCGCCCACGACGAAGTCGACGGCGGCCGTGACCTCGAGGGCGCCTTCATCGGAGAGCCGATCGGCGAGGGTGTGGCCCTCCAGCAGCTCGAGCACGAGCGCAGGCCGGCCGTCTCGGAGGATCCCGACATCGAGGACCCGCACGACGCGCTCCGGATCGAGGGACGCCGCCACCTGAGCCTCACGAAGCAGCCGAGCGGCGGAGCTGCCCGACCTCGCCTGGGTCAAAGGGAGCTTGAGGGCCACGCGCGACCCGAGCGTCGTGTGGGTCGCCTCGTAGATCTCCCCCATTCCACCGCGCCCGATGCATCGCTCGACTCGGTACTTGTCGAAGACGATCGAGCCCGCCGCCATCGTGGGGGTGGACTCGATGTCGCGCGCCTGCAGTGACTCGGTGAGAGCCCCTTCCGAAGACATCTCGTCCGGGAGCGTACCAGCTTCGCCCTCGGGACCTCGGGATCCGATCCGCTCGCGCCACGTGCATCAACCCCGCCACGAGCAGGAACCACGCCGGGCCGTCCGGCGCCTCTCGCCGGGCCGATGAGCGCGCTATCGTGGCCGCGCGCGCAACAGCTGTAGCATCTCGAGCAGCGCTCTCTTGATTGGATATTTGTTTGGATAGAAGATCGCGGCGCGTCCATTGCAGTGGAGCGGGTCCGGAGGTTATTCGCCTATGGATCTCATCGTCTTCACTCCCAACGAAGCCCTCGTCGTGCTCCGCGCGCTCCGCGCCGTCACCACCGCGGAGGGGCGATTCTCGGAGTCCGAGGCCGCGTTCATCGAGACGCTCGGCCGACTCCACGGACTGACGATCGACGCTCACGAGCTGGAGCCGATCGAGCTGGCGGAGGTCGCCGCCGGCGTGGTCGACCCACACCGGCGAAAGCGAGCGGTCCAGCTCGCGATCGTCGCTTCGATGATCGACGGGGAGCCCGATCCGAAGGTGGATATTGCCCTGCGCGCGCTCGCGAACGCCCTCGAGGTCCCGGAGGCCGGAGTTCGGGTGGTTCACGAGCTCGCCAATCAGCACGCGCTGCTCGCCCGGTTCGATATGGCGCGCCGGATGAGGCGCTTCGTCTCCCGCACCGAGGGCCTCATCGGGACGCTCCGCATCGCCCTCCCGATGCTCGGCTTCCCGCTCGAGGACCGAGCGCTCGTCACCCGATTCAAGGCGCTCGAGGCGCTGCCGGCGGGGACGCTCGGCCGCGCGCTCTTCGATCACTATGTCGAGAACGGGTTCGCGTGGCCGGGTGACGCGGGGGGCGTGCCGGAGCGGTTCCTCTTCCACGACGTCGGCCACATCCTCTCCGGCTACGGCGTCGACCCTCAGGGAGAGATCCAGCAGGCCGCGTTTCAGGCGGGATTCTTGAGGCACGATGGCTTCTTCTTCCTCATGTTCGGGATCATGCAGTTCCACCTCGGGATGAAGCTGACCCCGGTCGCAGCGCCGGAGACCGGCTACTTCGACACCGAGAGGGTGCTGCTCGCGGCGGCGCGCGGGGCCCAGTGCAAGGTGGACTTGAGCGACGGCTTCGACCCATTCGCACACGCCCACGAGCAGATCGCCGATCTGCGGGAGCGCTTCGGGATCCCCCCGCTCGTGGAGCCGGTGGCCCGCGTCGCGTGAGCTCGTGGGCCGCGCGGCGCTCGGGCTCAGCCCGCCGCGCGCGCCCGATCCTTCAGCCAAGCCGCCGCGATCCCGCCCCGTCGGATCGCGGCGGTCGCGCTTTCGAACGCGCGCGCGCGCTCGATCGGGTCGGGCGTCGACTCGCCGAGCGCGATCGACAGCCTCGCGTCCGCGGCATCGAACCCGATGCGCCGGGCGAGTCTCACGCCGCGCTCGGCGAGCCGGCGTGAGGAGGGCTCGCGCCGCGCCGCCCGCACTTCGAGGGCCAGGCAACGGGTCACGGGGGCGACGGCGCCATCGAGATCGATCGCGACCTCGCCGCCGAAGCGCTCGACCCGACCGGCGTCGGGCAGATCGACTCCGCCCCCGAGCATCGCGACCGCAGCGAGCGCGCGCAGATCCGGATCCATGGCTCTTCCGAGCGCCGGCCCCGCCCGGCTGAGCACGCGGGCGAGGGCGGCCGGCACCTCGAGGTCGCGGCCGGGAGCGGTCACCGCGATCGTCGAGACGACGTTCGCGCGCGCGAGATCGATCGGAGAGAGCGCGCGCCAGCCCGGATCGTTCAGCGCGGCGAGGAGGGCGACCATCGCCCCTCGCGCATCGAGCGGGCCCAGCGCCCTCGCCTGGGCGACGACGATCGCGCAACGCGCTCGCTCCCGCGGCTCGCGGAGCTTTCCGGATCGAAAGAGCTCGACCCAGGCGTCCTCGACGGCCCGGAAGCGTCCTGCCCCGAGCATCTCCAAGAGGAAATCGGATGCTGACATATCCGGCGCCGCTGCAGGTTCGGTACCTCGCCGCCGGACATATCCAGCCGCGCCCTTTGGATATGTCCGACCCGGGGATTGGATACCTCCCACGGGGTTGGGCCGCCTGGCACCGCTTTCGCTCCTGCCGCGCCCCGTGGAGGTGACCATGAATCGAGTCGTGGGGCTGGGGCTGCTCGTCGGCGCATCGCTGCTCTCGTCGTGCAGCGAACGGGGGCCGGCGGCGCCCCGGAAGAGCAAGCTCGCCGTGAAGGTCGAGACGGTCGAAGCGACGACGGTCTCGCCGACGGCGCGCTACTCAGGGACGCTCGAGCCGGAGGCGCGCGTCGACGTCGCGTTCCGAGCGAGCGGCTACATCGGCGCGCTCGGCTCGACCGGCCGCGGACGCGACCGGCGCGCGCTCGACGTCGGAGACTTCGTGACGAAGGGCACCGTCCTCGCGCGGCTCTCGAGCGGCGAGTACAGCCAGCGCGTCGCGACCGCGAAGGCTCGCCACGCGGAGGCGCGCGCCTCTGCCAAGCTCGCCGATCAGGAGCTGGAGCGCACGAAGAAGCTCTACGACTCGAAGGTCGTCTCGCTCGCCGAGCTCGAGGCGCGCACCGCCCAGCGCGACGCCGCCCGCGCCTCCGAGGCGGCCGCGTCGGCCCAGACGGGAGAGGCTGCGGTCGCCCTCGACGACACCGTCCTTCGCGCTCCGATCGATGGCGTCATCCTCGCGCGCCGCGTGGAGGAAGGGAGCCTCGTCGCGCCTGGCTCGGTGGGCTTCGTAGTGGCGGACACCCGCAGGGTGAAGGTCACGTTCGGTGCGCCGCAGGCCCTCGTCGAGCAGCTCGACGTCGGCCACGACCTCCGCGTCGACGTGGGGGCTCCGACCTCGGAGGAGCACCGGACCATCCGCGCCAAGATCACCCGCATCGCCCCCGCCGCCGATCGCGCGGGTCGCCTCTTCGGCGTCGAAGCGCTCGTCCCGAACCCCGACGGTGATCTGCGGCCTGGCTCGGTCGTGTCGGTGCGGCTGGAAGACGCGACGGACGACGGACCGCGGCTGGTGGTCCCGCTCTCGGCCATCGTCCGCTCCGACCAGGATCCGCGAGGCTTCGCGCTCTTCGTGATCGACGGCCCCGACTCGAGCGGGGCGGCGAGCAGGCGCGAGGTGAAGGTGGGCGGCCTCGTCGGCAACGGCGTGGCGGTGACGAGCGGCGTCGCGGTGGGGGATCGCGTCGTCACGAACGGCGCCGGGCACCTCACCGACGGCGCGGACGTGGTGATCGTTCCCTGAGGGAGGCTTCGATGAACGACGCAACCATCGACAAGAGACACGACCGCCCCAACACGGCGCGCTTCTTCACCGAGAACCGACACGTCTCGTGGGTGCTGCTCGTCGCCACGATCCTCTGGGGCATCTTCGGCTACGCGACGATGCCGAAGCGGAAGGACCCGGAGATCCCGATCCGCCAGGCGGTCGCGATCGTGAGCTGGCCAGGGGCGAGCGCGCAGATGATGGAGGAGCGCGTCACGCGCCCCGTCGAAGACGCCCTCGGTGAGATCTCCAAGGTCGAGAAGGTCGAGTCGACGACGCGCGCCGGCGTCGCCGTCGTCACCGTCACCGTGGACAAGAACGAGAAGAACGTCCCCGGCGCCCTCGATGAGATCTGGCTCAAGCTCGACGCCATCGATGATCTACCCGAGGGCGCCCACCTGCAGTTCTTGAAAGACTTCGGCGACACCGCCGCGACGATGGTCGCGGTCGCGAGCCCGCGGGCGGACGAGGTCGAGATCCAGCTCCGCGCCGAGCTGATCGGCTCCGCCCTTCATCGCGTCCGATCGTCGGCGGAGCCTCCTCCCGAGGGCTCCGAGCGCGCCAGCCTGATCGTGGCCTTCCCCCTCGCGCTCGACGCGCAGGCGCTCGAGACGGTCCAGATCGAGCTCGCAGACTGGGCGCGCGCTCGCGGCGCGCGCGACGTCCGGACGTTCGGCGGGGCAGGGTTCTTGGGGATCGACTCCATCACGAGAGCGAGCGACGACAAGATCCTCTCGAACGCCGATCGCTTCGTGGCGGAGCGCGTGAGGGCGGCCGATCTCCACCCCGACATCTGGCGTCCCTTCGTGGTGCGCACGCCGAGCGAGATCGAGGCGAGGCTCTCCGAGGTCGCGGGGGCGAAGTACACGTACCGCGAGCTCGACGCCTACACCGACAAGATCGTGGAGGCGATGCGCGGGGTGCCCGAGGTGTCGAAGGTGACCCGAGCCGGCGTCCTCGGCGACGCCGTGTTCGTGGAGTACTCGCAGGAGAAGCTCGCGAGCGAGAGCCTCACCCCCGCCGCCATCGAGAGCTTGATCTCGGCTCGGAACATCGCCGCCCGGGGCGGGGCGGTCGAGTTGCAGGGCAGGTCGGTGCTCGTGGCCCCCGCCGGCGAGCTCTCGTCGGAGGAAGAGCTCGGCGGCATCGTCGTCTCGCGCGCCGAGAGCGGTGCGCCGGTGTACCTGAGGGACGTCGCGCGGGTCGAGCGAGGCTACGAGAGCCCGCAATACCTGGCCTTCGCCTCCTTTCGCGACGCGTCCGGGAACTGGCAGAGGACGCGCGCGATCTCGATCGCGATCAACATGCGATCGGGCCTCCAGATCGCCGACTTCGGCGGCGCCGTCGACGACCGCCTCGCCGCCGTCCGACCGCTCCTCCCGCCAGACCTCGTGGTGCAGCGGGTGAGCGACCAGCCCGAGCAGGTGAAGGAGAACGTCGACCTGTTCATGTCGTCGCTCTACGAGGCCATCCTCCTCGTCGTCATCGTGGCGCTCATCGGCTTCTGGGAGTGGCGCTCCGCCCTCCTCATGGCCCTGAGCATCCCCATCACCCTCGCGATGACGTTCGGGATGATGCGCATCCTCGGGATCGACGTGCAGCAGATCTCGATCGCCTCTCTCATCATCGCGCTCGGTCTGCTGGTCGACGATCCCGTGGTCGCCGGTGACGCGATCAAGCGCGAGCTCGGTCAGGGGACGCGCCGGCTCGTCGCGGCCTGGCTCGGCCCGGTGAAGCTCGGCCGCGCCATCCTCTTCGCGACCGTCACCAACATCGTCGCCTACCTGCCCTTCCTCACCCTCAGCGGGGACACTGGGAAGTTCATCTTCTCGCTCCCGGTCGTGCTCACCGCGTCGCTCGTGGCGTCGCGGCTCGTCTCGATGACCTTCATCCCGCTCCTCGGCTTCTACCTGCTGCGCCCATCCAAGAAGGCGGCGCGCAGCGAGCAAGAGCGCAAGACCAAGGGATTCTCGGGCCTCTACTACCGCGGCATCGGCGCCGTGATCCGTCATCGCTGGGTCGCGCTCGGGACGGCCCTCGTCCTCCTCGGCTTCGGTGCCCGCGAGGTGTCCCAGGTGAAGACCGCCTTCTTCCCGAAGGACCTCTCCTACCTCGCGACGATCGACGTCTGGCTCCCCGAGGACGCGCCCGTGACCGCGACGAGCGAGGCGGCCGCGGCCACCGATCGGATCGTTCGCGAGACGCTGGAGCAGTCGCACCCGGGCAGCCTCTCTTCTGTCACGACGTTCGTCGGCGGGGGAGGGCCGCGCTTCTGGTTCTCGATCGCGCCGGAGCAACGACAGAGCAACTACGCGCAGCTCGTGCTCCGAGTGAAGGACAAGCACGAGACAGCGGAGATCGCCCGCGAGCTCCAGCGCGCGCTCTCGGGGAGGGTCGCGGGGGCGCGCATCGACGTGAAGGAGCTGGAGAGCGGTCCGATGGTGGGGATGCCCGTCTCGGTGCGTGTCTCGGGCCCGGAGACGGAGACGTTGCGCCAGCTCTCCACCGAGGTCCGGGCCGTCCTCGAAGGATCCGCGCGAATCGATCGGGTCCGCGACAACTGGGGAAGCGACAGCGTCGGGGTGCGCGTCGCGATCGACGCGGACCGAGCCAACGCCGCCGGGCTGACCAACGCCGACGTGGCGGTGTCTTCGTCCGGGCTGAGCGGCCGGGTCGCGGGGACGCTCCACGAGGGCGACCACACCCTGCCCATCATCACCCGCGTCCAAGGGGCCGAGCGGGAGCAGCTCGACGACGTCGAGAACCTCTACGTGTACTCCACCCAGAGCCAAGAGCGCATTCCCCTCCGACAAATCGGGAGCCTCGAGGTCGACCCATCCCAGGCGAAGATCATCCGACGCGATCACGCGCGCACCATCACCGTGGGCGGGTTCCCCACCGAGGGGGTGCTCCCGAGCGAGGCGCTCGCGGATGTCGCGCCCCAGCTCGCCGCCCTCGAGGAGCGGCTGCCGCCCGGCTACCACCTCGAGATCGGGGGGGAGCGCGAGGAGCAGAAGAAGTCGTTCCGCGAGCTGGCCATCGTCCTCGTGATCTCGGTGTCCGCGATCTTCATCGCCCTGATCTTCCAGTTCCGTAGCGCGGTGAAGCCGCTCATCGTGTTCGCGGCGATCCCGTTCGGCGCGGTCGCGTCGCTCGTCGGTCTCCGCGTGATGTCGGCGCCCTTCGGCTTCATGGCGTTCCTCGGCGTCATCAGCCTAATCGGCGTCATCGTCAGCCACGTGATCGTGCTCTTCGACTTCATCGAGGAGCGGCGCGAAGAAGGGGCGGCGCTGCTGGAGGCGCTCCCGGAGGCGGGGCTGATGCGGCTTCGACCGGTGCTCGTGACGGTGCTCGCGACGGTGCTCGGTCTCGTCCCGCTCGCCCTGCACGGCGGCCCCCTTTGGCAGCCCCTTTGCTACGTCCAGATCGCCGGCCTCACGTTCGCGACCCTCGTCACGCTCGTGATCGTCCCCGTCCTCTACGCGATCTTCGTGCTCGACCTCCGCCTCGTCCGTTGGGACGCGGGCCACGGCGATCACGCGGAAGCTCCTCGCCACGCCTGAAGGAGAACGTCATGAATCGCCTCTCGACTCGCATGCGCCGGCTGTCCCTCGCCGCAACCATCCTGCTCCTATCCACCTCGATGCTCGGCCGCGAGGCTCGCGCCGAGCCCGCTGCGACGCCCGCCGCCGCGCCCGATGAAGATCTCTTCGCCGCCCTGACGGGCAAGCCGGGGGGCCTCACGTCCGACACGGTCGCGGCGCGAGCGCGGAAGGGCAGCCCCGCCCTCGCCGGCAAGCGCGCTGAGGTGGAGCGCGCCGCCCGCGAGCTCGACCGGACGATCGTCGATCTGTTCCCGCGCCTCTCCTTCACCGGGAAGTACACCCGCATGAGCTCGACGGGATCGACCGAGCTCGGTCCGTTCGTGGTGGCGAGCGGGGTCTCCGAGGGCCCGGTGCCTCCGGGGACGCCGCTCGCGGTGACCTCGATCCCGATCGAGAGCATCGACAATCAGTTCAGCTTCACCGCCTCGCTGTCGATCCCGATCTCCGACTACGCGGTGCGACTCCCGCAGTCGACGCGCGCCGCCCGCGCCGCCGCCCGCGCCGCCGAGCTCGATGTCGAGGCGTCCGCGCGCGACGTGGAGCTCGAGGCGCGCGTCCTCTACTACAACTGGGTCAAGGCCGAGCTCGCGACCGCGGTCGCGGAGCAGAGCCTCCGACTGGCGGTCGCCCAGCACGATCGGATCGCGAAGCTCTCGGCCGCGGGCGCGTCGACCGGCGCCGACGAGGCGAGCGCGCGCGCGCTCGTCGCGAAATCGAAGATGCTCCTCGAGCGGAGCGGGAACCTCGCGACCCAGCTCCGAGGAGCCTCGCGCCAGATGCACGATGAGACGAGCGCGCCGTCGGACTATCGGATCGGTGAGGATCTCGCTTCGCTCACGAGCCCGCCGCCCCCGTCGCAGAAGACGCTGACCGCGCAGGCGCTGGGCGCGCGGGCCGAGATCCGAGCCGCGAACGCGCGCGTCGCGGGGTTATCGGCTCAGGCCGAGGCCACGCGGAGCCTGCTCTATCCCCGGCTCGACGCCGCCGGCGCGGTGGGCGCGGTGAACCCGGGTCAGCGTCGCTTCCCTTCGACCGCCGAGTTCCACTCGACGTGGCAGGTCGGCGTGACCCTCAGCTTCTCGCCGAACGACGCCGCCCTGGGCGGGGTGTCGGGGGCCGCCGCCGACGCGCGAACCCGGGCCGCCGTCGCGCAGGCGGCGGCGATCGAGGACGGGATCCGAAAGGAGGTCATCGAGGCGCGGACGGCGTGGCGAGATGCGCAGGCCGCGATCGAGGCGAGCGAGCGCGAAGAGGAGGCCGCCCAGCTCGCGTACGAGAACCGCTTCGAGCTCTTCGTCCACGATCGGGCGACGCCGGTGGAGCTCGAGCAGGCCCACGACGACCTCCTGCGAGCCCGGCTCGACGTCGTGGACGCGCGCATCGCGGCGAAGATCGCTCAGGCGCGGCTCGCGCACGCGACCGGCGCGCGGGGTCGGAGGTCGCCGTGAGCGAGGCCCCGCTGTTCGCGTCCGCGCCCCTCGACACCGCCGACGCGCTCGACCTGCCAAGGTGCTTGCTCCTCTGCGATCGGGCAGGAGCGACCGACATGGTGAAGGTCCTCGACTTCGGTCTCGTGAAGCGGATCGACGAAGGAGCGGACCCGAGCATCACGGCAGAGCGCACCGTCCTCGGCACCCCCGCCTATCTCGCCCCCGAGGCCATCCTGAGCGCCGACGCGATCGACGCGCGCGCGGACGTCTACGCGGTGGGCGCGGTCGGCTACTTCCTGTTGACGGGCACGCCGGTGTTTCGCGGCCGATCCTTGATCGAGATCTTCAGCAAGCACCTGTCGGAGCTCCCCGACCCGTTCGCCGCCCGCGGCGCGGAGGACGTCCCCCGAGACATCGAGGAGGTCGTCCGCGCGTGCCTCGAGAAGTACCCTTCGAACCGCCCGCGAGCTCGGGCGGACGCTGCGCCGGCTCGCGAGCGCTCAGAACCTCAGATCGGAGGCTGAGAGCGTGGAGCTCTGGAGCCCGAACGCGATCGAGCGCTCGAGCACGTTCCGCAGCTCTCGAACGTTGCCGGGCCAAGCGTGCTCCGCGAGCGCGACGAGCGCGTCCGGCGAGAGGCTCGGCGTCGCCTGACCGGCCGGCTTCAGCTTCTCCAGGAACATGCGCGCGAGGGCGAGGACGTCCTCCGGCCGGTCGCGCAGCGGAGGGACGTGGAGCGGCACCACGTTGAGCCGGTAGAACAGATCCTCTCGGAACCGCTCGCTCCGCGCGAGCCTTACGAGGTCGCGGTGGGTCGCGGCGATGATCCGAACGTCGACCGTCGTCGGCTGCCGCTCGCCGAGGGGGAAGATCTCACCGTTCTCCAAGAAGCGCAGGAGCTTGGGCTGAACGTCGAGCGGCAGCTCTCCGATCTCGTCCAGGAACACGGTGCCCTTGTCGGCGGCGCGGAGGACACCCGGATGATCGCGATCCGCGCCGGTGAACGCGCCCCGCCTGTGCCCGAACAGCTGGGAGTCGAACAAGTCTCGCGGCACCGTCGCGCAGTTGAACGCCACGTACGGGCGGCTCGCGCGCGCGCTGAGGGTGTGGATCGCCTTGGCCACCACCTCCTTGCCGACGCCGGACTCTCCGGTGACGAGCACGGTCGCGCGCGAAGGAGAGAGCTGAGCGATCGAGCGCCTCAGCCGCCGCATGATCGGAGAGGCGGCGACGAAGTCGGGGAGCTCGGGCAGGACGTCGGGGTCGCGATCGGAGGTGGCAGGATCGGCGTTGCGGGTAATGCTCGCAGAGAGGCCTCGCTGGGCCGAGGCGACGAGCGTCCGCAGCACCTCCGCTTGGGTTTCGTCGAGGGGGCCTTCCACCCCGAAGCGGAGCTTTTGCCCGCGCGCGTCGACGATCTCGAACCATCGCTCGACCCCCACACCGCCGCTCGCGCCGGACGCGTCGCTCTCATCGATGACGGCGCGCCGATCGGGGAGCACCTCGGCGGTCGCGCGCAGGAGATCTCCTGGGAGCGCCGCCGGGCTGGCGATCCGCGCGATGAGATCCCCAGCCGCGTCGCGCAGCCGCTCGGTGAGCGCGGGCGCGCCCGCCGCGTCCGCGCGGTGGAGCCCCTCGACCGCGCGCCTCAGCGGGAGCGGGCGGGGGAAGATCCCGATGGCGCGCGCGGCCGAGATCTGGGCTCGGATCCTCTCGTCCGCGCCCTCCACCCCCGCGGCGAGCTCGGCCAGGGCGAGGATGCCGCGCCCCAAGATCTCGTGCGCTCGATCGCCGGCCAGCACGAAGGGCTCGATGGTGGACTCGAGGACGCGCAGGGCCTCGCGGGCGCGCCCTTCGGCGACGAGGAGCATCCCTTCGACCCGACGGGAGAGCGCGGCGTGGTAGGGCGACGGGTACCGCGCCCGGAGCGCCTCCGCGCGACGCAGCGATCGACGGCACCCGTCGAGATCGCCCATGAGGACGCGGGCGAGCATGCTCTCGAACAGGATCTGATGGGACGCGAGGCCGACGACGGTCAGGCCCTCGAGGATGGCGTAGCCCTGATCCGCGAGCTCGGCCGCGGCCGCGAACTCGCCCTCCACGGAGGCGGCCACCGAGCGCGCGAAGAGGCTGAGCCCGCGGACGATGTCTCGCAGCGAAGGCGGGACCTCCGCCTCGAGCTCGCGCGCGAGCGTCGCGAGGGCGGCCGCGTCCGTCGTCATCCCGCAGAGCTGGATCTCCGCGGCGGCCGACGCGTAAGGCGGTAGCCCCGACCGCGCCGCGAGCTCCCGCGCCTCGGCGGCGGTCCTCCGCGCGTCGTCCACGCGGCCGAGCCGGAGGAGCACGTCGATCTCGCCTTCGAGCGCGCGCAGGTAGGGCTCGACCGGCCCGACGCCTCCCTCGCGCGCCGCCTCGCGGGCCATCGACGCGAACACGAGCAGCGTCTCCGCCGGCATACCCCGAGCCCGCCCGAAATGCAGCGCCCCCGACAGCGCGCCGATGACGAGCGAGTGCAGCCCGAGCCGTGACGCCTCTTCGATGGCGGCGCGGTCGAGCTTCGGCGCGTGGGTCTCGTGGTCGAACACCTCGGCCCCCAGCCCGCGCAGCAGCTTGCCGAGGCAGCTCAGCACGGGAGAGCTCGACGTGACCGACGCCACTTGTCGATGCGTCTCGTGGAAGATGTCGACCCCGATGTATCGGGCTGCGGAGAAGCGCGCGAGGGCGAGCACGATCCGTCCTTCGTCGTCAGGCCCGAGCATGCGCTCCGCGGCGGCCGCGTGGACCCCGACCCGCCCTGCGTCGAAGAGCCTCGGATCCGGCGCGCTGAACAGCATCGCGGCCGCGGCGTGGACCCGCGCCGCGACCTCGGGCTCCAGCCGGCCTGCTTCGACGTCCGCGAGGAGCGGCAGGATCGAAGTCAGCGCCCCCCTCACGTCGAGCCGCGAGAGGAGCTGTTGCTGGACGAGATCGAGCGTCGCGAGGGCGCGACCGCCGTGGGTCGTGAGCCGCTCCGTCGCGAGCAGCGACAACAGCTCCGTCTCTCCTCGGCGGAACCCGTGCTCGGCGAACGAGCGCCGGACCTGGGCGATCTGCGCGACGTCGGCCTCGAACGCCTCTCGCGCCGGGTCGGGCTCGCTCGCGCGCCGCGCCGCCCCCGCCTCTCGCTCGAGCTTCTCGAGCGCCTCGATCATCGCGCGGCGAGGACGCCGAGCCTCCTTGTTGTCCTCCGGCAACTCCCACCGCAAGACGGTGAGCGGAGTCACTCCGAGCACGCGCGCCAAGTCGGCGCGGGTGCGGTCACCACGGAGCGCGCGGATGCGTTCGGGAGACATCGGGATTGAGGTGGAAGGTACGGCGAAACCCGGCCTCCCGCTAGGCGCTGGGCTTCGCCGCGACCGCCGCCGTCGACTCCCGGATCCGGCCGTCTTCCATCTCGTACAGCACGTCGAACACATCCAGCGCGCGGTGGTCGTGGGTGACGACGAGGACGGCCGCGCCGCGCTCGTGGGCCACCCGCCGGAAGAGCTCCATGACCGTTCGGCTCCGCACGCTGTCGAGCGCGGCCGTCGGCTCGTCGGCGAGGATGAGCGACGGATCGTTGGCGAGGGCGCGCGCGATCGCGACCCGCTGCTGCTCGCCGCCGCTGAGGGTCTCGGGGTAGGCGTCCCTTCGATGGGCGACGTCGAGATAGCCGAGGAGCTCGCGGGCGCGGCTCTTCGGCGAGGGCGTCCCCCCGAGCTCACACGCCAGCTCGACGTTCTCGCGTGCGGTGAGGAACGATGTCAGGTTCGCCTTCTGGAACACGAAGCCGAGGTGACGCCTTCGGAGCTCGCTGAGATCGGCGAGCGCGACGCCGTCCTTGACCACCGTCTTGCCGTCGAAGCGAACCTCGCCCACCTCGGCCGGTGAGACGAAGCCGAGGGCCTTGATGAGGGTGGACTTCCCGGAGCCGCTCGGACCGAGCAGCGCCGCGACCGTCCCCCGCTCCAACGCGAGGCTGACGTCGTCGAGGGCCCGCACGAGGGCCGTCCCCGTGCCGTAGGTCTTGCGGAGCCCAATCGCGCGAACGGCGTCGACCATCTCAGCCCTCCAGCGCCGCCGCCGGGTCGACACGCAGCACGTGGCTCACGCCGAGCGCGCTCGCGAGCGTCACGACGACGGCGGTCGCGACGGGGGCGCCGATCAGGATCGCCTCCGTCAAAAGGACGCGCCGCGGGAACATCGGATAGGCGATGCTCCCGAGGGCGTAGCTCACGGCGTACCCGAGCGCGCCCAAGAACCACGCCTCCTGCAGCACCAGGCCGAGGAGGCGGAGGCGCGGCGCGCCCATGAGCTTGAGCACCGCGAGGTCGTGCGTCTTCTCGAGGCTCAGGTTGTAGATCACCATCATCACGATCACGGCCGCGGTGAGCGTCAAGATGACGGTGAACACGCCGATCTGCATGCGAGCCCGCTGAACCACGCCGCCCAGCAACAGCTCCTCCTCCTCGGCCTGGGTGTAGACGGCGACGTCCCCCCAGTGCCGCATCACCCCGACGACCTCGTCGCGACGATGCGGGTCGACCTCCACGAGCACGGCCGCGAGGGGAGGCGACGCGAGCGCGGGCGCGCGCCAGCGAGGGTCGCTCACCAGATCCTCGAGGCCGGGCTGCCCCCGGCCCAGATCCGTGCGGCGGAGGCGCTCCACCACGCGCACTCGCTCGAGCGCGATCGCCTCCGCGGGCTGATCGGTCGCGACGAGCTGAGCGTCCGCGACCGTCAAGAACGCGACCGAGTCGCCGCCGGAGGTGAGCGCGTTCTTGGTGAGCCCGACCACTCGATAGGGCTCGCGCGCGAGGACGATCGAGTCGCCGAGCTCCAACCCGAGGGAGGCGTCGGCGATGATCTCGCCGTGGGCCTGCCGGAGGGTTCGACCGCGAACGATCGCGAGCGACCCCCCCGCGTCGTCGGGCCAGCCGAGGCCCACGAGGGCGATGCGCATCACCTCGCCTTGGTGATCTCGCTGAATGAGCTGGTACGTATACGGCCGCGCCCGCCTCACCCCGGGGACGGCGGCCGCGCGCGCCTCGATGCTCGGGTCGAGCCGAGATCCTTCGGCGAAGGGCCCTCGCGTGTCGCGCTGCACGATCCAAAGGTCCGCTCCCATCGCGCGCGTGAGGATGGTCGCGTCGTCGACCATGCCCGCATAGATGCCCTGCATCGCCACGACCACGGTGAGGAGCAGCCCGAGGCCGATCGCGGTCCCGATGAACCGCGGCAGGTGGCGTCGAATGTCGCGGATCGCGAGGTTCATGGCGACCGCCACCGGCGTCCGGCCGAAAAGGATACGGCCGCTTCCGGCGCCTCCAGCACGAGGTCGCCCTCCGCGAGCCCCTCGACGATCTCGACCACGTCTGCGCCGCTGAGCCCGAACGTCGGCCGCGCGACGGCGATCTTCCCGCCGCGATCGACGTAGACGAACGGCCCCTCGCGATCTCGATGGACGAGTCGACTCGGCACCAAGAGCACGCCCTCCTTCCGGGCGAGCTCGATGCTGACGTCGGCGCGCTGGCCGATCGCGATCCGCCGATCGACGCGCACGGGAGTGACCTCCACGAAGAGCTCGTGCGTCGCCGGATCCACCTCCCATCCGATCTTGGTGACCGTCCCCTCGAGGGGCTCGCCGGCGCCGGGGAAGGAGATCGAGGCGCGCCCTTCGAGCACCAATCGATGGAGCACCGTCTCGTCGATGGCGGCGTTGACGTAGACGTTGCGCGTGTCGGCGATGCGGAGCACCGTCGATCCGATCGACACCGTGTCGCCGGGCTCGCGCACGCGCCGCGTGACGATGCCGTCGAAAGGCGCGAGGAGGGTCGCGCGCACGATCGTCACGCGCCGCTGCTCGCTCCCGGCCGCGGCGACGTCGATGCCGCGCGTCGCCTCCGTGCGCTGCGCGATCACCCGATCGAGATCCACGCGCGCGAGGCGGAGCGCATCCGCGGCCGCGTCGCGGGTCTGTCCCGAGACGGCGCCGCCTTCGTAGAGCTCCTGGGTGCGACGCGCCTCGCGCTCGGCGCTCTTCATCACCTCGCGCGCGCGCTGCTCGTCCGAGGCGAGGCGCAGCAGCGACGAGCGGGCCGCGTCGACCCCCAGCTGGGCCGAGCGCAGGTCGGCCTGGGCTTGATCCGTCTCGAGCTTCGCCAAACCCTGACCGAGCACCACGCGCGCGCCCTCCTCGACGCTTACCTCACCGAGGCGCCCGACGAGGTCGAAGCCGAGGGCGGCCTCGCGCTGACTCTCGATGGTCCCCCGCCCGAACGCGCGCTCGACGACCGTCCCACGCTGCACCGGGAACGAGCGCGCGGGCAGCGGCCGCAGCATGCGGAACCAGGTGACGGTGACGATCGCCGCCAAAGCGAGGACCCAGGGGGCGAGCCTCCGGGCGACGCCGACCAACCGACGGAGCGTGTTCATTTGGCCTCCCGCGTGCGCCGGGCCGGGCGCAGCAACGTCTCGAGCCCCTCTCGCAGCCGGGGCCTCATGGCATCGCGCGCGCGCCCCAGCCCGGTCGTGAGGGCGAGCACCTGCGTCGTCCCCATGATCATCAGGGCCAGCGTCTCCGCGTCGACGTCGTCGCGGACCGTCCCCTCGCCCTGCGCGGCCAGCACCCGATCACGGAGGAACGCGCGCGACTTCCGAACGCAGCCGGCGAGCCGCGCCGAAGCGCCTTCGGGCAACGCGAGCTGGAATTGCTCGGACATCACGAGGCGATGGATCCCGAGCTGATTGCCGACGGCGGCGCTCCTCGCCTCGACGAAGCCCAGGATCTGTTGGAGCGGGGGAAGGTCGGCGGCAGGGTAGGTCGTGTCGAGGACGCTCTCCACGCGCGCGACGACCGCCTCGAGCAGCCCGTCGAGGGAGGCGAAGTGCTTGAAGATGGCCCCCGTCGTGAGGCCGACCTCGTCCGCGAGCGCCCGCGTGCTGAGGGCGGAGATCCCTCGGCTAGCGATGATCCGCAGGGCGGCGTCGGTGAGCTCCTCTTGTCGGTCTTCGGAGCTGCGCCGGGGCGAGCCGCGCGCGTCGGTCTTGGATCGTTCGGCCACATATGGCTAGTAAGCACTTACTTACCACGCCGCAAGAGGCAGGACGCCGGGCGCGGAGCCGCGAGCCCACCCCGCTCCCGGTCAGCACCCCCGGCGCGCTTCGCGCTCGCCGACCCCTCCCAGACGCCTGCGCTCTTCGAGCTCCGGCGTGGCAGGGGTTGGTCAGCACCCCCGGCGCGCTTCGCGCTCGCCGACCCCTCCCAGACGCCTGCGCTCTTCGAGCTCCGGCGTGGCAGGGGTTGATCAGCACCCCCGGCGCGCTTCGCGCTCGCCGACCCCTCCCAGACGCCTGCGCTCTTCGAGCTCCGGCGTGGCAGGGGTTGATCAGAACCGGAGGTCGGTCCGAGGATCCGTGGAGTGCTCCGCGAGCGTCGCGATCGCTTGGGCGACCTTCGGATCGTCGGACTGCGGGATCTTCACGAGGAACTTCACGTAGAGATCGCCGACCTTGCCCTTCTTCTTCACGCCGCGGCCGCGCAGCCGGGAGAGCTGGCCGGATTGGGTCTTGGGCGGCACCTTGAGGGTCACCTCTCCTTCCGGCGTCGGGACGCGAACCTTCGCCCCCTCGTACGCCTCCGCCACCGTGATGGGCAGATCGAGGTGGAGGTCGTCCCCTTCGCGTCGGAAATATGGATGCGCTCCCACGCGCACCGTGAGCAGCAGATCACCCGGCTGGGCGTTGGGGATATGGGCCCCGTGGCCGGCGATGCGCAGCCGACCTCCATCTTCGACCCCGGGGGGCACCCGCACCGTGACCTTCTCGCCATTCTGACGCTCGAGCTCGAGCGTCGTCCCGCGGATCGCCGAGACGAAGTCGACGGCGACCTCTGCCTCGACGTCGGGCGCTTTGCGCGTGCGCGCCGCCCGCGGCCCTCCCCCCCGCGAGAACAGATCTCCGAACAGATCACCGAAATCCGCGTTGCCCGTCTGTCCCCCGAACATGTCCTGAAAGGACACGTTGCCGGCGGCCCCGCGCCCGAAGCCCCCGCCGCCGCGCTTCGCGTAGTCGCGCATCATGCGAGCGTGCTGAGGGTCGAAGCCCTGGCGGAGGCTCTCCTCACCGAACTCGTCGTAGAGGGAGCGCTTCTCTTTGTCGCCGAGGACCTCGTTGGCGCGGTTGATCTCTTTGAACTTCGCCTCGGCGTCCTTGCTCGGGTTGCGATCGGGGTGGTACTTGGCCGCGAGCTTTCGGAACGCCTTTCGAATGGCGTCTTCGTCCGCGTTGCGCGGTACGCCGAGGGTCTCGTACAGGTCTCGAGCCATTGCGTGCCGAAGCTAAGTCGCGCCCTCCCCGGATGCAAACTCCAGGCTCACGCGCCGGCGCCCGCCCCTTGCAACCGCGCCCGGCGCGCTGTACGCGCGGGTGCTCCTCGCCACAGGACGCCGGGCCCACGAGCCGAGCCCAACGCGGACCTCGGGCTCGGAGCTCAGCGGTCGATCCGGTCCTTCGCGTCGGCGAGCACGTAGCCGAGCACCGCCGTCGCGGCCACGCTCTTGGCGAGCTCGTCCGGATCGACCTTGTCGAGGGTGTCGGCCTCGGTGTGGTGAATGTCGAAGTAGTGGCGATGGTCGGTGACGAGCCCGAAGCCGACCACCTGCGCCTTGGTCAGCGGGATGAGATCCGCCCCCGAGAAGCCGGCCTCGATGGTGCGCACGCCCAGCGGCGCGAGGAGCGACGCGAGGTCGCGGGCGCGGTCGAGCACGGCGGCGCGCTTGGCCTCCGGCGCCTCCACGTTGAACCCCTTCGGAGCGAAGCCGCCCAGATCGGCCTCGTAGGCGGCGACGATCTTCGTAAGCTCGTCTTTGTGCGCCTCGCCGAATGCTCTGGCGCCGCGAATGCCGTTCTCTTCATTGGTGAACAGGACGACGCGGAGGGTGCGGCGAGGGCGGAGCCCGAGCGCCTTCAAATCAGCGAGCGCCTGCATCACCATCACGCACCCGGCCCCGTCGTCGTGGGCGCCCTGACCGACGTCCCATGAGTCGATGTGCGCGCCGAGGATGACGATCTCGTCTTTGCTCTCGCGCCCCGTGAGCTCGCCAATGACGTTGGCGCTCTCCGCGTCGGGCAGATCTTTGCCCGAGAGCACGAGGGTGACCTTCGGAGCAGCGCCGCTCTTCGCGAGACGGGTCAGGAGCGCGGCGTCCTCCGTCGTCACCGCGGCGGCGGGGATCTTCGGTCCGTCGTCCTCGTAGTGGAGCGCGCCGGTGTGGGGGAGCTGGAGGCTGCGAGCGGTGAGCGATCGCACGAGCACCGCGACTGCTCCGAGCTTCGCCGCCTTCGTCGGACCGGCGGACCGGTACTTCACGACGTCTCCGTAGCCGGAGCCCTTCTCCTCGGAGTAGGGGGGCATGGGGACGTCGAACAGGACAATCTTCCCCTTCGCTCCCCCTTCACCCAGCTTGTCGAGCTCGTCGAACGAGTGCACGACGACCACCTCCGCGGTGATGCCCTTCCTTGGGGTCGCGACCGTCCCCCCGAGGCCGAGGATGTGGAGCGCCCGCGCCTCAGGGGCGACGAGGACCGCCGACTCCCGGCCGCGCTCCCAGTGAGGGACCTTCACCTTCTCGGTGTGGACCGACTCGAAGCCGCCCTTCTCCATCTCACCCTTCGCCCACGCGATGGCGCGATCGAGGCCGGGGGACCCGGCGAGGCGATTGCCGATCCGATCCGTCAAGAAGGCGAGCCGGTCATGGGCGGCGTGGTGCGACGTCGCGCGGTCGACGATCTTCTTCGCGACCTCGGCGTACTCCGTCGCGAGCGGGCCGCGCGGCGGCGCGTCTTCGTGGGAGACGACCGCGCTCGCCGCCGCCGTGCTCGGGGCGATCGCCGTCGACGCGAGGGGCGCGAGCGGCCGCCTCGGCTCGCCCGACTCCGGCCCCGAGGAGCAAGCCTGCGCGAGCACCGCCGACGCCAAGCAGAGGAGGCCCGCGACAGGTCGAGTCGACATGAGGCGAGACTGGTCGGGGAGGCGCCCCGGATCAAGCTTCAGGGATTCTTCACGATCGAATCGAGCAGGGTGCGGCTCGCCCCCTTGTCGTCGCTCTCCACCGCGATGAAGAACGCCCCGTCCCGTCGGACGACCGCACCACGCTTCTCGATGTCGGCCAGCTCCTCCGGCGAGAGCGCGCTCACACCCGCGGAGGCGGGGACGAACGAAACGGTGAAGGTTCGCTTGTCCTTCGTCACCGTGAACACGACGACGCGACTGCCCTCTTTCGTCTTGCTCGACACGTCGGTGCAGCCGGCGGCGCGGAGGGCCGCCTCGATGTCCGTCGTCGTCACGTCCACGAGGAGCTTGCCATTGACGGTCGGCCTCGCGACGGCGGGCGCCTCTGGCTTGGGGGGCGCGTCCCCAGGCGCGAACGCGATTGGATAGCTCACCTTCACCGAGCCCTTCTCGGGCTGCGGGAATGAGAGCCCCCAGAACGCCTTCGTCACGCAGTCGACGACCTTGGCGTCGGGCATGTCGCCCGACCCTTTCACCTCCGCGACGCTTCCGTCGGGCCGGATCGTGAACGCGACGACGACCCGACCGGCGAGGGTCGGATCCTTGTCGAGCCCATTCTCGTAGCAGAGCCTGAACCGTCCGAAGTTCTGTCGAACGATTCGTTGGATGACCTCGGGAGGGAGGGCCCCGGTGACGCTCGTCGCGCCCATTCGCACGCTCGGCGGCTTGGTGGCGCGAGCGCCGCCGAGGCGCCCGCTCCCGCCTCCGACTCCATGGCCGGAGCCGGGGCCCGCCCCGTGTCCGATCGTTCCGATGCTGCCGAGCCCGATGCCCTCTCCTCGGCCCCTCAATCCGCCCTCGCCGATCCCGCTCAGGCCGAGGCCCCCGGCGCCAAACGCATCGCCGATCTCGTCGCCCCACATGTTGCCGCGCGCAGAGCCGCTGGCGGACGGGGTGGCCCCGAGCCCGACCATGCCGAACTCCTGCGCGTCTCGAAGCGCCGCAGAGCGGGCGATGTGAGGGTCGGGGCTATCGGAGGGGCCGCGCACGCCGTACCGCTGCGCGCTCGACGTGCTGCTCGCGGAGGACTCCGCGACGGCGGTGCTCTCGACCGCGACCGCGCTCGCGGACGCCTCGACCGCGGCCTCGGCGCCGGAAGCCACGACGCCCGGCCGTTCGTCGTCGTCGCCCGAGTGGCGGCGGGGCTCCTTCGAGCAAGCGGCGCAGAGAACCATGAGAGCCCAGGCGGTGCGTCGGTCCATCGTCCCTCTTCATGCCACAGATTCGGCGCCGCGCCGACGCCAGGCGGTCGCGGCTCGCCGATCGTCGCCGACACCCGATCCGGAGCTGGTCAATCGCGGCGTGACGAATGGTCCAATCGATCGAGTTGCATGCAACGGATCCCAACCGGTTGCATGCAACCATAAGCGAGCGTGATTGGGGGCATTGGTGGCAACGGGGTAACGGGCGCGGCGCGGGCGCGTAGTTTGGCGTCGACTGCTCGCGCCGGGCGGTTACGCTGACCGCTTCCCTTACAAGGAGATCCCATGGGCCGTCCGACGCACCTTCGTCGAGTCTCGAACCCGTCCACGCGATTCTCTCCAATCCCTGTCCCGTCCGGCTTTCGCGCTCGGGTCGAGACGATTCGGGACGACGGGCGGCTCGGCGTTCGGCGCACCTCCGACGAGAGCGCCTTCGACGTGCGGCTGTCATGGATTGCCGGGTACGCGCCCTCCGTAGGGGACGAGCTCTTCATCTCGAGCGACGGCGTCGAGGGGATCGCGACCGCCGTCCTGTCGGCCGCGCGCGGCCCCGCCCTCGTGCTCGGCGACGGCAGCAGAGCCGAGATCGCGCGCGGCGCGATCGAGCTCCGAGATCCCGACGGTCGGCTCTTGCTGCGTTATCGCGCCGGCTCGCTCGAGATCGCGCCCGCCACGGGGGATCTCCGGCTCGCCGCCCCCTCCGGGGCGGTGCGGATCGAGGCCGCCACCGACGTGACGATCTCGGCCCACCGCGACGCGCGCCTCGAAGGCGAGAGGAGCGCGGAGCTCTCCACCGGCGAGGCAGGATCTGAGGAGACGGGGCCGCGGGTGCGGATCGACGCGGGGGGCGCTCGCGTTCGCGGAAAGAAGGTGGAGATCCATGCGCGACACGCGTCGACGGTCGCGGCCATCGCCGAGGTCGTCGCCACCGAGGTGCGCACGAGCGCGAAGACGATCACCTCGCACGCCCGGAAGATCGAGACGACGGCGGAGCGAATCGCCGTCCACGCGAAGGAGCTCGCGCAGGAGATCGCGGGGGCGCTCGACACCCGGGCGGGGCGGGTCCGTTCCATCGTGCGCGGGGCGTTCAGTCTCCGCACGCGGACCGTGAACATGAAGTCCGAACAAGACACTTCCATCGACGGCCGTCGCGTCCTCCTCGGTTGACCCGTGACTGTCCCCATCGACTCTCTCCCCTCCCTCCACGGCGGTCCCGACTGTGACGCGGAGCTCGTCGTATGGCGACTTCCCGCCGGTCCGCGCGTGACCGTGATCGCGAAGATCGCGTTCGCGGTCGAGCCTGGCGTCGCGAAGAAGCTCCTCCCCGCCATCGATTTGGTGGATCGGGATCGCCACTACGATCGCTCGCCCTTGCGCTCCATCGAGGCGGCCAGCGACCTCGCCCCGCTGATGCCGGGGGCAGAGGTGCTCGTCGTCGGCCACGCCTACGCAGCGCGCGGGCGCGCCACGTCCCTGATTGCCCAGGTTCAGATCGCGCGCAAAGAAGTAGTCCAGTTACGAAAGCGAATCCACGGCGCGTCGCCGGCCCCGATCGACAAGATGCCCCTGCGGTGGGAGCTCGCCCTCCGCACCGCCGAAAACCCCGTCGGCGTCGACGCGAGCGAGGGCGCGCCGAGCCTGGTTCACGCCGCCGACCCTTCCATCGCGGCCGGGCTCGGGCCCATCGCCGCCGACTGGCCTGTCCGCGCCGCCCGCCTCCAAGGTCTGTCGCCGTCGCGGCTCGACGCAACACCGCTCGAGCTCCCCGCCGGCTTCGACTTCAACTACTTTCGCGCCGCTCCCGAGGACCAGCAGCTGCCGGCGTTGAAGGGCGACGAATGGGTGGCGCTCGACGGGCTGCACCCCGCCCTGCCGCGGGTCGAGATGCGGCTACCGGGGGCCCTCGTCGTCGCCCGCTTCGTTCAACCCAAGGGCAAGCCGATCAAGGTGCTCCCGCTCCTTCCGGATCGACTGGTCGTCGACACCGATCGACAGATCGCGACCCTCACCTATCGCGCCGGCTTCGCGATCGACTGGACGACATTGGCGAAGCACCGGGTGGAGATCGGCATCGCCGCCGGCGATCAAACGCTCCGCTTTCCGGACCACCACGATCCCGCCTCGCTCCGCGGTCACTCGAGGCGCGCGATGCGCGCGGCCGCCCCCGCGACTGGATCGAGCGGAACCACGGACCTCACGGATGCGATCGCAGAGCCGGATCTCCCCTTCAAGGCCGAGCGCGAGGCGCGGGTCCCACCGCCCATCCCCATCGAGCCCCGATCACGGAGGTTCATGGCGAGCGGGCTCGACGAGCCGACGGTCGACACGCCATTCCCCTTCGGCGCGCCGGAGCCGGCCACCCCGCCCCCGATGGAGGTGAAGCTCCCGAGCGTGCACCCGCCCCCGCTATTGGCGAGGCCGACCGAGGACGAGCTCCTCTCGACGCTGACGGTGGACACCGACTTCTCGGGCCCGGCGCCCGTGCCGTTCCCGGGCGCGGTCCCCGCGGGGGAGTCGAAGCCTTCGGCTCCCGGCCGAGGTCTGCCGTTCGAATCCGACGACGTCTCGATGGGCGAAGCGACGGGGGCGGCCGGCCCCGAGCGAGGGGGGGACACCGTCCCGATCGTCACCGACACCGCGCTGGACGTGACGGCCTTCCCCTGGCAGCTGACGCCGCCGCGCGATTGTCTCATCGTCGTCGTCAAAGCGAGCTTCGATCTCGTGCCCGGCGAGCCGGCCCGGCTGCGCAGCGAGGCGGCCACCCTCCTCGGCGACGTCTTCGCAGGGGACGAGCCGGACACGGCCCTCCTCCACGCCGACGACTTCGCCATATCGAAGCCGGAGGTGGACGTCCTCCTGGAGGGGACGGCGTACGCCCCCGGGGGGAGCGCGACCGCGATGCAGATCTCGATGCGCCTGCGCGGCGCGGGGGGAGCGATCGACCGCGCGATTGCCGTGTTCGGCGATCGGGTATGGCAAGGAGGAGCGCTCCAATTGGGTCAGAGCGAGCCGGCCCCTTTTCAATCCATTCCCATCACCTATCAGCGCGCGTTCGGGGGCGCAGGGTTCGCTGACAATCCGAATGGGCTCGGCTATCGAGGCGCCGCCGGGGCGGACGGGGTCCGTCGCCTCCCGAACTTCGAGCAGATGGGCGAGCTCGTCGCGTCCCCGTCCGACACTCCGGCCCCCCAGAGCTTCTCCGGGATTCACCCGCTCTGGCCGGCGCGCGCGGCGTTGCTCGGCACGTATGACAAGGCGTGGTTCGAGACGCGCTGGCCCTATTTCCCCGCCGATCTGGATCCGCGCGCTTTCCAGGCGGCACCTCCGGAGCAGCGGCTTCCATTCGTGCGCGGCGACGAAGCGTACGAGCTCGGCGGGGTGCATCCGGCTCATGCCCGCTTGAGGGGCGAGCTGCCGGGTCTGCGCGCGCGCGTGTTCATCCAACGCACGCCCGAGGGCGGCGGCACGTTCGAGGAGGTCCCGGTGCGGCTCGACACCGTGACGTTCACGCCGGACGACGACGCGCTCCACCTGCTCTTTCGCGGGAGCGTCGAGGTCACCGACGACGACGCCCCCGAGCTCGCCCACATCTTCGCGACCTTGGAGCCGGTCGCGGGGCCCGCCCTCACCCTCGACGAAGCGCGAGCGCGCTACCTCGCCACCATCGCGGACCCGCGGGCGGAGGACGCGGACATCCTCGACACCTCGGCAGGGGCGGAGACGACCGAAGACGACGACGCGGAGGCGCGAAAGATCGAAGCCGAAATCGCCGCTCAAGAAGCGCACATTCGCGCCATGCACGGGCCCGACGCCCTCGGCGACGAGCACGGGTCGACCGAGCTCTCGCCGCCCGACCTGGAAGAGATCGCAGCGGCGATGAGAGAGGCGGGAGCGGAGGAGGCCGACATCGAGGAGCTGACGGCGGCGCTCCAGCCCCCGGGGACGGAGCCCCCTCCCCCTCCCGCGCCGGACCTCCGCGAGCTGGTCATTCGCCGAATGGAAGAAGGGGAGCCCCTCTCCGCGCTCGATCTGCAAAACGCAGATCTGCACGGGCTGAACCTCAGCGCCCAATCGCTGCAGGGCTCGGATCTCACCGGGGCCAACCTCGACGGCGCCGACCTCACCTCGTGCGATGCCTCCCAGACCGTCTTCGCGGGGGCGAGCCTCGTGGGGGCCACCCTCGCGGAGGCGCTCCTTACGGAGGCGGACCTCACCGGCGCGGACATCTCGGGAGCGAACGCCAGGCGAGCGCTGCTCGACGGCGCGGAAGCCCGAGGGCTGAAGGCGCGGGGGGCCGACCTCGCCGAGGCCATGATCGCAGGGGCGGTGCTCGCGGAGTCGGATCTGACCGAAGCAAAGCTCGACGGCGCCGATATGAGCGCCACCGATCTGAGCGGGAGCACCCTCGACAGAGCGAGCTTCAAGAATGGTACGTTGGCCGCGGTGCGCCTCTACGAGGCCAACGCCGTCTCCGCGACCTTCGACCGCGCGGAGATGACCAATGCCCGCGCCGAAGGCGGCGTCTTCGAGCGCTGCTCTTTCCGCGAGATCGTGGCGAACGAGTCGATATGGGAGAAGGCGGTCGTCTCCGGATCGATCTTCTTCGGGGCCGAGCTCCGCGAGGCGAGCTTCGTGCGCGCGACGTGCGAAGAGACCCTCTTCAGCGAGGCCGACATGAGCCATTCCCGCCTCCGCAAGGCCCGCCTGACCGGGGCCATCTTCGTGCGCGCCAATCTGCTCGAGGCGAGCTGCGATCGGGCCAGCTTCGAAGGGGCGGATCTGCGTGCCGCCAATCTCCACGGCGCCTCGCTCACCCGAGCGAGCTTGAAGGGCGCGAAGCTCGACGGCGCCCTCACCACCTACTCCCTCCTCGACAAGAGGCAGCCGGTATGATTCGCACCCGAGAACAATTCATCGCGCGGCTCGAGAGCGGCCTCGGGTTCGAGGGCGAGATCATCGAGGCCGTCGATCTCGACGGGGTCGTCGCGGAGGGCCAGAGCTTCGCGGGAGCAACCTTCGCCAATGTCTCGGCGCGCAAAGCCAACTTCGAGGGCTGCGTATTCAATGGTGCCCAGTTCGCCCTCGTCGACTTCGAGGGGGCGAGCTTCGCCGGCATCGTCGGCCACGAGCTGCTCGCGGCCACGCCCGACGGCGCACCTCGAAACCGAATGACCGGCGCGAGCTTCGCGGGGGCCTCCCTCGTCGGCGCCGACCTCCAGAACGCCGACATCACGGGCGCCGACTTCCGGGACGCGATGCTCAAGGACGCGAGCATGCGCCACGCCGTGGCCCGCGGGGCCGATCTGTCGGGGGCGGGCCTCGTGGGGACCGACCTCGAAGAGATCGATCTGACCGGAGCCAAGCTCGACGGCGCGGTGTTGATGGAGGCCAAGCTGCGGGGGGCGGTCCTGAACGGGGCATCGCTCTACGAGGTCGACCTCACCGACCACGACCTCTCGGGCGTGAAGCTCGCAGACGCGAAGATACCGAGAGCGACGATCCCTCACGCGAGCTTCGTCGAGCTCGGCGTCCCGCGGGACGCGGCGGGGGCCGATCTCACCGGCGCGACCTTTCGACAGGCGAATCTCTCGGGGCGGAGCCTCCGCGGGGCGCGCCTCACGGGGGCGATGATGAGCGGAGCGATCCTCGCGGGGGCCGATCTCTCGGGCGCGGACCTCACGGCCGCGTCCCTCGACGACGCGGACTTGAAGGGGGCCTCCCTCGAGAACGCCAACCTCGATCGCGCCGACCTGACGCGCGCTTGCCTCGATCGGGCCATCCTCTCGGGGGCCTCTCTCACGTCCACCAAGCTCGCGGGCGCGTCGATGATAGGGGTGAGCGGGCGAGACATCGATTGGTCGGGCGCGGATCTCTCGGGGATCGCCCTCGAGGACTTGGACCTCCGCAATGGCGATCTCTCGGGGGCGCGGATAGGCGCCGTCGATCTGTCCAATCGCGATCTCACGGGTGCCGTCTTCGCGGGCTGCGATCTCACCGGGGCACGACTCTCGCGGGCGAACCTCACGGGGGCGAGCTTCGCGGGCGCCAACCTCACCCGCGCCGCCTTCGACGGCGCGCGCCTCGACGACACCCATTTCGAGGGCGCCAACCTCACCGACGCCGAGCTCGCCGGGGCCGACCTCTCCCGAAGCCACCTCGCCCTCGCCACCTTGGACGGCGCCGACCTGCGGGGTGCGCAGCTGTTCAAACAGAACCTCGACGGCGCCGATCTCACGCGGACCAAGCTCCAGGGGGCCAAGCTCGTCCAATGCATGTTCGACGGCGCGACCGCGACGGCCGCGGACTTCCGCGGGTGCGTCCTCGACAAGTCGTCGTTCGACGGCGCGGACCTCACCGGCGCGAACCTGACCGAGGTCTGTGCGAATCAAGTCAGCTTCGCGAACGCGACGCTCGCCGGGGCCACGCTCCTCCGCCTCCGAGCGGCGGCGGCGAGCTTCGACGGGGCCGTCCTCGACGGCGCCGACATGCGCGACGCGCGGGCGAAGGGGGCCTCGTTCCTCGGGACGAGCCTCAAGAAGGCCCGCCTCGAGCACGCCGACCTCTCGCGCGCTTACCTCGAGAGGGCGGACCTGCGAATGGCCGTGCTCGCCGCGGCGAGCCTGAAGTACGCCGACCTCTCTCACGCCCAGCTCGACCTCGCCGACCTCCGCGACGCCGACCTCGAGCTCGCCACGCTCCACCGCGCCGCGCGCGACGGCTGGAAGATCGACGGAGCCAACATGAAGAACGTCCAGGGGACGGACCCGGATCGGGCCCGGGCGGAGGACTTCCAGAGGAGACCGAAATGAAGAAGGCCGTATCCACGACAGAAGATGGAATGTCCAACAACGGGCCGCCCGACGTCTGCTTCGAGCCGCTCGTCCCCCAACCGCCCTCGCCCCCGTTCTCGAAGCCGGTTCGTTACAAGAACAAGGCGGATCATCGCTCACCCAAGAAGACGACCAAGAACGTCCTCGTCCGCAACAAGCCGTGCCTCGTGGAGGGGAGCTTCATCCCCCGCTCGGCGGGCGACGAGATGGGGTGCGCGATCGTCCCGCCTCCCGGGAAGATGGGGATGTTCTCGCGCACGCACATGGCGAAGTGCGAGTTCATTCAGCACAGCTCGAAGGTGAAGATGGAGGGCAAGGGCGTCATTTGTCACGGCCACGCCGCGAAGCTCAACAAGGGCAACACCCTCGGGAAGCACGACAAGCCATCGCAGAGTGTCGTCCTCGCCGAGCCGTGAGCGACAGGGCTTTCTTGGATAGACGACCTTCTACTGCCGGCCGGAAGTCCGCTTCCGGATCCGGCAGTACCCAGGAACACAGAAGTCCACGGCCAGACTTCGGGCTTCGGGCCTGGAGCTGCTCCGCCCTTCACTTGCCGCGCCGTGCGCGGGGGCGGAGCAGATCCAGGCACGAACCGGATTGGACGCAGTCCACGCAGTGGACGGAGTCCAAGGAGGTCTACGCAGTGAACTTCGGGCCGGCAGTACCAGCACTGCCGGCCGGAAGTCCGCTTCCGGATCCGGCAGTACCCAGAACACAGAAGTCCACGGCCAGACTTGAGGCTTCGTGCCTGGAGCTGCTCTGCCCTTCACTTGCCGCGCCGTGCGCGGGGGCGGAGCAGATCCAGGCACGGACTTCGGGCCGGCAGTACTAGGAGGCGCACGTGGCGGAGAACGACAAGCTCGGAATTCAACTCGGTTTCTTCTCGAGAGCGCTCAAGGGAGACCCGTTCCCCCTCGCGTTGATTGGCGTGGACGGCAGAGAGGAGATCTCGCGACTGTTCGAGATTGACCTCCTCCTCTTGCGGAGCTCCGAGCCGCTCGAGGAGAGCCAGCTGGAGGCCCTCGTCCGCGACCCGTGCGTCATCGCCCTCGGGGTCAAGAAGACGGACATCGTCCACGGGCTGCTCTCGGCCATCGAGCACGTCGCGGGGGGCGACGGGCGGGGCACGTACTACCGGGCGAAGATGCGCCCATATGTCTCGCTCCTCGGCCTCGGTCGCCGGTCGGCGATCTATCAGAACGTGACAGTGCCGGAGATGGTCTCGGCGATCCTCACCGCCTACGGGCTCGCCGAGAACAAGGACTTCGAGATCAAGGTCGCCGACGCGGCCAAGAGCCCGCGCCACGAATATGTCGTGCAGTACAAGGAGTCGGACTGGCACTTCATCGAGCGGTGGCTCGAATGGGAGGGGTTCTTCTACTTCTTCCGTCACGGCGCCGACGGGGTGCGGCTCGTCATCGCCGACGCCAACGACGGCGCCGAGCCGCTCCCGGACCCGAGCAACGTGTCCTATCGAGAGCGGAACAATCTGGGGGTCGGAGACGGCGGGGAGACGGTCTGGACCTTCCGCGCCCGTCACGAGCGCGTCCCGTCGAGCGTGACCCTCGTGGACTACAACGAAGAGAGGCCGCTCGACATGCTCTTGTCCAGCCACGACGTCGACCGCGACGCGGGGTTCGGCCACGTCGTCCACTACGCAGAGCACTTCGACGACAAGGCGGTGGGCGCGGCCTGGGCGAAGATCCGCTCCGAGGAGCTCTATGCGCGCCGCCGCGTCGTCTCGGGACAGACCGACTGCGCGCGCATGCGCGCCGGCCACACCTTCGCGCTAGAGGATCACCCGTTTCCGCCTTACGATCGGCGGTACCTCGTCACCGCGGTCGAGCATCACGCCGGTGTCGAAGCGCGTCGAGGCGCCGACGACTTCGCCGAGCTGGGCGCGCCGCGCGCCTATCGCGCTCGCTTCGAGGCGATCCCGCTCGACGTGCCATTTCGCCCGGAGCGGCGGACGCGATGGCCGAGGATCCACGGCCTCATCAGCGCCCACGTCGAGGCGGACACGAATGGCGACTTCGCCCAGATCGACGGGCAAGGCCGCTACAAGGTCAAGTTCACCTGGGACCTCGACGTCCACAAGGGCCTTCCTTCATCGCGCTGGATCCGGATGGCCCAATCCTATGCGGGGGCCGGCTATGGCCAGCACATGCCCCAACACAAGGGCACGGAGGTCCTGATCGCCCACATCGATGGCGACCCGGATCGCCCGCTCATCGTCGGAGCCGTGCCGAATCCGGCCACGCCCTCTCCCGTGGTCGACCGGAACGCGACCCAGTCCGTCCTCCAGACCGCGAGCGGCATCCGCGTCGAGCTCGAAGACCGCGCCTGATCGAAAGCCGAGGACAAGCCATGTCGAACGAGACATTCCCCCTGCAGAGCAGCACGGCGACCACCCCCGGCTCGGGAACGACGATCGTCGGGCAGCTCGACCTCTCCGAGCTCGAAGACGTCCTGCCCCACGGCCTCACGAACCCCGCCGCCATCTTCGAAGAAGGCGACGCCTCGCGGCCGCCGCCCGCCAACCCGACGGCGGGCCCTCACCGCTACACGATCTACGTCCCCCACGACGAGGGCTCTCGCCTCAACATGGGCGCGCCCCACCACCGCCAAGGCGACACCGGCATCACGATGGAGACGAAGACGCACTTCCACGTCTTCACCTACGACGGGGGCAACAAGACCTGTCTATCGCTCGGCGGCCCGACGGTGAAGAACGGCTTCGAAAGCAATTCGAGCACGTCCGGGTATTCGCTGCAGACGGCCGGACACTCCAATCACGTCGCCAAACACGATCTGTCGCTCTCTTCGCAGGAGGGGCACATCTGGCTCGCCGCGAGCAAAGAGGTCGACGTCCACTCCTATCAGAGCTCGATCTCCCTCCACGCGAAGCAGAACCTGGTCGAGACCGCCGACGGGTACGTCAGCATCTCCGCGGGGGTGGAGGGGGCGCCTCCCGACGTCGGGGCGTGGGACGCCGTCCAAGCGCTCGGGCTCATCGCGTTCGAAGTCGTGGACTTCGCCCACCCCGCCATTTCGCTGGGGAGCGATCGGATGGGCAAGGGGATCACGAACAACAAAGAGAACATCAACATGTTCAAAAACTTCGCCTCCAAAGAGGCGAAGGCGCTCGCGGAGTACGTCGTCAACAAGAGCGCGACCGGGATCGACAAAGTCCTCACCCACGCCACGACGCTCGTCGGGCTCGCCCTGAAGTTCAAGAAGACTTGGAAGAAGCAGAAGGAGGGCGAGGCGGTCTGGGTCAAAGCGACCGCGACGCTCTGGAAGCACATCCCCGATCTGGTCAAAGAGTACCAGGCCATCAAGAAGGACCTCAAGAGCACCGCCACCGCCCCCGCGCCGGGCGACTTCGTGGTGAGCGCCAAGAACAACGCGACAATCACCGCCGACGGATCGGTCAATCTGAGCGGCGTGAAGGGCGTCACCCTGAATGGCTTCCGGGGGGTTACGATCGGCGGGCTCACCGGCACGATGAAGGCTCACAAGAGCGTCTCGATCTCGGGCGGGATGGGAGCGACCGTGAGCTCTCTCGTGGGGAGCGTCTCGATGTCGAGCGATCTCAACACGGCCGAGGTCAAGGCGAAGAAGTCGGTCACCGTCACCAGCGAAGCGGAGAAGGTGAGCGTCACCGGGGAGCAGGACGTCCAGCTCAACAGCGTATCCGGGTGCGCGTTCATCCACGGCAAGGCGGGGAGCTTCGTCGGCGCCGGCGACGGGAACGGGATGGGGATGGTCGTGAAGAGCGTCTACATGACGCTCGGAAAGCACGCGAACGTCACCAAGTTCAAGGACGCCGTGAACAAGGAAGACTTCGGGGTCATCAAGATCAAAGACAAGTCGATCAAGACGAGCGTCACGCCAGACTCGTGGACCGAGACGACGCCGGACCAGATCGAGGTGAGCACGAAGAAGGTCATCGTGACCGCGAAGGCGAACGTGGAGATCAAAGGTAAGAAGGTGCTCTTGGGCTAAGTCAGCATCGAGATCGCGGACACACCTGACGCCGCAGAGAGGGTGAATGGGGCCCCGTCGCCGCAAGCGATGGGACGCGCCCGCGTTTGCTGGCGGGGGTCTCGAGGAACACGAAACCGACTTCTCGGCCCGGCGCGGCGAGGCTCCGGAACGAGTCCCGCAGAGCTTCCGGAACCCACAACGCCCTGCGAACCACCCCAGCCTCTAGACGACCCCGTGCAAGCCACCCCAGTCTCGAGACGACGCCCTGCAAGCCACCCCCAGTCTCGAGACGACGCCCTGCAAGCCACCCCAATCTCGAGACGACGCCCTGCAAGCCACCCCAATCTCGAGACGACGCCCTGCAAGCCAGCCCCAGTCTCTAGACGACACCCTGCAAGCCACCCCAATCTCGAGACGACGCCCTGCAAGCCAAGGAGCTCGCTGTCATCAATCGCAACGACCACGCTCCAGAAGCCATCTGCAGCGTCGGAGGGGGGCCCCACGCAGTGGGGGGAGGTTTTCGCGAAAACCTCCAACTAGCGAGCCGAGCTGCGGGTCCTCGCGCTCGCAACCCAACGCTCTCTCCCAGCACGACAACGTTCCTGCTTCAGCTGGCGAGCGCGCAGCGCGACGCGCGCTCTCGCGCTCGCAACCCAACGCTCTCTCCCAGCACGACAACGTTCCTGCTTCAGCTGGCGAGCGCGCAGCGCGACGCGCTCTCGCGCTCGCAACGCAACGCTCTCTCCCGGCACGACAACGTTCCTGCTTCAGCTGGCGAGCGCGCAGCGCGACGCGCGCTCTCGTTTTCTAGACAGCCCGCACGCGGCAAGTGGGCCGCCGCGAGAGACGGGCTGCGCACGAAGCGAAGGGCGGGCTCCCTGAACCAAGGGCGACCTTCACAACTTGCGCAGCGCTCGGGCGTTTCTGCTCGAAATTCGTTGGCACGGGGGGTGCTTAGCCCTAGCTAGTTCGGATGGGCGACTACTACACGAACGAGGCTGCGTTCGACCTTCCGGAGGTTGGCTTCGTCGATCAGACGGTGACGTACCTCGAGGCTCCGGTCGGAGAGGACGAGCAGATCGCCCTCATGATCGAGCGCGAGGCGATGCCGGAGGGCAAGTCGCTCGCGGAGGCGGTGGCCCAGCACATCGCGGAGGCGCGCGCGCGCCTCGGCAACTACTCGGTGATGTTCGAGCGGACGCGCGAGGTCGACGGCGCCGAAGCGCTCGAGTACGCGGCGCGATGGCGCGACGAAGACGGGATGGTCTACACCCGGACCGCCCACCTCGCGCGCGGCGGTCGCTGGTTCATCTACGCGACGGAGGGCCCGCTGGAGCACCGCGGGCTCTGCGACGAGATGCTCGATCATGTGTTGTCGACCTTGCGGATGCGGGCGTAGTCGAAAAAGGAGATCCTCGTGGCCAGCCTCAACCCTGCCGTCAAAGACTTCCTCGCGGGCGTGAACCGGGACTTCCCAGGACGAAGGAAGGAGTCCGACGGCACCTGGGGGGACTTGGCCCATCAGCGGCGCAAGAGCGATCACAACACCGGGGACGCCGTCGACATCACCAACGACCCGGCGCACGGGGCGGGCGGCGACGTCATCGCCGAGCGGGCGCTCCGCGATCCGCGGGTGAAGTACGTCATTTGGAACCACCGCATCAACACCAAGGACGGGCGTGGCTGGCGCGCATATCACGGCTCGAACCCTCACACTCACCACGTCCACGTCTCGTTCAGACGTGGCGCGACGTGCCCGAACTGCAAGCCGATCGCTCAGGGCGATCCCAACCCCTCCCGAACCACCCCGCGCCGGCGCCGGAAGAAGAAGAGGCGAACGACGGGGATCGCGCGCAAAGCCATGCCGAAGCCGAGGTCGAGGGGCGGGTCCGCGTCGTCGAAGAAGAAGAAGTCGGGCGGCCGGAAGATCGTCCAGGGTGAGCGCTCGGTGGTGATGGGCGGCAACCAGCTGATGATGGCACACGTCGAGACCCCTCACACGGGCGGGGGCAAGATCAAGAAGGGCAGTCAGACCGTCTTCGTTGGGCAGATGATGCTCGCGATGGCCCGCATCGGCGATCCAACGACGGACAACTTCAACGTGAAGACGGGACACCCGGATATTCTCAACCACGTCGGCTGAGAAGAATTGACCACGGTCAAGAAGCGCACAGAGGCTCCGAGGCCTCTGTGCGCTTTGTCCTTCGATCTCCAGAGGCGCGCTCGCGAGCTGATGACTGTGCGTCTCAGTTGACCGAAGCCTCCGCGCACCATAGCCTCAGCTCAGGGTCGCTCGCGGGACAAGCGAGCGATTGCCATCTCGGAGACGGCTGCGACATGGATAGTCTGTTCGGTTGGCCTGGCTCGCCACTGTCGAGTCTGCCGGCCTCATTGGATCGTTCGCGTGGGCCCGGGGCCGATAGCTTCGAGTAGCGTCGGTCGGAAAGTCGATTAAGGGCTCGCATGACGATCCGCTGGGGGAGCGGGGGCCGGCGCGCCGCATGGTCCCGGCCTCGCATTCGCTCGTGGGCTGGGCCTCGCCCTCGCTTCTGTGACCGTCATCGTGGATTCGACATCCCTGCCACGAAAGGACGACCAGTCGTGAACCGCAATGCATCGCGAACGATCACAATCGGGGAGAATCGGCCTTGAACCTCGCGGAGCTTCGCCGTCTCTCGCAGGCGGACGCGACTGGTGAGTTCATCTGCGCCGACAAATCGGACGAGGTCCACGTCCACTTGCAGCTCGGGAGGATCGCGTGGGCGACGACCTCCTCCGCCCCCTTCGAGTTCGCCTGCCAGATCCGACATCGAGGGCGGATCGACCACGAGACCTTCCGGTCCGTCGTCGAGGAGTGCCGGCGAAACCGATTGCCCCTCGGGGAGACCCTCATCGCGTGGGGGCTGGTCAGTCAGGCCGACGTCGAGCACGCCCTCACCCAGCAGGTCATCGGCGCCCTCGCGTCATTGCGGCGACTCCGCGCCGCGCGCTCCCTCTTCCTGAAGCGACCCCTCTATGTTCGGTACAACTCGGCGCTGACGTTGCCGCTGACCGACGATCTCCTGCGGCGATTACCCAGCGACGAGCGACGAGCGCTCACCCCTCCTCGCGCGGCGAGGTACGACGTCGCCGAGCTCGCGGCGAAGATCGCAGGGGCGGCGTGGATCGCGGTCGAGCGCGATGGGGACGTGGTGGAGGTGGAGCCGGCGAGCGCGCCCCCGAGCGCTTCGGTTCGGGAGCCGCTGCGCCGGCTCCTGAACGAAGGCGCGGATTTCGTCGCGCTTCGCTCCCCCTCGGGGAGCGTCCTCGGCGCGAGCATGGTCGAGGCGGGGACTCACCTCTATTGCGGGCTGGCAAACGACGCGATGTTCGGACCGGCGGTCGCGCGCATCTGGGGGCTCCCCCAGGTTCGCTCGCTCTCGAGCCTCTCGGGGACGCGGCCCGCCGTCCGCGAGCGTGGCCAGGGCGAGGAGCCCCTCTTCTCGATAGGGTCCGAGGGCTCCGCCGAGTCGGTGGAGATGCGCGGCCTCATCGAGCGAGCCCCCGAGCTCGTCGCGGCGGTGCTGCTGGACGGGGAGGGGATGCCGCTCTCCGCGGTGGGACGGTGCGGCCCCGACGACGAGACGATCGTGCCTCTCGCGATGGCGAGGCGCGCTCTGCTCTCCGCTCCACTCGAGGCCGACGCCGGCCCCTCGTCGCTCGGGAGCCTCGGCTTCACGCTTCGCCGTTGCGTCGTCGGGGGCGCGCGCTGGTGGTGCTTCGGCGCGCAGCTCGACGATCACACGAGGAGGACGGCGTGGCTGTTCGTGACGCGCGCGACCGCTCAGGGGTTGGGCTGGGCGTGCCTCTCCGCGCTGCTCCGGGGGCTCCGACCCCGGCGAATCAGCGCGAGGTGACGCGCCGTCGAGGGCCGAGCACCCGCGCGAGGAACGGGTTCTCGAGGGCCCCGTCCGGATCCAGCTCGCAGGCGAGCGCTCGAAACTCGGTCGCCCGGGGGAAGAGGGCGCCGATCTCATCGGGGCCGAGGGCGAGCTCCTTGCCCCAATGAGGGCGGCCTCGGCGCCGCCTGGCGATCGCGGCTGCCGCCGCGAAGTAGGTCGTCAAATCGGGACTGTCAGCTTGATAGATGCCGACATGGCAGACATCCATTCCATACGCCGGGCTCATCCAATTGTCGTCCGCCTTCACGAACCGGATCTCGCACGGGAAGTTGATGCGGAGACCGTGCGTCGCGATGGTCCGCGCGAGATCGTCCAGAGCCCCCGCCGCCTCGCTCATCGGAAAGGCCCACTCCGCTTCGCGGTGAATGGGGGGCATGGCCAGATTGAAGGCGCGGTCGCTCCGCGCGACGCGGCGCCCGGGGCGGAGATAGGTCGAGGCGACAGCGCGGTTCAGATAGGCGGTGGCGGCCGGATAGGCGCCGACGCCGCGGAGGGCGACCTCGAACAACATGCCATTGATGAGCTTCTCGTCCAACGCGCTGTAGACCCGGCTGAACGACGCGGGCTCGCGCGTGCGCTCGTAGCGAAAGACGACCGCCTGGCCCACGGACGGCAGCCACCAGATCTTCACGTACTCGGCGCTGTTCGCGATGGTCGCCAGATTGTCCAGGAGATCGCGGAAGGGCACCGGCTCGCGCGTCTCGGCCAGCGTGAACGCGCGTGTGACGCGGAGCGAGACGCTCGTGACGACGCCGAGCGCCCCCAGGTGCACGCGCCCGGCCGCGAGGCGGGGGTCGTCCTTCGAGAGCGTGAGCCTCTCGCCGCGGGAGGTCACGAGCCGCATGGACGACACGAGGCTCGAGAGGTTGCCATAGCGGAGGCTCGACCCGTGGGTCGCGGTCGCGATGGCGCCGGCGATGGTCTGTTTGGCGATCGACCCGAGAATGGGCATCGCGAGGCCGCGAACATCGAGGGCGGCCGTGATCTCCTCCAGCCGAGTGCCGGCCCGCACCGTGATGGTCGGCGGGGCATCTCCCGAATCGACGATCGCCTCGACTCCGCGCAGGCGCGACAGGTCCACCGCCACGTCGACCGGAACGGCCGCGTCCGACCACGAGTGGCCCGAGCCGACCGCGTGAATGGCCCTCCCCGCGCGGCTTTCGCCCGCGAGCGCCTCCGCGAGCTCGTCCTCGCTCGACGGCGCGATCCACTCTCGCGGCGTCACGCGGTGGGTTCTCGACCAATTGATGAAGGAGGACATTCTTCCTGGCCGCCCGCCATTCGACTCACCGCGAGCGCGCGCGGAACCCGGCAGTTGGGGGCTTCGATCTTCTCCCCCTCGGGCTCCGCGTTCGCCGCCGCGATCATCGGCGCGGATCGGAGCGCTCTCCGACCCGCGCCACCCCCTCTCGGTCAAGTCACTTCGAGAGGATCTGGACGGCGGCGACGCCGGCGCCTTTGGTCGCCTTGATCTGGACAGTCGCGGGAGCGGCGGCGGGGGCGGGGCTCTTGAAGCAGCTCGCTCCGGCGCCGAGCGTCACGTTCGGACCGGTGGAGGTGTCGTTCGCGATCTGCTGCGGGGGCAGGGGGACGGGGAGACCGGGCGGCGCGGAGACGAGGACGGAACCGTCGAGCTCGGTGATGCCGCCGTCGGCAGAGACGGCGACGACCGTGTAGCACTTGCCGGGCTGCACCGTGACCGTCAGCTCGAGCACCTCGCCCTGCTTGAACTTCGCGGCAGAAGGGGCGCCTTCGAACTGGAAGCCCTCGCCGTCCTTCTCCACGGCGGCGTCGAGCTTGCCGCGCACGGAGCCTTCGTCCTCGGGCTTGATGAAGGCGGCGATCTTCCCACCCTTGAGGGACTTCTTGTTGCCCTCGACGAACGCGCCCGTCTTGCCGGGCCCCTTCGGCGCGGGGGGCGTCGAGGCGGTCGCGGTCGGGGTGGCGGTCGTGGCGGTGCCCGTCGAGTCCGGCGGCGCCGTCTGAGCCGTGCCGGTCGGCGCGACGTCGTCGCCCGTCTTCGGTTCTTCTTTGCTGTCGCCGCAGGCAGCGACGGAAGCGACGAGGGCTGCGATTCCAATGATTCGGAGTGCGTTTGTTCGGGCCATGGGCGCGCACTCTACACCCAAGGTGGAAGGCCTGCCGATAGGCAAAAAGGCGGGCCGGACTTGGTCCCCGCTCAGCGAACCTTGGAATCCAGATATTTCGTGACGCTCGGCTGCTGCCGCTCGTGAATCGCGGTGCAGATGTGCACGCGCTCCAGGGCGTTGTCGAGGACCCGCTTGTCGCCCGGGTGCTTTTCGAGGTCGCGCCCGAAGAGGGCGCGCGCACGCTCTTCGTGCTCCTTGTCACAGAACGCTCTTACGAGGTCGGGGAGGTAGGACCGAACGGAGTCCGGCAAGCGCTCGGTGATTTTCGGGAGCTCCTTCTCCAGCATTTGGAAGGCCGCTTCCCGGACCGACGGGGGATCGAAGAGGGTGAAGAGATAATAGAGGCGCTCGCCGGCTCGCAGCTTCGAGTCGAAGTACAGGGCGCGAGCACGAGCGGCGAGCGCAGGATCGGTGGCGGACGCGAGGGCGACCCCGAGCTTGCGGCGAAGGGTGGGATCGGTAGCGGACGCGAGGGCCGCGAGCACGGCGTCGAAGACCTCCGCGCCGCCGTCCTGGACCGCGACGACGAAGACGGGCTGCGCCACGTCGGCGGGCACGGCGGCAGGCTCCTTCGGCCCTCCAAGCCCGAGCGCCTTCTTGGCGCGGCGGAGCGCCTCCTTGCGCGCCGCCGGATCGCGCGCCAGCAGGAGCAGACCTTCGATCGCGTTCGCGCGCGCGAGCGACTTCCTGGCGGGCTCGCGACCGCCGCGGGGGGCCTCCCAGCCGAGGGCGTCGACGCGCGGACCATAGATGCGCTTCGCGTAGCGCTCGAGCTTCGGACGCGTCCTCGCGTCCACGTAGTGGGACGAGAGCAGCTTCAGGGTAGGGTCGATCGAGGACGCGATCGCGAAGACCTCATCCTTCGCGATGACGAGGGTTCCTTCGAGGAGCGCTTCTCCGTCGAGGGTGCCGGCGGCGAAGCCGGCCCGGAGGGCGTCCGAGAGGGCGAGGCGCCCGCCGCGCGCCAGCTTTCCGAAGCGTCGGGGAGCGAGGAGCAATCTCTCCTCGTCGCTCGTTGGCGTGAAGCGCACGTAGGACTCGCCCGTCGGGTTGGGGATGACCTCGCGGGGACAGGACTGCCCGCGCGCGGCGGTCGCCTCCGCCTTGCCGTCTTTGGACTCGACGACCTCGGCCCACCTCCGCCCATCGAGGCCCAGGCCGAGCGGGATGCTCCAATCGCTCTTTCGTTCTCCCGCGGAGCCGAGCGGCAGATAGCGCTCCATCGAGACCTCGGCGAAGTCGAGGCGGGTCTTCCCGGCATCGCACACCGCCTTCGCCGTCACCCGCGGTACTCCGGGACGGTCCAGCAACTGGCGGAAAGACTCGGCGGCGGCGCGGCCCTTGAGCCCGAACACCGTCTTCAAGAAGTCGTCGGTGGTGGCGTTGCCATTGGCGAACGTCGTGAGGTATCGGCGCACCCCCATCTGGAACTCGTTGCCGGGCGAGAAGCCCTCGAACATGCCAATCAGGGCCGCTCCCTTCGAATAGGTCAGATCGTCGAAGGCCGCCTCGATCTCGTCGGGGCTGGTGATGGGCTGTCGAATCTTGCGGGCGGAGACGAGGGAGTCGGTGTCCATCGCCGCCTGCGCATTGGCGAGAAGGGCGAGATCTTCGTCCCACTCCGGATAGAGCTCGTGGGTGATGCGGTGGCCCATCCACGTGGCGAACGCCTCGTTGAGCCAAAGGTCGTCCCAGAAGCGCATCGTGACGAGGTTGCCGAACCACTGGTGGGCGACCTCGTGGGCGGCTGTCCCGACCACGTCGCGACGCTGCTCCTCGGCCACCCGTGCCGGGTCGATGAGGAGAAGATCGTCCCGATAGGTGATCGCCCCCGCGTTCTCCATCGCCCCGGCCGAGAAGTCGGGGACGGCGAGGATGTCGAGCTTCGCGAAGGGATACGGGATGCCGAAGTACCGCTCGAGGGCGAGGACGATCTTGCGATGCTGCTCGAGCGCCTCCCCGAGCATGGGACCTTTGCCCTTCACCGCGATCCCGCGGAGGGGGAGGAGCCGATCGCGAGGGGAGATGGCCGCGATCGGCGCGGCCGTCACAACGTCGAACGGACCGACCGCGATCGCGACGAGGTAGGTGGGCAGCTTGGCCGTCGGTGCGAACCGAACCCGCGTCGAAGCCCCCTCGTTTGCCTGCTCGTCGACGACGCTGTTCGAGATGGCCACGTCGCTGGCCGGCACGGTCAGGGTGATGTCGAACGGCGTCTTGAACGACGGCTCGTCGAAGCAGGGGAAGGCGCGCCGCGCGTCGATCGCCTCGAGCTGAGAGAAGACATAGTGGCGACCTTCCACCTCGACTCGATAGAAGCCGGCGAGGCCCTGTCCGAAGGGCGCCTCGTAGCCGACCTCGAGGGTGTAGTCGCCGGGCTCGAGCTCACGATCGAAGTCGAAGCGCAGGAGCGTCGCCTCCGCGAGGGCGGTGACGCGCGGCTCGAGGGCGCGCTGGCTGCTCCGCTCCACGAGGCGCGCCGTGGAGACGCTGAGATCGACGCCGTGGAGGTAGAGGCTGTGATGGCGTCCGTGCAGCGTGAGCGCGATCGTCGCCTTGCCGCTGAAGGACGCCTTCTCCGGATCGATCCGGAGATCGAGGCCGTAGCGGCGAGGCTCCACGTCCTCGGGCAAGCGAAGGCCGGGCGCAGGCTCGGGCTCGAGCGCGACCGGCTTCACGGAGGGGACGGGGGCGGTCGCGGTCGGACGTGGCGTCGTGGGGGCGGGCGCGTCGCAAGCGGCGAGCAGGGCGAGCGAGATGGACAGGCCACGAACGATCCTTGCGGCGCGGCTCACCACGTTCGGCATGACCCTTCACAAGCCCACGTGCGAGGTGCCGGCAAGAGGAAAACTGGATACGATGGCGTCGGCATGGAGCTTTCGGCTCTACGATGACGAGCGCGGAGCTGCGCACGCTCGAGCGGGGCGCGATCGTCGCCGGCGACTATCGCGTCGTCCGCCCGCTCGCGGAGGGCGGGATGGGCTCGGTGTTCGTGGTCGAGCAGCTCTCGACAGGCAGCCAGCGCGCGCTGAAGGTCGTGCGTGAAGAGCTCCTGAAAGAGTCGAAGATGCTCGCGCGCTTCCAGCAAGAGGCGCGGGTGAGCGCGCGAATCGCGAGCGATCACGTCGTGCAGGTGATGGCGGCGGGGGTGGACCCGGCGACGCAGCTGCCGTTCATGGTGATGGAGCTCTTGCAGGGAGAGACGCTGCTCTCACGGGTTCAATCGCGCGGTCCGTTCGAACGCGCCGCCGCGATCGAGCTGTTCGAGCAGCTCTGCCACGCCCTCGCCGCTGCTCATGACATCGGGGTCATTCACCGGGATCTCAAGCCCGAGAACGTCTTCCTCGCGAAGAGCCGGCGCGCGAACGCCTCGACGATGGTGAAGGTGCTCGACTTCGGTGTGGCGAAGGTGCTCGCGGAGGCGAGGACGACGGCGACGGGCGCGATCGGGACCCCTTCCTGGATGGCGCCGGAGCAGACGGAGGCGCAGTCCCAGGTCTCGCCCGCGACCGACATTTGGGCCCTCGCCCTGCTCGCGTTCTACGTCCTCACGGGCAAGTACTACTGGCGCTCCTGCAACGATCCGAACGCGAACGTGACCGCCCTCATGCGCGAGCTCCTGTTCGAGCCGCTCGTCCCCGCTTCGGAGCGGGCGCGCGCGCTCGGAGCGGGGGACCGCCTCTCCGCTTCGCTCGATCCGTTCTTCGCGCGGTGCTTGGTCAGGAGCCCTCACGAACGCTGCCGCTCCATCGAGGAGGCGGAGCGGCTGTTGTTCGACGCGCTCGAGCCGCCGAAGCCGGCGAGCGGCGGGGGGACCTTGCGCGACGCGACGGTGCGCGATTCCGCTCCGAAGAGCGGCGGCGAGACGGTGCGCGTGTCCATTGCCCTGTCGCCCGCGAGCGCGCCGCGCATCAGCCCGGTGCCACCGTCCCGTCCGCAGCAGGAGCCAGCGCGCGCCTCCGCGCCGGCGATCGTGGCCCCGCCGCCGCCGCCTCGCTCGGCCCGTCCGAACGAGGGCCGCTCCAAGACGATCGCCTTGGTCGCGGCCGGCCTTGTCGCAGCCTCGATCGGCGGCTACGCGCTCGTCGGCGCGATCGGCTCCGACAAGCGCGCCCAAGGCGAGGAGGAGCCGAGGCCGGTCAAGCTCCCGAGCGCGCGTGGCTCGCGCGGCGAGCCCGGCCCCCGGGGGCCGGCCGGGCGCGACGCGCACGAGGCCGGGGGAGGCGCGAGCAACGGTCGCGTCGCCTGCTCGCGCGGCCCCACGAGAATCTTCTTCGGCGACGACTTCCGCGACGCGAAGGCAGGCTGGACGCTCGACGACCCTTGGCAGATCGGCCCCGCGACCGCCTCCAAGAGCACCGCCCTCGGCAGCCCCGATCCGGGCGCGGATCGATCGGGGGTCGCGGGAGGATCGATCGCGGGGGTGGTGCTCGGGGGACCGTACAAGCGAACGGTGAGGAAGGCCTCCCTGACGAGCCCCGCCTTCGACGCCTCCGGCGCCACGCGCCTCGTGCTCCAGTTCTATCGCTTCCTCAACACCGACGAGGCCTCCCACGTGCCCCACACCGTCGAGGCTTCGAGGGACGGCGGCGCGACGTGGACCGAGCTGTGGAGGACGGGCTCGCAGACGTTCACCGAGCGCGCGTGGACACTGCAGACCTTGGATTTGACGCCCTACGCCGCGAGCAACACGCGCGTGCGCTTCTCGTACGAGATGCTCGACCCGCAGGCCTACTCTGCATCGGGATGGAACCTCGACGACGTCGTCGTCGCGTCCAGCGAGTGCTTTTGAAGGCCCCCGTCGCCCTCGCGTTGATCGGCTCCCTCGCGCTCGCGTGCGGATCCGTCCACGCCCCTACCCGCCTGCGAGGACCCGCGGCCACGGCGGACGTGCGCGTGCGCGTCGTCGCGCCGCGCGGCGTCCACCTCGAGCGCACCGCCGACGAGAGGGACACGTGCGCCGCCCCCTGCACCACCTCCCTGCCGCCCAAGACGGAGCTCCGAGCCATCGTCGCCGAGAGGCCGGACTCGCCGCCGTTCTCCGTGCCCGACACCTCGCGAGGCGCCATCGTCAAGGTCTCCCCCGCCCCGCGCGTCCTCCCCGGCCTCGGCGTCGTAACCTCCACCGCGGGAGCCGCCAGCATGCTCATCGGCGGCGCCGTCATCATCGGAGACCTCGCCGGCGCCCCCGACCTCCAAGGCACCGCCGCCGCCGGCGGAATCACCATCGCCATCGGCTCCGCCATCCTCGCCGCCGGAATCGTCATGACCGCCCTCAGCGGCACCCACGTCGACATCCGCGAAGCGACCACCCGCCAAAAGCCAGCCATCTCGTTCTGACCG
>JBGAID010000031.1:0-108662 GCA_044225865.1 Polyangiaceae bacterium | reverse complement strand
CGATGGGAGCCACCTCGACCCACGAGAGGGCGCGGAGGCGCGCGTCGTCGAAGCCAGGCAAGCAGCGAGGCGTTCGTCGACGCGCGTCATAAGGGAGCGGTTGGGCCAACAACGCCACCCCCGTAAGATGCCTGTTAGCTTCTTCGCCGGAGGCGCTCGAAGCCGAGCTTCATCGCGGACGGGGCCCAGCCGGAGACGACGAGGCCTCCGCGCGAGAGCTTGAGCTCGACGGTGTTGGGGGCGAAGAAGCGCGGGTCGTCGGCGCGATAGCGTTCCGTGAGCACGTGGAGGGCTTGTCCTTGGCTGCCGAGCCATCGGTAACGGGAGCCCGGTCGGTCCTGTTCGAACGGCCCATCCGCGAGCAAGTCCGTGGCTGCGAGCAGCGCCTCGACCCCTTCGTCGGAGGAGCGCTCGAGATCACCGCGCATGTGCCCGGTGAAGGTCATCACGGAGAGCCCGGCCGCTCTCACCCGAGCCGCGACGACCGCGAGCGCCGCCGCCTGCTCGAACGGCTCGCCCCCGAGGAACGTCACCCCTTCCAAGGGAGCGCTCGCGTGGACAGCGAGGATCTCGTTGCCGAGGTCGGTCGTGTCCACCTCGGCGCCGCCGCGGTCCGCGAACATCTCGGGGTTGCAGCACCCCGGGCACCGAATCGAACACCCTTGCACCCAGATCGCGAATCGCGGCCCGGGCCCCTCCGACTCGGTGCGATCGACCTTGGCCGCGACGAAGACCGTCCTCAATCGAACGCGCTCGCTTCTCGGGCGTTTCGCCTCGCTTCTTTCACCAGGTCGTCCGAGAGCTTCTTCATCTCGATCTTCCGCTTCTCGATCTGAGCGTCCGTGAGGCCGTCCGTGTCGGCGATCACCACGAGGACGATGCTCCCATTGCGCTGCATGTATTGGAGCCATCCGAGCTCCGTGTCCACGTTCAGCGACTGGGGTTGGTGCACGACCTGGTAGCCGTGGGACGCTGCCACCGCCTCCATCGAAGGGTAGAACTTCCCCGTCGCGGAGACAGGGATGCCGAGCGGGTACTCGGCCATCCCGGCACAGCCGCTCAGGGCGGCGACGACGAACAATGCGGCCAGCCTCGAAATGACGCTTTGCATGATGGAGCCCGCCCTATGCGGCCGTCCCGCGGGGCGCAAGGCAGGCTTCGTGCTCCCCGTCTCAGTGGCAAGCAGGCCCTGGTTCGACTACCGTCGTCCGCTCTCGTGCGGGCGCCTTCGCGCTCGCGAACAGAGGAGGAGGCCGCGATGGCATCGAGCATCGAGGTTCGTATCGGCGGGCGAGGCAGCGTGAAGGACGGCACCGCGACCCCCGATCGCTCGCAAGCGGCGCGCTGCGATCTCTGCCTCGAGAGCGTGGACGCGGTCGCCTCGACCGGGGTCGAGGGAGGCGGGCCGTTCGCGTGCAAGGCGTGCCTGCGCCGGCGCCTCGAGGCGATGACGGTCGGCGCCTATCTGCTGCGCGAGCCCGAGGACGCCGGGCTGCCCTGGGGCAAGGTGAGCGGTTAGCCCCGCGCCGCGTTTCAAGCTGACTCTCGATCGCTTTCTGGAGGAGACATGGCGGACGGGTTGAGCCGAGATCGTTCCGAGGCCGTCTTCGGCGACTACAAGGGCGAGTACACCAAAGAGCAAGCGACGGTAGAGGCCAATCGATGCCTCTTCTGCACCGACGCGCCCTGCATCAAGGCCTGTCCGACCCACATCGATATCCCCCAGTTCATTCGGAAGATCGCGACCGACAACGTCAAAGCCTCCGCCAAGACGATCTTCGAATCGAACATCCTCGGGATGAGCTGCGCCCGCGTCTGCCCGGTCGAGGTGCTGTGCGTGGGCGATTGCGTCTACAACCACCTCGGGGTGCCCCCCATTCAGATCGGCAAGCTCCAGCGCTACGCGACGGATCGCGCCTTCGAGAACGGCTGGCGCTTCTTCGAAGCGGGCCCCGATAGCGGCAAGCACGTGGCCCTCATCGGCGCCGGCCCGGCGAGCCTCGCCGCCGCTCACGAGCTGCGCCGTCACGGGCACCGCGTCACCATCTATGAAAAGCGCCGCGACATCGGCGGCCTCAACACGACCGGCGTCGCTCCTTACAAGATGAAGGCGGACCGCAGCGTGGAAGAGGTCCAATGGGTGCTGGGGATCGGCGGCGTCGAGATCCGCACCGGGGTCACCGTCGGGGAGTCGCTCTCCCTCGAAGACCTCGAGAAGCAGCACGACGCCGTCTTCGTGGGGGTCGGCCTCGGCGCCGACACCCTCCTCTCCGTCCCCGGCTCCACCCTCCCCGGGGTCGAAGGGGCCGTCGATTGGATCGAGCGCATGAAGCTCGGCAAGGTGCCCACGGAGGGCGTCCGCCATTGCGTGGTCGTCGGCGGCGGCAACACCGCCCTCGACTGCGTGCGCGAAGCGCTCGGCCTCGGCATCCCCAGCGTCACGATGGTCTATCGCGGCATCCAAGAGAAGATGAGCGGCTACGCCCACGAATGGAAGGCCGGCCAAATCGAAGGAGCGCGGGTGGAGTGGCAGGCCCTGCCCATCGCCTACGAAGGGGAAGGGCGCGTCGCTTCCGTGCGTTGTCAGCGCCTCGACACCGAGAAGCGGCCCGTCCCCGGCGCCGAGCTCTCCCTCCCGGCGGATCTGGTCCTCGTCGCGATTGGCCAGTCCAAGCTCGGGGCGATGCTCGCGAAGCTCGGCGGGGTCGAGCTCGCGAATGGCTGCGTCGTCACCGACGAGCGGGGGGCGACCGGGCGCAAAGGCTGGTTCGCGGGCGGGGATTGTCGCAATGGTGGCAAAGAGGTGGTCAACGCCGCCGCCGAGGGCAAGGCGGCCGCCCTCGCCATTCACGATTATCTCCGCGCGCGGGGCTGAGCGAGATCGCCCCCTCCCCTCTCAAGAGCAGCGTTCTTCCGATTCGGAGCCAACATGCCTGATCTCTCCATCGACTGCGCGGGCATCAAGTCGCCCAACCCGTTCTGGCTCGCCTCCGCGCCTCCCGCCAACTCTGGCGGCCAGGTGCAGCGCGCCTTCGACGCGGGCTGGGGCGGCGCGGTGTGGAAGACGCTCGGCGTCCCCATTCAGAACGTCTCCAGCCGCTTCGGGGCCGTGAACATCCGCGGCGTCCAGGGGGCCGGCTTCAACAACATCGAGCTCATCACCGACCGGCCGCTCGAGACGAACTTCCGCGAGATCTACGAGACGAAGAAGAAGTATCCGAAGCACGCCGTCATCGTCTCGCTCATGGTCGAGACCCGCGAGGAGTGGAAGGACATCATCAAGCGCTCCGTGGACGCGGGCGCCGACGGCCTCGAGCTGAACTTCGGCTGTCCCCACGGGATGTGCGAGCGCGGGATGGGCTCCGCGGTGGGGCAAGAGCCGCGAGTCAATCAGGAGATCACGTCGTGGGCGGTCGAGTACTCGACGGTGCCGGTGCTCGTGAAGCTCACCCCCAACGTGGCCGACATCGTCCCCCACGGATTGGCGGCGCGGCGGGGAGGGGCCCACGGCGTCTCCCTCATCAACACCATCAAGAGCATCATCGGGGTCGACATCGATCGATTCGTCCCCGAGCCGCGCGTCGCGGGGGCGAGCACCAACGGCGGCTACTGCGGGGCGGCCGTGCGTCCCATCGCCCTCCATATGGTCGCCCAGCTCGCTCGGTCCAAGGAGTTCGGAATTCCGATCAGCGGCATCGGGGGCATCTGCAATTGGCGCGACGCCGTCGAGTTCATCCTCCTCGGCTCGACCTCGGTCCAAGTCTGCACGGAGGTGATGCTCCGCGGCTATCGCATCGTCGAGGACATGATCGACGGGCTCTCCGAGTACATGAGCTCCCACGGCTTCGCGAGCGTCTCCGAAATGGTGGGCAAGGCCGTCCCCACGTACAGCGAGTGGGGCGATCTCGATCTCAACTACGAGACGGTGGCGAAGATCGACGCCGACAAGTGCATCGGGTGCCACCTGTGCGTCGCCGCCTGCCAGGACGGCGCTCACCAATGCATTCACCCGAGCGAAGAGCAAAAGGGGAAGAACGGGACCCGCGTCCCGAGGGTGGACGAGAGCGAGTGCGTCGGGTGCAACCTGTGCAAGATCGTCTGCCCCGTCCCCGATTGCATCTCGATGGTCCAGGTCGAGAACGGCTTCACCCCCGCGACTTGGAACCAGCACGTGACCGCGGGCGCGAAGCTCCGCCCCAAGAAGGGAGCGCATTGAAATGGCGGCCGTCCAAGACCGCACCCATGATCTGAACGTCGAGCCGATCGAGATCGGGATCGTCGTCGCGAGCATCGTCGTCGTAGGCGCGATCGTGCACGCCATTCATCGGGTGGACGTCTTCGAAGGGGCGCCCGGCGTGGCGCTCGGCATTCTCTTGGTGCGCGGCCGTCGCTATCTGGCGAGGCGGAAGAAGCGCGCCGCTGCTTGAGTCTTTCGCCCCGGTTGCGGGGCATCGCTGTGGATCCCATCGACCGAGGTGAGACGTATGAGCAAGATCGTCAAGTGCGGCCTGATCCAGTGCTCGAACCCCATCAATGACGAGAGCAGGCCGGTCAAAGAGATCCAGAAGGCGATGCTCGACAAGCACATCCCCTTCATCGAGGACGCGGCCAAGAAGGGCGTGCAGATCCTCTGCCTCCAGGAGATCTTCAATGGTCCCTACTTCTGCCCGAGCCAGGACCCGCGCTGGTACGAGGCGGCGGAGGCGGTGCCGGGGCCGATGGTCGAGATCATGGCCGACTACGCCCGCAAGCACACGATGGTGCTGGTGGTCCCGGTCTACGAGAAGGAGATGCGCGGGGTGTTCTACAACACCGCCGCCGTCATCGACGCGGACGGCAAGTACCTCGGCAAGTACCGCAAGCAGCACATCCCCCACGTGAACCCGGGCTTCTACGAGAAGTTCTTCTTCAAGCCGGGCAACGGCGGCTACCCCGTCTTCCAGACGGCCTACGCGAAGGTCGGCGTCTACATCTGCTACGACCGTCACTTCCCGGAGGGCGCGCGCTGCCTCGGCCTCAACGGCGCGGAGATCGTGTTCAACCCCTCCGCGACGGTCCAGGGGCTCTCCCAATACCTCTGGAAGCTCGAGCAGCCGGCCCACGCCGTGGCCAATGGCTACTTCATGGGCTGTATCAATCGGGTCGGGACAGAGGCGCCCTGGAACATCGGCAAGTTCTACGGGACGAGCTACTTCGTGAACCCGCGCGGCCAGATCATGGCCGAAGCGTCGGAGGACAAGGACGAGCTCGTGGTCTCCGATTTGAACCTCGACATGATCGACGAGGTCCGGTCCACGTGGCAGTTCTATCGTGACCGCCGCCCGGACGCCTACGAAGAGCTCGTGAAGCCCTGAGCGGCAGGAGAGGAGATCGACCCATGGCCATCAGCATCATCAAAGGTGGAACGGTCGTCACGGCGGAGGGCGAGCGGAAGGCCGACGTCCTCGTCGAGGGCGAGACGGTCAAGGCGGTCGGGCCTGGCCTCGACGCGACGGGGGCGCGGATCATCGACGCGAGCGGGGCCTACGTCTTGCCGGGCGGGATCGATCCCCACACCCACATGGAGCTGCCGTTCATGGGGACGGTCGCCTCCGAGGATTTCTTCACCGGGACGAGCGCGGCCGCCGCCGGCGGGACGACGACGATCATCGATTTTGTCATCCCCAACGCGAAGCAGCGCATCCTCGATGCGTACCGGCAATGGCGCGGCTGGTCGGAGAAGGCGGCCAGCGATTATTCGTTCCACGTCGCCATTACGTGGTGGGACGACTCGGTCCACGAGGACATGGGCACGCTCACGCGCGAGCACGGCGTGAACAGCTTCAAGCACTTCATGGCCTACAAGAACGCGATCATGGCCGATGACGAGATCCTCGTGCAGAGCTTCGCTCGGGCCCGAGAGCTCGGCGCGCTGTGCACCGTCCACGCCGAGAACGGGGAGCTCGTGTTCCGTCTCCAGAAGGAGATCTTCGAGCGCGGCATCACCGGCCCGGAGGGCCATCCCCTCTCCCGTCCCCCCGAGGTCGAGGGGGAAGCGGCCAATCGCGCCATTCGGATCGCGGAGGTCCTCGGCACCCCCGTCTACCTCGTCCACACGTCCTGCATCGACGCGCTCGAGGCGGTGCAGCGAGCGCGGCTCGAGGGTCAGCGGGTCTTCGCGGAGGTCCTCTCCCAGCACCTCGTCATCGACGACTCCGTCTATCGAGATCCGGATTGGAACAAGGCCGCCCATTACGTGATGAGCCCTCCGTTCCGCTCCAAGGAGCACCAAGCCGCGCTGTGGCGGGGGCTCCAAGCGGGGGTCCTCCAGACGACCGCCACCGACCATTGCTGCTTCTGCACTCCTCAGAAGCAGGCCGGCCTCGACGACTTCCGGAAGATCCCCAACGGCACCGGCGGCGTCGAAGATCGAATGGGCGTGCTATGGCACCACGGCGTCCGCACCGGTCGCCTCACCCCGAGCGAGTTCGTGGCCGCGACGAGCGCCAACGCAGCCAAGATCTTCAACATCTACCCCAAGAAGGGGACGATCCAGCCCGGCAGCGACGCCGACATCGTGGTGTGGGATCCCGACAAGACCCGCACCATCTCCGCGAAGACCCACCACCAGAACATCGACTTCAACATCTATGAAGGGATGACGGTGACGGGGAACGCGGCGGTGACGCTGAGCCGAGGCCGCGTCCTCTGGGAGAACGATCAGCTCAAGACGGAGCGCGGCACCGGCAAGTACGTCGACCGCCCGTGCTTCCCGGAGTATTGGAACGCTCAGAAGCTCCGCAATCGAATCGCGGAGCCTACGCGCGTCGAGCGCGCGAAGCCCGCCGTCGTCAAGTGACGGTCTCGTCGTCGGGGCCGCGCCTCCTCTTCGCAGGCGGCGCGGCCCGTTTTCCTTTGAACCGTTCGCAGTCGAGGTAGCCCATGATTCCCGCCTTCTCCGCCCGCTCTTACGATTTCACCGAGTTCGTCCCCGCCCGCAACTTCATCGGCGGGGCGTGGGTCGATCCGCGCACGAGCAAGACGACGCTCGAGGTGCTGAACCCGCGCCACGGCAAGCCGATGGCGAAGGTCGCGATGAGCGGCGCCGACGACGTGGACGCGGCGGTGCGCGCGGGAATGGCCGCCTTCGAAGACTGGAGGCAATGGCCGATTCGTGAGCGCGCGCAGGTCATGTACCGATTGCGCGAGGCCATGATCAAGAACATCGACGAGCTCTCGTGGCTCGTCTGTCACGAGAACGGGAAGATCTTCTCGGAGTCGAAGGCGGAGGTCGAGAAGGGGATCGAGTGCGTCGAATACGGCTGCGCCCTGCCCCAGCTCGCCGCCGGCAACCAGCTCGAGGTGAGCCGCGGCGTCGCGTGCGAGGTCGTGTACGAGCCGCTCGGCGTCGTCGCCGGCATCGTGCCCTTCAACTTCCCGATCATGGTCCCCCTGTGGATGCTCCCCCAGGCCCTCGTGGGCGGGAACTCCTTCATCTTGAAGCCGAGCGAGCAGGTGCCGCTCACGACGCTGCGCCTCGCCCAGATGCTCGAGGACGCGGGGCTGCCGAAGGGGGTCTTCTCCCTCGTCCAGGGCGGCAAAGAGGTCGTCGAGGCGATCTGCGATCACCCGAACATCAAGGCGGTCGGCTTCGTCGGCTCGACCAAGGTGGCGAAGCTCGTCTATGGGCGCGCGTCGACGGAGGGCAAGCGGGCCCTCTGCCTCGGCGGCGCCAAGAACCATTTGATCGTGGTGCCCGACGCCGACGTCGAGCTCACCGCCGAGAACGTCGTCGCCTCCTTCACCGGGTGCGCGGGCCAGCGCTGCATGGCGGCGAGCGTGCTCGTCGCGGTCGGCGACATCGACCACATCCTCGACGCCGTCCGCGAGAAGGCGGCGAAGCTCGTCACCGGCAACGACATGGGCCCCGTCACGAACAAGGCCGCCGTCGAGCGCATCACGAGGTACATCGACGAGGCCGAGAAATCAGGGGCGAAGATCGTCCTCGACGGCCGCGGGAAGAAGGGCACCGACGGCGGCTTCTGGGTCGGACCGACGATCATCGATCGCGCGTCCGCGGAGATGCCGGCCGCGCGCGAAGAGATCTTCGGGCCCGTCCTCACCGTGGTTCGGGTCGAGAACCTCGAGCGCGCCATTCAAATCGAGAACGCCAATCCTTATGGCAACGCCTCGAGCATCTACACGACGAGCGGTGATATCGCGCGGCGGGTGATGCAGTCGGTGGACGCGGGCATGTGCGGCGTCAACATCGGCGTGCCCGTCCCCCGCGAGCCCTTTGGCTTCGGCGGTTGGAACGACTCGGCGTTCGGCGCCGGCAACATGACGGGATGGGACGGCTATCGCTTCTGGACTCGCCAGCGGAAGATCACCAGCAAGTGGGCGCTCCAAAAGGACGCCACCTGGATGAGCTGAGCTCTCGGAACGGAGAACGATCATGAGCATGGGCTCCAAAGAGATGGTGGAGCTGTGCACGAAGCACAGCCTCTTTTCCTGGTCGGCGACGGGCAAGGTCGATCCGATGCCGATCGCGCGCGCGGAGGGTGTCTACCTCTATTCGCCGGAAGGTCAGCGTTGGCTCGACTTCAACAGCCAGCTGATGAGCGTCAACATCGGGCACGGCAACAAGAAGGTCATCGAGGCCATTCAATCGCAGGCGGCCACGCTCGCGTACGCCTATCCGGGGATGGCGACGGAGGTCCGGGCGAAGCTCTCGAAGCGCCTGGCGGAGCTCGTGCCCGGCGACATCAACACGTTCTTCTATACGCTGGGCGGCGCGGAGGCGAACGAGAACGCCATCAAAGCGGCGCGCCTATTCACGGGCCGTCACAAGATCATCGCGCGGTATCGCAGCTATCACGGGGCGACCCACGGGGTGATGTCCCTCACCGGCGATCCGCGCCGCTGGCCCAACGAGCCGGGAATGTCGGGGATCGTTCGCGTGATGGATCCGCGACCGCTCGATTATTCGTTCGGCACCACCGACGAGGAGATCGTCGAGAACAACCTGCGCTACCTCGAGGAGATCATCCAGTTCGAGGGGCCCCATACCATCGCCGCGATGTTCATCGAGACGGTCACGGGCACGAACGGCATCCTCATCCCGCCGAAGGGCTATCTCGCCGGGCTCAAGAAGCTCCTCGACCGATACGGCATCCTCCTCGTCTGCGACGAGGTCATGTGCGGCTGGGGTCGCACCGGGAAGCTCTTCGCGTTCGAGCACGGCGGGATCGTCCCCGACATCGTCACGATGGCGAAGGGGCTGACGAGCTCGTACATGCCGCTCGGGGTGATGGGCGTCTCGGATCGGATCGCCAATCACTTCCGCGACAGCGTGTTCTGGGGCGGCCTCACCTACAACGCGCATCCGATGTGCCTCGCCGCTGCCCTCGCCGTGATCGACGTCATGCTCGGGGAGAAGATGATCGACAACACGGTGAAGATGGGGGAGCTGATGCGCGGCCACATGGTGCGGCTCGCCGGGAAGCACCCCTCGGTGCGCGAGCACCGGAACATCGGGCTCTTCGGCCTCATCGAGCTCCGAAAGAACTCGAAGAACGAGCGGCTGGTTCCCTACGCGGGGGCCCACCCCGTCATGGGCAAGCTCCTCAAGTTCTTCCGGGACAACGGCCTGTTCACGGTGACCCAGTGGAGCACGGTGATGTGCAACCCGCCGCTCTGCATCAACGAGACCGAGCTCGCGGAGGGCTTCGACATCATCGACCGCGGCCTCTCGCTCATCGACGAGGTCTACGAGGGCTGACTCCGGCCCCGCTCCATCGGGAAAGAAGGAGTGTAGGAGAGAGCCCTCGGGGCCCGTCACAGGTTGCAGGAGGCAACATGAAGACTGGGATGAGGGCTCTCTTGGGTGCGGTGCTCGTGTCGACGGTGGCGTTTACTTCCACGGCTTTCGCAGGAGAGCCGGACCGAAGAGAAGATCGTCGCGAGCATCGTGTGCACCGCGAGCCGCGCGAGCACACCCGATACGAGGAGCGACGAGAGTCCGACCAGCGCCGCGAGGCCCTCGCCCGACGAGAGCGCGAGCGGGCCGAGCAGCGACGCATCGAGCGCCAGAACCGCGAGGCCTGGGAGCGGATGCGCGCCGAGCGCGCCGCCATGCACCGGCGCGAGATCGCGAGGGTGTGGGCCATCGCCCTCCGCACGCCGGCCGGCCAGGCCGAGCTCACGCTCCACGCCAACCGCATGGCCCGCCTCCACCGCGTTCGCGACATCGGCGTCGACACCCACAACACCGCGCTCATCGCCAAGGTCGACCGACTGATCGAGATCGAGAACGCGCGCAGCCTCCACGTCCTCGGCGAGATCGCGAGGAGCTATCGCTAGCAGATCGTCGGCCCTCACCCCCCTTTGCCCCTCTCACCGTTCGGAGCGATCCGGCGTGAGGGGGGCCTTCTTGGTTTGTAAGCCGCACTTTTTCAGCCGGGCTTAGTACGCTCTCTCCCGCGGTATGGGTGAAGGAGACGTAACGTCCGGGACGCTCGTTCACGGCAGGTATCGTCTGCTCGAGCGGGTGGGCGGCGGCGGCATGGGCCATGTCTTCCGCGCCGACGATACGAAGACGGGCCGCACCGTCGCGATCAAGCTGCTGCACCGAGAGCTGTGGAACAGCCCCGACGTCACCGCGCGCCTCTTCCAAGAGGCCAAGGTGCTCTCGGCGATTCGGCACCCCAACATCGTCGAGATCCTCGACGCCGACACGAGCGAGCACGGGCCCTTCATCGCGATGGAGCACCTCGAGGGGAGCTCGGCCGGGGTCCTGCTCGCGATCATGGGCCGCTTCGACGAAGGCACGACGATCTCGATCGCCCTGCCCGTCCTCGCCGCCCTGGAAGCGGCCCACAAGATGGGGGTCGTCCATCGCGACCTCAAGCCGGAGAACGTCTTCGTCTGCCGCGAGCGGAAGGGCCGGGGCGAGCGCGGCAGCGTGCACCTGCTCGACTTCGGCATCGCCAAGCTCGACTCGACCAACAAAGAGAAGGAGCGACCGCGGACGCGAACCGGCGTCGTGTTCGGGACCCCCGACTATCTCTCGCCCGAGCAGGCGACGGGGGAGGGCACGCTCGATGGCCGCAGCGATCTGTTCTCGCTCGGCATCGTGATGTTCGAGCTCCTCACCGGCCGGCGCCCCTTCACCGCGTCGACCGCGGTCGCGACGGCCTTTCGTATCGTCCACGCGAGCCCGCCTTCGTTCGAGTCCCTCGGGGTCTCCGTCTCGACGGAGGTGGGGGCGGTCGTGCGGCACCTGCTCGCGAAGGCCCCCCAAGATCGTCCTTCGTCCGCGGCCGAGGTCATGCGCGTCCTCGCGACGCTGGAGCCGGACGACGAGTCTCGGCAGTCGCGCCTGCTGCGCCTGCTCGGAGACGCCGAGCAGCGACGCCGCAAGACGACGCGCCCGCCGCCCCCCACGACCCGCGGGACGCCGCAGCCCGCGATCGGGCTCGACCTCGGCGTCGTCTCGTCGCACAAGCACGCGAACCTGCCGCCGCGCGCCCTCGGACGATGCGCTCGCGGTATCGTGCTCCGCAGCCTCGACGCCGTGATCGAGTCGGTCCACGGCGAGCTCGAGCGCGAGCGCGTGGTCGCCCTCCTCTCCGACACCCACGCCGAAGAGCTGCGACGAGGCCGCCCGTCCGCCCTCGACGCCCACGACGTCGAGGTCGTTCGCCGCTACACGGATATCGCGTCGAGGGTGCTCGGCCTGGACGGGGCCGCGTTCTTCGAGCTCGGGCGGGTCGCCGTCGATCACGAGCTCTCCGGCTTCGTCGGGACGCTGGTGAGGCCCGCCGAGTTCGGCGATCTCGTGCGCCGGGCGGTGGCGATCGTTCGGTGCTTCTTCGATTTCGGCTCCTGGACCATCGTCACCGACGGTCCGCGCCGCGCCACCCTCCGCATCGAAGAGTTCGATCTCGTGCCGCCGCTGCTGCGCGCCTGGTTGCTCGGCGTGGTGCAGCGCATCTTCGAGCGAGCGGTGTCCCCCGATGCTAGGGTCTCCGACGCGACGGGCGCCGACCATCCCGCGGCGCTCTTCGTGATGGAGGTCGTGGCGCCGCACCCTCCCGCGCCGGTGCGCGACTACGAGGGCGCCGCGACGAACGATCCGCGATGACGATCTCTTCCACTGTCGCCGCCTACCCGGTCACGCTGAAGGGCCAGCTGCGGAGCAAGATGCGCTGGTACGTGGCGGGCAGCGCGCTCTTGCTCGTCCAGAACTTCCTCATGGCGCGGCGGGACTTCTTCGTCCGCGACGCGGTGAACGCGGCCGTCGAGGCGCGCGGATCGGACGCCAAGACGGCGGCGGTGGCGATGATCGCGGTGAGCATCACGGCCGCGATCGCGCGCGTCTTGTCTCGGGTGACCGTGTTCTCGGCGGGCCGAAACGTCGAGTACGAGCTCCGCGCCGTCCTCCTCGATCGGCTCCAGCGGCTCGGGCCGTCGTTCTTCCGCTCGATGCCCACGGGCGAGATCATGAGCCGCGCCACGAGCGATCTCACCCAGGTCCGGCTCCTCCTCGGCTTCGGGATCCTCAACGTCATCTCGAGCGTGTTCGGCTTCACGAGCGCGCTCTACGTCATGACGACGATCTCCCTGAAGCTCACCTTGATGAGCTTCGTGACGATGCCGGTGCTGTGGATCGTCACGCGCTCGTTCTCGACGCGCATGTTCAAGACGACCCGAGAGAACCAGGAGGCGATCGGCCAGATGAGCGACCGCGTCCTCGCCAGCCTCTCGGGGGCGCGCGTCGTCCGCTCGTTCGGGCTCGTCCCGAGCGAGATGGACGCCTTCGAGGAGCAGAACGCGCGCTACCTCGAGAAGAGCCTCGCCCTCGCCAAGGTGCGCGGCTCGATGGCCCCCGTCATGGGCGCGATCAGCGCGGCGGGCGTGCTCATCGTGTTCTGGTACGGCGGCACCCTCCTCGAGCGCGGGGAGCTTCAGCCGGGCGGATTCGTCGCGTTCTGGACGGCGCTCTTGCGCCTGACGTGGCCGCTCCTCGCCCTCGGCTTCGTCGCCTCGATCGTCCAGCGCGGGCGGGCCGGGTACCAACGCCTCGCTACGATTTTCGAAGCTGAGCCGGAGATCAAGAGCGGGGAGAGCGGGCCTCTGGAAGGGGTCCGTGGGACCATCTCCGTCCGGGGGCTCTCCTTCTCCCACGGGAAGAAGAAGGTCCTCGACGACGTGAGCTTCGAGGTCCCCGCGGGCAGCTCGCTCGCGATCGTGGGGCGGACCGGCAGCGGCAAGAGCACGATCGCGATGCTGCTCCCGCGGCTGTTGCCCACGCCCCCCGGGTCGGTGTTCCTCGACGGGGACGACGTGTGCGCGCTCCCCCTCGGGCGGGTGCGGGGGAGCATCGGCTACGCCCAACAGGATGCGTTCCTCTTCTCGACCACGGTGACGAAGAACGTGGGGTACAGCCTGGACGAGACGGACTCGCCGGACGCGGAGCAGGCCATTCGGGAGGCGGCGCGCGAGGCGGCCGTGCTGTCGGAGGTCGAGACGCTCCCGGAGGGCTTCGACACCGTGGTCGGGGAGCGAGGCGTGCAGCTCTCGGGAGGGCAGCGGCAGCGCGTCGCGCTCGCGCGCGCCCTCCTCCGCAAGCCCCCCGTGCTCGTCCTGGACGATCCGCTCTCCGCGGTAGACGCGAAGACGGAGGCCGCGATCCTCGAGGCGATCGAGCGCCAGAAGAAGAACCGCACCGTCGTGCTCGTCACCCACCGGATCGCGGCCGCGCGGCGCTGCGATCGGATCGTGGTGCTCGACCAAGGCCACGTGATCGAAGAAGGCACCCACGACGAGCTCGTGGAGCGGGGCGGTCTCTACGCCGCGTTCGCGAGCGAGCAGGCCCTCGAGGCCGATCTCGACGCCCTCGACGAGGAGGCCAAGCCGTGATCGCTCAGCAGCCGGAGGCACCCGCCACGCGCCCGGTCGTGAAGGCCCAGGGCAAGCGCGCCGAGGAGGCCCTCGCGCGCTTCCACGAGGAGGGCGCGCTCCAAGCCTACGACTCGAAGAGCCTCGCTCGGCTCTGGCCCTTCGTGCGGCCGCACAAGGGCAAGTTCGCCCTCTCCATATTTCTCCTCGTGGTCGCGTCGCTCCTCGCGATTTCGCGCCCGCTCGTGATGCGGTCCGGCCTCGAAGGGCTCGGCAAGGAGCCGGGCGCGATCACGCGGGCGGGGCTGCTCCTTACGTTCGTCATCGTCGTCGAGCAGGCGATCGCGTTCCCTCAGATGTATCTGATGCAGAAGGTCGGGGCGCTGAGCATGGCGTCCCTGCGGCGCGAGGTCTTCCAGTTCCTCCACGCCCGGAGCCTCTCCTTCTTCGATCGCACCCCCGTCGGGCGCCTCGTCACGCGCGTCACCAACGACGTCGACGCGATCGGAGAGATGTTCGCCTCCGGCGCGTTCAACGCGATCGGCGATCTGCTCCGCCTCGCCATCATCGTCGTCGTCATGCTCTCGATGGACTGGCAGATCTCCCTTATCGCGTTCGCGGGGCTGCCGGTGGTGATGCTGGGGGTGAACTACACCCGCAAGCGGATCCGCGAGGCGTTCCGCGAGGTGCGGACGAAGACGGCCCGCATGAACGCGTACCTCAACGAGCAAGTGAGCGGCATGTCGATCGTGCAGGCTTACGCGCGCGAGGACGCGAGCGCGGTCGAGTTCGACGCGATCAACGAGGCGTATCGAAACGCCAACAACCGCTCCATCATTTGGGACGCGACGATGGACGCCGCGATCGAGCTCGTCTCGAGCTTGTGCATCGCTTCGGCCCTCTGGGCGGCGGGGGTGCACGGCTCCTCGGGGCAGGTCTCCTTCGCCACGCTCTTCGCGTTCGTCGCTTACATCGAGATGTTCTTCGTCCCGATCCGCGATCTCTCGGCGCGCTACACCCTCATCCAGTCCGCGATGACGGGGGCGGAGCGCGTGTTCGAGCTCCTCGACAACAAAGAGGAAGACGCCCCCGCCCGGGCCGACGTCGAGAAGGCTCCTGTCTCGGATTCGGGCCCGGCGCTCGCGTTCGAGGACGTGACGTTCGGGTACAAGCCTCACGTCCTCGCGCTCCGCGACGTGTCCTTCGAGGTGAAGCGCGGAGAGCGCGTCGCGCTCGTCGGCGCCACCGGCGCCGGGAAGAGCACGGTGCTCTCTCTCTTTCTCCGTCTCTACGAGGTGAACGAGGGCGCGGCGAAGGTCTTCGGCCGGGACGTGCGCGCCTGGGAGAAGAACGAGCTCCGCTCCCACTTCGCGGTGGTGCCGCAGGACGTGTTCCTGTTCCCGGGCACGGTCGCGACGAACATCGCCGCCGGCGATCCGAAGCCGGACATGGCGCGGGTGAAGCGCGCCCTCGAGCGCATCGACGCCCTCGAGCTGTTCGAGCAGCGCGAAGGCGGCCTCGATGCCCCCGTCCGCGAGCGCGGCTCGAACTTCTCGGCGGGGGAGCGGCAGCTCATCGCCTTCGCCCGCGCCCTCTACAAAGACCCGGATATCCTCGTGCTCGACGAGGCGACCGCCAACGTGGACTCGAACACGGAGGCGCGGCTCCAGCGCGCGGTCCAAGGCGCCCTGGAAGATCGCACCGCCCTCGTCATCGCCCACCGCCTCTCCACCATTCGAGCGGCGGACCGCATCGTCGTCTTCCACAAGGGACGCATCGTCGAGCAAGGCACCCACGCCGAGCTCATCGCCCACGACGGCGTCTATGCGCGGCTCCACGCCCTCCAGTTCGCGCGCGAGCAGATCGCCGGCATCGCCACCGCGACCCCCCTCCCCGCTGCCCCCGTCGCGCCGGCGCCTTCGGGGTCGTGAAGAGGGCCGTCGCAACCGCGTTCATCGCCTGGGTCGGGTGCAGCCAGGCCCGGGTCGAGCCCGACGGCGGTGAGCTCCATCGACCGACCTCGAGCGCGGACGAACCGGCACGAGAGGCGAGCTCGACGGCGCCGCTCGCCCCCCTCCACGTCTCGGGCCTCGTCGCGCGGATGGGCCATCGTGCGCTGCTGCTCCCCGATGGTCGCGGCTTCGTCGCCGGCGGTCACGACCGGGGCCTCCGTGGCGTCGCCCGATGTCAGTCTTTCGATCCGCGCTCGCGCTCGTGGACCGACGAGGGTCTGCTCGATACCCCCGTCTCTTTCCCGATGCTCGCTCGGTTGCCCGAAGGAGGGGTCCTCGTCGCGGGCGGCATCGGCCCACCAGGCAGGACCACCGCCGCGGCGCAGCGATGCGACACGCGATCGCATCGCTGCGTCGCCATTGCGAGCATGCGCGAACCCCGCACCCACGGCGCCGCCGTGGCGCTCGGGGACGGGCGCGTCGTGGTCATAGGGGGCGTGGTCTTCGATCCGATTGCCGACCGGCGGGTCTTGGCGACGGCAGAGGAGCTGGACCCTCGCAATGGCACGTGGTCGGCCGTCGGCGATCTGCACGAGGCGCGATGCGGGCACGGCGCGACCGCCCTGAAAGACGGCCGCGTCCTCGTGAGCGGCGGCTGGCTCGGCGGCGAAGCGGATCCGGCCCTGTCGTCGCTGGAGATCTACGATCCCGAGAGCCGCGCGTTCCGCGACGCGGGCCGGATGAAGTCGGCGCGAGCCGAGCACACCGCGACGCTGCTCTCCGACGGCCGGGTCCTGCTCGCGGGAGGATTCGTTCGGTACAAGGAGGTGACGGCGACGGCGGAGATTTTCGACCCGAGCACGGGCCAAACTACGGCGGTCGGCTCCATGGGTCGGCCCCGGCGACAGCACGACGCCCTCCGATTGATGGATGGCCGCGTCTGGGTCGTCGGGGGCGACGACGCAGGTTTGGTCTCGTTCAATCTCGACTCTCCCACCTCGGAGCTGTTCGATCCTCAGAAGGCGCAGTGGAGCCCCGGGCCTTCCCTCGTCACCGCGCGCAATGGCGTGCGGCTCCTGCCCGTGGAAGGGACGCGCGTCTTGGCCTTTGGCGGCTACACCGGCCAGGAGGTCGTGGCGAAAGAAGAGATGCTGGAGGCGCCGCGGTCGCTGCCGCGCTGACCATTTCGGAGGAGCCCCTCGTCCGGTCAGGCGACGACGGCTTCTTGCACCAAGACGAACGGCTGCACCACCACCGCCATCCAGCGGCGCTCGTCTTGGGTGGGCCACTCGCGTCGCTCCTCGGCGGAGGGCTTTCTCAGCTGACCGGCGTCGATCCAGCAACGCACCTGGTCGACGTCGTCGGTCGCGACCGCGACCCCACATTCGACGAGATCGAGATCGGCGCGGACGATGAACACCGCGTCTCGATCGAGGTGGGCCTTCACGTCGCTGAACTGGACGGGGCCGAGCCGGCTCTTCAGTCGCTCGCGGATCGCCTCCGGCACGCTCATCGGATCGGACATCTCGGGGCTCTCAGGTGGGGACGCTGGCCATCGCGACGACGACGACGAAGAAGTCGACGCAGGTACCGTTGTGGACCGTGACCGCCTCGTCGTCGATCCCGACGAGCTCGACGTCGTTGCCGGTGGCGAGCACGAGCGTCGCCCCGTCGCCGTCGCGCGAGGTCGCCACGTAGGCCTGCCAGGCCAGGGGCTCGGTGCCGAGCGCGTGCTCGAACCGAACCGTCGCGCCGGGGGGAAAATCCACCCAATCCGCCGGCTCCCACGAGGAAGAGCGGTAGATCCCGTTCGTGGTCAGGCCGCTCGAGTAGCTGACGGGAGGCTCGGCCTCGAGCTCGGCACCGCAGCCGGCGGTGATGACGTCACACCCGACGGACGCCGTCGCCGCGATCAGGCCCACGCCGAGGAGGCCGCACGCGGCGAAGGCCCTCACGCGCCCAACCATCGAGCCGCCTCGATCGCGTGGTACGTCAGGATGAAGTCGGCGCCCGCGCGCCGGATCGAGAGGAGCGCCTCCAGGGTCGCGCGCTTCTCGTCGAGCATGCCGGCGGCGGCGGCGGCCTTGATCATCGCGAACTCTCCGCTCACGTTGTAGGCCCCGAGGGGGAGGGTCGTGGCGGCGCGGACCTTCGACACGACGTCGAGGTAGGGGAGGGCCGGCTTCACCATCACCATATCGGCGCCCTCCTCCTCGTCCAATGCGAGCTCGCGCAGCGCCTCCCGGGAGTTGCCAGGATCCATTTGATAGCCGGCGCGATCTCCGAATTTGGGCGCGCAATCGGCGGCGTCGCGGAAAGGACCATAGAACGCGGACGCGTATTTGACCGCATAAGAGAGGATGGCCACGTCCTCGCGCCCGTCGCCGTCGAGGGCCTTCCGAATGGCGCCGACCCGCCCGTCCATCATGTCGCTCGGGGCGACGACGTCTGCCCCCGCGCGCGCCTGAGCGAGCGCGGACCGGGCGAGCACGTCGAGGGTCGCGTCGTTGTCGACGACGACGTCGCCGTGCGCGTCCGTCTTCAAGATGCCGCAATGGCCGTGGTCGGTGTATTCGTCGACGCACGTATCCGTCATCACGCAGACCTCGGGGGCGGCGTCCTTCATCGCCGCGACCGCGCGCGGGACGGGCCCATTCGGATCGCAGGCCGCCTCGCCTCGAGGATCCTTCTGCTTCGGGAGCCCGAACAGGATGACCCCGCCGAGGCCGAGATCCCGGACCAAGCGCGCTTGCTCGGCGGCCATGCTCACCGGCAGCTGAGAGACGCCCGGCATCGTCCCGACGGGGCGCGGCTCCGTCAGCGTCTCGCTGAAAAAGAGCGGGAGGATGAAATCGGAGGGCTCGAGCGACGTCTCGCGGACGAGGCGGCGGAGCGCCTGGGTGCGCCGAAGGCGGCGAGGCCGAACGGTCGGGAACATGAGCGCACTCTACCAGCGAATCGCGGGGGCGCTTCCGCCGATGAGCAGCGTCACGCCCACTCGCCGGACTCGGCGCGGCGCACGAAGGAGGCGATCAGATCCTCGGCGCGGGCGAGATCGTCCATCTTGAAGCGCGCCTCGCGGCCGATCTCGATCATCGCGAGGAGGCGGTTCTTCGGGCGGATGGGGAACATCGCCGCCCCTTCGATATCGAGGCCGCTCTTGCGCAGCCGCTGGAGCGTCGCCTCGCCCGCGGGACCGGGCGCCGGCTCGGCCACGACGACGTTCCCGCCCGCGGCCGCGACGACGGCCGGGTCGAGCAATCGGGTGCGGGTCCCGAGCAGCTCCACCAAGTTGGGGCCGTGGGCGCATACCGCGGTCGCGCCATCGTCGGCCATGCGATGCAGGATCGCGAGCGTCGACGCCGTCCTTCGAACGACGCCGTTCAACAGGAGGAGCAGGACCTCGGAGAGGTCCGAAGCGCCCGCGAGCTCGTCGCGCGCCGAAGGGGGCACGACGCTCTCGCGAGCCCGCGCGCGAGAGGCGCTGGTGGGGGGCACGCTCGCCGGGGCGGCCCCGGTGGGCGCGCCCGTCGGAGGCGCGCTCGTCGGCCTAGCCTTGCCCGTCTTCGTCGGTACGTTCGTCTCCTCGTCGTCGTCCAGGTACGACGCGAGCGTCGGCCGATCGCCGCCGAGCAGATCGCGAGAGACTTGGGTCGGGCCTTCGTGGGACTCGGCGGCCTCGGGGAGGCTCACGTCGGGGATGCCGGCGGCGCTGCGCACGGCCGCGTCGAAGAGCTCCATCGTGGGCCGATCCGAGATCTCGTTCGACTTGTCGTCCCGGAGGAGCTCGTCCTCTTCGGCGGGGTGCTCATCGAGCAGGGAGGAGAGCGGCATCGTCGAAGGGGGAGGCTCCCCCGGCTTCGACACGCCTGGCTTCGACACGCCAGGGGCAGAAGGCTCCGCGAAGTCGGCGAGCGGTCTCCACACCTTCCACGTGTCGTGGCGAACGAAGCTCTCGAGGGGGACACGGCCGGCCTCGATGCCGCGGACGAGCAGGTCTCGACGAACGGGCCCGACCGCGTTGAGGCCGTCGGTGACGAACCACCGATCCGGACCCTCTACGTGAAGGGCGTCGACTTTCAACCTAGCCGCCATGGATAGCAACGAACCCCCCGCACCGAACGATCGGGCGCAGAGCCCGAGCTCTGCCCCCTTATTTCCGCACAAAACCAGCGCGCGACGGCCCGGTCTGTCCTCGAATCTGCCCGCTTATGGCGGGCCGAGAAACGATTGTCAAGTAGCGGGGCTCGTCCCAAAGTGGGCCCATGGTCGACCCCCCGCCCGCTCCCTCCGACCCGGTTCGAGCCTCGGCGGGGGCGGCCGTCCCCGGCACTGTCTATTTGGTCGGGGCCGGACCAGGAGATCCGGATCTTCTGACCTTGAGGGGTCAGGCCATCCTCGCGAGCGCGGACGCCGTCCTCCACGACGAGCTCATCGATCCTTCGCTCCTCGATCGCGCCCGCAGAGGCGCCCGCATCGAATACGTCGGCAAGCGGGGCGAGGATCCAGCGGAGAAGCAGCGCTCCCAGCAGAGCATCGACGCGCGCCTCATCGAGCTCGCGAGGGCGGGCCTCTCGGTCATGCGATTGAAAGGCGGGGATCCGTTCTTGTTCGGGCGCGGCTCGGAGGAGGCGGAGTCCCTCGCCGAGGCGGGCGTTCCGTTCGAGATCGTCCCCGGCGTGACGTCGCCGCTCGCCGCCGCGGCCTACGCCGGCATCAGCCTCACCCACCGCGACCTCGCGTCCAGCGTCGTGCTCTTGAGCGGGGCCACCCGCAAGGGCGCCGATTTCGACTTCGAGGAGCTCTCTCGTCATCGCGGGACGGTCTGCGTCCTGATGGGTCTCAAGCGATTGCCCACCATCGCGAGGGCGCTCGTCGAGCGCGCCGGGCGCAGCCCCGAGACCCCCGCCGCCGTCATTCAGAACGGTACGCGCCCGGACCAGCGCGTCGTCGTCGGCACCCTCGCGAACATCGCGGACCTCGCCGCAGACGCGAGGCTCGCTTCGCCCGCGCTCGTCGTCGTCGGAGACGTGGTGAAGCTCCGGGAGAAGCTCCGCTGGTTCGACGAGAGGCCCCTGTTCGGCCGGCGCGTGCTCTTGCCGCGCGCGGAGGGGCAAGCGGAGAGATCGGCCGAGGCGCTGCGCCGGCGCGGAGCCGTCGTCGTCCCGTTCCCGTTGTTGACGATCGGCCCTCCCCCCGACCCGCGGCCGGCGATCACCGCCGCGCGCTCGCTCGACACCTACGATTGCGTCGTCTTCACGAGCGACAACGCGGTGGGGCGGTTCTTCGACATCATGGCCGAGGAGGGCCTCGACGCGCGCGCGTTCGGCCGCGCCCTCGTCGCCGCGATCGGGGGCGCGAGCGCGGCCTCGCTCGCCCGCTACGGGATCCGCGCCGACGTCACGCCGAAGGGGGCCTCACGCGCGGAGACCCTCCTCGATGCCCTCGTCCTCGCCCTCGAGGCGCGGCGCGGAAAGGTGGAGGGCGCGCGCGTGCTCGTCCCGCGGGCCCTCGTCGCGCGGGAGGTCCTGCCGGAGGAGCTCCGCAAGCGCGGGGCAACGGTGGACGTCGTCCCCGTCTACCGCACCGACCGGGCCGGAGCGGAGCGCCACGAAGAGCTCCTGCGCGTGCTCGACGGTGGCATCGACGGCGTCCTCCTCAGCTCTGGCTCGATGGCGGAGAGCCTCGCCGACGTATTGAATGGGGCCACCCTCCCCGCCCGCACCAAGGTCGTCTGCATCGGCGAGATCACCACCGCCGCCGCCGAAGCGCGGGGCTTGCCCGTCCATCGCACCGCCTCCCTCACGAGCGCGGAGTCCCTCGCGGACGCGCTCGTCGCCGCCCTCGCCATTCAATAGCGCACGCGATAGAGGGCGAACTTGTTGTTCTCCTCCGGCGTGGTGAGGCGGAGGAGCTCCCGGTTCGGCCCGAGCTCGGTCTCGAGGGTGCGGGCCCGGCCCGGGATGAGCACGATGTAGAAGGTCCTCTCGCCCTTCTTCTTCATCTTCGTCAGCCACTCGCGGAATGGCTGCCCCGTCTCGACGAAGGTGGCGATGCGATTGCCATTGTAGAAGTTCTCGCCCTTCCAGTTCATTTGATAGGCGACGAGGGGGCCCGGCACCTGCGCGGACGCCTCGACGTACCGCAGGGCGATCTCCCTCTGCCCCCAATGGGGAGCGGCGGCCGGGAAATAGACGTCCAGGCAGAACGTGGCGAACGCCACCGAGAGCGCGGCGAACGCGACGATGGCCTGCTTGCGGATCCGCTCCACCGCGATGGCCGCCATCGCGGCGGCGAGGAGCGCGCCCAAGACCCAAAACGGAGCGGAGAAGTCGATCGGCTTCGGCCAAGGCCGCTCGTATTGGTATGTGAACAGATACAGCAGCCGGGCCTCCGCGGGCTGATTCGGGCGATGCACGGCGAAGTCGCGGAGGACGAGGAGGACGAGGCCGCTGCCGAGGAGGGAGACGGCGGCCACGGCGGACCGCGCGTGACGATGGGCGGCGTCCTTCGCGGTCGCGATCATGTGATCCAGCGCGACGCCAGCGATCATCCCGAGGGCGGGCACGACCGGAAAGATGTAATGGTGGAATTTCGTCCGCATGTACGAGAAGAGGGCGAACGACGCGACGAACCAGACGACGAGGAGGGCCAGCGTCCCCTGCTTGTCGAGGGCGCGCTCCGACGCTCCCTCCTCGCGCGCGACCGCCCCCTCCCGCGCGAGGCCGCGCACGAATGCATAGGGGAGGAGGGCGACCCACGGAAAGGTCGCGTACCCCAGCTGCCACACGTAGTAGCGAAAGCTGACGTCCTCCCCTTCGTTCGTGTCGTGGACCTGCTCGAAGGCGCGCTTGTAGATGTCGTGGAAGAGGAGCCGGTCGATGAAGCCTTGACCGTGCCGCGCGACCATCGCGACCGCCCACGGGAGCACCATCGCCGAGAACGCCACCGTCCCGGCGGCGATCTCCATGTCGAGGAGGAGGCGATAGCGGCGCGTCACGAGGAAGTACCCGCCCAGCGCGAGCACGGGGAGCACCGCCCCCGCCGGGCCCTTCCCCATGGTCGCGATAGCGGCGGCGAAGAACGCTCCCAGGAAGTACAAACGGCGCGTTCGGCGCTCTCCCCATTCGAGGTAGAGGAACGCGACGAGGAGGGCCGACCAGACGAGGGCCTGGTATGTCGGCTCGAGGCGCGGATAGGCAGAGACCCCGGGGGCGCACGGCTCGTTGCCGGGCAGGACCCCGCAGCTCCCGGCGGATCCGGAGGCGAACCGATCGTGGACGATCGTGAGCGGCGGCATCCGCAGGCCGAACTCCGGATCGATGTTCACCGCGACGTTGCGGCTGACGAGGTAGACGATCTGGGGAATGACGACGAGGCACACCGCCCCCACGACGAGGCTATGGGCGGAGAGCGACAGCGGCGTTCGCCCGAGCCGCACCGCGAACACGCGGACCCGCGCGCCCTCCGGCTCGTGGGCCCCGAGCAAGAACAGGGAGAGCGCCGCGGCCAGACCGGCCACGAACGGCATGTCCGTCATCGTCTGATGAGAGAGGAAGAACCATTGCGGCATCGTCGTGAGGACGACCCCGCCGAGAAGCCCGGCCCGCCTCCCGAAGGCGCGCGCGACCGCCTTGTAGAGGAGGTACGTCGCGGCGACGGTGACGAGGAAGAACGGGAACCGCACCGCCCACTCCGGCCATGGGATCCGCCCCGCGCGCGCCGCGTCGAGCATCGCCCCCGGCTCGTATTGGACGCCGAGGGTCGCCATTGCGAGGGCCTGCATCCAGAACGTGAGGATAGGCTTCGACCAGAACCACTCCTCGTGCGCCCACCATAACGATATCCAATCGTTGCGGGCGAGGATCTCCCGAGAGACCTCCCCGTAGTGGGTCTCCCACGGATCGATCAGCGAATAGGACCCGAGAGACGGCAGCAACACGCCGGTCGCGATCGCGATCAGCCAGAACCCGTGACGACGATAGAATGGCAGGCTCGGATCGATGACGCCGAGGGCGGAGAGGGCCATCGCCGCCCCTGCGACCAGGCCGAGGAACGTGATGGGCATCAGGATGCCCGCGCTCACGGGGCCGAAGTAACCGGCGACGGCGAGCCGGAGCGTCCCATAACAACCTGCCGCCGAGACGAGGGCGGTGAGCAGCCCCGGGGCGAGCGCCCGGATCGACACCGCCTCGGAGTCGGGAGCGTCGTGGAAGCTGCCGAGGGTGAACAGCGCGCCGAACGTGGCGATCACGGCGGCGAGGGCGCCGAGGGGCACCCCGACGCGCGCGCTCATCCCCGAGAGCGCGACCGCGAAGCCGAGGACCAGCCCGGCGGCGGTGATCGGCAGCCCCGACCAAAGCCGCAGCGGAGGTCCGAGCGGGATGAGGCGAGCTCCGGAGGCTTCGCTCGCTCGCTCCATCGCCGCCCGCTCAGGACTTCGACGGCGCGGTCGATTGGGAGAGCTCGGTCGCGATGGAGCGCGCCTCGTCGAGGGCGGCCCGCCGGCGTCCGAGCTCCGCGACCTGCGCGTTTGCCTCGTCCACCACCTCTTTGGGAGCCTTGTCCGCGAACGACGGGAGGGAGAGCTTCTTCTCGAGGGCGGCGAGATCCTTCTCCACCTTCTTGATCTCGCGCTCCACGCGCTCGCGCTCCTTCTCCCCGTCCACGAGGCCCAGGAGCGACACGAGCACGTCCACCTCTTGGACGCTGCTCATCACCGCCCCCGCGGGGCGCGGCTCTCCCCGTGAGGCGAACGAGGGGGCGCCCTTCGTGTTCACGAGCCGCACGATGGCCCCCATTTCGCGCTCGAGGAGGGCGCGCCGGGCCGGATCGTCGGTGCGGAGCACCATTGGCAATTCAGATGCCCACGGAATGCCGTGCTCGCTGCGAATGGTCCGGGCCGCTCCGATCACCGATTGAAGGGTGTTCATGTCGCGCTCGGCCGCCTCGTCGCGCGGGGCGTCGTCGCGCTTCGGGAACGGCGCCACCACGATCGATTCAATGGCCGCGTCGCGCTTGGGCCGCGGCACCTTCTGCCAGAGCTCCTCCGTGATGAAAGGGATGAACGGGTGGAGGAGCCGCAGGCTCGCCTCGAGCACGTAGGCCAGGGTGTCGCGGATCTCCTTCTTGGCCGCCTCGTCCGTGCCCTGGAACACGGGCTTGCAGAGCTCCACGTACCAATCGCAGAGCTCGTTCCACACGAAGCGGTAGACGGCGTGGGTCGAGTCATCGAGGCGGAACTCGTCGATCCCGCGCGTCACGGTGTCGATGGTCGACGCGAGGCGAGAGAGGATCCAGCGCGTCTCGAGCCGCGTCGCGGCGGGAGCCCTCTCCCCGATCTCTGCCCCTTCGAGATAGGGCAGGGCGAAGCGCGCCATGTTCCACAGCTTGTTGCAGAAGTGGCGATAGCCTTCGATCTTCTTGGGGCTGAGGGGGATGCGCTTCGCTTGTGGGGAGTAGCTCGCGAGGGTGAAGCGCAGCGCGTCCGTCCCATAGGCGGGGAAGCCGGAGCCCATCTGCGAGGCGGAGGGATACGCCTTCTTGAACTTCTTGAGCGACTCCTCCACCGGCGCGCCCGGGAGGGCCTTCTGCACCACCTCGTCGAAGCTCGCCCCATAGACGAGATCGAGCGGGTCGATCACGTTGCCCTTCACCTTGCTCATCTTGTCGCCCGTCTCGTCCACCACGAGGCCGTGCAAGAGGATGCGCTTGAAGGGGGGCTCCCCCATGAAGTGGATGCCCATCATCATCATGCGGGCCACCCAGAAGAAGAGGATGTCGTAGCCCGTCTCGAGATCGCTCGCGGGGTAGAACTTCTGGAGCATGGCCGTCTTCTCCGGCCAGCCGAGGGTCGAGAAGGGCCACAGCCCCGACGAGAACCACGTGTCGAGCACGTCCTCGTCCTGGGTGATCTCCTTCGAGCCGCACGTGGCGCACGCGTCGATCTTCTCCTCGCGCGTCACCGTCACGTGGCCCGAGGGCTTGCAGTAGAAGGCGGGGATGCGGTGGCCCCACCAGAGCTGCCGCGAGATGCACCAATCGAGGATGTTGCCGAGGAAGTGCTCGTACGTCTTCACCCACTCCTCGGGGATGATCACCGTCTTGCCGGTGCGCACCGCCTCGAGGGCCGGCTCCGCGAGCGGCTTCATCTTCACGAACCACTGCGTGCTGATCATCGGCTCCACGATCGAGCCGCTCCGCTCGCTGCGCGGCAGCACCAAGTCGTGCGGCTTCGTCCCGCGGGCGAGGCCCTTCTCGTCGAGCGCCTTCTTCACCGCCTTGCGGGCCACGAAGCGGTCCATCCCCGCGAACGGGCCGCACAGCTCGTTCATCTTCCCGTCGAGGGTGAGGATGTTGATCTCCTCGAGCTTGTGGCGCTTGCCGGTCGCGAAGTCGTTGAAGTCGTGGGCGGGCGTCACCTTCACCGCGCCGGTGCCGAACGTCATGTCCACGAGCACGGCGTCGGTGATCACCGGGATCTTCCGGTCCACGAAGGGGTGCTGGAGGAGCTTTCCGTGGAGGTGCTTGTAGCGAGGATCGTCTGGGTGCACCGCCACCGCCGTGTCGCCGAGCATCGTCTCGGGGCGCGTCGTCGCCACCACGAGCTCGCCCCCGTCCTCCGTCGGGTAGGCGAACATGAAGAGCTCGCCCTTGGCCGGCTCGTTCTCCACCTCGAGGTTCGAGAGCACCGTCTGGGCCTCGCAGTCCCAGTGCACGAGGCGGGTATCCCGATAGATGAGGCCCTCTTCATAGAGCCGGCAGAACGCCTCCCGCACCGCGCGGGACATGTCCGCGTCCATCGTGAACTTCGAACGCGGCCAGTCCGCGCTCACCCCGAGGGCGCGCTGCTGCACCGCGATGCGCCCGCCGCTCTCCGCCTTCCATTTCCACACGCGGTCGATGAAGGCCTCGCGCCCGAGATCGTGGCGCGTCTTGCCCTCCCATTTGAGCTGCCGCTCCACCACCGTCTGGGTCGCGATGCCGGCGTGATCGATCCCCGGCTGCCAGAGCGCGCAGTACCCCGCCATGCGGTGGTACCGGGTGAGGATGTCCTCGAGCGTGCAGAACAGGGCGTGCCCCATGTGGAGCGACCCCGTCACGTTCGGCGGAGGCATCGGCAGGACGTACCGAGGCCGGGGATCGTCGAGCGAGTCGCTCGCCGCGAAGACGTCGAGCTCGATCCAGCGCTTCTCCCAGAATGCTTCGATCGGGCGAGGTTCGTACCCTTTGGCGAGCTCCGTCATTGCAGCCTCCGCATTAACACACAGGCGCGATGGCGACATCGACGGCGCGCGATCGAGGGCCCGGACGCGAGCCGGAGAAATCGGCGGGATGGCACGTGTCCCCGCGGAGAGCCTGTCCGAAAAGGCGTGGGTGGTTCGGTCTCGAGACGACGCTTTGCAGGCCAAAGAGCTTTCCGCAATCGAGTGCGGCCCCCCCTTTCAGAAGCCATCTGCAGCGTGGGGGCCCCGCAACGCGGGGGGAGGTCTTCGCTCTATTCTCTTCGCGTGCGCGGATGAGCGCGCACCGGGCGACACTCCTCGACGATGCTTGAAGCAAGAATCGTCGGAGCCTCGTCGCCCCCTCCGGCTAGCGAGCCGAGCTGCGGGGCCCTGCGCTCGCACCACAACGCTCCCAGCACCACGACGCGAAAGCCCGCCTCTCCGGCGAGCGCGAAGCGCGACGCGGTGATCGAGACGACGACGCCATGCGCGGATCCCAGTCTCGAGACGACGTTTTGCAGGCCAAGGAGCTTTCCGCAATCGAGTGCGGCCCCCCCTTTCAGAAGCCATCTGCAGCGTTGGAGGGGGGCCCCGCAGCGCGGGGGGAGGTCTTCGCTCTATTCTCTTCGCGTGCGCGGATGAGCGCGCACCGGGCGACACTCCTCGACGATTCTTGAAGCAAGAATCGTCGGAAGCCTCGTCGCCCCCTCCGGCTAGCGAGCCGAGCTGCGGGACCCTGCGCTCGCAACACAACGCTCCCAGCACCACGACGGGAAAGCTCCGCCTCTCCCGGCGAGCGCGAAGCGCGACGCGCGCTCCCTTTCTTCAACGCAGTGCCGGGTGTCGCCAGCGGCAGACCGCGGTCGCGCGCTATCGTTTTGATAGCATCCGTGAGCCGAAGCGCGTCTCCCCCGCTCACGCGCAGGGCTGCGTCTTCGCAGCCCGAGCATGAGCTTGGGGGAGACCGGCGGCGCGCAGGCGCGGAGCGCCGAGCACCGACGAGAGGGGGCACCCCTACTTCGTGAGGCGGGCGATCTCTTCTTTGATGAGCGACTCGGCGAGGACGGGGACGACCTCCCAGACGACGCGCTCGATGAGGTCGCGCGAGAGGGCGAGGATCGCGTCCGCCTGCTGGGGCGAGAGGCCCATCGCGCCGACCTGCGCGGCGAGCTGGCCGTTGGCGGCGCTGATCGCGGCGCTCGCGGCGGGGGCAGCGGCGGCAGGGACCACGGACCGCGCGGCGGGGGCGGCCGACGGGGCGGCGGTCGCGGGGCGCGCGGCGGGAGCCGGCGCCGGTGCGGGCGCGGGCTTGGCACCGCCGAGACCACCGGCACCGAAGCCCGCCGTCTTGGCGGCGGGAGCGGGGGTGGCTTGGGCGGGGGCGCCGTAGGCCATCGTCTTGCTCTTCGCGACCGCTTGGGCGGGGCTCGCGGCGGCAGCGGCGGGGGCAGCGGCCGCGGGCGGAGCGGTGGCAGCGGCGGGAGCGGCCGCGGAAACGCCGCCGCTCGCGAGCTTGTTCACGCGGTCGATGAGCTGCTGCGTGTCGAACGGCTTGTCGATGTGATCGTCGACGCGCGCTCCCCCGCCCTTGCCGGCGTCGTAGGCGTTCTGCCGCGAGGAGAGGAAGAGGAGGGGGGTGGAGGGGGCGGCTGCCTTGAGCTGCTTCGCCACCTCGTAGCCGTCGCCCTCGAGGGAGTTGTCGCAGATGATGACGCCGACCCCGCCTTGCCTGACCTTGGCGAGCGCTTCATCCCCCGACGCGACGGCAACCAGTTGGAAGTCGGTGCCAGCGAAGGTGATCTCCAGGATCTTTCGCATGGTCACGCTGTCGTCGACGGCGAGGATGGTCGTGGCCACTTAGGGGCTCCTTGGTATCGCGGAGGGCGAGTCGGTCTATCTATCGGGAAAAGCTGCGGTGGTAGCGAATCATCGGTTCCGGGACCGGGTCGTGTCAACATAAGCGCCCTCGCCGCCTCCGAAGGCGCGGGGAAGCGAGCCGGATGGTCAGGTACAACGACAAAGGTGGGTCGCCGCTCGATCGGCTCGTTCGCGACCGCCTGGGCCTCTCTTGGAACGCGGCGCGCGCCGCCATTCGCTCGGGAAAGATCTTCGTCGGCGACCCGCCGACGCGGCTCTTGGATCCGACGATCGTCGTCCGCGCGACCGAGCCGATCGCGATGGAGCAGAACGCGCCCCGACCTCACGTCGCGGAGCGCGCCACCATCGAGCGGGCCGCGATCCTCCATTTCGACACGGCGGTGGTGGTGGTCGACAAGCCCGCCGGCATCAGCACCGTGCCCTTCGGGGACGAGTCTCCCGAGGCGGCGCGGGTCACGCTGGACGCGCTCGTGCGAGAGATCCTCGCCAAGAAGGCTCAGGGTCGAGGGGAGTCGCGCGGGCGCGCCCCGCTCGGCGTGGTGCACCGCTTGGACAAAGACACGAGCGGGGTCATGGTCTTCACCCGCACCCTCGAGGCGAAGCGCCACCTCGCCACCCAGTTCCGTGAGCACTCCGTCGAGCGCCGCTACACCGCGATCGTGCACGGCACGCTCGCGAGCGCTCGCACGTTCCGCTCGTACCTCGTCGAGAACCGCGGCGACGGCCTGCGCGGATCGGCGAAGCCGGGCCACCGAGAGGGGCAGCTCGCGATCACCCACGTGAAGCCGCTGCGCGCGCTCGCGGGGGCGACGCTGATCTCGTGCGAGCTCGAGACGGGGCGCACCCACCAGATCCGCATCCACCTCTCGGAGGCGGGGTTCCCCCTCGTGGGAGAGAAGGTCTACGTGCGGCGCTTCGAAGGGCCGCGCATCGAGGCTCCGCGGATGATGCTCCACGCCGCCGAGCTCGGCTTCGAGCACCCGGTCACCTTCGAGGACGTGCACTTCACCGCGCCTCCCCCGGAGGACTTCGTCGCGGTGATGAGACGGCTCGAGTCGGCGACCGCTCAGGTGAGGCGGTAGCGGCCGAAGCGCGGCCCGTGCTCGACGAGCCGGACGTGGGCGTCGTCCTTCCACGAGGCCCTGCTGATCGTCTCGAAGCCGGCCGCGAAGCCCTCGAGGATGGGCGGCGGCAGCAGCATCGCCGGGAACTCGAGGGTCGCCTCGATCGTGCCACCGACGTCCCGGGTCTTGAAGGTCGTGCCGCGGTGGAAGAGGTGCCACGTCGCCGCGCCCGCGCGGAGGATCGTGGCCGGCGACAGCATCCGCAGGGTGAAGCGGTAGAGCGGGCTCTCGAGCATGTCCTTGGTGGACTCGATCGCGAGCGCGGCGTCGGAGATCGCGTGCTCGCTCTCGATGGCGAGGATGGTCGCGACGAAGATCGTGGTGGGGATCCAAGCCGTCGCCACGGGAGGATCCCGGATCAAGTCGACGAGCTCTTCGGGCAGATCGGCGAGCCGACGGAGGGGTCGGCGCTGGAGCTGAAACCGCACCGAGCTCATTTTGGAGGTGCAGTGCGGGTACGACGCGAGGCCCGCCGGCAGCGCGGCGATGTAGCTCTCGACGTTGAACCTACGATCCGCCATCGCGAACGAAGAGGCGCAGCCTCGGCCCTCCCGATCGAACACGGTAGCACGGCGCTCAGCGCAGCGGCGCGCCTCCCGGAGGCACCCGGACCGTCACCGATCGGTCGGCCTCGACCGCGCCGGCCCGCGGCGCTTCGATTTCGATAGCGGTCCACGACCTCAGGAGATCGATCTGGGTTCGGGCGTGGAGGGAGAGGGTCGAGGCGCGGAAGGTCCCGCCCCCGCCGCCGAGGGCCATCGGCAGGAGGAGCTGATCGGCGAGGTGCTCGCCGACGGGCGCGCCGCTCCCCTCGAACGCGCGCGCCTCCGCGGCGAGATCGCGGGCGAGCTGCTCCGCCCGCACCCCCTTCGCGCCGAAGGCGGTGAGGACCTCGACCGCGTTCTCGAACGCGAGATCGAGGACGACGGCGTTGCCCGGGCCCCGCGCGTCCACCCGGGTCGCCGGGCCGCGAAGGCCGGGATCGGAGAGGGCGTCCGCGAGGGTCGCGAGCTCGCGAGCGCCGATGTCCGAGGAGAGGTTCGCGACGAGGGCCTTGGCGCGCCGGCCGAGGGAGGCGCCGCGCTCGAGGAGCTCGAGGGGGGCGAGGCGCGCGGCGGGCTCGATCTCGGCCACGAGGAGGCCTCCGCCGCCCGGCGCGAAGCCGTGCCGCTCGAGGGCGATGCGAACGCGAGCCCCCATCCGCGCGAGGGCGGGGACGAAGGAGCGCTCGAGGAAATCGAAGCTCGGGGCGAGGGGGTTGTGGGTGCCGCCGACGATCTCGAGGCGGCTCGGCTCGCCTGCGACGAGCAGCAGAGGCAACAGCACCGTCTGGAGGACGAGGGTGGCGCTGCCAGCACCGGAGGTGTCGAAGCGATAGGTGCCCCCGCGGACCGCGCCGGGGTGGACCTCGATCTCGGTGGAGCCGAGGCGCGCGCCCGCGACGCGGCCGCTCGAGATCGCGGCCGCGGCGTGGACACACTCGAGGTGCTGGGCGCGCAGACCGGGGACCTTCCGGCCCGCGCGGATGCGATCGACCCGAAATGAGCGACCGAGGCAGAGGCCGAGCGCGAGCGAAGAGCGAAGGACCTGCCCGCCGCCCTCCCCCATCGAGCCGTCGACGTGGATCATCCCGGTCGTGACGGGCGAGGAGGCTCCGACCCGACCGCGCGGGCGTGAACGAGGGCCTGCGCGATCCGCGCGAAGCCCTCGCCCATCGGCGCGTCGGCGACGAACCCGGGAGGGACGGTGAGCTTCGAAAGGAACGGCCGCACGTTGGCGACCCCGAACGTGAGGCGGAAGGCCGCGAACGCGGGCGCGTCGTTGGAGCTGTCGCCGACGAACGCGGCCCGCCCGAGGGCGCGGACGGGATCGAGGCCGCGGTCCATCGCGAGCCGGACGTAGCCGCTCGCCTTGTCGAACGCATCGAAGGTCACGTGCATGTGGATGCTCGAGGTGAACGAGCGCGCCCCGAGCGACCGCGCGTGGGCGACGGCGGCCGCGACGAGGCCGGGCGGCGCGCGATGGTGCTCCCCGATGTCGAACGTCGCGTCGGAGATGCGTCCGCGGTTGTCGTCGGCGAGCGGGAGCTCGGGGTAGCGCTCCCGGATCGACGCGACGACCTCGCGGAGCCGCCGCGTGCTCTCGTCGCGCTCGCGGGGGGAGGCGCTGTCGACGAGCTCGACCGCGCCGCCGTCGGAGGCCAGCCACGCGAGCGCGCCGTTCTCCGCGATGGCGGCGGCCACCGGCCACTGGCGCGCCACCACCTCCGCGAAGCCCGCCGAGCGGCCCGTGCTCGCGACGAGCTCGAGCCCGGCCGCGCGCAGCCGAAAGAGGGCTCGGTACGCGGCTTCGCCGAGCTTTCCATGGTCGAGGACGGTGTCGTCGAGATCGAAGACGACGGCCTCGATCCCCGCGACGTCGCGGGGGCCCAGCGCCTCGAGCGGCCGCATCAGTCCATCACCGTCACCCGCGCGACGAGGCTCTTCAGATAGAGACCCTCGGGGAACGCGGCGGGCGCGGGGTGGTCGGGCGATTGGATGTGCTCTTCGAGGATGGTCGCGCGGAGGTTCGCCTCTCGCGCCCCGAGGGCGAGCGCGCGGGTGAGCTCCGCGAACCCGACCGCCGCCGAGCACGACGACACGAAGACGAGACCGCCCGGCACCACGGCGCGACACGCCGCCCGACACACCTTCCGATACGCGGCGAGGGCCACGTCGACCTTCGCCCGCGACGGCGCGAGCTTGGGCGGGTCGCAGAGGACGAGGTCGAACCCTCCCCCCCGGCTCGCGTGCTCCATCGCGTGCACCGCGTCCTGCTTCTCCACCGAGACGACGCCCGAGAACCCGTTGCGCCGCGCCGTCTCTGCCGCGACCTCGCACGCGAGCGGGTTCTGCTCGACGGCCACGACCTTCTTCGCGCCCCCGCGAGCGGCCGCGACCGAGAACGCCCCCACGAAGGCGTACGCGTCGAGGACGGTGCGGCCCTTCGCGAGCGCCTCTGCGCGCGCCCGCAGCCCACGCTGATCGAGGTAGAAGCCCGTCTTCTGGGCGAGGGAGAACGGGACTTCGAACGCGAGCCCGCGCTCTCGAAATCGTAGCGTGTCGATCGACGCCTCGCCGCGCACGATGCCCTGCCCGGCCGGCGTCCCCTCCACGCGCGCCGCCGACTCGCTCGTTCGATCGAGGATCGCCCGGGGTCGCACGATCTCGTCGATGGCGTCGTAGACGAGCCCCTCGCGCCGGCGGATCCCCACCGTGTTGAGCTGGACGACGGCGACGTCCCCCAGCACGTCGACGATCAGACCGGGGAGACCATCCCCTTCCCCGTGCACGAGCCGGTAGGCGTTGGTCTCTTCGGCGGGGAGGCCGAGCTGCTTCCGCTGCGCGAAGGCGCGATGAATGCGGTCGCGGAGGAGGGCGGCGTCGACGGGATCGTCGCGATGGGTGAACAGCCGAACCGCAATCGCCGAAGTCTCGGAGTAGAACCCTCGACCGAGCACACGGCCTTGAGGGTCTGCTACGATGACCTCGTCGCCCGCCGAACAAGACCCATCGACGTGCGCGACGGCTTGACGAAACACCCACGGGTGACCGGTGAAGACCGGTCGGACGTGACCGGCCTTGAGGACCACGCGTGCCATACCGGGTGTGAACCATAGCTCACAGTCCGCCCCTTCGGGACATGCACGAGAGGTCACACCGCCCGGACGAAGGCTCGAAATCGACGGTGGCGCAGAGCGTGGAGAGTGGCATCCTGGTTGCTAAACTCTCGCGGGGCGACAAGCCCCGATAGGAGTCCGACGATGCGTTGGTTGGTGCCCTTCAGCTTCCTCCTCCCCCTCACCATCTCGACCGCTGCGTTCGCGGACGGCGACAACAAGAACTGCCCCCCGGGGTCCTGGTTCTGTGAGTCGATCTCGATCGGTGGCGGTGGCGATCCGGACGCAGCCAAGACGCCCGAGCCGACGAACGGCGATCTCGCGACCTCGCCCGACGACGCACCGGCCAAGAAGCGCCGGGCTCGTCCCCGTGTCGACCCGGACATGGATGGGCCGGAGGTGGCCGCCCCCGACGGGGACCCTGACACCGTCGTCATCGTCCGGAAGCGCCGCCCCCATCGCACGCGCGTGGTCGCCCGCGACCGGGAGATGCCGGAAGGTATGAGGGGCCCGCGCCGCGAGCGCTGGCGCGAGCACTTCGGCTTGAACCTCCGCGTCGAGGGCGCCGCCTTCATCCCCCGCAACGGTGACGACCTCGCCGGGATGGGCGGCGCGGGCGCGAGCTTCCGCTGGCGGCCGAGCCCGTTCTTCGCGTTCGACCTCGGCGGCGACATCGTCGGCGGCAACGACTACAACGGCGACGGTCGCGTCGAGTTCGCCGGCTCGCTGTCCGGCCTCCTCTACTTCAACCCGCAGCACCGCGTGCAGGTCTATGCGATCGGCGGCCTCCACCTCTCGCACGCCGAGGTCGGCACCACTTGCTACGACACGATGTACCCGACGGATACCCGCTACGGATACGACTACTACGGCGGTTGCGGCTCCTCGTCGCGGAACTACTTCGGTGGCCAGTTCGGCCTCGGCCTCGAGTTCCGCATCGCGCGGCACTTCGGGCTCTTCGCGGACGCGCTCGGCATCATCCGCACCCGCATCGACGACTCGAGCGTCCCCGAGTTCACCGATCCCGCGACCGGCGACCGGTCGAACACGTCCGGCGCGATGCTGATGCGCACCGGCGTGAACTTCTGGTGGTGAGGCTGAGTTTTCCGCTCGGCGCTCGGCCCAAGAGTTCCAGATGCTCGCTCGCCTATGAGGCTCGCTGCGCCGGTCGTCGCATGAGGAACATGCGCCGACCGGGGGCGTTCCGGGGCTGGACGGGGGTAAGCTGAGAGGTCGTGGCGAGGCTGGGCGGGGGCGAGCCGAGAGGTCGTGGCGGGCGGTTGCTACTGAATTCGTAGCAAGCCGCAGGCCTGTCTCCCCCACGCACGCGCAGGGCTGCGCTTTGGCAGCCCGAGCATGCGTTTGGGGGAGACCGGCGGCGCGTTAGCGCCGACGAGTGGGGCATCCTCGCTCGGCGCTCGGCCCAAGAGTGCCAGATGCTCGCTCGCCTATGAGGTTGTTGGCCGGTCGTCGCATGAGGAACATGCGCCGACCGGGGGCGTTCCGGGGCTGGACGGGGGTGAGCTGAGAGGTCGTGGCGAGGCTGGACGCGGGTGAGCTGAGAGGTCGTGGCGGGCGGCCGCTACTGAATCCGTAGCGAGCCACATGGCTGTCTCCCCCACGCACGCGCAGGGCTGCGCTTTGGCAGCCCGAGCATGCGCAGCGACGAAAGCTTCCGCCGTCTTGCGAAGCAAGTCGGCGAGAAGTACGCTGGGTTCGCGGTTATCCGCGAACGCGAGGGGAATTGGGGGAGACTGGCGGCGCGCAGCGCCGACGAGGGGGGCACCCTGGCAGCCCGAGCATGCGCAGCGACGAAGCTTCCCGCCGTCTTGCGAAGCAAGTCGGCGAGAAGTGTCGCGGGGTTCGCGGCCGTCCGCGAACGCGAGGGGAACAGGGGGAGATCGGCGGCGCGTTAGCGCCGACGAGTGGGGGCATCCCTTGCTCGGCGCTCGGCTCAAGAGTTCCAGATGCTCGCTCGCCTAGAGCACCGAACATGATCGGTGCTCTAGCACCTCAGCCGGCGCGTCAGCTCGTCCAGGCTTCGAGGCGGCTCGACTCCGGGATCACCAAGTCGTCGGGCGCTCCATCGAAGCGACAGACGAGGCAGCGCGCCGCGCCTCCCGCCTTCTCGCAGAGCTCCGTCATGGAGAGCACCTCGACCTTGAGCCCCTCGCGCACGAGGAGCTGGCGCACCCGCTCCGGCACGATCGAAGCGCAGATCACCGTGTCTCCGACGGGGAGCCCGTTCGTCGCGTAGGCGTGCATCTCCTCCTCGGTGACGAAGTGCATCCGGTCGCGGCCGACGCGCGCCTCGAGCAGCGCGAGCGAGTCCTCGTGGAGCACGTCGGCGCAGACGAGCATGGCGTTCTCTTCGTCGAGCGGCAGCACCGCCATGTTGCCGTGGAACGCCGGCTCCCAGACGTTGAGCTCGAGCACCTCTCCCGAGAAGTGCCGCTTGGCCTCGTGCATTCCCTTCAGGTCCGTTCGGCCTCCCCAAAACAGGAGGGTGGCTCCGTCGAAGCGGCAGACGTCACCCTGCCCCTCCCAGACGCCGCCCTCGATCGGGATCACCTCGAAGCCCATCGACTCGAGGAACGGGCGCCAGAGGTCGCGCTCTTGGCGCCGGTGCTCCGGCTTCATGTTCGCGAGGAGGAAGCGCGGCTTGCCTCCGAGGCGCGTGGCTGGAAGTGGGTGGCCAGCCTCCGCCGCGAACGTCAGCCCCGAGAGGGCCGGATCGCCGGGCGGCAGCACGACGACCGTCCCGCCATGTCGCTCGATCGCCTTGGCGAGATCTTCCCATTCGCGCCGAGCGCGCACCGGGTCGACTTGATCGGCCGCGCGGCTCTTGAAGTTGGCGCGCCCGAGGAGCTGCCAGCTCGGGTGCGGGGGCGACATGAAGAACAGGTCCATCGCGGTCGAACGATAGTACCGAGCCGGCGCGCTTCGAATCGGTATGTTCGGACTTTCGGCCTCGAGCCTTCGATCCGCAGCTCTGGACGCGGTTCTTCGAATCCGCCCCTCCAACCCTGCTGCGAAGATGCCGAGCCCCGATCCGCCCGAACGCTTTGCCGTCGCCATCGACTGCGTGGTGTTCGGTCTTCGTCCCGCGAGCGCCGCCCCGACCGAGCTGGTCGTGCTCCTCGTTCCCTCGGAGGACGCCTCCCCCGCCGGGGGCCTCGCGTTGCCCCAGCGTCACCTGCGAACGGGCGAGGCGCTGGACGACGCGGCCAAGGCCGCGCTCGCCGAGGACGTCGGTCTGAAGGTGGCCTATCTCGAGCAGCTCTACACGTTCGACGACCTCGGCGATGACCGACGAGATCGCGCGGTGAGGGTGGCCTACTTCGCCCTCGTGAACGCCATCGGGCACGAGCAGAGCCGAGGATCGTGGCAGGACGTCCGGAGCGCCCCGCCCCTCGCGCTCGACCAAGCGCGCGTCTTGGAGGCGGCCCTCGCGCGGCTCCGGGCGAAGGTCCGCTATCGTCCCATCGGCTTCGGGCTCTTGCCGGAGCGCTTCTCGCTCACCCACCTGCAGCGCATGTACGAGGTCATTCTCGGGAGGACCCTCGACAAAAGAAACTTCCGAAAGAAGATCGCGAGCCTCGGCTTCGTCGTACCCACCTCCGAAAAGGAGCGCGACGTACGGAGGCGTGCGGCGCAGCTGTTTCGCTTCGATCGAGCGCGCTACCAGGAGCTCACGGAGCGAGGCTTCGATCTGGAGCTGATCTGATGTCTGGGTTCTCTCGTCCGCTTTGCAGCCCCACGCATCCTGGGCTAGACCCGGTCGCCGTGAAGGAGACCCGCTCGATTCCCCGGGCCATCGCGCGCGCGCTCCAGTGGGCGCTCGGCGCGTCCCTCGTCACCGCGGCGTGCTTCGTCGCCCCCGGCACCTCCCACGCCGACTCCTCCGCGAAGTTCATCCCCGCGAAGCCGACCGAGAAGTCTCAGACGCAGAAGTCGGTCGAAGAGCGCGGCGGCATCAACCCGTGCAACACGAAGGAGCCGAAGCCGGGCGTCTACCTGCCCTGGAACCGCGGCCCTTCCATCGGCCAGATGATCATGCCCGCCCGCGGGGGCGTGACGAAGGACGGCAAGTTCGACGTCGTCATCCACTTCCACGGCCACGATCCGATCCGTCGCGAGTTCGTGCAGGTGATGGATGGAGCGGTCCTCGTCGGCATCACCCTCGGCATCGGCTCCGGCGCATACGAGTCCACGTTCTCGAACCCGGGCGCCTTCAAGGAGCTCATCGAGAGCGTCGAGAAGGAAGTGGCGAAGGAGCGCGGCCTCGACCACGCGAAGGTCCGCAAGGTCGCCCTCAGCGCGTGGAGCGCCGGCTACGGCGCGGTCGGGCAGATCCTCCGCCAATCCTACGGCAAAGAGCTCGTCGACAGCGTCATCCTCCTCGACGGCCTCCACGTCGGCTACGCGGGAGACGGCAGCCTCGAGCGCGCCGGCCTCGAGCCGTTCATCGATTTCGCGAAGCGGGCGAAGAGCGGCAAGCGCTTCATGTTCGCGAGCCACTCCTCGATTATCCCGCCCGGCTACGCCTCCACGACCGAGACGATGAACTACCTGGTCCACGAGCTCGGCGGCTCTCCGAAGAAGGCCAAGCCCCGCAAGAGCGATCCGATGGGGCTCGAGCTCAACTCCCGCTACGACGCCGGCAACTTCCACGTCCGCGGCTACGACGGCAACGACAAGATGGATCACTGCGCGCACATCGGGGTCATCCGCGACGTGCTCAAGTCCTTCATCAAGCCGCGCTGGAAGACGCCGAAGGGCCAAGCGCCCAAGGCCGGCGGCGGGAGCGTCGAAGCCGCCGCCAAGCCCGGCTCCTCGCGCGACCACAAGGCCGCCCACGGCGACAAGCCCAAGGTCGTCAACGCCCTCGAGCGCTCGAGCTCGAAGGACAAGAAGAAGAAGAAGAAGAGCGCGAGTCAGAAGCGCGCCTGACGCTCTTCTGCAAGCCTGGACGGCGGACGGGCGGGACATGATCCAGTCCATTCGTACGAGCCCATGACGCGTGAGCTGGCCGCTCCTGAAGCGGCTCATCACGCTCGCCTGACGGGGCATGCGAGGGCATGAAGGGGCAGCGAATTCGAGCTTGCCCGACCGAAATGCCCCGAGGGCGAAGGTCAGATCCGCGGAACGGTGCGCGACAGGGCCGGGCTCGGGCATTGGCACGTTCTCTGCCCGCGCGGGCGCGGTGCTGGCGCTCCACATCGGGCTCGTCGCGTCGCTCGTCCTGATCCCCCTCTTCATCGGGGCCCTGCTTCTCCGCGTTCGCGCCGTCCTCAGCGCGCGCGAGCGGACTCGCGGTGCAGCCCGGCAGCTCGAACAGCGGTATGGTGCGGAGCAAGGGTCGCGGCTCGTCCGCGGGGTCCTGCGCGTGGGGGGCGCTCTGCCGCACGGAGGAGGAGCCACATCGCTCTGGAGCAGCACGAGCCGTCTGACGCATCGAGACCTGTTCTCTCGAGGCCGAGCGCGCGCGCGAGAGCTCTCCCTCCAGACGACGGAAGGCAAGGTGGTGCTCGAGGGCGAGGTGGAGGTGCTCTCGGGGTCGACCGCGCGCTTCGATGGGTCCCGCTACCCGGGCGCGACTCGCCGCGCGTTTTCCGTGGTGCACACCGTCCGTGACGGGGATCTCGTGACCGTGCTGGGCGCACCGAAGGAAGCGGGGTGTCCGCCCGGCTCGATGAAGCTCGGCCCGACGGGCGATGGCGACGCGCTCGCGCTCGCGGCGGCCCGGAGCCGCGTCCAGGTTTCATTCGGAGGGTACGTCCGCCATGCCGCGATGGTGCCGCTGCTGATCGTCGGCCTCGTTCCGCTCTACACCCTCGCCGACGATTTGGAGGAGCTGGACTGTGCCGCGTCTTGCTCGCGAACTGGCGACTGTTCGGTCGGATCTACGCTGGTGACGCGAGGCTTCGTCGGAGCAGCGCGCGCCGCGATAGACGGGCGACATCTCGAGTGCGTGGCTGCACTGGAGCAGAGCTGTCGCATCTCGACCGACTGCACCAACTTCGGGCTCTGCTCGAGAGTCCGCGGGCACTGCACGGCGATCGAGCGCGAAGACTGTTTGGGCACCCAGGCGTGCGTGGACCTGGGAGCGTGCTCACCGAAAGACGGGTTCTGTCAGGTCTTGGAGACGGGGGATTGTCGGCATCTCGCGACCTGCACGGAGCTCGGCCATTGCTTGCCTCGTGACGGCGCGTGCCGCGGCGTGGACGACGCATCCTGCGAAGCGTCGACCCTCTGCCGGCGCTCCGGCCGATGCCACCAAAGCGACGGAGGATGTGTCGCCGCCAGCGACGGCGACTGTCGGGGGAGCGAAGAGTGTCTGACCCGCGGCCGGTGTGTGTCATTCAATGGCGCGTGCATCGGCGAAGATCGCGAGCGACTCGGAACCGGCGACAGGCCCAAGACCGATCGCGAGTGCGAGGATGATCCCCAATGCGGATGGTTGCGGCTTTGCCGCGCCTCCCCGAGCGGCCACTGCGAGAGCGACGCCCCCACCTGCGCCGCATCTCGCGCCTGCACGCGCTGGGGCAACTGCGTCGAGGATCAGCAGCTATGGGGGTGTCACGCCGAGGCGAAGTCGTGCGCCGCCTCCGAGCTCTGTGCAGGAAAGAAGGACTGTCGACCTCGTGACGGGATCTGCACCGTGAGCTGCGCGCAGACCGCCGAGTGTCGCAATGAGGGGCGGTGCACCGACGACCGGCGGGACTCGTGCGTCGCCGCTACGGACGCGGACTGTAGAGGGAGCGCGGCTTGCAAGATCCGCGGTCGTTGCACGGCGAATCGTGGTTGGTGCGAGGTCGGCTCCGACGCCGACTGTGCCGGCAGCGCGGAGTGTCGCGGAAGCGGAGCGTGCACGAAGGTCTTCAGATCATGCGAGAGGTCTCAGCGAGACTGCGCCTCGACGCCCGGCTGCCGGTTGCGGGGCGAGTGCGCGCTCGAGTCCGGACGTTGCGTCGTCGAGAGCGACCGCGACTGCGAGAAGAGTGAGCTCTGTGCTCGGAATGGCTGGTGCAGGGCTTCCGTGCGGCCGCATCTCGCTCATCGCGTTTGCGGCCCTTGAGCCTCGAGCGCGATACTGAGGAAGGAGCTCCTCGCCGCGCGGGCGAGAGCTCCCCCTCCAATCGGCGTGCTACTCCGGCAGTACCCAGGAACACAGAATCCACGGCCAGACTTCGCGCTTCGTGCCTGAAGCTGCTCCGCCCTTCACTTGCCGCGCCGTGCGCGGGGGCGGAGCAGATCCAGGCACGAGCTTCGGGCCGGCAGCACTAGCCCCCCCTCCCTTCGTGAGGGGGGAGCCTTCGGCTTCTGGAGCCTCATTACCGCTGCTTTCTCCACTGCTCCCCCCTCGCGCAGGGAGGGGGGCCGGGGGGTGAAAGAGCAGCACCTCCCTCATCGAGCACAACGACGGTGCCTTTTTCTCCACCCTGCTAAGAGATACGGCCAGCATGCGATGTATCCTGGCGACCTGGTCACTCACTCGCCGTGTACACTGCGAGCTATTGTGAGCGCTCTGCGAAGAGCACACTCCTCGGCCCAGCCAAACGTCCGCCAGCCGTCTCACTTGCTCAATGCGCGCGCATAAAGACAGAGCGGCTCAACCAGATCCTCCGTCTCCTTTCGCTTGCTCGATGTCCCTGGTAATGAACTGAAGCGACCGAATGGCGCGGTCCAGTTCTCCGCGGTCGATTTCAAGCTCGACCTGGCGAAGTTGCGCGGTCATTTGGAGCCTACTCGTCTTCGAGCACGGTATCGGGATCGCCTCTTGAGCTTCCGACGCAGATTGTTTGCTTCGGTACTGGTCGGATCGAGCGCGAGAGCGACGTCGACAGCGCGCTTCGGCTCAATCCTCGAGGGCCGCGAGGTCGCTCAGGAGCTCTTCGAGGAACTGGAAGTCGGTTGTCAGAAACGGTGCTTCGCGCGTCGAGAGAACCTTTTCCACCGTCGTCTCTCTTTCGTGCTCGACGCGGCGATAACCCGGATGGGGCTCCTGACCTTCGAAGAAACGGAGCACCCCTCCCTCGTAGAGGCCGACAAGCACGCCTCCTCCATAGACATCGAGCTCCCACCACGCTTTCGCGCCCGCCAGCAGCTGGCTGCGCGGGGGGTACCAAGGCGAATCCCCGTCCACGGGCGGGCTTACATACCGCATGGGCGGGTAGGGTAGCAGGGTCATGGGCGTGTCTCATGCGTCTTCCAACTCTCCACTTAGAGTCGATCTTATTCACGCGATCGCCCTTCGGTTGTGCGCGAGCGAGGCGTCGATACCATCGAGGCATGTCCTCGCCCGTCCTCCATGCCCTCGTCATCGCGCTCGGCGCGCCGCTCGCGATCGTGCTCGGCGGCGCCTGCTCCGAAGGCAAGACGGGGTCGGCCAAGGGCGACGGCCCTGCGAACGCGAAGTGCATTGCGTCGGACGAGGCCCGCCAGGCCTACGCGACCTGTCGAAAGAGCGCGGACGAGGCGTCGTGCAAGCAGAACGGTGGCGCCTGGGATCAGGTGCCGGGCGGCTACAGCCAGGGACCGGTCATGGCGTGCGTGTGTCAGCTCCCCGATGCCGGCTGTCCGTGCGGAAAGTCGGGCGACTGCACGGTCCGCTGCGAGATGTCGCCGCCCGCCAACTGGAAGAGCTGCCCGGCAGAAGGTCCAGCGACCTGCACGGGAGGCGGCCACGGCTGCTATTGCTACCTCGACGACAAGGGCAAGTCCCACGGCATCTGTCAGGACTGAGCCGAGCCTGCAGGAACGGTCCGCGCGCGGCGCAGGTTCACCTTGACCGGCATGGCGGCGCGACGAGCTCGGGGTCGAGCGGATCTCGTGGAAGCTCATTCTTCGACGTCGACCCTGCTGCGCCTCTCGCGCCTCGAGAAGAAAGGTCGGTGACGTGGTCTGCCAGGCACGCCGCCGCCGTGATTGCGGCAGAGCCCTTGAATCCTCTGGCGCTCTCGCCTGCGGGGCGCAAACTGCGTCGCGTCTGCGCCTTTGCCCGTTCCCCGCGCGCGATCGAGATCAGCGCCCTGCGAGCCGTTCGGCGGCTCGCTTTCGCACGCTCTCGTCGGGATGACGCGTGAGCACGTCGAGGGTGGCGGCAGAGCTGCGCGTCGAGCTCGCGATATCGCAGCCCAGGTAGTTGTCGGGGTGGTGGGCGAGGCGCCGCAAGATGGCGTCGTCGCACGCCGGGTTCCGCGCCAGTCCGCGCAGGACGCGAGGCGAAGCATCCAGCGCGAGGCGGGCAACGTCGGCGGGCGTCAGTGCGCGTCGCTCCAGGGCGAGGATGTCGCTCCAAGTCGTCATGTACGGATCGCGCACCAGCGCCAGGAGGTCGTCCAAGGGCAGCGCGTCGAGCGAGCTGTCGGGCGGACGCGCGAAGTGGTAGCTCAGCTGACTCCCCGGGGGTCGTCGGGCGAGCACCTCCGCCCTGAGCTTCGCGGATGCCCACCGATTTGCACCGGCGGCGGTACGTACCTCCTCGTCCGGGTCCGTGCCCAGCCTCTCCAGAACGCTCCGGGGCGCCTTGTCGCTGCCCGCGATCTCTCGTCGCACGACGGGATCGGGGGAGTCGATTAGCCGGATGTGATGCTCCGCCGACAATCGAGCAAGGATGCCCACGAGGCGAGCCGAGACCGGCAGCCGCGCGTACAGCTCGTAGCCGTGGGCGATGACGGCCGCGAGCATGGCTGGGTTCCGGCATACGGGATAGGGGTGCTCGAGGCTCAATGACTCGAGCGCGGGCACCGGCGTCGCGGGGTTCTCCGCGACGAGCGCGCGCACTTGGTGAGCCGGGTGCCGAGATAGCGCATCGAGGCGGGCTGGGCTCGAGGTCTGGCGGGCCTCGCTCAGCGCCGCGAGCATGGCCCGACGCGCGTCGTGTTCCTCGGTGGTCTCGGGCGGCAAGCCGAGCTCTTGGCGCAGTCGAGCCCGCTTGGTCTGGTCGGAGACGATGCGGACGATTGCGGCCCGGAAGTCGCGCTCTCCGCCGAGCGGCCCGCGCAGAGCGGTCAGGGCGGCGCGCTGATCGAGCAGCTCGCGGAGCACCGGCACTTGCATCGCGACGGCCTCGGGATCGAAGTCTGACAGACGCCGCATTCGCAGCGAGACCTGCAATGGGGTGTTGGCCGCCTTGTCGGCGGCAATGACGTGAGGCACGGTGATCGATAGCGACGGCTCCAGAGCCGACAGCGCGCCGTCGATGGATAGTCGCGTCACGTCGATGGTCGTCCGTGCTGCCAGCTGGCGCGGGTCGGCCCGGCCGAAGAAGTCGCCGACGCACAAGAGGCGCAGCGGCAGCTCTTGGCCGGCGCGCTCGCTACCCCCTCCGAGCCTGAGCGTGACGGGCTCGGCCGGCGCGACCGGATAGGCCGGCGCGCCCCCCGGCGGCGAAGCTTCATCTTCCCCTGTCATCTCCGGATCCTACACTCCTCACTGCGCACCCTCGAGGAGGAGCAACGTCTTCAGCGACACCTGATGGGGTTCAGCATCGCGCACTACTTCTACGATGGGCGGCCCGGGGAAGTCTTTGGCGAACCAGACGACGGCGCGCGAACCTTCTGCCAGCTCGACCTCATAGATCAAGCATTGGCGCTTGCGGCCAGGGTCCTCCTTGATAAGTCCCCCCCTCTCGTCGCGGCAGCGTTCGATTGGTAGCCTTTCTCCGCACGCGTCCTCCCGGACTGTCGTCTTGTCTTTTGGGAGGTCTCTTGCTGGAGCAGGTCTTCCCACGTCGCCGATCTCGTCTCATCGGGCTTCAAAGGGATGAGCTGCTCGCTAGGATGATAAGGCGAGGATTGCGTGCGCCACCAAGAAAGTCGGTTGTCCACGCTCGAGCGCCTGTCCTTTCGAAAGCGACTTGGGCCCCAACGAGCAAGCCCCGGGCCACCACGTCGGTCGGCGGACGGGCGCGTGCGCCGCGACCCGACGCAGCCTCGGAAGCGTTTCGAGGTTGCGTTCGGGTTGGCCTCGATGAAGTCAGCCCATCGCTAATTGAACCGGCCGGGCGTTATCACGTCGCCCCAGGGATTGAGAGGTCTCGATGGGGCTTTTGGCGCCGCGTGAGATTGCGCGGCGATCAGAATCCCGGACCCTTGCTACGCTTCGACCTCGCTGTCGGAGGTTTTTCTCCGACTGCGTGTGCCGGTCCAGGAGCAGGCAAAGTCCGACGACCATCCATCCTCCGCCGGTCAGAGCGTCCGTAGACGTGTCCTGTGAGGCCAGTGGCGAAGAGGCCAAGTTTACCCACTTCGACTCGTAGTCGCCGACCGGGTCTTCGCATTTCCCGGTTCCCTCCATGTAGTGGATGTAGGCCCGCGGACAGAGCGGGACCTGCTCTTTCATCACGGCGGCGGCCGCGTCCTTGCGCGCGATCCCACTGCCGGCCATCGCGAGAGCCCATCGACGATGGAGATCGGGGAGCCAAGGCAAGCACATCTCGACCGTGAGGCTCGCGCATTCGGCTCCGTCGCTGAAGCGCCGACGACTCACGACCGTTTGCGATGCCTTCGGAGCCGAGCCCCAGCTCAGCCAGGCGGAGCAGTATCGGCAGCGCTCGAGGTTGGACGCGGGAGCCCCACAGTTTGCGCAGGTCGGGGGTGGCTGCATGACCGCGATACTAACAACCGAGTCGCACGATCCGGCGCTCAGGATCGGGCGGCGCTGCGTGCGCACCCAGGTCGGCGGTCGCACCCGCTACGACGCGTCAGGCGAGGAGGCTCCGCGCGATCATCCTCTTTGGAGCTCGTCATCTCCGTGCTTATCGACGCGCTCGTACGAGCCCACAAGCTGCCTTCGAGCTGCCTCGCGAGGGGCAGTCGGCGCCGCAGCCGAGGGGCATCGACGCGCGCGATGAGTCCTTCGACAATGCCGCTGTGAGCAGCGAACCCAAGACTCGCAGCGTGCGCGCGAACATCCTCGACGAGCTAAGGGCGGCGCTCGACCCCGACCAGCCCGCGGACGCGCGCGAGATCGCCGCCCCGTTGACGAGGGAGGAAGCGGCGCAGCTCCGCACGGGGATCGGTCGGGTGAACGTCGAGATGAGGATCGAGCTCGGCAAGCTCCTCGCGCGCGTGCGCGCGCTCGAAAAGGTCTATCCGCTTCCCCAGGCCGAGATCGGGGAGGCCCGTACGTGGGTCGCGCTCGCCATTCGACGGATCAGGCGGTCGCAGGAAGTCCTCGACGCGCTCCCCGACGGCGACCCTCGACTGTGCTTCCAGGCGCCGAATCCGGACCCGGCGGACGTCGCGCCGCCGGACTACGAGGAGCAGGGCGCTCATCGGCGTACCTGAGGGCAGCGGCCTGCCCCTTTTCAAGCAGGACGAGAGTACCGGCGGAGCCTCGATGCGCTCGCGCCCGAGCCTCACGACAAGCCTTGGGTCTTTTTGCTGGGGCACGTGTTCGAGATCGATGCGACGACGTGCCCTCGATGCGGCCGGCGCTTCGATGCGGCGGCGCTACCCGCTGGCTCGACGCCGCGACCAACCCCGACTCAGCCGTGGTTGGTCTCACACGTCGCGCGCGCGAGCTTGCGCACGGCCTTGCCGGAGCTGTCGCTGGAGACGCTGCTGGGAGGGTCCTCGAAGAAGTAGTCGACATGATCGAGGGTGTACCAGCGCTTGCCCGCAAGATAGGCGTCGCCGTGCGCGTCGGCGCCGGACAGGGCGCCGTAGACGGTTTCGAAGAGGCCATAGCAGGTGTCGCCGCCAGTCGTCGCGAGGTGGTCGCCGTTGCCGTCGACGTCTCCCGTGTATTGGTCGATCTGGCGACCGTCGCTCTTCACCGTGAACGTGCGCTTGCCCGCCGGCACACGCTGCACGACATGGCCTTGGGGCGCGACCCTCACCTGTGCCGCACCGCCATCGATCTCGTACGTGATCTCCTCGGATGTCGGGTTGTCGAAGGCGACCTCGCCGTAGGCGAACAACCAGGTCAGGACCCCCGAGACGGCCGCCAACGCGGACAAGGCGATGAGCCCACGGGGCTTCAGCATCAGGCCGCCGAGAACGGCGAACAGGAGCCCGGAGGACGTGATGACCCAGGCCGGCCCGAAGGACCACCAATGGGTGAGCGCAAGGGGCAGGGAGAGGGCAATGGGTGCCAATACCAACGCGCCCCAGCGCTTGGTTGCGGGTTGAGGCTCGGTGCGGATCGACGGCTCGTTCATCGGCTGGCTCCTGTGAAGGACGCGAACGAGCTAGTCACTGGAGCGCCCCGGCGCCTCTAAAACGATCTAAATTCCGGCTCAGCGCGGCCGGTGCTCGAGCCAAGTCAGCGCAATTTCCGGGTCGAGGAGATAGCCCGTGCCCTCGGTCTTGAGCACCTCACGCAGGCCCGCCTGGCGCAGGCTCGCCACCGCCACGTAGACGCTGCTGCGAGCAGCTTCCGCCTGCGCTCGTCGACCGCGCCAGCCGATGTCGAATAGCTCCTGCCAGCTGAGCGCGACGCCCGGGGCTTCGAGGCGGTGACGAGCGAGCGCGGCCAACAAGAACCTGTGACTGGCTCGCCGCGAGAGATCGACGAGCGACCCGCCATCGAAGCGGAAGAAGCCTCCGTCTCGGCTGACCTCGATGGCGACGCCGCTGGCCCGTGGCCGATCGACGAGATCGAGGGCTCTCGACAGCGTCGTGGAGAAGGCGCGCTCGTCCGGGACGATCGAGAGAGCCCCCAACACCTCGCGGTACAGCTCCAAGAAGCGAGGGATCGAGCGGGCTTCGGGGTTCGGGCCGTGCGACGTCTGCATCAACGCGCGCACGCGGTCGCCGAGGTCCTCGAGCCCCGGCGAGCCCTCGCCTTCGAGCGCTCGCAGGATGGGCTGCGGCAGCTCACCGAGGTACAAGAACGAGTGGAAGAACGCGACTGCCGCCGCGAGGTCGGAGCCCGCGACAGGCGCTCTGCCGAGGCTCACCTCGGGAGCGACGAACGCCTGCGGAAGCTCGGAGAGGAGCCGCGCGCGGCGAGCCGCGTCGCAAGGGTGCCCCCAACCGAAGATCGAGTATGAGCCGTCCGCCGCGACGAGCACGTTCGCGGCGCTGACAGCGCCCAAACACCACGGCGCAGCCGACGCTCCCGTGAGCTCGTGAACGGCGGCGAGCATCTCGACGAAAGCGATCGAAAAAGCCGCCGCGCCCGCGATGTCGATGGGAAGCTTGGCCGCGAACGCCGCGCGCGCGAGCGCTTCCAGATCGGAGACCGCCGCGCTGTCGAGCGACACGCAAGGCCGGCCATCGATCCGCGTGCGATCCACGAATCTCGCGACCTTGGGGTGCACGATCTCACGATGCGCGACCTCGATGCGTTCGAGGAGCGCGTCCACCTCGGCCCCCTCCATCCCAGGTGCCGCCGCGACCGCGAGGCGGGCGTCCCCCGAGTCGTCGCGGGCAGCGACGTACTCGACCGCACCCAGGCGGCGGATCAGATGGAGCTTGACGAGGGGCGCGCGTGCCACGGCAGCCCGCTCAGTCCGTCGTCGTCGTGATGGAGATCGGTTGGGTACGCCGCTTGGCTTTTGTTCGCGGCGTTGCCGCACGCGACGCGCCCACGCACCACGCCCTTCGCATGACCGCATCCTATCTCAGCCCGTTTTCGGCGGAACTCCCCCGCCGGCGGTCGTTGCCGCCAGGGCCCGATGCTGCCCGGTAGGGTGAGGGCGAGCGCGGAGCGCGAAGCGCGACGTCTCAGGACCGGACGATGCGGGCCGCCCCCGCTCGTAAGCTGGAGGTGGGCGACGTCACCCGAGGCGCGTGAGCTCGATGACCAGGAGCTCCTTCTTCTTCAGGACGAGCAGCCGCTTGCCCGTTCGATCGAACGCCGCTGCGCGCGCTCCGGTCACGCGCATGAGCTTCTTGTCGGGGAAGAAGCGGAAGCGCTTGCCGTCGAACGCGAAGGCGAGAGGAAGCAGCGCGCGCTCTTCCGCGCTGGCTACGTACGCGCCCGTGCGCCCGTCGTAGATGCCGCCGTTGCACTCCTTGTCGGTGATCCACAAGAACCGCCCGTCGCCGGACGCGAGGCAGTGGGACGGATAATCGGCGACCTCGTGCGCTCGCCACTCGCGCTCGCCGCCGACGTCGACGACGAAGGCCTGCTCGGTGACCTCCCGCATGAACGACAGCGGGAAGCCGGCCTTCGGGGCAGTGAGCCACCTGCCTTTGGCGGAATCGAAGAGGTGGTAGCTCGTGAAGAGGACGTGCTTGTAGAGGACGTGCGCGCCGGACGTGGCGTAGATGACGAGATCGGGCGAGGGCCAAGAGCGCTTCTTGCCGACGACGCGCGTGGTGGAGCCATCGCACACGATGGCGTCGTGGCCGAGGAATGCGCAGCTCGGGGGGCGCTCGACAGCGGCGTCGTCGTGCGGTGGCGGTGGCGGCTCGAACGTCACCGGACCGGTGGGATCGCCGGCGTCCGGAGTCCCCGCTTCGGCCGCGGTGAGCTTCGCCTTTGCCTTCTCGACCTCGTCCTCGGCGGCCCGAACGATAATCTCGGGGGCGGAGAGCTGGCGCAGCCTAGCGAGGAGCTCCGTCTTGTGCCCGAGGTGCTGGCGCGCCCGGTCGATGGGGTTCATCGCCGCATGCTATCGACGCGACCTGACGAGGGGAGCGATCTTGTCGTCCGAAGTGGATGCGAAGTCGCGACCACCCCCCCCCGTGCGGGATCGCTATGTTTTTCGTAGCAGCGTGGCTCGCGACCGCCGCCGTCAGGACCGGACGATGCGGGCCGCCCCCGCCATCGTCTCGTGGAGCTTGTTGATCGGGATGCCGAACGCGGCCGCGAGGGCCTGGAGGGCGAGGCCCTCTTTGGTGCCGACGCCGCCGCCGAGCCAGGCGATCGCCGAGGCCACCGTGAGGAGCGAGTAGCGCTCGGCCTCGTCGCCGATGGTGGAGGCGATGTTGGCGGCGGTGCCCTTGAGGCCGTGCTCTTGGTAGTAGGCGCGGGCCGTCTCGAGGCCCTGATCGATCGAGCTCTCTTCGAAGCCGTCGCCGAGGAGGCCGCGCAGCCCGACCGCGACCTTGGAGCGCTCGTCGGGGGAGATGGACCCGTCCGCGCACGCGACGGTGAAGATGGTGTCGTAGAAGGCCTGCTTGCGATCGTCGACCTGATTGCGCTCGACGACCTCGACCGCGCCCGCCGACGCGCTCGAAGCGACGGCGGCGGCCATCGCCTGCGTCGCCTGGCGCATCGACTCGGCGAGGGCAGCCTCGTCCTGCGCGGCGGGCGGCGGCGGCTCTTCCGGCTTGTCGGCGAACTCGGAGTGGCTCCAGCTAAACGCATCCATGAACGAAGCCATGCAGAACCTCCCTGCTATCGAACGGGTGGAAGCAATAGCACGACACGGCGTCGCAGAGCGCCGCGCATCGACGCCCCCGAAAGACCAAGCGAGTCGCGAGGATTTCGATGGCCTGGTTCGTGCTGCATTGGGGGGAATGAACCGCAACGAAACCAATCGAGGCGAGGGGACGGCGAAGAAGATCGGTGGGGCAATCAAGAAAGGCGTCGGGAAGATCGTCGGTGACGAGCAGCTCGAGGCAGAGGGCCGCGCGAAGGAGCTGGAAGGCGAGGCCCAAGCCGAAGCGGCGAAGGCGGCCGAGCGCACCAAGGGCAAGAAGGACGAGACGGTCGGCGCGATCAAGAACCGCATCGGCCAGGTGCTCGGCTCGGACGAGATGGCGGCCGAAGGAAAGGCGCGCGAGCTCGAAGGGCAGGCGCGCCAGCGTGAGAACAAGTAGCGAACGGCTCAAGCCGACGCGGGCACGAGGCCGAGGCGCTCGAGGAGCGCCTCGAGCTTCGGCTCTCGGCCGCGGAACTGCTTGAACAGATCGCCCGGGTCGGCGCTGTCGCCGCGCGCGAGGATCGCCTCGCGGAAGGCGGCGCCGACGTCCTGACTGAAGAGGCCCTCTTCTCGGAAGCGACCGAACGCGTCCGCGTCGAGGACCTCTGCCCATTTGTACGAGTAGTAACCGGCGGCGTAGCCGGTCGCGTTCGCGAAGAGGTGCCCGAAGCTCGCGAGCATCGCGTACGTCGGGGGGAGCTGGGCGGTCACGTAGGCGGCGAGGATGTCGCGCGCGCGCTCCACCGGATCGTTCGCGTCCGTCTCGGGATCGAAGCGGCAGTGCAGATCGAGATCGATCTCGGCGTAGCCGAGCTGTTGCATCTGCATGCTCGCGGCGCGGTATGTCCGGGCGCGCACGAGCTTGTCGAAGAGACCTTGGGGCAGCGTCTCTCCCGATTGGTAGTGGCGCGCGAACAGATCGATGGCGTCGCGCTCCCAAGTCCAGTTCTCCATGATCTGGCTCGGCAGCTCGACGAAATCCCACGCCACGCTCGTCCCCGCGAGGCTCCGCACCGGGACCCGCGAGAGGCAGAGGTGCATGAGGTGACCGAGCTCGTGGAAGAGCGTCTCCACCTCGCGGTGGCTCAGGAGGGCGGGGAGCGTGTCTTCGCCCGTCCCGAGGGGGGGCGTGAAGTTGGCGGCGACGACCGCGACGTGCGCGGCGGGAGGGACGGCGGTCACGATGGGGGCCATCCACGCGCCCTGCACTTTGTTGTCGCGCGGGAAGAGGTCGATGTAGACGGTCGCGAGGTGCTCGCCTTTGCCGTCGACGAGGTGGAAGGGGCGGACCGAGGGATCCCAGACGGGCAGGTCGCGGGCGACGAACTCGACGCCGTAGAGGCGGCGAAAGATCTCGAACGCCCCGGTGAGGACCGACTCGAGGGGGAAGTACGGGCGCAGCGCCTCTTCGTCGAAATCGAAGAGGGCCTTGCGGCGCTTCTCCGCATAGAACGCGACGTCCCACGCCGCGAGCTCGTGGCCCGCGAAGGCGGTGATGGCGGCCTTCTCCTTCGCGAAGGCTTCTTTGGTTCGCTCGCGCAGGTCGGCGATGAAGGAGAGGGCGCGCTCCCCCGTCTTCGCCATCCGGTCCATCGTCACGAGATCGGCGAAGTCCTTGAAGCCGAGGAGCTTCGCCTTGGCGCGGCGGAGCTTGAGGATCTGAAGGATGAGGGCGCGGTTGTCGAGGGTGCCGCCGGAGGCGCGCTCGTTGTACGCGCGATAGAGCTGCTCGCGCAGGGCGCGATCCTCGAGGTGGGTGATGGCGGGGATGAAGCTCGGCGCGTGGAGGGTGAAGCGGAAGCCCTCCTTGCCCTTCGACGCCGCCCCCTCGCGGGCGGCGCGCTTCGCGAGCTCGGGGAGGCCGGCGACGCGCGCCTCGTCCTCGATGTAGAGCTCGAACGCGTTCGTCGCGTCGAGGACGTTCTGGGAGAATTTCGTCGTCACCTTCGCGAGCTCGACGTCGATCTCGGTGAGCTGCTGCTTGCCCTCCGGGGGGAGCTCCGCGCCGTGCTTCTTGAGATCGTCGAGCGTCTTCTTCAGGTGGCGCGCGCGCACCGGATCGAGCCCCTTCGCCTCATCCGTGAGCGCGTAGGCTTTGACGGCGCGGTAGAGCCCTTCGTGCAGCGGCAGGCTCGACCAGAACGCGGCCAGCTTGGGCTGGGCCTCGTTCCAGGCGGCGCGGAACTCCGGGCTCGTGGCCGCGCTCTCGATGTGCTCGCAGAGGGCGTTGGCGCGCTCGAGCCTGAGGGTCGCCGTCTCGAGGGCCCCGAGGGTGCCCTGGTAGGTGGCGGCCATCGCCTCGCCGAGGGCGTCGATGCCCTCCTTCGCGCTCGCGATGAGCGCGTCGATGCCGGGCACCACGTGCTCCGCGCGCAGCAGGTCGAAGCGGATCGGACCGGCGTCGAGCGCCGATCCCAAGAGCGGGTTCTCAGCCTGGGGGGAGGTAGCCATTACGCAAGTTATTACCTCGCCCCGTCGGCCAAAGCAGGCAATTGTCGCTCGCCCCCTCCACCTTGTAGATGAGGGCCTGGGGATTGCCGTCTTCCGAGTCTTTCAGGCTCACGATGATGTCGAGGTTTCCATCGCCGTCGGCGTCCGCGATCGTCGGGACCGGCATCGCTCCGCGGCCGGGGAGGGCGACGCGATGGAGGAGGTTGCCCCCTCCGTCGAGGATGAAGAGCTCCCCGAGGCCCTCGTCGGTGGAATAGGTCGCGAAGACGATTTCGGGGGCGCCGTCGCCGGAGAGATCCGCGACCACGACCCCGCCCGTCGCGACGACGTCGCTGTCCGTGTAGGAGACGTCCCAGAGGATGTTGCGCTGGGCGTCCACGGCGTGGATGCGCCCGTCGAAGCCGGCGAAGATCATCTCCGGGCCGGGCTTCGAAGGATCGATGTCGGCGACGGTGACCTGGTTGGTGATCGCGACGATGTTCGTCTCGCCGTAATCCCAGAGGCCGCTCAGGTAATCACCGAAGAGGAGCGGCTCGACCCACGCGTCGGGGCGCGATCCGTCGTTTCGCAGCACCCAGAGGGCGACGCCCTTCTCGCGATCGGTCTGGGCGGCGTTCTGCACCGAGGCGACATAGACGAGCTCCGCCACTCCATCTCCGTCGAGATCGGCGATGGCGGGGGCGGTGTTGGTGTGGTGAGCCTGGAGCGCGTTCTCCTCGTCGTCGGAGTAGCCCTGGTAAGCCTCCGCGATGTTGTGGAGGCCGCGGACCCCCATGAACTTCGTGGCGTTGGTGAAGGCCGGGTTCGCGTCGAAGGCGCGTCCGCTGCCCTCGTGGAGCGAGTTGTAGGCGTCGTCGTGGGTCGCGAAGATGTCGCTGACGCCGTCGCCGTTCACGTCCCCGATCGCGATGTTCTGGTCGTAGCCGTTGTAGACATAGCAAGCGTCGTCGCAGCCGGAGGCGCCCGTCGTGTTGGGCGGGAAGCCCTCCACCGTCGAGCCGTCCGGGTTCACCGCGATCACGATGTCGGTCTGGCCGTTGGCCTCGATCCCGTTCGTGGTGACCGCGACCAGCTCGAGCTCCCCGTCGCCGTCGATGTCACCCGCGGCGAGGCTTCGCAGCTCGTCGCTGAACGCGTAGGGGAACCCGTCGAGGATCGTCCCGTCCGCCCCGAACAAGTAGATGTTCCCCGCCGAGCTCTGCGCGACCTCGAGGCCGGGCGAGTCGTCGCGGAAGTCGGCGACGACCGGCGAAGACCAGCAGCGCCCGTCGACGTCTTGCTTCCACACGATCGATCCGTCCGCGTGATAGGCGATGACGCGGCCGGACCGCGCGAGGACGATCTCGTTGACGCCGTCTCCGTCCAGATCGGCCACCGCCGGGGAGGCGAGCCACGCCTCCTGCCACTCGTCGGCGAGCTGTCCGATGAGCTGAGGCGCGGACACCGTCGTGGATCCCGGCGGGTCGGCGGCGGCGCACGAAGGCGGGGGCGGCTCGATGCCGCCTCCGAAGCCCCCGTCATCCGTCGAGTCGCCGCATGCCACGATGAGCATCGGTGCGGTGAGGCCCGTGAGCACGATCGACACAGCAAGGGCGCGCCTAAGCATCTCGATAGGATAACCAAAAGAGCGTTCTTCAACCTTGCCTCGCGTGCCGCCGGCGTGAGATCCACGAGCACCGTGGAACCGACATCGACGCCGCCGAGGGCGGCCCATTCGAGCCCGACGACGGTGGCGGTCGTGGGCGTGAGCGGCTTCTCCGGCGAAGAGCTCGCGCGGTGCGTGTACGCCGATCCGGATCTCGAGCTCGTCGCCGCATACTCGGATCGGAAAGCTTCGATGGAGCTGCCCGACCCGCGGTGGGGAATCGGTCCTTCGTCACGCTCCGGTCGCGTCGTCGTGCTGCCGCAAGCGCAGGCCGAGCACGCCGCGGCCATCGCGCAGATCGTCGCCCTCGCGACCCCCGCCGAGGTCTCGGCGGAGCTCGCGCCGAAGCTCGTCGCGCAGGGCGCGCGCGTGATTGATCTCTCGGGGGCGTTCCGCCTGCCCGACCTCGACGTCTTTCGCGAGGTGTACCGCTTCGAGCACCCCGCGCCCGCGCTCGTGCGAGAGGCGCACTATGGGATCCCGCAGCTCCCGGCCGCGGCCGGCAGCGAGGCGGCGCCGATCGAGCGCGCGCGGATCGTGGCGAACCCCGGGTGCTACGCGACGGCGGCCATCCTCGCCATCGCCCCGCTGCTGCGGGCCGGGCTCGCCGACGACGGGCCGATCTTCGTCGACGGAAAGAGCGGCGTGACGGGGGCGGGGCGAAAGCTCGCCGACCGCTACTTGTTCACCGAGGTCGCGGAGAACATCTCCCTCTATCGCGTGGTCGATCACCAGCACGTCCCCGAGATGGAGCAGGCCCTCCGCCGGGCGAGCGGGCGGGCGCGGGTCTCGATCACGTTCGCGCCCCACCTCATGCCGATCCGGCGCGGGCTCATCACCACGTGCTTCGCCCGGCTCGCGGAGCCGGCTATCGAAGACGCAGGAGCGCGTGTCCAAGCCGCGTATCGTGAAGCGTACGGAGGGGATCCAAGAATCGGGGTCGTGCCCATCGAGGACGTGAGCGTGCACGCGGTCGCGAGCACGCCTCGCGCGGTCGTGGGGGCCAAGGCCGACCCCCGCGCGGGCTCCGTCGTGGCGGCGTGCGCGATCGACAACCTCATGAAGGGCGCGGCGACCCAGGCCCACGAGAACATCCGGCGGATGCTGAGCCTGCCGTGAGCCTGCGTGTCGAGCGCGGCGACTTCCAGACGCCGCCTGCGCTCGCGCACGCCGTGATGGCGCGCCTCGCCCGGACCGCGCCCGCGCCGCGCACCGTCCTCGAGCCCACCTGCGGCAAGGGCGCCTTCCTGCTCGCGGCCGCGGAGCGGTTCCCCGAAGCGCGCCTCGTCGGCTTCGACATCGAGCCCGCGTACGTGGAGGAGGCGCGCGCGGCCGTTCCCGCCGCGACGATCGAGGTCGCCAGCTGCTTCGAGCTCGATTGGGGCGAGCGCGTCGGCGCGCTGCCGGAAGGTCCCCTCCTCGTCGTCGGCAACCCGCCGTGGGTGACGAGCGCGACCCTCGGCGCGCTCGCGTCCCCGAACGCTCCCCGAAAGAGCAACATCGACCGGGCGCGCGGCATCGACGCGCGCACCGGGGCATCGAACTTCGACGTCTCGGAGTGGCTCGGTCGCGCCCTCGTCGCCGCCCTCGCGGCGCGCAGCGGTCCGAGCCGGCTCGCGTTCCTCGTGAAGAGCGCGGTCGCGAGAAAGCTCATCGCCCGGGCCGCCCGCGATGGGATCTCGTTCGACGCTGAGCTCTGCCGCATCGACGCGCGCGCTCACTTCGGAGTCGCGGTGGACGCGGTGCTGGTCGACCTCCTGCTGAACGGGGCGAAGCGTCGTGCCGACATCGCCATATTCGATTCTCTCGAGGCGAAGAGGCCGGCCCGCTCCCTCGCGCGCGAAGATGGCGCGCTCGTCCCCGACAAGGCCGGCTACGAGGCCACGCGCGGGCTCGAGGCCTCGGCCCCGGTGGGATGGCGCTCCGGCATCAAGCACGACTGCCGCGACGTCTTCGAGCTGACGCGCATCGGCGACCATTACGTCGACGCGCGCGGGGAGACGGTGCCGCTCGAGGCGGACGTGGTCTATCCGCTCCTGAAGGGCACCGACCTCGCGCGCGGGGTCGCGGCCCCGCGCCGCTTCGTCGTTGTCTCCCAGCGCGCCCTCGGCGACGTCGACCTCGAGGCGCGCGCCCCGCTCGCGGCCCGGTATTTGGCGAGCCACGCCGACCGCCTGGCGACCCGCAAGAGCTCCATTTATCGGGGCCGCCCCGCCTTCGCGATCTTCGGCGTCGGCGACTACTCGTTCGCGCCTTGGAAGGTCGCGATAAGCGGCCTCCACAAGGCGCTCTCGTTCAGACTGGTCGGCCCCTGGGAGGGCCGTCCAATCATGTTCGACGACACTTGCTATTTCCTGCCATTCGAGGACGAAGCGACGGCGAGAGCCGCGCACGAGGCCCTCTCGAGCGAGGACGCGCAGAGGTTCTTCTCGGCGCGGATCTTCCTCGAAGACAAGCGGCCCGTGACGAAGAAGGTCTTGGACCGGTTCGCGCTGCCGGTGGGCCTCAGCCCGCTTCCTTCTTGAGCGCTGCCGTGATCGCGTCCGCCAGCGCGTCGAAGTCGCCCTTCTGCGGGTTCGTCTTTATCTTCTGAAAATGCTCGCTCCAGACAATCTGGGGGACGCCCGTCGCGGGGAGGAGCTTCTCTATATCGGCGATGTTGTCGCCCGGGTCGCCGCCTGACTTGCTCACGGCGCTCGCATCGACGATGCCGGCGCCGACCAGAAACAGGGCCTCGCACCTCGCGCCGCAGCCCTTGGCGAGAGCCGCTCCCATTGCCTTCAAGCTCGCCCGGTACTTGCTGTCCGGCACGGGTGGCGGCGGGACCCCGATCAAGTCGGCGAGACCGCGGACTCTCTTCATGTTGTCATCGCGGAGCTTCTCGGATTTGGGATCGCCCCTCTTCACCTCCGCGATGATCCCGAAGAAGCGCGCATATGCGTAGCTCGTCCCCATCGTGAACGAGCCGAGCCTCTTCGCGGCCGTCAACTTCGCCGCCTCGCTCGTGGCGCTGCCGGTGGCAGCCGCGCTCACGGTAGCAGCCGCGCTCACGGTAGCAGCTGCGCTCACGGTGGCGGACGGCCTGGCGCTCTCCTCCCCCGCGCGCTCGTCGCCCTTCTTCTTGTCGCACGCAGCCCCCAACGCCAACACGACAAAGCCTTGACGGGCCGCCCCTCCCCACCTTGCAGGCCGACGCTGTCCAACCGCGACGGGGCGCGGGGGACGTTGTTGATTGTTCGGCCAGCGAGATCGCCATTGCCCCCGACAGCGCGGGCGCGGGGGCCGCCTATTCGACGGCCCCCCGCTCGCCTTCGTCAGCGCGCTCCTTTTCGCCAGCCCATCGGAGCGCGGCGATTGTTCACGTGCTGGGTTGGTCGTATCGCCGCCCCCGGGCCTGGGCGCAGGGGAGCTTTGGGCTTCTCGACGCGGGGAGGCGGGGGCGATGGAGGCAGGTGGGGATCGGGGACGGGTGTCTCTTCTGATTCGGTCGGAGCCTTCTTGTCGGGCATTGGCGCATCCTTCTCGGTGAGTCGGTCGAGGGATTTGCCGGGCGCGCACCTCTGCCGTCGTTCGCCGAGCGCTCGCGATGCGGTCCTTCGAGGGCGCGCGCGCGGGCGCTCCCGCGCCGCGCACACCTCACACTCCGGACCGCCGAACGCACCGCGAGACGCGAGCAGCGCACCCCTCGAAGGGGGAGCGGCTCGCCCAGCGCGAGTGGGGTTTGGTCAGGAATGGCTCATGGTGGGCGCGGGATCGCCGCGCGAATGGATGGCTACCACACGAGGTGGCTTCGCTCAAGCGCCGTACACTTCATCTTGCTCGATTCGCGAGAGCACCCAGTCGAATGCGCCATTCGTGATCTTCACGCCGCACTTGTCGCAGCTCCCCGCCATGTTGATCTCAGCCGAGTTGGCGCCGCAGCTCGGGCACGTGTCCTCGGCCTTGGGCGCGCCGGTCGCGGCGGTGCCGCGAATGAATGTCCAATACTCGCTGTATTGGCGGGGCTGCGTCTTGCTCCCGGAGATGACGCGGCCTTCCGCGTCCAACGTGTAGTCCAAGCAGGTGGCGTAGACGCGGACGGTGATCGCGTCGTAGTGCTTGTCGGAGAGGACGCGCGCGAGCTGGACCGTGACGATTCGCGCATCGGCGGCGACGTTTCGGAGCCGGGCCGCCTGGTAAGCGGCGACCCAATATTGTTGCGCCTCGAACAGATTGTCGCTCAAGAAGGGGCGAACGGACTGGAGAGCCTGCGCCGACCAGGCCTCGTAGAAGCGCGCGAACACGACATTGAGCCGCTGGCTGAAGGCGCTCCAGCCAAAGCCGGGATCGCGCGCGGTGAGGGCCCGGTAGCGCGCCTTCACCTCCGGATCGATCACGGTGGGCAGGTCGGTGCCGATCTCTTCGGTCGTGCCGGTGAGCATGGGACCGCGGGGCTCGCGCTGCTCGACCCGGATGCGGTCGACCCGCCAATCGTGATCGCCATTCGGCGTGGCGACCCCACAATATCGGCACGTCCCGGCGACGAGCTGCTCGAGCGGGGCGCCGCAGCTCGGACAATCGATGACACGCGCTCGCTCGGGCGGGCGCGACCGGACGTCGAGGGAGCGCGAGAGCGTCCAGAGCTCCTCGGCGTAGTAGCTCTGGTCGGCGCCCTCGACGCGCTCGGTGTAGTTGGTGGTGAAGCGCACGCGAATGACGACCCGCCGGGCCTTCTCATCCCCTCGCACGTCCTCGATCGTCATCGCGCCGACGATCACGGTGCTCACCGACTCGGCGGCGGCGGCGCGGAGCACGCTCATCGCTTCGTCGCCCGCGTAGGGCGCGAGCCGCTCGAGCTTTCCCTGCCCGCGGAGGATGTGAGCCTGCACGTAGAGGGCGTGGAGGAAGTCCTCGAACAGCACGGACGAGAACTCGTCGTCATCGGCTCGGAGCAGGCGGAGCGCCTCCGGGATGGAGGTGAAGCGCCGCCGCGTGTCGGGCCGGACCGGTGCGGGCGCGATGTCCGTGCTCAGCCCCGCCCACGCTTCGTCGGAGGAGAGCAACCCCGACGCCCAGCCGCGCTCCGAGCGCTGTCGCCAGGCGAAGGCCAGGCCGATGAGGCCGAAGAAGGCGAGGCCGATCAGCACCGGCGCGAGCACGACGCCCATCGGCTTGTCTTCGGGAGGGCGCGCCTCATCGCGAAGGCGCTCGGCGGCGGCGGCGCGACGTTCGGCCGCCTTTTCGGCGATGCAATCGGCCTCGCAACGCGACTGCTTCGTGGAGTCCGCCTGTGGCATGCATTGTTGCATGCACGTTGCGACGTCCAGGGTGCGTTGGAGCTCTTCGTCTTGCGCGGGGCTCGACCTGAAGCTTGGGCTCGGGTCGGAGGGGGAGCGGTACGAGGGCGTCCTCGAGGGAGGGGTCTCGTGGCTCGTGTTGCGCGAGCCCCAGCTCGATCCGCCCGACGATCGGCTGGGCGATCCGCTCGACCAGCTCGAGCCGCCGCTGCTCCTGCTGCTCCCCCCTCCAAACGACTGCCCTCCGCCGGGACGCGCGGCGGCGAGCCCGCTCCACGAAAGGCAGACGAAGAGCGCGACCCACGAGACTCGACGCTTCATGACTTCACCTGCACGGGCCCGTCCGCGAGCTCGTTCTCGTCGTCGGCGGCGCGAGGCAGCTCGCGCGCGAGGCTCGGCTCGAGCGAGCGCAGGGCGTCGACCAGGCCGTTCACGTCGTTCCTTCGAGCCGCTTCCTGGAGCTTGCTCGTGAGGAGCGCGGGCAGCGCGAGCTTCGGCACGCCGATGTCGGACAGCACGCGCGCCTGCCCTTCGAGCAGCGAGACGAAGACCAGGACGCCGGTGCGGGCGCGGGTGCGCGAGATGCCGAGATCGACGAACGCCTCCTTCGCGGAGCGATCCACCTCGCGGGCGAGGGTCCGCGAGAGAACCAGGGCTCGCTTGAGCGACTGGTGACCGCGCGCGAGCGCGAGGCCGACGAGGCCGACCGCGACGAGCTCGAGCGGGAGCCACGTGAAGTCGAACGAGACGGGATGGTAGAGGAATAGGAGCAGCCAAGTGACGGCGAGGCTCACCGATAGCGCCCACTCCGCTTGTCGATAGCGACCGCTGCGCGGGTGGACGGCGACGACCACCTCCGCCGCCGAGCGTTGCTCGAGCGCGGCGATGGCGGAGGTGATCCGGGAGCGCGCTTCGTCGGAGAGGAGACCTCGGGGGCGGGGCACGCCTCACGCCGCAGCAAGGAGCGTGCCCCCCCACGAGGTCAGACGCGCACGCGAAGCAGCTCGCGCGCCTCTCGGCGGAACTCCTCGTCGCTCGCGGTGAGCTCGCGCAGCTCCGAGAGGACGATCGCGCGGAGCTCTCTGCGAGCGGCGTCCAGCCAATGGACGACGGTGGTCTCGTCCACCTCGATGCTGCGCGCGAGCTCGGCGTGCGAGGGCCGCTCCTCGGGCTCGCGGAGATCGTATTCGGTGAAAGCGCGGAAGACCCGCCCCTTCCCCATTGCGCCGAGCCGTTCTCCGAGGGCATGCACGCTCCGGGCGAAGAGCTGGCGCACGAGCTCGCGCTCGAAGGCACCCTCGGGATCGTCGTCGTCGCTCGCGAACCCCGCTTCGAGGCGCTCGTCATCGAGGGCGACGATCGGGATCGTGCCCTCGTGGATCGGCGCGGTCGCCCCTTCCGAGCCGTGGCTCACGAAGTGGTCCACGCACCGGCGGACGAAGGTCCGAAAGGGCGAGCGGGCCGGGTCGTACAGGCCGAACATCCGCTGCTCGATCGCCTTCGCGAAGAACGACTGGGCGAGGTCACGCGCGGCGTCCGGCTCGCGTCGCCACCGCACCCGGAGATGCGTGTAGACTGGGCGATAGTATGCTTCGGCGAGCCGCTCCATCGAGCGGCGACGCTCGTCCGGATCCGAGCTCTTGGCCGCCACGACCGCCGAGAACTGGGTATCGGGGAAGACGCCCATCCTGGTCAATGAACCATCCTAAAGCGCAGGGGACCAGCGGATTGTGGGACGTGGATCACCTCCCTATCGTCGACGCTCCTCGCTTCTTCCCTGCTCCGCCCAAGGCGGCCTTGCGAGCGCCGAGCGACCGGGTGGTGGCGCACCTCGTGGAGCTGCTCTCGGAGGACGAAGACGCCGATCAGCCGACGCGGGTGGCTCGCAAAGAGCCTGATCCGCCGCCCGCTTCGCGAGACGACGACTTCGAGGGTCGAACCGAGGTCGGGTTCCAGCTCGCGGTGCCGCCCCTCGGCGGACGCTTCCGCTTGTTGGAGAAGCTCGGAGGCGGAGGCATGGGCGAGGTCTATCGCGCCCTCGATCTCGAGACCCGGCGCGAGGTGGCGGTGAAGATGCCTCACCTCCACAGCGCCTACGCCGACAAGCGCTTCGAGATCGAGGTCGACGCCCTCGCCGCCGTCGTCAGCCCGGGGACGGTCGGGTTCGTCGCGCGAGGCGACTCGGATGAGCCCTTCCTCGCGATGGAGCTCGTGCAGGGCTCCACCCTGCTGAAGGTGATGGAGCTCAGCGGGGCGCTTCCACCCGCGGTCGCCTACGGGATCGCGCGGCGCGTGGCGGCGTGCCTCTCGGCGGTGCACCTCGGGGGGTGGGTCCACCGCGACATCAAGCCCAGCAACATCGTCGTGACCGACGACGGCGGCGTGCGGCTCGTCGACTTCGGCCTCGCCCGCAAGGTCGAAGGCCCCGGAGCGGGGACCCAGACGGGACAGATCGTCGGGACCCTCGGCTACCTCGCGCCCGAGCAGCTCGGCTCGAAGCGCGTGGTCGATCCGGCCACGGACGTGTTCGCGCTCGGGTGCGTCCTCTTCGAAGCGCTCACCGGCGAGCGCGCCTTCCGGCGCGAGCTCTCCGAGGTCGTCGTCGGCCAATGGAGGCCGGAGAATCACCCACCGCTGCCCGTCGAGCGGGTGCGCGGATCGATGCGCGGATTGGTCGCGGACCTCACCGCCGTGGACACCGCGCGCAGGCCGCGCGACGGGCTGGCCGCGCTCCTCCGCGTCCTTTCGCTCGACCCCGAGGCGCGGAAGGTCGCCGACGTCGAGCGGGGGCTCGCCCCCGCCGTGCGCGAGGTCGTGCAGGAGGGGTTGGCTGGCCCCGTGGCGATCACGGGGGGCGCGCTCTGTGGCAAGTCGCGCGTCGCTCGGGCGGCCGCGCTGCTCCTCGCGGAGATCATGGCTCCCGCCGTCGTCGTTCACGTCCGCTGTGATCCTCGCCTCGTCGGCGCCGCCGGCGGCCACGCCGCGCCGATCGAGCGCACCCTGCGGCAGGGGGGATTTCGCGCCGCCGCCGCGACCTTCCGCGGAGAGAGCCCCGGCCTCGCGTCCCGGGTGGCGGAGCCTTCCCTCGTGCTCGTCCTCGATGACGCCTCCTACGCCGACGCCCGCACCGCGAGCTGGGCCGCGTCCCTCGCCCGCTCCGGCGTGGCGCGAGTGATCGCGACCGTGCGCCCCGACGCGCCCGCGCCGGACGGCTTCACGACCGTGCCGCTGCCGCCCGCCCCCACCCGCCCGAGCGTGCTCGAAGGGCTCAAGTCCTCCGATCTCCGCGCGATGCGGCTCTGCGCTTCGTACGGGGTTTCGTTCGAGCTCGCGGCGATCTCGCCCGTGGCCGCCCACGTCGGGATCCCGCTTGCCCCCGAGCTGCCGGAGGAGCTCTGCGCGAGCGGTCTGTGGGTGAGGGTTCGGGAAGGCTGCTACGCTTTCGATAGCGCGACGCTCTGGGAGGAGGTCCTGCGCACCGTTCCCGAGCAGGCCCCCCTCGAGCTGGAGCGCCACGCGCGGGCCTACCGCGAGTCGCTCGGGCGCGCGCCGGTCGCGGCGTCGATCACGTGGAGGACGTCCGCTTCCTACGGGGCGACGCCGGCTCGATGAAGGTCGGTCGGTACACGATGCTCGCCGAGTTCGCGTCGGGAGGGATGGCGTCCATCCACTTCGGCCGCCTCTCGGGCGAAGCGGGCTTCTCGCGCGTGGTCGCGATCAAGCGGATGCACAAGATGTTCGCGAAGGACAGCGAGCTCGTGAAGATGTTCATGGACGAGGCGCGCGTCTCGGGGAGCGTGCAGCACCCGAATGTGGTCGCCGTCCTGGACGTGGTCCGCGAGGACGGTGAGCTGTTCTTGGTGATGGACTACGTCCACGGTGAGCCGCTCTCGAAGCTGATCAAGCTGGTCCGCGCGCGCAAGGAGAAGGTGCCCCCTCCGATCGCGGCGAGGATCGCGGCCGACATGCTGTACGGGCTCCACGCCGCCCACGAGGCGAAGGACGGCGCCGGCCGTCCCCTCGAGATCGTCCACCGCGACGTCTCTCCTCAGAACCTGCTCGTGGGGATGGACGGCGTCTCCCGCGTCGTCGACTTCGGCGTCGCGAAGGCGGAGGGCCGCCTCCAAGCGACGGCGGAGGGCAACCTGAAGGGGAAGCTCGGGTACTTCTCTCCGGAGCAGCTCAAGCAGGAGGTCGATCGGCGCACCGACGTGTTCGCGGCCGCGATCGTGCTTTGGGAGACGCTGAGCGCGAAGCGGCTGTTCGTGGGCGACAGCCATTGGGATGTCGTCCACGAGGTCCTCCACAAGGAGATCGAGCCTCCCTCGAAGCTCGATCCGCCCGTCCCGGAGGCCCTCTCCGAGGTCGTGATGAGGGGCCTCGCCCGCGACAAGGAGGCGCGGTTCCAGACGGCGCGCGACATGGCCCAGGCGGTCGAGCGCGCGATCGTGATCGCGTCCGCGGCCGAGGTCGCGGAGTGGGTGCAACGGATCGCGGGGGACGAGCTCGACAAGAAGCGCGCCCTCCTCGCCGCCGCCGACGACGTCGCCGATCTCCTCCCGCCCCCCTCGCAGTCGCGCCCGCCCTCCCCAGCCGCGCCCGCTCGGGTCGAGCGGTCGGGCGCGAGCGCATCGAAGCCCGATCCCGGTGCGGACGAAGACGGCTCGAGCGAGCCGGCGCCGAGCCTCACCTCGCCCGACGCGGAGCGGTCGCGAGGGAGGAGCGCGGCCGCGGAGATCGGCGCCCCCGACCCTTCATCCCGATCGAGCGGCCGACTCGTCGCGGCGGTGGGGGTCATGGTCGGGGTGGCGGGGGTGGCCTTCGCGGTGGGGCGCGGGCTCCAAGGCGCGGCCCCGACTCCGACGCCGACCTCGACGGCGGGAGCGCCGGACGCCACCGCGCCCACGGAGGCGATCGCCCTCGTCGCGACCGCGACCGCCGCGCCGGTCGAATCCGCGCCCGCGCCGCTGCGCTCCCTCGCGTCGGCCACTGGCGTCGCGCCCACCCTGCATCGATTGGCTCCCACCGCGCCTCGAGCCTCGGCGACGCTCGCCGTGAGTCAGCCGCCATTCAGCGAAGAGCCCGTCATCGGACGGCGCTGCTTCGGCATCAGCCATTTCAATGGAGCCTGGTGCGCCGATCGAAACGCGACGGGCGGCGTCGGGTGCTTCGACCTGAGCCGGAACCGAAACCATTGCGGCACCTGCGAGACGCAATGCTCCGACAAGGAGTGGTGCCGCGACGGAAAGTGCGGCCCCCCCTCCTGCTCCAACGGGCTCACCGCGTGCGGCGAGGTCTGCATCGACACGCGCATCAGCCTCGGGAACTGCGGCGGGTGCAACAAGCTCTGCCGCAAACGGATCTGCGACAATGGCGAGTGCGAGGATTGAGGCGCGGGCGCGCGCGTTCGAGCGAGCCGATCAATCGAGGGCGCCGAACCAGCCTCGGCGCTCCATCCATTTCGCGATCTCGAGGACGGGGACGATGCTGGCCGCCCCCGCCAGGACGATGAGCCAATCGACGAGACCGAGGGCGGAGGTATCGAAGAGCCGCCCGAGGAACGGCACGTAGACGATCGCGACGATGAGGCAGATCTCCCAGGCGATGGCGCGGTTCAACCATCGGTTGGCGAGCGGCCGATGGGCGATGGAGCGCCGATCGCTCCGGAAATTGTAGGCATTGAAGAACTGGATGAGGACCAGACACAAGAAGGTCATCGTCATCGAGTGCTCGACGGACCTCCCCGAGTGCGTCTCCCAATAGAAGAGGGAGACGTTGACGATCGTCGACCAGATCCCGCCCACCGCCATCAGCGTCACCACTGGGCGCGTGAAGATTCCGGTCTTCGCGTCGCGGGGGGTTCGCTGCATCAAATCGTCCTCGGGCGGATCCACGGCGAGGGCGAGCGCGGGCAATCCGCCGAGAGGGGGAGCGGCATCCCGAGGAGGGCGGTGCCGGCCATGAGCCCGATCTCCCCGACGTTCGAGGAGAGGAGGAACATCAAATACTTCTTGATGTTCCCGTACACGGTGCGGCCCTCCTCCACGGCGGCCACGATGCTCGCGAAGCTGTCGTCGGTGAGGGTCATCGCGGCCGCGTCGCGCGAGACGTCCGTCCCCGAGATGCCCATCGCGATCCCGATGTCGGCCTTGCGAAGCGAGGGCGCGTCGTTGACCCCGTCGCCCGTCATCGCCACGACGTGGCCCTTGGCTTGGAGGGCGGTGACGACGCGGAGCTTGTGGGCGGGCGACACGCGCGCGAACACGTCCACCCCATCCACCTCGGCCTGGAGGCGCGCCTCGTCCCACGCGTCGAGCTCGCGCCCGGTGACGACCTTGCCTCGATGGAGCAGCCCGAGCTCTCGCGCCACCGCCTGGGCCGTCTCGGGGTGATCGCCGGTGATCATCACCGCGCGGATGCCCGCCTTCTCGCAGGTGCGAATGGCGTCGAACACCTCCGGGCGCGGAGGATCGATCATCCCGACCAGGCCTAGGAAATGCAGCTCTCGCCGGGCGTCCGCGATCGATCCAGCGCTTCTTCGCGCGATGGCGAGCACGCGGAGAGCGTCGTGGGCGAGCGCCTTGGCCGCCTCGTGCACGGCGGCGCGCGCCGCCTCGTCGAGGGGCGCGGGGCCGTCCCCGGACGCCCAGGTCTCGCAGGCGTCGAGGACGGACTCGAGCGCGCCCTTCACGAACAGCGTCTGCCCTTCCACGGTGCGATGGAGCGTCGTCATGCGGCGCGACTCGGAGCTGAACGGCTCCTCGTCGAGCCGGGGCCGCTCCTCGTCGAGCTGAGCCTTGTCGATGCCGAGCTTGGCGGCGGCGACGACGAGGGCGCCCTCCGTCGGATCCCCCGTCACGTGCCAGCCCTTCTCCGGGTCGTGGGAGACCGTCGCGTCGGACGCGAGCACGGCCGCCTCGAAGAGGTCGCGGAGGAGCTTCGTCTCCACCGGCTCGCCGCCGCGAAGGAACGCCCCACGCGGCTCGTACCCCGCCCCCGTCACCTCGAGCGACTCGCCCCCGACCCACACCCGGCGGACCGTCATCTCGTCTCGGGTCAGGGTGCCTGTCTTGTCGGAGCAGATCACCGACGTGCTCCCGAGCGTCTCGACGGCGGGGAGGCGGCGCACGAGGGCGTTGCGCTTCACCATGCGCTGGACCCCGAGCGCGAGCGAAATGGTGACGACGGCAGGGAGCGCCTCCGGCACGACCGCCACCGCGAGCGCGACCCCGAAGATGAACATCTCGATGAACGGCTGACCTCGCACCAGCCCGAGCGCGACGACGAGCGCGACCACGACGAGGGCGACCTTGGCGAGGACGGACCCGACGCGGTCGAGGTTGCGCTGCAGGGGTGTCCTCGAGGTCTCGACCGCCTCGAGCATGCGAGCGATGCGGCCGAACTCCGTCTCCATCCCCGTCGCCACGACGATGGCCCGACCGCGACCCCACGTGACGATCGTGCCCGCGTGGACGACGTTCTTCCGATCCCCGACCGAGAGGTCTCCTTCGAGCGCGGCCGTCTGCTTCTCGCTCGGGACCGACTCTCCGGTGAGGGCGGCCTCCTCGACCTGGAGGTTCACCGCCTCGAGGAGCCTCGCGTCGGCGGGGACGCGGTCCCCGGTGTGGAGCACGAGCACGTCCCCGACCACGACCTCGCGGGCCGCGACCTTCTGCTCGACGCCGTCGCGGAGCACGCTCGCGCTCGGCGCGGCCAGCTTCTTCAGCGCTTCGATCGCCCGCTCGGCCCGATACTCCTGGACGAAGCCGAGGAGCACCGCGAACAAGACGATGACGGCGATGACGAGGGACTCCACCCCGTGCCCGAGCGCCACCGAGAGGCCGGTCGCGACGAGGAGGATGATGATGAGGACGTTCTTCAGCTGCTCGGCGAGGATCCGCCACGGAGAGACGCGCTCGGCGGCCTTCAGCTCGTTCGGCCCGTACTGGGCCAACCGGGCCTTCGCCTCATCGGCGGAGAGGCCCGTCGGACGGGCGGACAGGCGCGCGACAGCGGCCTCGACGGTCAGCCGGTACCACGCGGTTTCGTTCTGCGCGCCACCCTCCATCGCCGCGGAGAATGAGCCTCTTCCGATCGTTCGAGCAAGCACCGTCGGCGCGCGGCCGCTCTTTGTCGGCGCGCCCCGCAGAGCAGGCCGGCGAGGGCGAGCGCCCACGCCGAGGAAGACGCTGCCGACGCGCGCGGAGCGACGGTGCAGCCCCCCTCCTCCTCTTCCGGTTGGACCTGCTCGCTTTGCGCCCCGCCCGCGCCTCCCTCCCCCGCGCCCCCGGCTCCCGGATCGCAATCCGGATCGGCGGTGCAGCCGGCGACGCAGACGCCGTCGGCGACACAGACCGGACAGTCGACGTCTGGAGAAGGACACCCGGTCGCGCAGACGCCGTTCGCGGCGCAGTTCGGATCGCAGTCGGGATCGGAGGCCACGTCGTCGCACGCGATCGTGCAGAGGCCGTCCCCGATGCATGGACAGTCCGGGTCCGGCTCCTCACAGCCCGTCGCGCAGAGACCATCGGCCTGGCAGGTGCCCTTGTCGATGAAGGGCTGGATGAACTCGGCGAGGTGGACGTCGACGCGCTCGTCGATCATGAACGACTCGCAATCGCTCCTAGTGTGGAAGCCGACGAGCTTCTCGACGCCGTTGTCGTCGAAGAGGGCGGTGCCGCCGGAGTCACCGTTGCAGGTGCCGGACGGGGCGAGCGGCATGGTGAAGATCTCCCCGTAGACTTGATCCATCACCGCGTGCGCGACGCGCTTCGTCCCGGAGTCTTTGCCGTTCGCGGAGGTGATGCCGAACCCCACGAGGGTGAGGGAGGAGCCGACCGGAGGCAGGCTCCCCATCGGGATGGGATCCACGGGGGCCGGGCTGGCGAGCCGGAGCACGGAGACGTCGTCGTCGCCGTCGGGATCGTCCAGGTACCAATCCGGTTTGTACTCCGCTTCGACGACGTCGATGAAGACTCCCCCTTGGGTCACGTCGGTGCCGAAGTAGACCTGGGCGAGCGTCCCCGGCGAGAGCCCGGTGCTGGGATGGATGCAGTGGGCTGCCGAAACCACGACCGTCGGGGTGACGAGCGTCCCCGAGCAGAAGGCCTGCCCCTGAAAGGTGAGGGCGACGACGCCGGGATGCCCGGAGTCGATCTCGCCGCTGACGATCGGATCGCCGGCGGCGCTGACGTCCTCGTCCTCCTCATCGATCGGAGCTTGGAGCTCGCAGGCGGGCAGGATGGCGATGACGGCGAGCAGGACCTGACGACGCATGGACACCCTCGGTTGCGGAGGGCCGCGAGAATATTCGAGGCGTTCGGGCCGGGCCGCTCAATCTCGATCCATTCGCGCGCCGGCCCCGGAGGTCACGAGGCGGGGGGCTCGTGGAACACGATCTCGATCCGGTGACCCTCGGGATCGATCAGGAAGGCGGCGTAGTAGCCGGGCCCGTAGTGGGGCCTCGGCCCGGGACCTCCGTCGGCCTCACCGCCGGCGGCGAGGCCGGCGCGGTAGGCTTCATCCACGCCGGCGCGGGAGCGCGAGGTGAACGCGACGTGAGCGCCCGCTCCGGGCGGACGCGCTCCCGGCCTGAGCTTGATCGCGAGCTTGTCTCCGCCTCCGGGGAGACCGTAGCCCACGCCGTCCGAGACCGACCAAACGCGCACCACCCCCAGCGGCTGAAGGAGGGCGTCATAGAATGACGACGCGCGCGCGAGGTCGGTCGTTCCGAGCGATAGGTGATCGATCATGTCGGGCTCCGGAGGATCGCCCATTTCTCTCGTCGACGACGCGCCGTTGGAGCGCGCGCCGTGGCCGATTGAGACATTGGGTGTGGCAACTCGCCACGACCGTTTCGTCGGCCGCGTTGAGGCCTATCGACTACGCTGCTCTCGCATGTCCGTCGCCGTCGGCGCGCGCCCCTCGCGGATAGAGATCCCGGGAAGAGCTCCGGAGGAGCAGCGGCGTGCCGTGGTCTGGATCGTCGACGACAACCCCGCCGACGCGCGTCGGGTGGCGGAGGCGATCGGTGATTTCGCGGATGGCGAGCTCTTCGGGGACGGCGGCTCGCTCCTCGAGCGCGCGGCGTCGGGCGCGCTCCCCGACGCGCTCTTGTTGGATTGGCGGCTCCCGGCGATGTCCGGCTTGGAGGTGTGCCGCTACTTGAGGAACCTCTATCACGAGGGCGACCTGCCCATCTTGATGGTCACCGCCATCAAGGGCTTCGACGAGATCGCGGAGGCGATGGCGGCGGGCGCGACCGACTACATCACGAAGCCGTTCGATCCGGTCGAGCTCCGCGCGCGGCTCGGGGCGGCGATCCGGATCAAGCGGCTCTTCCAGCGGGCCCACCAGGCGGAGCTCGCCCTCGCGGAGGAGCGGTCTCGCCTCTTCGAGCGAGACGCCCGGTTTCGGAGCCTGTCCGACTCCGGGATCCTCGGGATCGTGCACATGGATCTGGTCGGGAGCGTGGTGGACGCGAACGACGCGTTCTTGTCCCTGCTCGGCATCCCGCGCTCTCGGCTCGCGGGCGGCTTCCGGATCCGCGACGTGACCCCCGCCGAGTACCACGACGCCGACGAGCGCGCCTACACGGAGCTCATCGCGTGCGGAGCTTGCTCCCGTTACGAGAAGGAGCTCATCACGTCGACGGGCGACCGGGTGATGGTGCTGCAAGCGGCGGCGTTGCTGCCAGAGGAGCCTCGGCGCGCGATCGCGTACATGGTGGACGTCACCGAGCAGCGGAGGCTCGAGGCGGATCGGAAGCGGCTCTACGACGCGGAGCGGAAGGCGCGCGCGGCGGCGGAGGCAGCGAGCTCCATGAAGGACGAGTTCTTGGCGGTCGTGAGCCACGAGCTTCGGACGCCGCTCAACTCCATCCTCGGGTGGGCCCAGCTCGCCCACAGCTCGGCGCGGGATCCGGTCCTGATCTCGCGCGCCATCGACACCATCGAGCGCAACGCGCGGACGCAGGCGAAGCTCATCGACGACATCCTCGACGTCTCGCGCATCATCACCGGCAAGGTCCGGTTCGACTTCGCCTCCATCGACCTGAAGACGATCGTGGACGACGTGGTCGACGGGATGCGCCCCACCGCCGACGCGAAGCACCTCGAGCTCGTCTGGCGGTCCGCGATCGACAGCGCCCCTCTCTCCGGCGATGCGTCGCGGCTCCAGCAGGTCGTCTTCAACCTCGTGACGAACGCGATCAAGTTCACGCCGCGCGGGACGATCGTGATCGAGCTCGACGCGGTCGAGGAGTGGTACGTGCTCACCATCCGCGACACCGGGATCGGGATCCGCCCTGAGTTCTTGCCGCATGTCTTCGATCGGTTCCGGCAAGCGGACGCGTCGACGACGCGGTCGCATGGCGGTCTCGGCCTGGGCCTCTCGATCGTTCGGAGCCTCGTCGAGCTCCACGGAGGGCGGGTCTGGGTGGAGAGCGAGGGGGAGGGTCACGGTGCGCGGTTCGGGATGGAGCTGCCGCGAGCGGCCACCGTGGAGAGCGTCGAGCCTTCTCCCCCGATGCCGGACGTCGTCCCTTCGGTTCCTCCGCTGGTGGACGAGGCCGCCCTCCGGGGAGCCCGCATCCTCGTGGTCGACGACGAGACGGACGCGCGCGAGTTCACCGCCTTCACGCTGCAGGCGCGGGGGGCGGACGTCGCCATCGCCGACTCGGTGCACACGGCCCTCGCCACCCTCCAGCAGAAGGGGCCCTTCGACATCGTGCTCAGCGACATCGCGATGCCGAACGAGGATGGCTTTCAGCTCGCAGATCGGGTTCGCAAGCTGGCGGGGCTCCGCCCGAAGCTCGTCGCCTTGAGCGCCCACGCACGATCCGTGGACGTCGCGGGGGCGCTCCAGCGCGGCTTCGACATGCACATCGCCAAGCCGGTAGACGCGCAGCGGCTGGTGCAGCGGCTCGCCGCCCTGCTGGCGCGCTGACTCGGCTCACGAGGAGGCGACGGCGGCGACGAGCGCGGGGGCGATGTCCGAGAGCGCGAGCTGCGCCGTCGACAAGCCCTCCTCGAAGACGGCGCGCGGCATGCCGTACACGACGCACGAGCTCTCTGCCTCCGTGAACACGCGGCCGCCCGCCCGCCGGATCGCGCGCGCGCCGGCGAGCCCGTCGTTGCCCATGCCGGTGAGGACGAGCCCGAGGGCGGCGGACCCGAACGCGCGCGCGGCGCTGGCGAAGAGCTCGTCGACGGAGGGGCGGTGCATCGTGGCCGGCTTCGACGAGAGGTGACATCGAACGGTACCGGCTTCGCTTCCGGCCGAGACGTGGAGGTGCTGACCGGCCTGCGCGATCGCGACCTCCCCCGGAGAGAGGACGAGCCCCTCCCACGCCTCGAAGACCCGCACGCGGCTCATCGCGTCCAGGCGCTCGGCGAGGCCGCGGGTGAACCCCTCCGGGATGTGGAGCGCGAGCGCGACCGGCACTCGGAGATCCGCGGGGAGCGCGGGCAACAGGCGCGTCAGGGCCTGAGGGCCTCCCGTCGAGGTCCCGATGACGAGGATCGAGGTGGGGGCGGGGCGGACGTCGAGCGCGGGCTTCGAGGGCGGAGGTCCCGGCTCGACCGCGGTCCGACGCGACGAAGGCTCGCTCCGGCGCGGGACCGCCTCCGCGGCGACGCGGACCTTCGCGACGAGCTCGGATCGGATCTCATAGAGCTCCACCGACGCGGTGGGGGTCGGCTTCCGCAGGACGTCGATCGCCCCGAGCTCGAGCGCTCGGATCGCCTCCTCCGCTTCCGTGTCGACGGTGGTCACCACGAGGACGCGCGGAGCGTCCTCGTGCGGCAGCGCCGCGAGCACCCCGAGACCGTCGAGCTCGGGCATGTGAAGATCGAGGGTGACGACGTCGGGGCGCAGCTCCTCGATGAGCTCGAGCGCCTCGAGCCCGTCTCCGGCGTGACCGACGACCTCGATGTCGGCCGCCCCCGCGAGGGCGTCCCGCACGAACTTCCGGACGAAGGCGGAGTCGTCGACGACGAGGACACGGATGGGCGCGCTCATTTCTCCGGCTTCCTGTAGAAGAACACGCCGTTCTTCTCCTCGCACTCGAGGCCGGTGGGGAGACGGAGGAGCGACTCCGAGACGCCGACGAACAGCGCGCCCCGCGGGCGGAGGCGATCGGCGATGGAGGTGACGACGGAGAGCGCGATCTCGTCGCGGAAGTAGATGAGGACGTTCTTGAGGAGGATCACGTCGAAGGTGCCGAGCGAGGCGACGCTGACCGCGTCGCGCAGGTTGATGCGCTCGAACCGGACCGCGTCCACGATGGCCGGAGAAATCGAGAGCTCGTCCCCGCGCGCGTCGACGTAGCGGTCGGCGAGGCTCGAGCGCGCGATGTCGCGCAGGGCGCGGGGAGAGAGCGCCCCGCGCCGCGCGCGCGCGAGGCAGCGCTGGCTCACGTCGCTCGCGAGGATCTCGACCGAGGAGAGGGCCCCGAGATCGGCGAGCATCATCGCGACCGAGAAGGGCTCTTCGCCGCTGGCGCACGCGGCCGACCAGACGCGCGCGTGGCCCTGCCGCTCGACCGCGGGCAGCAGAAACTCGCGCACGATGCACTGGAGCTGGTCCTGCTCGCGGAACAGGTACGACTCGTTGACGGTGACGGTGTCGACGAGCGCGGCGAGGGCCTCCCCGTCCGGGTCGTCGTAGCGGAGGCGGTAGTAGTAGTCGATGAGCGACTCGAAGCCGGCGCTCCGCGCGTGGGTGACGACCTTGTCTTCGAAGAGATCGTCGTCGGCCTCGGCGTAGTGCATGCCGATCGCGTCCTCGACCATGGTGCGGACGAAGGCCATGAACTGGCGCTGCCTCAGATCGCTCATTCGAAGGCGAGCGACAGCGCGCAGATGCGCCTGACCTCGGCGTCCTCGTCCGTGGCCATGGCGTCGCGGAGCGCCCCCTCCACCCCCGCCTCGCGCACCGTGCCGAGCGCGGTCGCGGCCGCCTTGCGCGCGGCCGCGTTGGGGCTCGCGAGGACGCCGATCAGGGCCAGCGTCGCGTCGGCGGTGCGCATGCGTACGAACGCGGAGGCGAGGGCGGGCGCGCCTTCGTCGTCCGCCTCCTCGAGGGCGGCCCGCAGGCCGCGGATGCGCCCGGGCGAAGGAGCGGACAGGGCGAGGCGAACCCGATCGCTCGCCGGGTTGACGCGAAGGAGGCTGACGAGCGCTCGCGTCGCCTCCTCGCTGGGTCGGCTCGCGAGCAGGCCCTCCGCCACGGACGCGACGTTCCGATCGACGTCGATCGCGGCGAGGCGGAGCTTCTCGACGACGTCGGGGCCGTCGAGCCCTTCCAACGCCGCCGCCGCGACGAGCCGGGTCGCCGCGTCGGACGAGACGAGGGCGCGGAACAGGTGCTCCTTCGCCTCCTCGCGGCGCGCCATGCCGAGCCCCATCACCGCCGCGCGGCGAACGTCCTCCTCGGGGGCGTCGCACGCCTCGAGGAGCATCCGGAACGCATCGTCGGATCGGAAGTGGGCGAGGGCCTCCACCGCCGCGAGCCGCACTTGGACGGCGCCGTCGGTGAGCATGCGCTGGAGCCGCTCGAGCGCGCCTTCCGGGGCGATCTTCCCGAGGGCCTGGGCGGCGTAGTAGCGAACCCAAGGGTCGGAGTCGTCGCTCGCCCGCAGGAGGGCCGCGCCGATCTCGGGGGAGGGGGCGCGGTGACCGAGCGCGCGCGTCGCGAGCCCGCGGAGCTTCGGATCCGGGCCGGTGCTGGCGGCGAAGAGGACCTCGGCGGCGCGCTCGCTGGAGAGGGCGGCGAGGGCGAGCGTCGCCGCCTCTCGCAGCCGGTCGCTGCCCTCGCGCAGGAGGGCGGTGGCCGCGTCGAGCGCCGACTCGAACGCGAAATGGCGGGCGATGCGGAGCGCCTCGCAGCGGACCATCGGCACCTCCGATCGCAGCGCGGCCAAGGTGAGGGCCTCCGTTCGAGGGCTCGGGAGCGACTGCACCGCCCCGACCACGGCTTGGACGACGCGCGGGTTCGGGTCCTCGAGCAGCTCGAACAGCCGCGGGACCGCCTCCGTCGCGCCGCAGGTGGCGAGGGTCTCGGCGGCGAGGGCGCGGACCTTCCCGTCCGGATCGTCGAGGCAGGGCATCACGTCGGAGATGGAGAGGGTGCGGCCGGAGGCGACGGGGAGGATGGCGGCGCGGCGCGCGCTGTCGCCAGCGCGAAGGAGGGCGCCGAGCTCGGCCCTCGCCTCCGCGCCGAGCGAGGTGAGGTGGTGCACGGCGATCTTGGAGACCGCGCCGGATCCCTCGACCAGCCGCGCGAGCACGCGCGTCGCCTCGGGATCGCGCAGCATCCCCAGCACCTCCGCGATCGCGACCTCCTCTTCCGTGGTCGCCCCCTTGAGCGCCGCCCCGAGCGCCCGGCCCGCGCCGACGGGCGCGGCCGCGGTGACGACGTCGCCGACGGCGGCGTCGACGCCGTACCGCTCCGCGTACCCTTTCGCGAGCTCGACGAGGGCGGAGGCGGCGACGCGCCTCAGCGTCGCGCTCGGGTGGGTGAGGGCGGCCGCGAGCGGCTTCGCGGCGGCCCGATCCCCCGTCCTCCCGAGGGCCCGCATCGCCTCCATCGCGTATCGCGAGTCGGAGACGAGGGCGGCGAGCGGCGCGGTCGCGCGCGGATCGCCGCAGCGCCCGAGGACGTCGATCGCGGGGAACGTCCGGAAGAAGTTCCCGCTGCGCACGAGGGACACGAGCGACTCGACGCTGGCCCTGCCTCCCACGCGGCCGAGCGACTCGATCGCGGCGACGGCGACGTTGTCGTCGGGGCCGGCGGCGAGCCTCGCGAGAGCGGGGATCGCCTCACGGGCCCCTCTTCGGCCGAGGACGTGCACCGCGTCGGCGACGACCGCCCCGTCCGGATGATCGACGAGCGAGAGCATGGCCGCGGTCGCCGCGGGAGACACGTTCGCCACGAGGGCGTCCATCGCGGCCGCGTTGACCCGCTCGTCATCGCGGCGGCCCTCGATGACGCCCTTCAAGGCGACGGCGGCTGGCTCTCCCATCGTGGCCAGCACCGCGACGACCCGGCGGCGGACGATCCAGCTCGGATCGGCGAGCATGTCGACGAGCATGGCCACCCCCGCGCTGCCGAGCTGCGCGGCCCGCTCGAGCGCCTCGCTCCGAGCACGCTCGGACGTCGAGAGGGCGCGGCGCGGGATGCCGTCGTTCATGCCGACCCCTGAGAACGTTCCTCGGGGGGCGACTCCGCGAACGCGGCGGAGAGCCCGTCCAGGGCCTGGGCCTGGAGGGACGCCGCCTCGTCGAAGGCGCGGGCGCGCTCGGCGAGGGAGGTGACGGCGCGCGCCTTGTCCGCAGAAGCGGTGAGCCCTTGGAGGAGCGCGTGCAGATCGTCCGAGCTCACGGGTAACGTCGCGGCCGCCGCTTGGAAGCGGTGAGCGGCGCCCATCGCTTCCTTGGCCGCGCTCGACGCCCGCTCGACGACCGCGCTCTGCCGGCTCGCTTGTTGGCTGAGAGAGGTGATCGCGTCGCTCTGCTGACCGATGGCGGTCGTGGTCTGGAGGGCGACCTTCGCCACGTCCTCCGTGACGCGCTGGAGGTCCTGCATCGCCTTCAGGTTCTGCGCCGTCGACCGGCTCACCTCCGCGGAGAGGCGGGCCACCTGTCGAGACGTCGCCTCTTGCTGCTTCGCGCTGCGGGCCTGCTCCGCGACCGCCTTCGCCACTTCGAGGGCGCTGCGCCGCTGGTCCTCCATCGTCTTGGCGACCTGGACCGCCCCGCTCGCCTGCTCGGTGAGCCCGGCCACCGTCTGCTGGGCCGAAGCGGAGGCGTCCTCCACGAGCTTCGTCACCGCCGCGACGCGCTTCGCCTGCTCGACGAGGGCGAGGCTGTTCTTCTGGGTCAGCGTCCGCATGTGCATGGCCGCCTTCGCGAGCTCGGCGGCCCCCTTCACCTGCTCCGCGGTCGCGCGCGAGACCCGCTCCGAGCTCGTCGCCAGCTGGGCGTTGAGGCGCTTGATCTCCCGCACCGCCTTGACCTGCTCCGCGGTCGCCTCCGTCGTCTGCCGGGAGAGCTTGCGCACCTCCGCCGCGCCCTGGGCCACGCTCGCGGTGGCCTGCGTCTGCTCCGCGGCCGCGCGCGCGATCGCGACCCCTTGCTCCGCGAGGCGCGCGTTGCCATGGGCGAGCTGCTTCACGACCTGGGTCTGCTCCGCGGTCGAAGCCTCGATGCCGCGCACGGACTGGGCGAGCTCGCCGACCCCCTGGAGGATGCTCCCGAGGGCCTTCTCCGTCTCCCCCGCGAGCTGACCGCCCTCCTCGACCGCGCGCACGCCCTCGTTGGTGGAGGCGACCGCGTCGCGGGCCGCCCCCTGGAGAGCTCGGACGATCTTCGCCACGTCGAGGCTCGCCGCGGCGGCGCGATCGGCGAGGGTCCGGATCTCCTCCGCCACCACCGCGAAGCCGCGGCCGTGCTCGCCGGCGCGAGCGGCCTCGATGCTCGCGTTCAGAGAGAGGAGGTTCGTCCGGTCGGCGATGAGGTTGATGGTCTGGACGATGTCGCCGATATCCTCGGCGCGCTTGCCCATCTCCTTCATCACCGTCGACGAGTCGACCATCGCCTGGCGGATCTTGCCGAGACCGGCGAGGGACCGCGTGACGGCGGCGCCGCCCTCGCGCGCGGCCGCGGCCGCTCGATCGGAGACGGCGCGGGCGGCGCTGACGTCCTGCCCGATCGTGCGCGCGGAGGCCTCGAGCTGAGCGGCCGCCGACGCGCTCGAGGCGGCGAGGGCGCTCACCTGCTCGGCGTTGGTGGTGACCTCGCGGGACGAGCGCGCGCACTGCTCGAGCGCGGCCGCGTTCGCCTCCACGACCGCGGCCGTGCGCTCGGCCGTCGCCGCGACCTGCTCGATCGAAGCGGTGACCTCGACGACCGCGTTCGCGGTCGACACCGCCGACTGCTCCAGGCTCGCCGCGTCGTCCCCCACCCCGCGGAGGGTGCGGACCATCTCCTCGGCGGTGGTCGCCGTCTGCTCCACGCCGCTCGCGAGGGTCACCGTGTCGTCGGCGATGGTGGCGATGCTCGACCGGATCTCCTGGACCGCGCTCGCCATCGCGAGCGCCTTCTCGCCCGTCCCGCGAGCGTCCTGGGCGAGCCGCGCGATCCCCTTCGACATCGAGTCGATCGTGGTCGCGACCTCCTCGACGGCGGCGGCGTTGGCGTCTCCGCGCGCGGTCATGTTGGCGGTCGCGGCCGTCGCCTGGGCGGAGGTGGCGGCGAACTCCTCGCTCGCGGCCGCGAGCTCCTCCGCGTTGCCGGAGACGGTCGACAGCGACGCGAGGGTGCTGTCGAGGGTGGAGGTCGTCCTCGTCGTGGACGCGGAGAGCACATCCATGTCCTTTCGAATCGAGGACACGCTCGCGGAGAGCTCCCGCAGCGACGTCGCGGTCGCGTCGGTGTCGGCGGCGAGCTCGCGGATCGACTCGGCGAGCTCACCCTGGCGAGCGGTGAGCCGGCGTCCCGCGTCGAGCGTCTCCTCGACGCTGGCGCGCTGCTTCGTGACCGCGGCGAGGATGGCCGCGCTCGTGCTCGCGTCCCGGTGGACCTCGGCGACGAGGGCCTCTGCCCCCGCGCGCACCTCGCGCGCACCGGCCGCCGCCGACGCGAGCAGCTTCGTCGTCTCCGAGGCGCGCGCGAGCGCCGCCTCAACCTTGGGGTGCGTCGAGTTGCCCATTCAGAACCTCACTTCCCACGACTCGATCGAAATCGATCAACATGACGAGGCGATCCCCGGCCGCGCCGATGAGCTTCACGAGCCCGCGCGACTGCCGGGCGATAGAGTCGGGCGGCGGTCGAAGCTCGTCCGTCTCGAGCTTTCGGATCTCGCGGGCGCTGTCGGCGAGCACGCCTACCCTTCGCCCCTCGAGGTCGACCACGATCACGCGCGAGTCGAGGGTCGGGGCGGCGAGCGGGAGCCCGAAGCGAGCGCGCAGGTTGATCACCGGGATCACCGCGCCGCGAAGCTGCACGAGGCCTTCGACGTGGGCGGGCGTCCCGGGGACCTTCGTCGCCCCCGTGAACGACTCGAGCTGCACCACCTGGGAGGTGGGGGCGGCGTACCAAGCCTCCGCGACCTTGAAGAGGATGAACGGCTCGATCACGCGACCCTCGCTGCTTCGGCCCCGAACGCCCGCGTCAACGCCACCAGATCCACCACCAGGGTCGGACGCCCCTCCCCGAGGTCGGTGGTGCCCACGAAGCCCTGTACGGAGACGAGCGGGTCGGCGAGCGGCCGGACCACCACCTCCTGGTGATCGATCAGGCGGTCCACCCCGAACGCGAACAGGGCGTCGCTGCTCTTCACCACGATCGCCTTCGCGCACCGAGGAGCGCGCGGGGGGCCGAACAAGGTCGCGAGATCGAGCATCGGGATCATCGCGTCGCGCCGGTTGAGGAGGGCCACCCTCGCCTCCGCGCCGTCGGGCGAAGGCCCCTTCGCGAGCCGATCCGCGTCGACGTCGACGAGCTCCTCGACCATCGAGGCGGGGACGAGGAAGGGCTGCCCCTCCGCTTCGAAACGGAAGGTCCCGATCACGGAGAGCGTGACGGGGACGCAGAGGGTGAACCGCGTGCCTGCTCCCCGCACCGTCGCGACCCGCAGCTCGCCGCGGAGCTCTTCGACGACGACGCGGCGGACGATGTCGAGGCCCATCCCGCGGCCGCTCGTCGCGTCCGCCTCTCGCCGGGTCGAGAGGCCCGGCCGCGTGAGCAGATCCAAGAGACCGACCTCGTCGCGCGGGACCTCGACGCCGGCGCGCTTCGCGACCGCGGCCACGTCCACCCCGCCCCCATCGTCCTCCACGACGATCTCCACTTGGCTCGTCGATCGCTGCGAGCAGCGCACGGTGATGTTTCCGGCGCGGGGCTTGCCCACCGATGTCCGTCGCTCCTCCGACTCGAGCCCGTGGTCCACCGCGTTCCGGACGAGGTGCACGATCGCGGGCCAGAGCTGCTCCGCGACCGTCTTGTCGATCTCGACGTCGCCGATCGCGCGCTCGAGCTGGACCGTCTTCTTCGTCGCCGCCTCGAGCCCCCGCACGAGCAGCGGCAGCGGCTCGAGGAACACCGCCATCGGCACCATGCGCAGCCCGACCACCGCCCCGCGCATGTCGAGGAGCTGACGGCGGGTGTCGTGGGCGACCTCCCGCAGCGCGCGGACGTCCACCCCTCGCGAGGCGAGCTCATCGATCGCGCGCCCGAGCCGAAAGCGGTTCACCATGAGCGCGGCGAGGCAGCTCATCGCCTCCTCGACGCGCGCGACCTCCACCCGGAGAAACCCGGAGGCGCGGACGGGAGCGGCGCCATCTTCGTACGCCTCGAGAGGGGCTGGCTCCGAGGGGGCTCGCGGCGGGCCCGAGACGGCCACCTCCGAAACGTCGGCGAGCGCGCTCGACGCTGCCTCGGCGAGGGCCTCCTTGCGCGCCGCCGACACGACCAAGATCACGAACTTCAGCGCGGTCGGACCGATCGCCCCCGGCTCGGACATGGGGGCGATCTTCACGACCTCACCGAGCGCGCTCACCCGCGCCCGCACCGTCGTGATGTTCACCCCCGCGCCGGAGAGCTCGCGCGAAGGACGAAAGGAGATCGCGAACGCGCGCTTCCCCTCCGACTCGGCCTGGGCGAGCTGCTCGCGCTCCGAAGCGGAGAGCCGCGCCGCGACCGCCGGGTCGAGCGACAAGGCGGCGACGCTCGACGGGCGCGAGGACTGATCGGCGCTGCTCGCCGCCAGCGACTCCAAGAGCTTGGCGGGGGCCGGCGCCACCACCGCGCCGTCGGCGAGGGCGCGGAGCCGCACCGACATCGCCTTGCTCCCTTCGACGAGGGCGTCGAGCCCGCCCTGCACGACGGTGCCTCCCGTCTTCTCCGCGGCGCGCAGCACCCCTTCCATGGCGTGGGCGAGATCGACGATCGGGTCCACCCCGACCATGGCCGCGAGGCCCTTCATCGTGTGGAGAGCCCGGAACGCGTCTCGCACCGCGCGCGGGCTCGAGGCGCCCTTGCGCGAGGCAGCGTCGAGCTGGACCAGCCCCGTGTTGAGGGTCCGCATGTGCTCTTCCGCTTCGACGATGAACCCCGCGACGAACTCGCCGAGGTCGACGCGGGCGCTCACCCTGATGCCTCCACGGCGAGCAGCTCGGAGACGGTGTCGAGGAGCGACTCGGGGGAGAACGGCTTCGTCATGAAGCGCGACGCGCCCGCGCCCAGCGCCCGCTCGCGCGAGCCTTCATCGCCGCGCGTCGTGAGGACTACGATGGGCAAGGCTCGGAGCTGATCCTGGGCCCGGACGAACTCGAGCACCTCGATCCCGCCGATGTCCGGCATGTTGAGATCGAGGACCATCAGGTCGAAGGGCGAGAGGGTGAGCCGCTCGATCGCCTCGAGGCCGCTCGCCGCCTGCGAGAACGAGAGCGAGTCGCGCGCGCGCAGGCAAGCGATCACCATTTCGCGCATCACTCGGCTATCGTCGACGACCAGGATCTCCGCCACGTTCAAGCGGACTATCGCATGCCCCCTTGGCTCCTCCCACTGAGCGATCCCGCACGGTCGAGGCACTTCGCCACGCTGTGTGCATGCCCAGACCGCGGGGCATGGCGGCCAGGCCCGCTTCCTCGCCAACCTGTGCCAGGTCGAGGTCGCGCGCCTCGACTTTCGTCCGCTCCCCATCATCGCCGCGGAGGTGGTGCGCTCGTTGCGATGGTCGCGGAGGTTCCTGCCGAGGAGACTCTATGAGCCGCTTTCTTCTATCGGTCCTCTTCATTTCATTCGCGTTGCCCGCGGGGATTGCGCGCGCGGACCTTCCGCCGGGTGACGTCGCCTGCGAAGGCAAGAGCGTCGGCGACGCCTGCACCACCACCGACAAAGTCGCGGGAACCTGCCAATACGACAGCAAGGACAACTTCGTCTGCGAGCCCAAGCCCGACGACACCAACGCCGATGACGACGGCTGCTCCGCTTCGACACTGTCGCGGAGCGCCCCCGGCCTCGCCCTCGTCTTCGGCGCGGCGGCGGCGTTCGCGTGGACCCGTCGGCGCACCAACCGAACCCCGCGGGCCACTCGGCCGCGGCGATGACGATGCAGGCGACGGCCATCCTCGAGACGGCGATGGGGCCGGCCGACCTGATTCGGCGCCGGCTCCTGCGCGCGCTCGGGCCCGTCTCCGCGCGCCTCGCCGCCGATCGCGAGGCGCGCGTCGCCACCATGGGCTGCCTCTCGATCGCCTTCGCCTTCGCGTGCGCCGTCGTCGCCCCGCTGTTCATGCTCGCCCTCGGACCGATCGTGTTCGGTGTCCCTCACCTTCTCGCGGACGTCCGCTACCTGTGGGTCCGGCCCGGCCACGCGCGGCGCCCCATCGCGTGGATCGCGATCGGGGGGCCGATGCTCGCCGGGCTCGTCACCGGCCGCCTCGTCGCCGGCCTCCTCGCCGCCGCCGGCGCCGTCGCGATCGCGAGGGCCGATTGGCCCCGCCGGATCGCGACCTTCGGCGGGGCCCTCGTCCTCCTCGGGCTCGCGATTCGCGCGCGGAGCCTGGGGGACCTGCTCTTCGCCCACCTCCACAACTTCATCGCGGTCGCCCTCTTCTGGGCGTGGCGCCCTCGGATCACCAAGCTGCATTGGTTGCCGATCGGGCTCTTCGCGATCCTCTCCGCCGCGATCCTCGGCGGCGCCTTCGACGGCCTTCACGCCGACTTCGGCGCGCACGCATCGAGCCTCGCGCGCGGCGTCCATGGACCGTTCGCCTCCCGGCTCGTCCTCGCGTTCTGCTTCGCCCAGAGCGTCCACTACGCGGTCTGGATCCGCCTCGTCCCCGAGGAGGACCGACCGCGCGCGACCCCCCGCACCTTCGCCGCCAGCACCCGTGAGCTCGTGCGCGACATGGGCCTCGCCCCCGTCCTCGTCACGATCGCCCTCGCCCTCGGCCTCGCCGTGTGGGCCCTCGTCGATCTCACCGCCGCCCGCGACGGCTACCTCCGGTTCGCCGCCTTCCACGGCCAGCTCGAGCTCGCCGCGGTGGCGCTCCTCCTCGCCGGACATCGCTCGAGCGCGTCGTGAGCTGGGCGGAGGCCTTCGCCGTGACCCAGCTCTGCGAGGTCCCCATCTACGCCCTCGCCCTGCGGCCCCGCCCCGTCGCCCGCCGCCTCCTCATCGGCTTCGGCGCGAGCGCCCTCACCCACCCCGTCGTGTGGTTCGTCTTCCCCGTCCTCGTCCACGGCTACTGGCTCATGGTCGCCTGCGCGGAGGCGTTCGCCGTCCTCGCGGAGGCCGCGTACCTGGATCGGTTCCGCGTCCCGCACCCCCTCGCGTGGTCCTTGCTCGCCAACGCGACCAGCGTCGCCGTCGGCCTCACGATGCGCGCGCTGCTACATTTTCCGTAGCACCGGCCCCGCCCCCCTCAGGGCGCGACGCGCATCGACTCCAGGATCTTCTGCGCGCTCTCGACCTGGTCCGCGAGCTGCTCCTCGGCGAGGCGCGACTGGCGCTCTTGATCCTCGGGGCTCCCCGCGATTTGCCCGAAGCCGGGCAGCTCGTACGAGAAGCGGACGAACACCGCGCGCCCCTCCAGGGCGAAATAGATCTCGTAGACGGCGAGGGGCTGGCCCGGTCGAGCCGCGAGCGCGAAGCAACGCGTCCCGTCGATGCCGGCGCGGATCTCCGTCGTCTCGCACCTTCTCCGGAAGCTCGTCCCGAGGGTCTCGTTCGCGCCGAGCTGGCGCGCGTCCTCGTCGGTGGCGGCCTTGTCGCTCCGGTCGAACTCGATGACGACGATCTGCGACTGGAACGCGTTCGCGTTCGCGCCGTGGAAGAACACGCTGGACCGGCGGTTCCACCCGCTCGGCGTCTTCTCCGACGCGTCGCGGTCCTCGGCGTAGCTCCACTCGATCGGGAACTCCCACGCGAGGTGGAGGTGCTTCGACATGAAGGTCCCTACGACCGGCTTCTTCGCGCTCGCGAAGATGCACCCGGGCCGGAACACCACGAGCGCGATGAGGGCGACGACGGCGATCGCTCCGACCACGGCCGCCGTCAGCGAGCTCGTCCACGTGAACGGAGGGGGAGAAGCCGTCACCGACGGCAAGGCGAGCGGCGGGCGACCCGAGGGCGACGCGGACATCGGCGACGGCGCGAGCGAGTCGTCCGGATCGACCTTCGATCGGAGCTTGCGCACCTCGTCGACGGGCGCGTCCGCGGGCCGCTCCAGATCCGGCAGCGGCCCCGCCGGCCGCAGCGTCGGCGGCTTGTCGAACCCGGGACGAAACGACTTGGACGCGCCGTCGAGCTCGATCGGCGCCCCCGACGCGAGCCGCGCCGGGGCCTGCGATCGCGCGGGCGGGTGGCTCGACGGGGGCGGGTGGCTCGAAGAGGGCGGGTGGCTCGAAGAGGGCGGCGGCCGCGAAGGCGGGCTCGACGCGGGCGGCCCTCCTCGCAGCAGGCGCTCCCGGTAGGCGTCGCGCTTCTGCTTCTGCTTCTCGATCTGGAGCTCTCTCTCGAGCTCGCGCTCGAGCTCCATCACCCGCGCCGACCGCGGCATCTCGTCGAGCTCGTCGAGGACCTTGCGCAGCGACGACTTCGGCTCGTCGTCGTCTTCGTCCTCGTGGTGCTTGTCGATCTTCACCGGCACGCGCGGGGCCGCGATCATCTCCGGAGGGGGGGGACGCGTGCTCTCCGCGAGCCCCGGCGGGGGCGGCGCGGAGGACACGAGCCCCCGCGAGCGCGTCGTCTCCGGGACGGGAGGGCGCTCGGGCGCTCGCCCTCGCGCGGCGGCGGCGGCAGGCGCGGGCGCGGGCACCGGCGAGATCGGATCCGGCTCAGGCTCGAGCTCCCAGAGATCGCCGCCCCGATCGACGTCGAGCGGGACGTTGGGCGGCGGCGGGGCATCGGAGATCGTCGCCTCGGGGACGGGCGCCCGCGGCGGCGTCGTCATCGGCCGCAGCGCCTCCACCCGCGCCGCCCGCGGGTCCGGCGCGTCCTCGTCCTGCCACTCGAGCAGCTCTTGCCCGACCCGCTTCGCCGCGAGCACGGTGCGCGCCCCCATCAAGCCGTCGCGGTAGCGCTTCAGCAGCTCGTCGATGTGCTCGCGCTCGACCGGCGCCTCGCCGGAGATCTGAAACAGATCGCGCGCGACCCGAGCCCGGTCGACGTCGCGCGCGACGAGCCCTCGCTCTTTCGACCACGCCTCGAAGGATCGAACCCGCTCCTGCATCCCCTCTCTACCTGCACTCGATGGGCTCGGCGCGATCATCCGTGGCTCGTCCGAGGGCGCTCGGCTCGTAGAACTGCTCCGCCCACCGCCGGTACTTCATCACGGGACCGTCTCCGATGGCCAGCGCCGGACGCGCCACGAACTCCTTGTGCTTCCAAATCACGAAGTCCTGCTCGACGTCGTGGGCATAGGCCGCGAACGCTTGGCGCATGATCAGGGCCTCGATCCCCTTCCGCACCGGCGCGACCTTGGCCGCGAGCGACAGGGGGGCGGTGAGCTTCGGGGTCGCGTCGAGGTGACGCACCGAGATGGCGATCCGCAGCTCGAGCTGCATCTCGCGCGCCGGCGTCGCGAACACGAAGTTGCGCGTCTCGAGCCCGAGCTTCGGGATCACCACCTCCACGAACGAGTACCCGAGCCCGTGGACGTGCACCTCGAACTCCGCGGAGACGCCCCCGAGCGACTCCCCCAAGAGGCCCACCGGCCGGTGCATCCCGTAGCGCGCCGTCAGGTACGGACCTCGCGTCTCCACATCGCGGATCATCTTCAGATCCTGGTAGTGGTGCACCACCGAGAGGTGCCCGAAGTCGACGCTGTTCTCCGTCGTGTCCTGCGGGTGCCCGCGCAGCCGATACGTCTTCGACCTCAGCGGCGAGAAGCCGGTCATGTCGAGCCTCGGGATCTCGAACGCGGGCGCGCCCCCCATCGGATCCAGGTACACCAGCACGACCCCGTGGTTCTCCATCACCGGCCACGTCTTCGCCTTCACCCGCGGGGGGTTCGTCGCGTATCCGGTGGCCACGCACGTCCCGTCCACTGTGAATCGAAACGCGTGGAACGGGCACCTTATCGACTCGCCCTCCACCGTCCCGCCGTGACCCATGTGGGCCCCGAGGTGCGGGCACACCGGGTCCATCGCGCTGATCGCGCCCCCCTCCGTTCGGAACACGAGCAGCTCTCTGCCCCCGAGCTCGCGCGTCTCCACCGCCCCCCGCGGAAACTCCTCCGAGAAGCCGACGGCGTACCAACCCTTCGGGAACGGCGGAAGCCGCGTGGCCTGCCCCGGCTGCACCCCTTCGGTCATCCTGCCAGTTTACTTCCTCGCCTTCTTCCTCGCGAGCAGCAGCTCCGCCGTCGTCATCGGCTTTCCCCCCGCCCCCGCGGCGGGAGGGGTCGGTGGCTTCGGCGCAGGCGGGTCGTCTTCTTTTTTATTTTGATGATGTGCAGCTGGGCGAGCCCGCTCGGTCGGCCCGATCGGGGGCAGGGGTGGTAGCGGCCGGGGCGCGGTCTCCGCTGCTTTGCGCTTGGTCGAGAGGAGCGACTGCATCGTCGCCTTCTCCGCGTCGGCGCGGACCGCGGCCTTTCGCGCCCGCGCGCTCTCGCGGTCCGCGATGCGCTGCCGCACCCGCGCATAGAGGTCCGCGATCGGCTCCGGCACGCCGAGCTTCCGCGCCGCCACCATCGCCACGAGCAGGGCAGCCGCCGCCCAGAGCAGCGCCCGCTCGAGATCCTCGTACGCGAAGCGCCGCGCGGTGCGGTCCGCGAACACCCCGTCGAGGGTCGTGCGCACCTTGCCGCCCGAGAGCTCCGCGACCCGCGCGAGGAGGCCCGGATCGCTCCCGGTCGGACGCAGCTCCTCGCCCGACGAGAGCACCGCCCCCGTCGTGCCCACCGCCTCGTCGCTGACGTCATCCTTCGCGAGGACCACGTACGTCCCCGGACGCTCCAGCCCCAGCTCGGCGCCGTACGTCCCCGTCGACGACGGCTCCAGGACGACATCGCGCGAGAAGCCGGAGGGCCCCATCACCCTCGCGTGCAGGCGCCGGAAGGAGTCGGAGCGCCCGTCGTCGCCGACCACCGTCGCCCGCACCGTGAGCTTGCCCCCCGCCACGTTCGCGTCGAGCCGCACCCGCTCGTCGTCCGCGCGCCGCGCGATGTCTCGCGCCGTCTGGGCGAGCATCCGCGCCGCCCCCGCCCACGCCGTCCAGTCGACGCCCCATCGATCCTTGAGATCGCTCGTGAACGCCGCCGCCCGACCGAGCCCCACCGACCACGCGGCGAGGATCGGATCGCCCTCCGGCCCCGTGAGGTGCACGAGGGCGCGCGGCTTCGGGATCGTCACGACGTACCCGAGGAGATCCGGCGCGGCCCCGAAATCGATGCCGGCGGTGGGATCGCCCGGCGTCGCCGGATCCACCCGGAACGGGTCCTCCACGAGCGCGCTCCGCGAGGCGAGGATCGTCTCCTGCGCGAACACGGAGGGCAGGCGCTGCGCGTCCTCGATCAAATAGAAGCGCCCTCCCCCCAGGGTGGAGAGCTTCTCCAAGGTCGCGGTGTCGTGGCCGTGTCCGAGGGCGATGATGCTCGTCGTGATCCCGTCCGCCTTCGCCCGAGCCACGCTCGCCTGCGACTCCTCCGCCTGCTCCGCGTCGTCGCCGTCCGCGAAGAGCAGCACGTGCTTCAGGTTCACCGTCTCGCCGCGGAGCTTCTCGTACGCTTCGTCGAGGGTGATCGGCACCACGATGCCTCCCCCGCCCACCGGCATCGATCGGATCGCCGCCTCGATCGCGTCCGGGTTGTCGACGGCGCCGAGCGGGATCGTCCAGTGGACCACCGTGTCGACGTGCTCCACCCCGAGCCGATCCGCGGGCCCGAGCAGCCGCGCCGATCGGCTCGCCGCCTCGTTCGCGAGATCGAGCTTCGTCCGCCCGGCCACGTTCGCCGCCATCGACCCGGAGATGTCGATCCCGATCACCTCCGCGAGGCTCGCCCGGCGCTTGTCCTGCTTGAGATCGAACGAGACCGGCGACACCTCCTCGAGCGGCGTCTTGCCGTAACCGCCGGGCCCCATCCCTCGATCGCCGCCCATCAACAAGAGGCCCCCGCCCATGTCGCGCACGTACGACGCGAGGGCCTCGACCTGGGAGACGGCGAGGGCGCTCGCGGGCACGTCGGAGAGGACGATCACGTCGTACGCGACGAGCCCCGCGAGATCCGCGGGCACGGTCGCGGGCCCGCCCACGTCCACCCGAAACGCCGCCTTCTCCAGCACGGACTTGATGAACTCGGCGCGCCCCGGATCGCCCTCCAGCACCAGGGCCGACGACGAGCCCCGCACCCGCACGAACGACGACCCCGCGTTGTCGTCGACGTTCTGATCGATCGTCGCGTCGGCGGCGGTGACCTGCACGTCGTACCGGTGGAGGCCCGCGTCGGGGAGCTTCTCGCGAAGCCGCATCACGTCCTCGCCCTTCGCGATCGTCGTCTTGCCGGCGCGGATCGGCTTGCCGTCGAGGAGGACCCGCACCTCCACCTCGGCTTCCCGCGGCGACTGGGTGACGACCCGCAGCTCCACCGTCTCCCCTGCGTTGCCCCGAGCCGGGCCGCGCACCGAGGCGACCCGCACATCGAGCCCCGGCTCCTGCTCGAGCACGACCGCGTCCACCGGGATCTGCGCGGCGAGGGCGGCGTGGGCCCCGGCGAGGGCGTCCCCGCGCGTCGCGACCCCGTCCGAGAGGAGCACGATGCGGGCCGCCGAGTCGGGCGGCACCTCCGCGAGGGCGCGCCGGATCGCCGCTTCGATATCCGTAGCATCGCGCAGCACCACCGCCCTCTGAGGCGCCGCCGGCTCCTCCTTCTCGCGCGGGGGTTGCTCGGTCGCGGCGGAGGCGCCGAACGCGACCACCGCGAGGCGATCGTGCTCCCGCATGCTCTCCTCCGCGCTGGAGATCTCGCGCGAGATACGATCGGCCGCGCCCGGCACGAGCTCGATCGACCGGCTCTCGTCGACCACGACGATCACCGTCATCCGATCGAGGGGCCGCCCGATCTCGACCCCGACCGCGACGAGGCAGAGGGCGAGGGCGGTCGCGGAGAGGGCCGCGTCCTCGAGGTGGGTCCGCGCGCCCCGCGCCTTCTCGCGCCGCGCGCGCGCCACGAAGAACCCCATCACGAGGGGCGCGATCACGGTCAGGGCCGGCCGCGCCAGGCGCAGGTAGCGATCCTCGATCACCCGCAGCGCCACGAGCCCCGCGTAGATCGGCAGGGCCACCGCGATCGCGAGAAACGCGGCGAGGAGCGGCCTCCGCCTCACGCCGCGCCCTTCTTCGCCCGAGGGCGCGGCCGGCGCGTCGTGTACGCGCGCTCGAAGACGAGGACCGCGATCGCGACCAAGGCCAGCATCCAAGCCACGCTCGCGTAGCGAGGCGCCGCCTGACCGGCGTCGTGGACCGTCACCCCCTCGCGCTTCGGGAACGTCGCCCGCGTCGACAGATCGCTCTCGGCGGGGCTCGTCAGGCTCACCGCCACCGCGTGGGTGCTCTCGCGCGGCGAGTCGACCTTCACCTCGTAGACGCCGATCCGCTCGATCGGCGGCGACGTGAGGGTGCCCCCTTGCACCGTCCCCGCGAGCTTCTCCCCGTCCGGCCCTGCCAGCGACACGCCCTTCGCGTCCCGCGGCAGCGCCACCGTGAACCCCTGCCCCGGCCGCGCCGGCCCGCTCGGCGCGAAGGCCCGATGGGATCGCGCGAGCTCGGTCACGTTCCGCAAGAAGAGGACGAACGAGGCCTTCAGCGGCCAGTCCGTCTCTCCCGGATCGAAGCCGACGACCGTCGCCGTCCGCGCCGGCGTCGTCGCGTCCGCGATGAGCGTCCCCTCCTTCGATCGCAAGAGGCTCATCGAAGGGCTCGGGGGGGTGAGCGGCGTCAGCTTCTCGAACGACACCCCTTCGAACGAGAGGAACCGCATGCGCGCGTCCGCGTCGTCCCAGTCCGTCGCGACCGCGCGCTCCGCCGGCTCCCCCACCGTGACCCCGAGGCAGCTCCCTTTGGGAGGCGCGAACACGAGGGCGTCGCTCGCGAGGTCCGCGGGCGAAGGACAGGCTCGCTCCACCACGAGCAGCCCCGCGTCGGCCGCGTTCTTCGAGGCCAGATCGGCGGTCGCGATCGTCTCCACCTCCAGGGCCGGATCCGATCGGAGCGCCCGCGCGATCCAAGGCGAAGCGGCGGCCGGATCCGGCGCCGCGATCACCGCGCGCAGCTTCTGTCCCGGCGGGATCGTCGCGTACGCGACGTCGTCGACCTCCATCTGGTCGTGAGGCGAGAGCTCGAACACGAGCGGCCCTCCGTAGTCGGCCCGCTCCACCGGCAGCTCCAGCACCACCGGCGTCTTCTCGTGAGGCGGCGCGACGAGCCGGCGCGCGTCGAGCGGCTCCTTCTGCCCCGGCCGCCTCACCGTCACGAACACCTCGCGCCCCGCGTCCCCCGTGTTCTGCACCAACAAAAGGCACTGCGCCTTCTCGCGCTCGTCCCCGCGCGCCGTCCCCACCCGCACGTCCGCGCGCACGATCGCCACGTTGTCCGCCGGCCCGCCCACGAGCGCGACGTCCACCGGCGCGGCGAGGGCATCGAGCTCCAGCGGGTGGGCGAGGTAGCCGTCCGTGACGACCACGACCTTGCCGTCCTCGAACGCCTTCATCTTGTCGACCGCGACCGCGACCGCCCCGCCCAGATCGCCCTCCACGTCGATCGCCTCGACCCGATCGATCACCCCCGCGATGCGCCGCAGATCCCGATCCAGCGTCGACGCGATCCGCGGCTCCGCCCCCGCCACCACGATCATCGCCTGCGAGCCCGGCTTCAGGCTCTCCACCAGCCGCTTCGCGTACGCCTTCGCCTCCTCGATGCGCGCCTGGCCCCCCTCCCCCTTCGCGCTCATCGAAGCGCTCACGTCGATCACGATCGCGAGGTGCGCCCCCGGCGGCTCGTACTTCATCGAAGACGGCTTCGCGAGCGCCACCGCGCACGCGATCACGATCGCGATCTGCAAGAGCAGCGGCAGCTGCGCGACGAGCTTCTTGATCGGCGAGCGCGCGAGCAGCTCCCGCGCGTGCGACTGCCACAGCCACGTCGACGAAACGACCGCGCGCTTGCGCCGGACCCGCAGGATGTAGAGCACGACGAGCGGCGCGATCAGCGCGAGCGCCCAGAGCCCCTTCGGCGCGAGGAGACGCAGCCCTTCCAAAGCTCAGTCCACTTCCTTGCCGACAAAGCGCCTCACCACGTCCTCGAGCGCCTCCCCCGGCCGCGCCCGCACGTACGTCCCCCGCGTCCGCCGCGCCTGCCGCCGCAGCGTCTCGAACAGCCTCTCCAAGAGCTCTCCGTACGCCTCGAGCGCGGCCGCGTCGATCGTCACCTCCACCGCCTCCCCCGTCTCCACGTCCGTCAGCGCGAGGTCCCCGTCCAGCGCCGGCTCCAGATCCTCCTCCGCGAGCACCTGCACCATCGCCACCTCGTGCCCCGCCGCGCTCGCCCGCGAGAGCGCCGTCAGCACCGGCCCCGCGTCGAAGAAGTCGCTCACCACCACCAGCATCCCCGGCCGCTCCACCCGCCGCTGCACCGAAGCGATCGCCGCCGCCAAATCCGTCCCGCCGCTCGCCGTCACCGCCCCCAGCGCCCCCAAGAGCGGCGCGAGCCCGCTCTTCCCCCGCCGCGGCGCGTGCATCCGATCCACCCCTTCGCTCGCCGCCACGAGCTGCGCCCGCTCGCTCCGCGCCAAAGCCAAGTACCCAATCGCCGCCGCCAGCCGCTGCCCCGCCCAGAGCTTCGAAGGCGTCCCCACCCCCATCGAAGCCGAAGTGTCGAGCACCACCCGCACCACCACGTCCTCGTCCGCCCGAAACAGCTTCAGGACCGGCTCCCCTGTCCGCGCATAAGCCGCCCAGTCCACCCGCCGCAGATCGTCCCCCGCCACGTACGCCCGGTGCTCCTGGAACTCCACCGAAGAGCCCCTCCGCCGCGAGACCTTCTCCCCCGCCCGCCCCGACCGCGCCCGCACCTCAAGCCGCCGATAGAGCACGTCGAGCTCACGCACGAAGCTCGCGTCGAGGAGCGTCTCAGGCACGCCGGGAGCTTACCAGCCTTCGATGCCCACCCCGCTCCTCGCTCCGCTCGTCGCCCCCTCCCCGATTCGTGCTCGGCAGGCGCCCGACCCGCCCTCGGAGCTCGAGCGACCTCGCCATTGCGCCTGCCTGCGCGCGAATGGGAGGGGCCGGCGACATGGGTCTCATCCTCCCAGATCAGCGGAGAAACAGGCCGATGCGAGCGCGTCACCAGCTCATCCGGCGCGCGAGTCCGCAGCGAGGGCGAGCGCGGCTCCACCGAGGAGGCGCGCTCTCGGGCCGGCGGGTCGACGAGATCCCGCGAGGTTGGCCCCTCACAGACCGAGGTGGCGCCCGCCAGGGGCCTTTCGGAGGTCCCCCCCAATGGTGACAACTGCAGACGTCGGTCGCCGACCGGGGAGGTCATGAAACACACCTATTCATGGACGGCCATCGCCGTCCTCTTCATTCTCGCGACGGCCTGCGCGCCGTCTTCACCTCCACGATCCGATGAGGAGCCTGATGACGACCGGCGATCGGCGGCCGCCGCTTCGGTATGCTCGGAAGACAACTGGTGTTGGGTGGCCCCGCGTCCGACCGGGTCGTGGGTGAACGCGGTCGTGCCGCTTCGGAAAGGAAAGCGATTGGCGGTGGGCCGCGCCGACACCCGGCTCAGGTCGAGCGACGGGGTCCATTGGACCGGCTCGGCCGGCTACGGCAACCTCGATCTGACGGACGCGTGGGGCGACGGGACGGGGCGCGCCTGGGCGGTGGGGAACCGGGGACGAATCGTCCGCTTCAGCAAGGCGGGGACGGCCACGGAGATGACCTCGCCGACGCAGGCGAATCTGGTCGCGGTGCACGGCACGGGCCGAAAGAACATCTGGGCCGCCGCCCAATACAACCAAGTCCTGCACTACGACGGCAAGACGTGGACGGTCATCGACGTCGCCGCGGCCGTCGGAATCCCGGTCGTGGCGCTGAATGACGTTTGGTGCTCGCCACAGGGTGAGGTGTGGCTCGCCGGTCAATCGGTGATTGTCCACTTCGATGGGGTGTCGTGGCACACGGTAGGGTTCGCGGGGACGGAAGTGAGCGCGATGCAGCAGTTCTCGTCCGTGTGGGGAGCTCCCTCCGGCGCCGTCTATTTCACTTCTCGGTCCGGGCAGGGCCGCCGAGAGGGGCTCTGGAAGCGAGGCGAGGACGGCTTCGTACACCCCGTCCCGGGGGTGGAGACCTTCCTGTTGAGGGACGTTCAAGGGACATCCGACGACGACATTTGGGCCGTGGGGGACAGTGACATTCTTCATTTCGACGGTCAGAGCTGGAACGTGGTGTACCGGACGTGGCTCGCCGACCGGATCGCCCCCGAAGGGGTCGCGCGGCCCAAGCTCTTGCGGGTGAGCGCCGTCGCGCGCGACGAGGCTTGGTTCATGGGACCTCGGGGGACATGGCTGCGCTTCGATGGCGCTTCGTTTCATGACGTCTCCACCGATGATCCGGCGATGGCGCACGAGCAAGGAGGCTACTTTGCTGCGTCGACGTTGACGAAGCTCGCGGGGACCTCCTGCGAGGACTACTGGCTCTTCGGGAGCGGCGGGTCGCTGCACCATGACGCCGCCAGCACCGACCAGACATGGTCATTCGAGCCGGGCCGCTCGCCCTATGGCATCATCGCCGCGACCGTCGCGGGGGGGACCGTCGTGCGCGTCGACCAGAACGGCAACGACGATCTCGAGCCGCGCGCCCTCGTCGATGGGGAGTGGAGGAGCTTGGGCGCGCTGCACGGCCTCGGGATCTTCGAGGCGGCCATTTGGGGGACGAGCTTGGCCGATCTGTGGCTCGCCGCACCGGAGGTGGGGAAGGGCCTGTTCCACTACGACGGGGTCGCTTGGACACCGGTCGACATTGGCCGAGAGTCCGGGATGTGCAGCGAGGGCCACGCCTGCCCCGTCTATCCCCGCTACGTGAGCGGCACCGCCCCCGACAATGTATGGGTCTACGCGGGGCGCGACTTGGGGTGGGGACAGCTCTTTCGTTTCGACGGTCGAACGTGGACGGTGAAGGATCTCAGCGGCGAAGGCGCACCGAACCACGTCTCATCCATGTTCGTCGACGACGAGAGCCACGGCTGGCTCGGAGAATGGGGGATGGTCTACGAGGTCAATGGCGACGACCTGACCGTGCACGCCTTCGATGGCCATCAGGCGATCTGGGCCCTCGCGCGCACCCCCGATGGCGTCTTGCACGCCGCCGGTGGCTCCCAGTACCAGACGGTATATCCCAACAATTGGATCGAGAACGAGCACTCCTATGGATTCATGGCCCGCTATGACGGTGCCCGCTGGACCCTCGAGTCGTCGGGCGCGGACTCACCCCTCGCCAGCTTCTTCGTCTGCCCCGACCGGCCGAGCCTCATCGCCGCCGGGGGAGACGGGGTCATCGAGCAAGTCAGCTCGGACTGACCCAGGGCGAGGGCGACCCCGAAACCCACCACCTTGAGGCCGCCGCTCGAGCGCATCGCAGGCTCGCCACGGGTCGACCCATTGGGGATGCCTGCGGTGCCATGTTTCGGGCGGAGGCGCCGGACGATCCCACGCCGCAAACCATGCAGAGGACCAGCATGCCCTGCACCTTCCTCGGGAGGCGAGCGGCGCGCTCGGCCGCGGTAGCTCGCACCGTTGGGTCGGTACGCGAGTTGCCGCGCGCCCTGACGTAGCGATGGCGAATGACCCGTTTGGCCTCGTGGGGAAGACTCTGGCTGAGAAGTACCGGCTGGACGGCGTGATCGGGGAGGGCGGGTTCGGGGTGGTGTATCGGGGGTTTCACCTCGGGTTGGACCACCCAATCGCCATCAAGTGTCTGAAGGTTCCGCCGCATTTCACGCCGGGGGCGCAGCAGATCTTTCTCGAGAAGTTCCGAGAGGAGGGGAAGCTCCTCGCTCGCCTCTCGTCGGCGCACTTGGGCATCGTGCGCGTATTCGACTTCGGGGTAGAGACGACTGGGGAGGGCGTCGAGGTGCCGTTCTTGGTGCTCGAGTGGCTCGACGGGCATCCGCTGGACGCGGTAATCGAAGAGCGTCTTCGCGAGGCGGGTCGCCCCTTCGACGAGGGGGAGGCGTTGGCGCTCATGCGGCCGGCCATCGAGGCCCTCGCGCGGGCTCACGAGATGGGGATTGCCCACCGCGACATCAAACCCGGCAATCTATTCGTACTGGAGACTTCGCACGGCCGCACGACCAAGGTCCTGGATTTCGGGATCGCCAAGGTCATGCACGAAGGGGAGACGGCGACCCAGGTCGCGACCCAAACTTCGAGCGGCTTCTCGGCCTTCTCTCCTCAGCATGGTGCTCCGGAGCAATTCCGCGCCAAGAAGCTCGGCGCGACAGGTCCTTGGACGGATGTCCACGCGCTCGGGCTCATCCTCGTCGAGCTCGTCACGGGTCGGCCCGCCTACGAGGGCGACGAGCTGGCGGATTTCATGGAGGCGGGCACGGCGGCGGCGCGCCCAACTCCGCGCACGCGCGGCGCGACGGTGTCGGACGGATTCGAGGCGCTATGCGCAAAGGCGCTGAGCATTCGCCCCGCCGATCGGTATGCGGACGCCTCCGAGGTGCTCCATGCAATCGACGAGCTCAGCCGGCGCGCCTCCACCACCGATCCGAGCTCGTACACGGACACGGTGGCGGCGGCGCCCATCGAAGCTGCGCTCGGGCCTGGTGGCGCGCGTGCACCGCGGCGCCGATCGGCGATCAAGCTCGCGCTGAGCGTCGCGGGCGGTCTCGCGGTCGCGGGGGCGATCGCGTGGGCGGCACGAGGGTGGACGCACCGCTCGAGCGTCTCGGCGCCGCCGGTCGTGGAGTCGGCCGCGCCGACAGCAGCCCCCTCCCCCTATGCCGCGACGCCCTGCGATACCGCGTTGTCGGAGACCATCGCGGCCCTCCAAGAGCCGTTGTTCGTGGACCTCTATGCGCGCTCAGAGCTCCCGTCGCTACAGCGAATCGCAGACGAGACGGAGCAGCGTCTGAGGTGGATCCGCGACGCTTCTGGAGGAAAGCTCATCTTCTCACGCTTCTCCGTGGCCGAGCCGGAGCACGAAGCCGCGGCGGCGGACGCAGGGGTGCAGCCGGCCCAGTTCAGCGAAGTCTCCGACGCGGGCGTAGCGCAGATGATCCAGGGTCGCTTTGGGCTCGCCGTGCACTATCGGGGCAAGAGCAGGGTCGTTCCCTTGTACTCCTCGTCGGCGGGGGTCCTCGCCAGTCTGGCGATTCAGCTGCGCATCTTGGTCGACACGACCGAAAACCGATTGTACCGCTTCGGGCTCGTCGTCGGCGACGTCACCCTCGCCGAGCCAGAGCTCGATCAAGGCGCCTCGAAGACCTCGTTCAGCTCGCTCGTCAGCGCGGGGTTGCCTCAATACAAGCTGGAGACCGTCGATCCGACCAATGTCCCCGCCGGCCTCACCGGACTGATCCTGACCCAACCGGCAGCCGAGCTCGGTGAGGCCGCCCTCCGGCAGATCGACGGGTTCCTCATGCGCGGCGACCGAAGCCTCATCGTGATCGCGAGCGCGGTCATGCCAACCAAGAAGTCCACCGGGGCCTCGGGGCAGGGCAACCTGGCGGTGCAGGTCACCGTGGACCCGAAGGGGTTGCCGCGCCTCTTGGACGCTTATGGCCTCCGGATGTCTCGAGCCCTCGTCTTGGATGACGAACGGACCATGCCCGGCACCGCCTTCGGACGCCAGGTGAAGCTCGACTTGTCGCCGATCCCCGCCGCCCGCCCCGCCGATCCGAGCACGGGTACGACCGCGACGGATGCGCACGTCGATCGAACCTTCCTCCCATTCGCCGACGCTTGGGGGGCTTTCCCCTTTGCTTCTCCCATCGACCTGACGCCGGCGTCCCAGCCCGACGCGAAGCTCCGAGCCGTCGCTTGGTCGAGCGAGCACGCCCACCTGATGACACCGCCATTCGCGGAGGTGCCCCTGCTGCGCGTGCAGGAAGCGTCCACCGGTCCACGACAGCGATATGTCCTCGCCGCCGCGACGGTCGGGCGGATTCGGAGCGCCTTCGGCGAGGGTGCCGCCAATGGCCGGGTCCTCCTCGTCGCCTCATCGCTCTTTCCGGTGAACCCGTTCAATCGCCTTGGCCTGACGGAGAACCCCAAGGAACCGCTGGTAGCGATGGTGTCCGACGCGCACGCCAAGCACCATTCGATGAGGACGGCCTCGGCCCTCGCCGTGATGCTCTTATGGTCGGAGGGGGACGCATCCATAGAGAGCTGTCCTGCCGAGCCATGAATGGCTCGCCGAGGTCCACCGAGCGCAATGGTAGGGTCGGACGCGCGCTCGCTCTTCGGCGGTGACGCGGCTGCGCGACGCCGGGCAACCTGACCATTGGCCAATAGGCCGCCGCGCTCGCGCCTCCTTCGCCCGCCCGTGCCGATGGCGTAACCTCAACTGTGCACGGGCAAGCTGCCGATGAATTCGGCCTTCCCCAGCGGTACGCCGTTGTGGCGGAGGATCGAGTACGCGGTCACGATGTGAAAGAGGAAGTTCGGGACGGCGACCTGCTGCAGATAGTGGTCGCCGCGGAGCCAGCTGCCCCCGAGCCACGGCGGGGAGACCTTCCGCTCGGCGAAGCCGGCGAGGTCGCCTTCGGTGACGGTCTCGAGGAGCTCGCGACACTTGCGGGCCCGCTCGCGGATCTCCGTCATCGTCTTCTCCGTGTCGGGGAAGACAGGCGCTTGCTTGCCAGAGAGGTAGACCATGGCGAACTTCGCGGCGTCGCACGCCGACTGCACCTGCTTCACGAGCTGGTATTGGTCGGGATAGAGACGCGCCTCGAGCAGGACATCGGGCGAGAACCCTTTTTCCTTGGCGTAGGCCTCGGCCTTGCCGAGCCAGTCGTCGAGGTTCTTCAGCATCTTGGAGAACTGGACCAGGGACTCGTGCGCGCTCATGAGGACACCTCCGGGGGAGGCGGACGATACCTGGTTTGTTCGCAGGCGGTTCGGCGCAGATGAGGACGGGCTTGCCCTTCGGACGATCTCGGGTGAATGGGGTGACGCCATGCGTGACTACCCGGCCGCCCACTCGATGGACACGGAGTGGTTCGCCGTCGACGCGGACGGGAACGTCGGCGTGTTCGACACGGGGGAGGATGGCGCGCTCCCGAACGACGCGGCGAAGGGTCTCGGCCCCGGCGAGCCGTCGTTCGACGTAAGCCTGTTCCACGCGTTCCTTCGCGCGCGGGAGATCGCGAGCGGCGATCTGCGCCAGACGGAGGAGGAGATCTCGAAGATCGTGGACTCGCTGTGCCTGCCGCGAGCGCCGGGGCGCCAGGTGCTGGTCGCGGTGCGCGACTCGGAGCCCGAGCGCTATCGTGACGAGCGGGGACAAGGCGCGGCCGCACGGGAGCTGATCTCGGGCGGCGACTATCACATCTTGAGGGAGGCGAAGCCGCGGGTGGGATTGTCGCGCGCGCCCGTGGGTCACAAGCGACTTCGGGAGCTCGAAAAGTCGGGCCGGCTCGTCGCGTTGCTCTCGGATGATCTGTTGCGGGAGTGGAGCTTCGGAGACGCGCCGGGGGGGCGGGAGGTGTTTGCGTTCGGTCGACCGCATGGAGAAGAGCCCGGTCTTTACGAGAGGCGCTCGGTGCCGGAGCATCCCATTCGCGCCGAAGACCTCCCCGAGGCGCTCCGAGAAGACTTGGGCGCACTCCGGCTCGCCATCCGATTCGAGGAGGCGGAGCGCGTCCACCTCGCCGACCATATCGACGACGACGAGGCGTCGTATTGGGGCGACTGGACGCTTCGGGGCTTCGCGCCGACGGGGGAGCGGCCCGGCGCGCCGCCGGCGGCGCGCCCCCTCGCTCCGCCCGCGCGACCGCGATATGGGTCCGCGCTCGTCTTCGTCCTCGCCATCCTCGCGTTCCTTTGGTGGCTCGCGACGAGGCGCCATTGAGCGCGCTCGTCGATCGCATCAGCGTCGAGCCTTCACGCCTCTGCACGAAGGGTTGCTCGTTTTGCTACAACGGCTCGAGCGCGACCGGGACGGGGTCGTGGTCGAGCGCGGATCTCGTCGCGTTCGCGGCAGACTGCGCCGCTCACACCGTGCGCGCCATTTCGTTTGGAGGGGGCGAGCCCCTCGAATGGCCCCAGATATTCGAGACGCTGGACGCGCTGCGGGGTGTGCTCTTCCGGTCCCTCACCACGAACGGCCTCCCCCTCGAGAGCGCGGCGACGTTCGACGATCTCGTCCGAGCTCGACCCGAGAAGGTCCACGTCTCCATTCACGCCCCCGAGAACCGGCGAGAGGTCGTCCGCGTGATCGAGTCGGTCACCCGGATCGCCAGCGCCGGGATCGCGAGCGGGGTGAACCTGCTCCTGCGCCGCTCACGCCTGGCCGAGGCGAAGAGCGCCCACGCCGCGCTCGTGGAGTTGGGCATCGGCCCGGAGCGGATCGTGCTCTTGCCGATGCGCGGCGAGGGGGCGACGGAGACCCCCAGCGCCTCCGAGGTCGCGGCCATCGCCGCCGGTCCATTCCAATCGATGAGCTGCCTGCGCGGGTGCGCGAGGAGCGCTCGCTTCGCCTCGATCGACGCGGATCGCCGCGCGGCCTGGTGCAGCTACACGGTCTCCCGGCGGCCCCTCCTCGAGCCCACCTACCGGGGTCTGAGCGCGGCCCTCGATGCGCTCGATCTCGTGCCCTGTCATGCCCCGAAGGCTGACCGGGCGCGGGGGCGCCTCGCCGTCATCGGGGACGGCTGATCGAATGGTGTGACCCGTTCGCGCCGACTCACCGCCTGTCCGGCTGCCGCGAGCCAGCGACGGGCCACCCCTCCCGCGAGGAGCGGAGCGACGAGCAAGGGAGGGGTCGCCGAGCGGAGCGAGGCGGGGGTGGGCATCCTCGTCGAGCGGGCGGGGGCGGCGCGAGGGAAGCGCGTCGGGCCCCTGGGGTCGCGGCGGGGCGACAATGGGTCACGGTGCGCTGAGCTCGAGACGCAATACGTAGGCTCCGACGCCCCATGGGTCGTCGTTGTATCCGTCGACGAAGACGTAATAGTCGGTCCCGGCGGTGACGGGGACGGAGGACGCCTCGGTGGGCCACCACGCGGTCCAATGGTCGGAGCAGCCGATCTCGGCGCCGGGGTCGGTGCACGTGGCGGAGCGGATATGGACCGCTCGGTCATAGCAACCGGTGGGGTATGGCATGCTCGGCTCGGTCTCATCGGAGCCGCATAGCGGGTTGTCGTCCTCGTCCAGTCCGAGGGTCGCGGTGAGGGTGCCGGTTTGGGTGGGGCGGACGCGATAGACGTTGTCGGGGGCCCCGAAGAAGGTCTCGCCGTCGGGTTGAATCATGCAGGAGCCGGTGCCGCTGTCGGAGGCGCCCAGGGTGGTGCCGGCGACGCGGAGGATGTCTCCCGCGCCGATGGGGATCCCCTCGGAGGCCTCCGCGGCCGCGCAGCTGTCGATCGCGGGATCGGCGGGCTCTACCGCGCAGCTCGGGTCGCATCCATCGCCGGGCTCGGTGTTGGAGTCGTCGCAGTCTTCGCCCGGGTCGAGCCAGCCATTGCCACAGGCGGGGGCGGCGCATTCAATGGTGAGGGTGAAATCGGCGCTCGAGGCGGCGTCGCCAGTGACGACGACCCAATAGGAGCCGGCGGGGAGGGAGGTGTCGATTCGGGCGCTCTGATCGTAGCCGTCGGTGCAATACTCGTCCGTTGCACAGTCGACAGTCCGGAGGCCGAGGCCCACGTCGCCTTCGACGCGGAAGGTCGCGCTGCAGTCCTCCGTCAGGTCCGCCCGATAGACGACCTCGACGAGGCCGCCATTCGGATCGGAGCACCACGCCGACAGGTCGTCGCGGGCCGCCGCGAGGGAGCCGACCGCGACGGTCGGGGCCGCCGCGGAGACGGTGAGGGTGGTCGCGGTCGAGCAAGAGTCTTCGGCGGCGGCGCCTCCCTCCTCGCCGGAGGCGACCCCGGCGTGAATGAGAGCAGTGCACAGTGGGATCAGCGCGAAGGGCGCGGCCCGGAACAGTGTTCGTTTCATAGGACCTCCTCGGTCGTCGTTTCGCGCTTAGGAACGGATCGAGGAACGGACTATCAAAGGCGCGCCGGGCTCCATTCGAACGCAGACGATCGTATGCGTCGGCGCGCACTCAACCGCGAATGCGAACATGACGAGATTGTCATTCACGAGAGCGATCGTCGACGGGATCGAACGATTGGCGGCGCGGCGCGCCGGCTCACGACTCGAGGGGCGGCAGGCGGACGAGCTTGCGGACCTTGCCGCGCGCGGGAGAGAGCGGCCCGGGCGCGTCGGAGCGACGGCGGATCCGCATCGTGAGGCCGCGGCTCGGGGCCATCGTGATGGCGACGCGCGGATCGACGCGGGCGCCGGCGGGGAGCTCGAAGCGGAAGCGCTGGAGGATCGTCGCGAGGACGATCTTGATCTCCATGGTCGCGAAGGACGCCCCGATGCACATGCGCGGACCGGCGCTGAATGGATTGTATTCATAGACCGTCGGCTTGATGGTCTCCCAGCGCCGGGGGCGAAACTCGCCGGGCTGACTGAACACTTCGGGATCGTGGTGCATGTGATAGATGCTCAAGAAGAGCTCGCTCCCGGCCGGCAATCGGTAGCCGGCGAGCTCGCCGTCTTCGGCGACGATGCGCGGGTGGAGGGGGACGGGGGGCAGCACGCGCATGCTCTCTTTGACGACGGCGTCGAGGAGCGGCAGTCGCGTGAGGGCGTCCACGGTGGGGGCGGCGCCGCGGAGCTCGCCGTCCAGCTCCTCCTCGAGCTCGCGCGCGACGGACGGGTGCTGCGAGAGGAGGAACAGCGTCCACGCGAGGGCGTTGGTGCTCGTCTCGTGGCCGGCCGCGAAGATGACGCCGGTGTGCCCGACGAGCTCGTCCTCGTCGAGGGCGCGGCCGTCTTCGTCTCGCGCGGCGAGGAGGGTGGAGAGCATGTCCTTCGAATCGGCGCGGGCGCGCTTCTGTTTCTCGCGAACGATGGCGACCGTCTCCGCGTCGATCCGCTTGGTCAGATCGAGGAAGCGGCGGTATGGGGCGAATGGAATGTCCGCCCGAGGGAGGAGCATGAGGGGCGAGAACATGGTGAGGAGCCAAGTCTGCATCGTCCGCGCGAGCTCGACGCCGCGCTGGCCTTCCTCTTCGCCGAAGAGCGTCTTGGTCGCGACCCGCAGCGTGAGCTCGGTCATGTCGGCGTGGACGTCGCGCTCCTCGCCGGGGCGATAGCGGGAGATGGTCTCCTCCGTGATGCGGACCATTTCGTCGCGATAGGCGTCGATGCGCGTCTTCTGGAAGGCGGGCATGAGGAGGCGCCGGTGGCGGCGGTGCTCGTCGCCATTGACGTGGAAGAGGCCGGTCATGGTGCGGGTGATCGGCTTCTGCCGGGGGGAGACCTCACCGACCGGATAGAGCACGCCGGGCAGGGCAATCATGTGGAAGCGCTCGTGCTGGGTGAGCACCTCGCGGTTGTTCTCGGCGCCGGTGACGAGCACGACCCCGCCCCCGGTCGCGGTCGCGAGCGCGCCCGTCCCCCACCCGGGGCCGGGGCTCGCGAAATGGATAGGCGCTTTGACGAGCGACGCGACCTTGCCATATCGCGCGAACAGGGCGCCCGCGCCGCCGATGGGATCGGCCATGTACCGCAGCACGTTGCCGATGGCGCCCAACACCGGCATCGGGGCCGGCCCGGGGGCGTTGGAGATCGCGATGTCGCCGCTCATGGGCCCTACCCTTTTCGCGCCGGGCGGGCGCATCAAGACCGAACGATGAGGACGATGATCGCGATGACGACGAGCGCTCCGAGCACGAGCAGGGCGACGCGGCCCATGGCGATGGGCCGGTCTCCGAAGGCCACGCTCGCGTCCTGTCCGTGCACGACGGCGCGATAAGGGCGATCTTTGTAGCGATAGACGAAGACGTAGGCGGGCATGGCGAATCGGCGGGTGGTCAATCCCTCGAGCCAGGCCGAGACGTGCAGGTTCCGGTAGGTGCGACCGGGGATGTGGCCGGCGGCGAGGTCGCGCTCGGCGAGGCCCTGGATCGCCTCGAGGATCCTGCCGCGCGCGGCGCTGCGCTCGACGTCGAACTGCTCGACATCGGCGGGCCGCTCCTCTTCGATCGGGACGGCGCGCCCGAGATTGAAGCCTCCCGCGAGGCGGTGGACCTCCGATCGGGAGAGCCCGCGGGACGCGCTGACGAGGACGTTGCTCCACTGCATGCGCGTCCTCCCGGCGTGGGGCGCCCACGCCGACCGGCGGGAGCCCGCGTCGGAGTCGGCGGTCCAGGTGACGTCGGCGCGCGCGTCGAACACCCACGCCGCGAACAGGATGGGAACGACGGAGGAGACCGTGGCGCTGGCGGCGAGGTCGGCGGGGACGAAGAACGAGCGCTGGGACAGAAACGATTGAATGGCGGAGGTGGCCTGCTCCTGGCTGACCCCGAACGGGAGGTAGTGGGTCGCCTCCTCGAGCGGGTCGACGACGATCTCGACCGCGGTCTTGGCCCCACAGAAGCGGCACATCGGGGCGGCGACCTCGACTTTGTAGGTCACGGCCGCGCCGCACTCGGTGCACCGGACGATCGCGAGCTCGGCCTGGCCGACGCGCTCGTCCGAGGGAGGCGCGGGGGCGACGAGGCAACAAATGGCGCAGCGGAGATCCCCGTGCTCGAGGGGGGTCGCGCAGCGGGCGCACGGCGCGAGGAGGGCCGTCATCGGCGCCCTCCTTTCGAGGCGAGCACGATCGCGGCCACGACGGCGAGGAGGGCCAAGACCCACAGCGCGATCTTGGGCCAGGACCACCGCTCCTCCCCCCAGACGGCCGCGGTCTGACCATTGACGAGGACGCGTCGCGCCGGCTTGGCCGGGTCGGGCCGAATGGCGATGACCCACACCGCGACGAGGGTCAGATCGAGGCTCTCGCGCTGGACGTCCGTGTTCCAATCGTCGATCTTCGACGAGTCTCCCGGCATGAAGTCGGCGACGCGTCGGGCCTCGATCGCGAGCGCCTCCGCGCGCGCCTGCTGGATGCAGTGCCCGGGGACGAGGGTCGGCTCCTCCGTCGTCCAGCCCGCGATGAGGGCTGGGTCGTAACGGCGGAGGAGGCGCATGTCGAATGGCTCGATGTGCTCGAGCTCGTCGTTGGGCAGCCCCTTCGACGCGGTGACGAGGACGTCGGTCACGTAGCCGAGCCGCTCGCCGGCGAGGGATCGGTGCTCGGTCCTCGTCACGGTGCGCGTCTTGGTGACGGACTTGCCGTTCTCCATCTCCGTGTATGTCTCGGTCTCGGTGTAGTTCTCGCCGATGGTCGCCCGGTACTGGGAGCGCAGCGCCGCGCTGTAGAGATAGCCCGGCATGTACACGCCCTCGATGGACGCGATCGTCGCGTCGGAGAGCGACTGCCTGGTGAAGCGCCACTTGCTCTGCCACGCCGCGACGGCGGCCCGCGCGACCTGCTCGGTGGCGACGAAGGGAAGTACGAGCGCGGGAGAGGGCGCGTCGGGGGTGGGCGGGCGCGAGACGATGTTGGCGCACTTGCAGTACGGGCACGTCGTGGTGCGACGCGTCTCGGGGACGTTGAGCTCCGCCCCGCACTCGGAGCACGCGAGCAGGCGCGTCGCCACCGGCGCGCTCCGCGGTCCCACCGATTCAATGGCTGCGCTCATCCGAGGAGAAAGACTAACAGGCATCTTACGGGGGTGGCGTTGTTGGCCCAACCGCTCCCTTATGACGCGCGTCGACGAACGCCTCGCTGCTTGCCTGGCTTCGACGACGCGCGCCTCCGCGCCCTCTCGTGGGTCGAGGTGGCTCCCATCGAGACCCGGCTCTGGGCAACGGCAACGGACCCACGAAAGGGCACGGAGCCTATTGAAGAAGAGATGACGTCCTCCGAGTTCGGCGGCGACGATCGAGTTTCCAGACAAGAACTCGTCACCGAAGGAGGACGCCATGGATCGATATATCGGGCTCGATGTTCATGCAGCAAGCACGACGATCGCTGTCGTAGGGCCCAGCGGCAAGCGCGTGAAAGAGCAGGTCGTCGAGACGAACGGCAAAGCTCTGATCGAAATGCTGAAGCTGATCCCCGGGCAGCGACACGTATGCCTCGAAGAAGGAACGCAGGCGGAGTGGCTGCACGAGATCCTCAAGCCCCACGCGGAGGAGATCGTCGTCGCGAAGGTCGAGAGCAGTCGTGGCGCGAAGAGCGATCGCCGGGATGCGTTCGCACTGGCCGAGTTGCTACGAACGGACGGAGTCACGACGCGCGTCTTCAAGGATGTGGGCTCGTTCGGAGCGCTCCGGGAGGCTTGCCGGGTCCACACGATGGTCACGAACGACGTCGTGCGGACGAAGAACCGGATCAAGAGCATGTTCCGCTCGAGAGGGATCCCGACGGACTCGAGCGTGTACTCGAAGCGCGAGCGGTCCGCGTGGCTGAAGAAACTGCCGACGAACAAGCGTGTGCCCGCACAGGCACTCTACGACGAGCTCGACCATCAGGAGGAGTTGAAGGACCGATGCGAGGAGCACCTCGTTCGCGAGGCGCGGCGGCATGCGTTCTGCCGAAAGCTCGAGACGTGCCCCGGCTTCGGGCCGATTCGAGCCGCGCAGTTGATGGCGATCACGATCACCCCTCAACGCTTCCGCACCAAGCGGCAGTTTTGGTCCTACTGCGGCCTCGGGATCGTCATGCGCTCGTCGTCCGACTGGGTCCGAGGCGTCGACAACAAGTGGGTCCGAGCGAAGGTCGCCACGACACGCGGCCTCAACTTCAATCACAACCATCTTGCGAAGCACGTCCTCAAAGCGGCCGCGACGACCGTCGTCGCGCAGAAGACGTCGCCGCTTTACGCCGACTACCAGCGACTCTTGGACGCAGGCACGAAGCCGAATCTCGCGAAGCTCACCATCGCACGACGAATCGCAGCGATCGCGCTTGCCATGTGGAAGCGCGGAGAGGAGTACGACCCGACGAAAAGTTCAAAGCTCGTCTCGTAGACCGGGGCGCGACCCTGGATCACGGCCGCGAGGTTCAACGCAGCACCGAGAGACGAGCAAGGTTCGAGGGGAAGCATCCATCAGCACCCTGGTCCCGATCGCGATCGGAGGCCCGACTAACAGGCTATGCCCCCTCGGAGTTACCGACAGAAGCAATGGCCATCGAAGGCCCAGACAGAAGGATGGTTCCCGCTCTTGCGGAAGAACACACAAGCTTCGATCTCGTCACGGATGTTGGACAGAGTGACCGCCTGAACCTGGAGCTCGCTATCGATCACCGGACCGGAGGCTTCACGGCTCCGCACTCGAACTGGGACCGCGACAACCCAAACCTCGTCTCGAGACTGAAACCCAACGCCCGATGCGAAGGCTGGCGGCGAAACGTCGAAGTGCGCCTTGACATCGACCCCCACAGAAGGCTGCTGAACAAAGTCGGCGTCATGCCTCTCGGCACCGGAGTGGCTGCCAATTCACCCCCCCGGCCGCCTCCCTGCGCGAGTGGGGAGCAGTGCAGAAAACAGCGGTAAAGAGGCTCCAGAAGCCGAAGGCTCCCCCTCACGAAGTGAAGGGGGGCTAGTGGCGGCCATGTGCCTTCGAAATGGCAGTCGGGGGCTTCTTCAGCAGCCTGCGAGCACTTCCGGCCCGAAGCTCACTGCGTTGGACTCCGTCCACTGCGTGGACTGCAGGCATTGATCAGATTCCTTAAGGTGCGAATCCGCGACCCGCGGCGTACCTACCCGTCGACGCGTACGGAGCGCTCGAAACACGCAGCGGATCCTCCGCGGCGTGCCCGGGCGCGCGCGCACATGGGAGACGAATCATGGCTCGAAGGCTCATGGGTTTGGGTTTGGTGATCGGGGTCGCTGCCGTCGCCGGGTGCTCCAACGACTGTGACAACGCCGCCGACGATCTGACGACGATCGCCGAGGCGTGCGGCACGGACGTCGTCTATGCGTGGAGCGCGAGCAGCTGCGACGACGTGGACCGAGGCTGCATCGAGGCGTGCGGCACGACGTACCTCGCCAATGACGTCTGCGACACGGACGGCGCGGCCGATTGCATCAACGAGTGCACCGCCGACTGAGGAGGCGAGCCAGGATCAGCCATCCGCTCGGTGGCGTCGTGGGTGTCAGGATCACGATCGGTGATTCAGAGGCGCGCCACCGGGAGCTCGGTCGAAAGCAGGTAGCCGCCGTCTTGCTTCACGAGGTGGCCGCGGAGCCCGAGCCGGCGCAGGGCCGACATCGCGACGTAGACGCGATTGGCGCCGGCGATGGCGAGCACCCGCTCGCCCGGCCAGCCCGCCCTCAACAGCTCGTCGACGCTGAGCGGGGCCCCGGGAGCGTGGAGCCGGTGCGCCACGAGGGCGTCGACGAGGCGGCGTTGATGTCCCTTCGTCGCGAGGTCGATCTTGTCGCCATTGGGGAGCCGGAGGCGCAGGGTGCGGGTGTCGAGCCCGAGCGTGCCCTTGGCGAGCACGTCGAGCCCGGTCCGCACCGCGTCGGGCGCGTGCTGGAGGACGGCGAGGAGGAAGCGCACGTCGGCGGAGGGGCGCACGCGATCGAGCGCGGCCGAGATCTCGGCGAGGGAGCCCCTCGAGAGGCCGGCCGCGACGACCTCGGCGATGGCGAGCGTCGCTCGATCCCCAGTGGCGCCGGCCACCTCGAGCGCCTCGCGGGCGCGCGCTCGGGCTTCGTCGAGCGCCCCGCGCTGGGCGAGGGCGATCGCGAACGGTACGAAGATCCGCGCGCGCGAGACCCCGCCATCGCGCGCGAGCGCCCTCGCGTAGAGATCGCAGGCCTCGCCAGGGAGGCGCTCGCCGTGGGCGGCCCGTCCGAGCTCGGCGAGGACCAAGGGTCGGACGAGGGCGTTGGCGAGGGAGAGCGCCCGCAAGAGCAGCTCGCGCGCGACCGCCCCGCATCGCTCGTCGATCTCCAGCGCGGCGAGCTGAGCGAGGGCGGCCGCGAGGTAGACGGCGTCCCCGCAGCGTTCGAGGATATCGATGGCCCTCCCGAGCATCTCCCGCGCCTGGGCGTTGCGTCCCGCGTCGAACGCCAAGAACCCCGCGTTGGAAAGGGCGCGCGCGTGGGAGAGCACGTCGCCGAGCTTCTCGTAGAGAGCGGCCGCATCGCGCGCGGCCGCCGCCGCTTCGTCCACCGCCTCGACGAGGTAAGCGATGGCGCCCACGTTCATCAGGCCTCGCGCCTCTGCGTGGCGCTGGCCGTGCTCTCTCGCGGCGACGACGAGGTCCCGCGCGAGGCGCAGCGACCCTTCGAAGTCGCCCCCGTGGAAGGCCACGATCCCCCGCGCCCCGAGCAGCTCCAGCGACGCCTCCACGTCGGGCGGGCGACGATCACCGACGGCGGCGAGGGCCGCCGTCGCCGCCTCCGCGCGCCCCGTCTCCGCGAGCACCTGCGCGGAGAGGGCGGCTGCCTCCACCTCCGCGGAGGCGAGCTCGAGGGCCCGCGCGATGGCGGTGGCCTCCCCCAGATCCTCGAGCGCCTCTTCGAAGCGCCCGCGGGCGCGCCGCAAGCGCGCCCGCGCGATCAGGGCGCGGGCCCGATCCCCGTCTCCCTCGGGACGGGCGGCGAGGGCGACGTCGAGGATGTCGCAGCCGAGCTTGAGGGGGCCGATCCGGGAGAGGAGCGACGCGAGGCTGGCAGCGCCCTTCAGCGCCAGATCGGTCCTCGCGAGGTGACCGGCGCTCGCGAGGACCGCCTCCGCCACGTCGTCGATCTCACGCACGCTCACCACCTTGCGAGCGCAGAAGTGCTCGGCGTGCCGGCGCCGCGCCCCGGCCGCCGAGGGCGAGTCGGCGATTCGCTCGCGCGCGTATTGGCGGATCCCCTCGAGCATGCGGTAGGTGGCGCCATCGTCGTCGTGGACGGTCGAGGTGATCAGCGAGTGGTCTCGCAACGCTTGGAGGGCCGCGAGAGCGTCGCATTCGTCCTTGGCCCCCATGACCGCGGTCGCGGCCGCGAGATCGAAGGTGCTCGCGATGACGGCGCACGCGGCGAGCGCGTCGCGCTCGCTCTCGCCGAGCATCGACCAGGCCTCGTCGAGGGCGGCGCGCAGGCTCCGGTGCGAAG
>JBGAID010000030.1:47883-107285 GCA_044225865.1 Polyangiaceae bacterium | reverse complement strand
TGAGCTCGAAGAGGGCGCGCAGCTCCGCGAGGTCGACGGCGAGGGCGCTCGCGTAGTAGCCGCGCCCCGCGTTGTTGACGAGGACGTCGAGGCGGGAGGCGGTCGCGGTCTCGACGAGGTGCCTTCGATAGGCCGCGTCGGTGACGTCGCCGGGCACGACGACGGGCGTCCCTCCGCGGGCTCGCACCTCACGCGCGACCTCCTCGAGCGCGTTCGCGCTGCGGGCCGAGAGCACGACGGTGGCGCCGCGGCTCGCCCAGGCGAGCGCGAGCTCGCGGCCGATCCCCGTCGACGCTCCCGTGATGAGCACCTTCGTCATGGGCCGCGTTCTAGCAGGGTGGAGAAGAAGGCACCGTCGTTGTGCTCGATGAGGGAGGTGCTCTCTTTCACCCCCCCGGCCCCCCACCCTGCGCGAGGGGGGAGCAGTGGAGAAAACAGCGGTAAAGAGGCTCCAGAAGCCGAAGGCTCCCCCCTCACGAAGTGAGGGGGGTAGGGGGGTGAAATGGCGGCCATGTGCCTTCGAAATGGCAGTCGGGGGCTTTTTCAGCAGCGTGCTCTAGGCGCGTCGGCGGGCTCGCGCAAACACGACGTGGCAGGCAGCTTTCGTGCTGGTCTGCGAGCTGGGCCCCTCCCATCGCGCGGGTCGGTCTGCTCGTCGGTCTCACGGCTTCGAAAGACGCTGGATCACCCTCCGATCGCGCCGCCCATCCCGCCGCCCGCCGTCCTCGGTGATACCTTCGAGATCGTGCGCCGCACCGACTACGAGCCCATCGCCCCCCGCTACGACGAGAACACGGCGCGCCATCGGATCGATCCGGACGCGCAGCTCGCGAAGCTCCTCGACGGAAGGTCCTCCCCCGTCGAGGCCCTCGATGTGGGATGCGGCACCGGCAACTACCTCCGCGCTCAGATCGCCGCGTTCGGCGAGCGCGTCGCGTGGACCGGGGTCGACCCATCCGAGGGGATGCTCGCGATGGCGCGGTCGAAGGTCGGCGCCGCCGCGCTCCTGTCGGGGCGCGCCGAGGCGCTCCCGTTCGAGCGCGGGGGCTTCGACTACGTCGCCACCAACTTCGCCTTTCATCACTTCGAGGACAAAGAGCGAGCGCTCGACGAGATCGCGCGCGTGAGCCGGCCCGTTGCGGGGCTTCGGATCGCGAACATCGATCCGGCTCGAATGTCCGCGTGGTGGGGGTACCGGTTCTTTCCCGAGACGGTCGCGATCGACGAGGCGCGCTTCTGGACCACGGAGCGGATCACGCAGGCGCTCGAGGCGCGCGGCTACGAGGTCGAGGTCCGCGTCGTGTACGAGTCGTCGATGCTCTCCGCCCGCGCCGTGCTCGAGGAGGCGCGGCGGCGCGACGCCTCTCAGCTCGCCGTCCTCGAAGCGGAGGCCTACGAGCGCGGTCTCGCCCGGCTCGCCGAGGTCGCCGAGGGCGGCGCGGACGCGCGGCTCCGAAGCGAGATCGCGATCGCGACCATCGGGGCGTCTCGGCGGCCCTGATGGCGGAGCTCTCCGCGCGATGCGCTCACGTCGAGCGCGTCTTCGTCGAGCTCGCCGCGGACGTCCACGCCGGGCGGCCGCTCGCGCCGGAGACCGAGCGGCCGGAGACGACGCTGGGGGCGATCGCCGAGGGCTCGCTCGACCCACGCGCGCGCCGCGCAGGCGGCGTCCACTACACGCCTCCCGAGCTGGTCGCTCGCGTCGTGACGGTCGCCCTCGACGGGGCGCGTTCGCTCGCCGAGCGCCCTCCCGCCGTCCTCGATCCCGCGATGGGGGCAGGCGCCTTCCTCTGCGCCGCGCTTCGCGCTCTCGCCGAGCGCGACCCGCGCGGCGACTCCGTCGAGACGCGACGGCGCATCGCCCTCGAGCACCTGTTCGGGATCGACGTGGATCCGGCCGCGGTCCTCGCGGCTCGCCGCGCCCTCTGGCTCTCGGTGAGGGACGCGTCCTTGCCCGTGGACGCCTTCGACGCTCACCTCGTCGAGGCGGACGCCCTCCTCGACCGCGCCCTCGGCGACCGCGCCGGGTGCCCATGGAATCGGCTGTTTCCCGCGGTGTTCGATCGCGCGCGGCCCGGCTTCGACGTCGTCCTCGGCAACCCTCCCTACGTCGGAGGCAAGCGCATCCGGACCGTGCTCGGGGCCGCCTATCACGATGCCCTCGCCGCGCTCCACCCCGATGCGTCCGGCAACACGGACCTCGCTGCCCACTTCCTCCGGCGCGGCTTCGACGCCCTCGCGCCGGGCGGCGCCCTCGGGTTCGTGACCACCAACACGATCGCCCAAGGCGCGACCCGCAAGGGCGGCCTCTCCCGCGTCGTCGAGGAGGGAGGGACGATCTACGCGGCGGAGCGCGCCGTCGAGTGGCCCGGCGCAGCCGGCGTCGTGACGAGCCTCGTCTTCATCGCGAAGGAGAGGCGCTCCGGGCCCGCCGTCCTCGACGGCGTGAGGGTGGACGCGATCGACTCGTTCCTCTCCGCCCACGCGAACAGCCTCGAGCCGAGGCCTCTCGCCACGATGCGCCGGCGGGCCTTCATCGGGTGCTTCCTCCGCGGCGCCGGCTTCATCATCGACGACGGCGCGGGGGGCACCGTCGCCCCGGAGGAGATCGAGCCGCTCCTCGATCGGAACCCCGAGAGCCGCGCGTTGGTGCGGCCGTTCATGGGCGGGGACGAGGTCATGAACCACCCCGAGCATCGGCCCCACCGCCGCGTGATCCATTTCGGGGCGATGACGCTCGACCAAGCGCGGGCGCATCCGGCGCTGCTCGACCTCGTCGCCGCGCGGGTGAAGCCCTTTCGCGAGGCGAAGCGATCGACCAAAGCCGACGAGGTCCACCGCGCCGCGTGGTGGCGATTCGCGAACCACCGGCCGGAGCTGACGCGGGCGATCACCGGCCTCGATCGGATCATCGCGATCCCCCGCGTCGCCGGGCACCTGGCGGCCGTGTTCATCGATCCTGCGATCGTCCCTTCCGATCAGCTCGTGATCGTGGCGTCGCCTTCGGCGGCGGTGCTCGCGGTCCTCTCCAGCCGCGTCCACGCCGCCTGGGCGAGGCGAACCTGCTCCACGTTCGGACACGGCCTGCGGTACACGCCCTCCCTTGCGTTCGAGACCTTCCCGGTGCCCTTCGACACGTTCGAGGAGCTGGAGGAGAGCCCGTCCCTCCGCGCCGCGGGCGAGGCGTTCTCGCGCGTCCGCGCCGAGGTCCTCACGGGAGGCGGGATCGGCCTGTCTCGATTGCACCAGCAGGCGCGCTCCGAGCAGGCCCGGACCGCCGATCTGGCCCGCTACATCGAGGCAAAGTGGACGCTGGAGCGCGCGGTGTTCGAGGCGTATCGGTTCGCCGATCTGGATCCGCGCACCGCTCGCGACGACGAGATCGTCCGCCGTCTGTTCGTCCGCGCGGAGGCGATGCCCTCGTCCGCGGCGCGCGGCGGCGCCCCACGGTCGCGCGCTGACACGTGAGGGGAGCCCGATCCTCCCGCGCGCTCATGGAACGCGCGGTGCACCGGTCGAGCACGCCGTCATGCTGCGTCCCTTCGCGACCGCGCTCGCTTCGCTCCTCTTCGTCGCGGCCACGTCCCGGGACGCGCTCGCTCAACCCGCTCCTCCCGACGCGGCGAAGGACGACATGCTCGCCCCCTCGCGCGCGCTCGAGATCGGGCTGCAGGCCGGCGTGACCCAGCCGTTCGGGGACATCACGAAGACCCGTCGCGTCGCCGACCTCGTGGACGCCGGATTCGGCGCCTCGCTCGAGCTCGGATACCGCGCTTCCCCTCGCTGGACGTTCTCGGCGTGGGGCCAATTCCACGAGTCGTCCGCCGACGACACCTTCATCTCGAACGTCGCCGGGCGCGGCGCGGCGGCGGGCCTCTCGGCGACCTACCACGCCGTCGCGTTCCAGAGCGCCGGGGCCTATCTCTCGTTCGGCTCCGGCTATCGCATGCTTTGGATCGTCCCCGACGGCGAGGAGAACCGCGTCCTTCACGGGTTGGATGTCGCGCGCGTGACCGCCGGCATCGAGCTCCGGGTGAGCCCGCGCGTCGCGTTGGGCCCCGTCGTCGGCGCCGACCTCGACGTCCTCCTCTGGGACGATCCGGGCTCGATCTCGTTCGCGGAGCCGCTCGAGGATCCGCGCGCCCTCACGTTCCTCTTCGCGGGGGTGGACGGCCGATTCGATCTCGGCGGGCGTCTCGTCGCGCGCGACGGGGCGAGGCGTCCCCATCCCGTAGCGTCTCGGCGTTGACGGCTCCGAACGATCCTGAGAAGGCTCGCCGGCGATGAAGTGGCGGCGGTCGGTCCTCGGCGCGCTCTGCGCGCCCCTGCTGTGGGTCGGCTGCGCGAGCGCGCCTGCCCCGCCCACCGATGCGGATCTTCCTCCGCCCGTCGCCAGCGCGGATTCTTCGAAGCCCCCGGGCCGCCCCCCCGATGGGCAGTACTTCCACACCGAAGACACCGACGCGTGGGTCGCCAAGAACTTCGTCTTCCAAGAGCGATATGCCCACGTTCGTCTCGTCGGTGAGCCGCGCGCCGAGGAGATCGAGGTCGCGCCCCCCTCGACCGAGAGGGGCGCTCCGATCAAGGTCCGCGTCGACGGCCACTACGCGACCATTCAAGAGGCGGTGAACGCGTCCGGGCCGGGCGATCTCGTCGCCGTCCAGCCGGGGGTCTACGCCGGATTCACCCTCGGCGCCGTGGAAGGGGCAGGGCCGCGCGCCTTCACCTTCGTGCGCGGGCTCGGCCCCAAAGGGAGCGTCGTGATCGATCGCCCCGGCTCCGATCGCCTCTGGATGATCTACCTGCGGGGCGCCCACCACGTCGTCGTCGAGGGGCTCCGGGTTCGCGGCGCGGGCGAGCGGACGGGGCCGCGCGCCGGCATCATGCTCGACGGGGATTTCGGCCGGACCGGGAGGCTCCTCCGCAACGTCGCGATCGTCGGGGTGCTCTCGGAGCGGCACCGGACCTGGGGCATGCACGCGACCGACACCGCCACCGTCCTCGTCCAGGACAGCGCCTTCACCGGCAGCGTCGAGGAGCACGGCCTCTATGTCTCGGACGGCTCCGACGACTGGGTGATCCGCCGCAATGTCTTCTTCTCCAACTACGCGTGCGGCCTCCAGATCAATTTGGACCCGCTTGCCTCCCTCGAGGAGACGGTGAAGCACGTCGGGATGCTCGGCATGCGCCCGATGGCCCCTTCTCGGGCCTGGGCCCGCGACGCCCTCGAGCGCGCCGATCGCGAATACGGCGCCAACAACTATCCGGACGGGATCGGGAAGAACTTCGTCATCGAGGGCAACGTCTCGAATGCAAACGGCGAGCGCGGGGGCGCCGCCTACAACTTCGCCGCCCTCACCGAGTCGATCATCCAGCGCAACCTCGCCTACGACAACCTCGCGGGCGGCCTCGTGTTGTGGGACAACGCGAACCCGTTCGACGCCGAGCTCGTCTCCGAGCAGCCTCGATCCCCTGAGGGCTACGGGGAGGAGCAGCGGCCGCTCTTCGGGTCACGCGACAACCTCGTTCGATTCAACACCTTCGTGGACGCGAAGAGCCCGCGCGCCGCCATTCAATGTCGCAATGGCAGCACCGGCCTTCGCCTCTATGGCAACATCGCCGTCCACGGTCGCGGGCCGGGCATGTGGATCACCCCCGACTCAATCCCCGGCCTCGACGCGGTCGGGAACGTGATGGGCCCGATCGAGATCGATCCCTCCGCGCCGGCCATGACCAAGCTCGCGAGGAAGATGCCGAGCGTCTCGTCGAAGGTCGGGGTCCCTCTCGAGGAGGTCCTCGCTTCGATGATCTCCCCGACCCACAAGCCTTGGGCGGTAGTGGCCCCATTCCACCCGGAAAAGCCTGCTTTCTTCGAGCTCGCCCCGGACCGCCCCGACTACCGCGCCCGGCCGGGCGCCCCTCTCCTCGCGCCGTTCGCCGACCAGCCCGCGCTCGGCGCCTCCTGGTCGAAGCGCTGACCCTTCAGTGGGCCTTCTCCGGTCGATGCGAGATCGCGTCGGTCGGCTCGATCGGGGTGAACACCAGATCGTCCTTCTTCTCGAGCTTGGCTGTGAAGGCGTAGGCCTTGTCGGCCACGCCGTTCCCGTCGAGGTCGAGCCAAGCGATGCCCATCCCGCTCGCCGCCGATTTTCGAAACTGCCATTGAATGACGAATGGCATCGGGGTCTCGATCTTCAATGGCGCGCAGCTGAAGAAGGGCGAGGTCCAGTCGGTGATGAGCGGCTTGTAGGGTCCGTTCTTCAAATACGTGAGGGCGGGGGGCACCGCCGGAGAGGTGCCGGGGAGCTTGTGGATCTTCGTCTTCACGCACGTCTCGATCGCCGTCTTCAAGCGCTCGAGGGCGGCGATCGCCTCCGCCTCCGGCCCCTCCGGCGGGGGCACCGCCTGGCCGCTCGCGCTCGCGTCGGTGGAGGCCGCGACGCCCGCCGAAGCTGGCCCCTTCTCCGGAGCCGAGGAGAGGCTGAGAGCGATCGTCTCTGCGGTCGCGCTCGCGGTGGCGCTCGCGGCGGCGGGGGTCGGCGCCCCCGAGGCGCGAGTGCTTCGCTCCGCCGGGGTGGGGGCGAGGACGAGGATGAAGACCCCGACCACCGACAGCACGGAGAAGAGGCCGATCGCGACCCCGAGCAAGACGGGCAAGGCGCTCTTCTTGGGTGGCGCCAAATCCTCGACGGGGGGGACGAGGGGAGCGATGAAGGGAGGCGCAGATCCGAGCGGCGCGGGCGCGAGGGGCGGCTCATGAGACGGCTCCTCGCGCACCGGAGCCGTCGTTGCGGGGGCGCCGACGCTCACGACCGGCTCGAGATCTTCGCGCCCCGGCGGGACGGTCCGAGCGAACGGATCGACCTGCCGCATCTGCATCGTCCCTCCGCGCGGGGGCACGTTCGCCTGCTCGGGCGGGCTCTTCAGCAACGTCGCCGGCTCGGCGTCGCTGGGCGGGTCCTCGGGACGCATGACGAGCGTCGCCTGCCCACGCATGTCCTCGTCGTCGTCGTCCACGCGCCGAAGAGGCTACTATTTCTCTTCGGCGCAGCGAAGCCGAGCTACTCGATGTCCCCCGCGGTTCCGACGTCGAACTCGAAGTCGCGCCGCGTCCCGTCGACGGTGACGTGGACCTTCGTCTCGCTCGTCCGCTCGAACTCGAGGGTGATCTGCTTTCCGGCCGGGGTGGTCACGACGTAGCTGCCGCTCTCCGGAACAGGGTCGATCCACCGCCACTCGACCTGATGGATGGCGAGGGTCCAGGTCCCCGCGTCGCCCTTCCAGGTGCGGCTCCCGTCGACGTCGATCCCGTTCGTCCAGGAGCCGTCGAGCGGCGATTGGAGACGGTCTCCCGAGCCGGTGCCGGTGCGGCCATCCGAGAGCCGCGTCCAGGTCAGCTCGTGCACGACGTGGCGGCTCTTGTCGGCCGCGCTCCACGTCACGTCCGCGCTGCCGTCCACGGAGACACGACCATTCGAGACGTGGTCCCACGCGTGGTGGACGAGGACGTCGTCGTTGTCGGCGCGCTCGATGGTCACGGTGTGGGTGCCCGTGAGCTTCGCGCCGTGCCAGGTACAGGTGTCTCCGTTCGCGCCGTAGGTGATGGAGACGGTCGCGCCCTCCCGCGAGACCTCCGCGCACGGCAGCTCCGTCTTCACGAAGTCGACGATCTCCTCCGCCGCGTTCTCCACCGCGCCGCCGAGGGTGAAGCTCGTCGTCAGCTCGATGGATCCCTCCGCGACGCTCGAGGCCTGGCTGGCGAGGGCCGTCTCCTCGACGATCTCCTGGGCCTCTTGCGAGGTCACCTCGTCTCCGGCGGGACAGCCGGCGCACACGATCGCGACGAACGGCAAAGCTTTGAGCACCAACGAACGAGGTTTCACGGTCTCTCCTCCTGCTTCGGTTGGAGAGACCCACCGGACCCCCTCGAGGTGAAAAACGCCAGCCGACGGAGGGTGTGTGCAGGAGCGAGGCCGCCCGCAGCCACGGAAAAGTTGGCGCCCCGGCGCCGTCGGTCTAGGCACCTCGGGTGCGGCTTTCACGCTGGATCATCGCGGGCATGTGCGTCGTCCCTCTCGCGCTCGGCGCGGGGGAGTCGCCCGCCCTCGCCAAGAAGAAGGCCCCCGCCGCCGCCGGCCGCGCCAAGGAGCACGCCTCGAAGGGGGCGAAGAAGAAGCGAGGCGACTCCGCCCGTCGCGCCTCTCGCAAAGGTGCTCCCAAGCGATCACGCGCCTCCACGGGCCGGGACGACGACGAGCGCGGGCGTGCCATGCCGCTCTCCATCCTCCCCGGGGTGATCCACTGCCCTCCCGAGATGGTCGCGGTGGCCGGTCGCGTCTGCGTCGACCGCTACGAGACGAGCATCGTCGACGCCCAGACAGGCGCGGCGTGGCCCCCCTTCTACGCCCCCGATTGGGCCAAGGCTCAGCAAGCCTTCGAGCTCTATCGCGAGCGCGCGACCCGCGCTCCCGTGGAGAGCCTCGAGGCGAAGCTCGCCATCCCGTCGCTGCCCGATTTCCAGGTGAAGCCCAAGGCCGCCTCCGCCGGGCACGTGCTGCCGCAGGGCTACCTCAGCGCCGACGAGGCGAGCGCAGCGTGCAGGGCCGCCGGCAAGCGCCTCTGCTCGGAGGCGGAGTGGATCACCGCGTGCCGCGGAGAAGCGCAGCGCGACTTCCCCTACGGGGAGTCCTACGAGCAAGGCGCCTGCAACGTGTATCGGGAGAATCACCCGTCCGCGATGCTCCACCACGACGCGTCTCGCTATCACGACGATCCGCGGAACAACCTGGTCGAGTTCGAAGGAAAGAGCCTCCTCCGCAAGACGGGCGAGACGCCGCGGTGCGGGAGCAAGTGGGGCGACGACGCGGTCATGGACATGGTCGGCAACCTCGACGAGTGGGTCGACGACGCGCAGGGGGCCTTCGTGGGCGGCTTCTATTCGCGCGGCACGCGCGCCGGATGCAATGCCCGGATCGACGCCCATCCGCGCGGCTACTCCGACTATTCGACGGGCGCTCGCTGCTGCGCGGATCCGACGGCTACGCCCGTCCGCTGGCGCTGAGGCCGAGCGCGCTCAAAGGCCGCTTCACTCGACGGGGTCGTCGATGAGATCTACGGCTGCGCGGCGGACCCGCCGTGAGAATCCGGTAGCACGGAGGGGCGGCCGGTCCATACCATCGACCGGTGAGCGCGGACGGGGCCCGGGTCGCTATGGTGTCCATTGCAATGGTGCTCGTCCCCGGGTGCCGAACGGACGAGGCGCGGGGCAGCTCGACCCAAGGCCGCACCGGGCCGACGCCGACCCTGATGACCGGCACGGCGCCGAGCGACGAGCCTCCCGCTCCGGGTAGGACGCGGCCCTCGTCCGATCGCGTGGCCGCGCCTCATCGCGCCCCCGCCGGCACCCTCGCCGGTAAGCCCTTCTCGCCCGACGTCGTGCTCCTCGTCCAGCACGGCGGGGCGATGACCCTCGGGCTGTATCAGCGAGCGGACCGAGACAAGAAGCGCGAGCGCTGGCGGTGCGAAGAGCCGGTCGGGGAGGCGGAGAGGCAGGTGACCTTCGCCCGGAAGGTCGAAGATTGGAAGGCGGGGACCAAGCTCTCCATCGAGCCCGACGAATGGGTCGTGGGCGACGGAAGCGCGAAGTCGAGCGCGAACGTGACGCTATCGATCGCGCGGGTCGACGCAGCGCTGCTCTCGTTCGAAGGCGCGATCGAGCTCACTTCGACCGACGGCGCCTACGCGGTGCGCGGCCCTATCAAGGGCGAGTATTGCCCGACCAAGGCGCTCCCTCGAGAATCGCCGCCGCCTCTCTCGGGGATGCCTTGGACCCTCGACGGGGTGAGCCCGGCGAAGATCCCCGACGTCCCTCTCACCGCGATCATCGCAGGCGCGCCCGCTACCCCGGCCCACGCGACCATTCGAGAGCGCGACCGGCTCGGCAAGCGGGTGACCGAGATCGACCTCTATCGCGACGCGCCCAGAGAGCCCTGCGCGGAGCGCCCGCGGGGAGGCTGGCTCACGAGCTATGGCGACGACGGGCGCATCAACTCGCGCGAAGGGCCCACCTTCGCCATCGACAGCTTCGCCCTTTATCTGCCCGGTCCCCCCAAAGCCGGCGACGAGCTCGCAGGGCTCACGAGAGGCGACAAGGAGGAGACGGGGGCGATTCTCGGCGCGGATCTCCAAGTGTTCGAAGCCGACGGCTATCGATCGTGGACGTACTCCCAATACTTCAGCGCCGCGCTCTCCATCGAGGCCGCCGACGACAAGGTGGTGCGGGGGCGCGTCTTCCTTGCCCTCCCCGACGAAGGGAAATCTCAGCTCGTCGGTCGCTTCGAGGCGAAGCGCTGTCCCGCGATTCCCTGATCGGTCAGCTCCCTTCACGGAAGAAGGACGCCTGCTGAAACCTCAACCCGTCGAGGATCCGATCGACGCGGGACGGGGAGAGCGCGCCGATCCTCTCGCCGAGGCGCTCCTTGTCGACGGACGCGATCTGCGAGACGACGACGACGCTCTGCTTCGGGAGGCCGCCTTCTCCCGGGTCCAAGAGGACGTTGCCGGGCTCGTGGGCGCGGTGAAGGTTCGACGTGAGCGCGCACACGACGACGGTGCGGATGCGGGACCGATTGAAGACGTCGTCCTGGACGACGACGTGAGGGTGGGCGAGCCCCTCGTCCTCTCGGAGCCAGAACACGTCCCCGCGCCGAACCTCGACCGTCATGCCGGCTACTGGATGCTCTCGAGGAAGCCTTCGCGGTGCTCGTCCGGGACGGCGCCGCGCACCATCGCCGAGACGACGCGCGTCGCGTCGACGCGGAGCTTGCCTCGGACCGCGTCGCCGTTCGTGCACCGCGCTTCGAATCGCGTGAACGTCATCGTGTCCGTGTCGACGCGCCCCGTGAGCTTCATCTCCTTCTGGCAGCCGATCCCGACGTGGGCGATGACGAGCTTGACCAGCGCGCTCCCTTCGAGCGACTTCGGCCGCGCGAGCTCCACCACCTCGTAGCTCGCGCCCCCTGCAGCGACGCGCCATGTCCTCGTCTTCGCCTTGTCGTCGAGGGCGGCCCCCTTGGGCATCGCGAAGGAGAGCTTCCACGCGTCGTCCGTGACCTTCTGCCAATCGGCGGGCAGCCCCGCCTTCGAGGCCGTCGCCGTCTCCATCGCTTCGCCGCGCTGGCAGCGCTGCATGCGAATGAACGCCTGCGTGCACTGGGAGGAGGCGACGTTGTCGCAGAAACTGTCGCTCGATTTGGCCTGGCAGCTCAGGGCCGCCTCCGTCTCCGCGACGCAGCCCTTCGCCTGCGACTCGTAGGCCCCGCACTGGGCGAGGCACGCTTCACCCCGTCCCTTCGGGCACGCGCTCGCCACCCGCTCGCACAGCTTCACGCACGCGTCGTGGACGCGGGTGTCGGGCTTCGCCTCCGCGCTCGCCGCCGCGCTCGTGGTCGGGGCCGGCGCGCTCGACGCGCTCGCGCCGGGAGACGAGGCCGACGAGGGAGGAGCGGCACCGCCCGCATCGGCCGAGAGGCCGGGCTCGCGCGCTTCGGGGGAAGACGTTCCACATCCCGTCACGAGGGCGACGAGCGCGATCCAGCCAGCCATGCGCAGCTCTCTCATCGTGCCCATCCTAGCTCGACCCGATCTCGGCGTACGCGCGATATAGTGGCGCCGTGCATCGGTTCGCTCGGTTCGCGATCGTTCTCTCGTTGGGCCTCGTGGGGTGTGGATCGAAAGGAGGCGACGGCGCCTCCTCTTCGTCGGGGGCGGCCGCCAAACGCAAGCCGCACGACCCGGTGACCGGCCCCGCGATGTACACCGTCCACATCGACGAGGTGACGGTTCAGCAGGTCTCGAACGGCAAGCTCGAGGGCGAGCCTCGCGTCGTCTCCGATCAGCCCCGCGGCAAGAACATGTGCCGCATGGAGAAGGATCCGGGCAACGACGTGGTGACCACGTGGTTCGAAGGCTCCTTCGACGACAGCGGCCACTCGAAGATGACCCACGAGAAAGACAAGGCCGTACCCGCGGACCTGGTCAGCTGCGTGATTCAGCCCGTGATCAACATGAAGCTCGGCATCTCGGCCGGCGAGTACCGCGTCACGGTGAAGGCTTGGTTCGACGAGCCTCAGCCTCAGCCGCGCTGACCGGGCCTCGAAGCCACACCGGCACGCGAAGGTCGACGAACCGATCGGCGGTGCGGACGGCGAGGAGGGCGTCGAGCCCGCCTCGGCCCAAGGACGTCTCCTCGAGGTCGAGCTGGCGGAGGCGGTCCGTCTTGGCCTCGGGCGCGACGACCGCCCGCGCCAGCGCGTCACCATCGAAGCCGGGCCCGATCGCGAGGGAGCGCAAGCTCGCCGCGTTCGGGCCCTCGAGCCAAGGCGCGAACGGCCAAGCGACGGCGCGAAAGTCCCAGAGGCGGACCTCGGCGAGCCGCGCGAAGGTCGGGGCCGACCCGAGGGCGCGGGCGAAGCGCTCGACCTCGTCGCCGGCCGGCTCCGCGCTCCCCGAGAGCGCGAGGCGCTCGATCGGCAGAGGCCGCTCCCGGCTCGCGAGGGCGGTGATCGACCTCGGCATGATCCGGCACGTGTCGATCTCGATCGACGCGAGCGCGGGGGCTCCGACGCTCGCGAGCGTCGGAGCCGCGTCGTCCGGGTCGAGCAGGATGCGCCTGATGACGAGCGACCGGAGGGCGTCGAGGCGAGCCGCGCGCGCGAAGGGCGCGAGCGAGAGGGGCACGGCTCGGGGGCCTGTCACCGGGCCCTCCAGCACGAGCTCCCTCACCCGCCCGAGCGCGGGCGCGCACGCGAGCAGATCGAGGGCGGGCCCGTCGATTGGTTTGAGCCGCAACGATTCGATCGGGTGCTCCGCGAGGATCCGGGCCCCGTGCTTCACGAACGAGGCCGCGTTCATCGTGACCTCCCGCACGAGGCCGCGTGAGAAGACATACGACGCGGCGCACTTCGAGACCGACCCGGCGATCGCCTCGCCCCGCTCCGCCACGAGCTTCCGAACCCGGAGCGAGAGGCCCATCCGATCGGGGTCGTCCTCCCGCATCGCCTCGAGCCGGCACTGGAGCTGGATGAGGGTCCCGCGCGGATCGTGGCGGCCGAGCAGCCAGTCCGCGTAGACGAGCCGGGCTTCGTCGTCGCTCGGATCGGCGAGGACCATCGAGAGGAGCTCCGCCCCTCGCTCCGCGTCGCTCCGCTCCGTCATGCCCTTCGAGACGCGAACGGAGGGGCCTTCCCCGCGATCAGCGAACGCACGTCGAGGCGCATCGTGAGGGCGTCCGGATAGCGATCATCCATCTCGAACGCGAGGGCGCGGTCGACGACGCTCGCCACCGTCGGCGGGACCCACTGCGCCACCGACGAGAGCGCGGGGGCCTTCTGCGTCCCGGCCGCGATCATCAGCTGCGCGTCGGTTACGTCGCCGTGGATCGTCCGGCCCGCGAGGAGCCGAAACATGGTCGCGCCGAGCCCGAACAGATCCGACCGCCCGTCGATGCGATCGATGAGCCCGCGCGCTTGCTCGGGCGCCATGTACGCGAAGGTGCCGAGCAAGGCCCCCGATCGCGTCGCCGTCTTCTCGGGCAGGCCTCCCACGCCGCTCGGGAGAGGATCACGAACGCGCGCGATGCCGAAGTCGAGCACCTTCACCACCCCGGCCGCGTCGATGTGCAGGTTCTCCGGCTTGAGGTCGCGGTGGACGATGCCGTGGCTGTGCGCGACCACGAGCACGTCGAGGACCTGGCCCGCGATCGCGAGCGTCACCTCCACTGGCAGGATGCCCAGCCGCGCCGCCCGATCGAACACGGTCTCCCCGACGAGGAGCTCCATCGCGAGATAGGCGAGGCCGTCCTCGGAGACGCCGGACTCGAGGACCCGCGCGATCCCCTCGCAGAGCGGGCTCAGCGCGGAGAGGGCCGCTCCGAGCGGGCCCTCCCGGAGGAAGCGCTTCCGGATCTCTCCGACCCCCGAGTACTGGGGGTGGAGCACCTTCAGGGCCGCCGCTTGCCCGTCGCGCCGGCCGACGAACACGCTCGCCATCGCTCCGACCCCGAGGACGCGCTCGATTCGAAACCCGCCGATCGTGGTGCCCACGCGCTCTTGCGCGAGCGCCTCGAACTCATCCATGGCTGAAAAAGGCAGCCTATCACGGGGAGAAAACCTCTGGCCTCCGTGGTAGCCTCCGAAGTATCGCGCGATGCAGGATCACGATCAGACGATCGCCGACTATCCGAGGCGGGGCGAAATCCTGGAGGAGAAGTACGAGATCCAGGAGGTGCTCGGTGCCGGCGCCATGGGATCCGTCGTCCGCGCGCGGCACCTGCTGCGGAAGGTCCCCGTCGCGCTGAAGTTCATGAGCCCGAGCATCCTCGGGCAGCCGGAGGTCGTGGAGCGCTTCCTCAACGAGGCGGTGGCCTCCTCCAAGATCGACAGCGAGCACGTGGTGAAGGTGTTCGACGTCGGCAAGCTCCCGAACGGAGTGCCCTACATCGTGATGGAGTTCCTCGAGGGCGAGGACCTCTCCAAGATGATGCGCCGCGAGGGACACCCCCACCTCGACGACGTGAGCCGGGCCGTCCACCTCACGCTCCAGATGCTCCGCGGCCTCCAAGCGGCCCACAAAGTGAAGATCGTCCACCGCGACATGAAGCCGGCGAACTGCTTCATCACCGGCAAGGACGGGGACGCCGACTTCATCAAGATCGTCGACTTCGGCATCAGCAAGATCCGGCAAGACGACGCGGCCGGCCTGGAGCTCACGGGGGCGGGCGCGGCCCTCGGCACGCCGCTCTACATGTCGCTCGAGCAAGCGCGCAGCCCCCGCGACGTGGACGCCCGCTCCGACCTCTACTCGGTCGCGGTCATCCTCTATGAAATGCTCGTCGGGGTGACGCCGTTCGTCCCGATGTCGGGGACGCTGAGCGAGCTGTTCACGATGCTCGCCCTCGAGGACCCGAAGCCGATCGACCAGTACCGCTCGGACTTGCCCCTCGGCCTCGCCGACGTCGTCCGAAAGGGCCTCCACAAAGACCGCGACCAGCGCTACCAGACCGCGCAGCAGTTCGCGGAGGCGCTCGCGCCGTTCGCCGACGATCGCAGCGACTACGTGGTCGCCCGCCTGCTCCGCACCACGAACGCCGGCAACAAGAGCCGTCCTCCTCCTGCCGGCAGCATCCCCCCGCAGGCGAGCGCGACCGGCACGCTCATGATGAGCAAGGGCGCGGCGGCGTCGCTCGCCTCCGGGCGGATCACGGGGCGGTCCACCGCGCAGTCGGCCCTGCCGAGGACCCAGCGCGAGGAGACGCCGACGATCGACGCGACGGTCGCGACGACCGCTCAGGTCGCGAGCACCACCCAGGGCACCGTCCGCGAGGCGCGCGCCGAGGAGAAGAAGTCGTCTCCCATGGTGTGGGCCATCGGGGCGGTCGCGGTCGCCGCGATCGGGGCGATGGCGGTCGTGGTGTGGGCCCTCGGAAAGGTCACGACGACCACCCCTCCCGCCGCGGCCGCTCCCGCCGCGGAGGCCAAATCGACAACCGCCGAGTCTCCGAGCCCGACGGTGTCGCCGGGGCCTTCGTCCTCCGCGCTCGCGTCCGCGTCGGCGAGCGCATCCACCTCTGCTAGCGTCGCGCCGTCGAGCACGGCGACGACACGTACCCCGCTCACCAGCGCCTCGCCGTCCCCGTTCCCGACTCCGTCTCCGCCCACGTCCGGCAAGAAGCTGAACCAAATCACACGCGACCAATGACACCTTTCCTTCGATCGCTGTTTGGTCTTCTCCGCCGCGGGCCGCGCGGGGCCACCGTCGTCTCCGTCCTCGCCGCGCTCGCGGTGACGTTCGCGACCTTCGTCGCCTCCGCCCAGGCGCCGAAGATCCGCGAGGAGCTGCCGCCGAACCTCCGCGCCGCCTGGGACTCGGCCGGTGAGCTCTTCGACGACGGCAACTACGAAGCGGCCCTCGTCGAGTACCAGCAAATCTACAAAGAGAGCGCCAACCCGAGGGTTCTCTACAACATCGGCGTCTGCTGGAAGGAGCGGAAGTATTACTCCCAAGCCGTGGCGGCCTGGGAGAAGCAGCTGAGCTTCAAGGCGAAGCTCCCGAAGGCCGAGGCCGATCGTGCCGAGTCCGCGCTGGAGACGGTGCGCGCGTTCGTGACCACCCTCGAGCTCGAGTCGAATCAGGCGGGGGCGAAGGTCATCATCAAGGATCTCGAAGTGGGCAAGACGCCCATCGCCGGACCCATCACCGTCGACGTGGGGCCGAACAAGATCGTCCTCGAGAAAGAGGGATTCGCCCGGGTCGAGCGGACGATCGACATCCCGAAGGGCAAGCCGGCGAAGGCCGTCCTCAACATGGTAAAGGCGGAGAAGACGGCCCGCGCTCAGATCCTCGTCAATGGCGCGGACGGGGCGACGATCTTCATCGACGGGACCGAAATGGGGCCCGCCCCATTCAATGGTGAGGTCCCCACCGGTCGCCATACGTTCGAGGCCCGCCTCAAGGGCTTCTTGCCGGCGCGCCAGACGAGCGACGTCGTCTTCGGACAGCCCCTCAAGATCACCCTCGCCCTCACCACCGAGGTGAACGAGGGGAAGATCCGCATTCGTACTGGCTTCCCCGACGCGACGATCGTCATCGACAACAAGCCGCGCGGAACGGGGACGTGGGAGGGCCTCCTCTCTGCGGGCGGTCACACCCTCGAGGTGAGGAAGACGGGCTACAAGACGCTGCGCCAGGAGATCGCGCTCGTCGCCGATCAGGAGCGCGTCGTCGATGTCACCCTCGAGGCCGACAAGAGCTCCGCCTGGATCTACTGGACGGTGACGGGGGCCCTCGTGGCGGCGGGGGCGGCCACGGCGTGCTACTTCGTACTTCGTCCTTCGGAGGCGCCGCAAGTCACGGGGACCTTCGATCCGGGGGTCGTTCCGACGCTCTTCCACTTCTGATCTTAAGAGACAGACTTCCAATGAACGAAATCACCTCGTCCGCGGCCTCGGTTCGCTCGCCTCGGCAGTCCAATCGCCGGCTCCTTCGCGGCCTGCGCGTCGCGGGGGGAGCGCTCCTCTTCGGCGGGCTCGCCTCGTTCTCGGCGTGCACGACGCCCGCCACCGAGATCGTCGCGGGGATGACGACGCAGATCCAAGTGCCGAAGGATCTCGCCGCCGTCGGCGTCGTCGTTCGATATGGAGGTCAGCAGGTCTCTTGCCGCACCTATCCCCTCGTCGACGGGACGGTGACGCTGCCGAGCACGCTCGGGATGGTCCCCCAAGAGGCGCGCAAAGGCCAGGTGTTGGAGCCGGTCACGATCACCGTGCTGGGATTCCGCACCTCCGAGCAAGGGCAGGCCTTCGACGACACGTGCGTCGCCGCCATTCCCGGCGGAGACGACCCGCAGGTCGTCGTCATTCGCAGCAAGCGACTGCCCTACATCGACGATCGCATCCTCTACTTGCCGATGCCCCTGCGCGAGAGCTGCAGCGGGGTCGCGTGCCCCGAGGATCAGACGTGCGTGGGCGGTCTGTGCGAGGACAACGCCGTCGATTCGGAGACGCTCGTCGACTACAAAGACACGCTCGTCTTCGGCAACACGAACACCTGCTTCAGCGCGAAGTACTGCTTGCCGAACGCGCTCACCCAGGCCGCGATCCTGAAGGACGCCGAGACCTGCACCTTCCGCTATCCGGTGATCCCCGACGGCCCCGAGCTCGACATCCAGCCCGGCCACATGAACGTCGAGATCGTCTATTCGTCGTTCGGCACGGAGATCCTCGATCTGGACGACAAGGAGGGCTTCATCCTCCCCAATCCCGACGATCCGCTCACGTTCCAGCTCGCGCCCAACCTCTGCGAGTCGAACTACAAGAAGGGGAAGATCCTCGCCGTCCGCGCCGCCCCCGCCTGCCTCGCCAAGCCCCCTCTCCAGCCCATTTGTGAGACGGACATGGCCGACATCCAGGCGGGTGGGCGCGCCCCGTTGCAGGAGAACGCGGACGAGCTCTGCACCCTGGGAGATCCGCTCGTGCCGAGCGAGAGCGCCCTCTACGTCTTGCTCGATCGCTCCCAGAGCATGGCCGACATCTACGGCGGGGACATCCAGGTCGCGGTCGGCATCCCGCTTCGAAACCCGATCGCCGCGCGGACGTCCGTGGCGCTGTCGTTCTTGCCCTCGGACACCTGTGACCCCACCGAATACGAGTCTCCCGACTTCGGCTTCGACGACGTCGACAAGGTTCGGGATCCCATCGGCCAAGCCCTGGCCGATACGGGCACGCTCCTGCCCGACGACCCTGCCCTGAACCTCGATGCAGCGATGCAGGGCGCCTACGACGCGCTCGAGGCCCTCACGCCCTCGACCGACACGAGCGTGTTCAATCGCCGCGCCGTCATCGTCGTCGGCAACCACGACTTCGGCGGGTTCTGCGGGCCGACCGCCCCCGACGCGCTCGCTCAGGCGGAGAAGGACAACGAGAACATCTACACGTATGTCGCCGTCCTGAAGCCGTCCGAAGGATCTACCGCCGATCCGGATGCGCAAGCAGAAGGGGCGGCCATCGCTACGGCGGGAGGCACGGAGGTGTTCGACGCCATCGCCAAAGAGAGCGACGGCGCCCTCGCCGTGCAGAAGGTGTTGAACGACCTCGGCAGCTGCCTCTATGACCCGCCCGCCAGCGACAGCGTGAAAACGAACGCGACCCACCTCTCGTACGTGAACCCGATCACCCTCGAGCGCGCCGACATTGCTCGCAACGACGCGTGCGACAGCGAGGCGGCGGCGCTGACGGAGAGCGGCTGGGGCGTGGACGCGAGCGGCGGGATCCGAATCTGCGGCGCACCCTGCGACGAGCTCCGCGACACCCTCACCGACGTCGCGACCGTGTTCGCGGCCTTGGGTGAGCCCGCGCCTCAGGTACCGGTCGTGACCTCGATCCCGTGCGAGGATCCTTCCCGATTCGTGATCGACCCGATCCAGTAGGCCGAAGTGGCGATCGACGACGATGACAGTGACCGCGACGCGATCCTCGCGCGTCGCGCCCTCCTCCTCTCCACCGCGCTCGCCGCGTTCTCCTGCGGCGCCCCCGAGAACCCCGATCGCGGCAGCAGCACCTCGACGAGCGTGGCCCCGACCACGACGACGATCGCGACCGGCGCCTCGTCGGCGTCGGCCACCGCTTCCGAGCAGCCGAAGGCGATGCCGGCGCCGCTCTCGCCGTGGAAGGAGGTCCTCGCCGCCGCTCCAGCGCGAGGCAAGCCGCCCGGCGTCTCCGGGGCGGAGGACGAGCGCCTCGGATACTTGGAGCAGCAACTGGATCGAGAGTACGGCGCGGTGCAGGCGCTCTGGGAGCACCCGCCGGCGTGCGACGCGAACGCTCCCGAGTGCAAGGCGACGTGGCGCGAGGTCGGCGAGAAGCTGAAGGCGATTTACGACGCCACGCGGGTTTGGGGCTTCGGCAGCTGCGGCGGGGCGTCCGGCGGCACCGGGAGCGTCGCGGCGCGCAGCCGTGCTCACTCCGAATACGTCAAATCGCTGGTCGGCCGGCTCGAGGCCCACCTCGACGCGATCGCGGCCGCCTTCAGCCCTCAGGGCGAGCAGGTCTATCGAAAGATCCAAGCCAACGCGAGCGAGCCGCCCCCGATGCCCTGCCTCTCGCCGTGCGCCATGCCAGAGGTGAACGAGCTGTCCCAGTCGATCTCGTTCGCGCCCGACAGCTCCGCCATCGACGCCGCCCCCAGCTCCAAGAGCGCGTTGGACCTCGTCGTCTCGATGTACAAGTCCAATCGAAAGCCGTCCAACATCGTGGTCCGCGGCCACGCCGATCCCCGCGAGAAGAACCCGAAGGAGCTCGCCACCGCGCGCGCGAAGGCGGCCGCGGAGTGGCTGGTCAAGGCCGGCATCCCCCGAGGCAACGTCCTGACCAAGTCGTTCGGGGTGGACTATCCAATCGCGAGCGGAGCGACCGCCGACGCCGCCGATCGCAATCGTCGCGTCGACTTCGAGGCCGTGCCCGCCAAATAGCGGGGTCCCCCCGATCGCGGGCGCCGTCCCTCAGTACGGCCCGAAGTGCATGCCGATGAACGGCCCGATGAAGACCTGCGTCCCGTTCGCCATGTCATAGGCGGGCGTCGCCTGAGGCTGGGGGTTCTCGCCGTCTTTGGTCAGGTAGATGTCGCTGCGGGCGGGGCTGATGACGCCGTTGCCTGCGTGCTCGAGCCAGAGGTTCGCCCCGAACACGAACGCGGTGGCGCCGGCGAGGACGACTTGGCCAGAGAGCTCCGCCGAGAGCACCCCCGTCAGATAGCCGTCCCCGTCGCCGTTGCCAGTGTCGCTGGCGAAGCCGTCGGTCGTGGTCGTGGTTCTTCCGAGGAGCATGTGTCGATACGCGAGCCCCGCCCCGAGCGCGCCCCCGACGCGGAAGCGTCCAAACGGGAAGAGGAGCCTGATGCGAGCCGCTCCGCCGCCTCCGAAGCGCCCGATGATGAAGTCCTCCTCTCGAGCGGGCTGGGCCACGAGGGGGTTCACCTCGCTGCCCGTCGCGCCGTCGTAGGAAGCGTGGGGCTTGGTGACGTCCGCGCCGCCCAGGATGAAGAGCTCGAGCCCGACGGGTGAGAACGCGTACCCGACATAGCCGGCGATGGCGCCGCCCATGGGGAGGCCGTCCTCGCAGGTCGTCGCTCCGAGCACCTCGCAGTGGCTGCCGATCGTGTTGCCCGAGCCGGCCGGCTCGAACATGCCGACGATCTGGAACCCGCCATAGACCCCGTCGAAGGTCCAGATTGTCTTTGGCTTCTCAACGACCGCGCCCGCGGTCGCCTTGTGGAGCGTGACCGTCTCCGCCACCACCTCGCCGGAGGGGAGCTTGACCTTCTTGATGAATGGCTCGTAGCCGTCGGCCTCGACCTTCAGCTCGTGCTCGCCCTCGACGAAGTCGCCCTTGAACATCCCTTCGCCGACCTTCTGGCCGTCGACGTAGATGCGGGCTTTGGGGGTCTCGACGTGGACGTCGAGCGTCCCCGCCCCGCGCTGCGCGACGAGCTCCACGGTGGAGACCCCGCCGTTCTTCACCTCGATGTTCTGAACGGGGGTGATGAGGGTGGCGGAGCGGCCGGAGATCGCGTGGGACCCGGCGGCGACCTGGCCTTCCCAAGGGGAGGGGCCCATCTCCTGTCCGTCCACGAAGACCTGCAGGGCTTCCCCGCCCTTCACGCTGACGACGACCTTGCCCCCCGCCTCTTTCAGAGCGACGTCGAGCGAGATCTCCGCCTTCGCCGCCACGTCGACGCTCTTCTCGAAGGGGGAAAACCCCTCTTTGCTGACGCTGAGCTTGTGGGCGCCCACCTCGAGCCGAACCGGCTTCGCGAGCGGTGAGGTCCCCACCACTTTGCCGTCGACGGACACCGCGCTCCCCGCCTCGCTCACCCGAATCGAGACGGTGCCCGTCTTGCCCTTGAGCTCGTTGAGCCGGTCGTTCGCGAGCTTCTTGTCGGGGCCGAGCATCGTCGCCGAGCGCTCTTTCAGAGCGGTCTCGTACGCGTCGTGGGCGTCCGAGATGCGGCCGAGCTTGTAGAGGGCGTTGGCGACCTTCATCGCCGAGGCGGCGGAGGGGTTCGCCTTGTGAGCCTTCTCGTAGGCGGCGAGCGCCTCCGGCCACTTGTTCGCGGCGGCGGCGCGATCGCCCTCCTGAATGGCCTTCTGCGCCACCGCCGGCTGCGCGAGCGCGACCGGCGCGAAGGCGAGGGCGAACATGGCAGCGAACAGCGCCAGCAGCAGACGGAGACGCGTCATCGAGACCGATCTTTATCGACATCCGGGCTCGACGTCACGGCACGAAGCGACGCCGCCGTTCTTTGCGGCCGGGGAACGCCGGGTCAGCCCCTCCCGCGAGCAGACCTCGCGGGCCGGAGGGTCAACGACCTATGGCGATCTTCTTCGGCATCGTCTCGGGCTTGCGAGGCACGAACAAGGTCATCACCCCGTCGCGCAGGTCGGCCTTGATGTTGTTCGCGTCCACGTCGTTGGGCAACGTGAAGGAGCGGGTGAACGAGCCATATGCTCGCTCGTAGGTGTAATAGGTGTCGGCGCGCTCTTCCTTCTCGGCGTCGCGCTTGCCGCTCACCGACAGACGGTTTCCCGTCATGGTGATCTCCAGATCGCCCTCCTTCACGCCCGGCAGGTCGGCTTTGAAGAGGTAGCCCTCCTTTGTCTCCTTCACCTCGAAGGCGGGCGAGAAGGCGGCGGGCTCACTGCGAAACATCGGCGACATCTCGCGGAACGGATCCCAGCCGAAGAATTGGCGCATCAGCCGGGCCGGATCCCAGTCCGGGACGGCCGCGGGCTTGGGGGTGACGTGGGTCTCTTTCTTTACGCTGATGTTGCTCATGGCCATCTCTCCTGAGGACGTGCTCGCTCGGGCCATCGAAATGGTCGGGGCGCGCTCGGGCGCGCGTCATCAGCGTCCGAGCGTGCGACCCCAATGTGATCGCGAATTCCTCGATTGCAATGGGCGCGCCGCTCAGCCCGAGCGCTTGTGCTTCGAGCTCGACTGGCTGCGCGCGGGGGTTCGGCGGACCATCTCCGCCCTCGGCAATCGAATGCTGAAGGTCGTCTTGCCGGATCGGCTCCCGAACGAGAGCGTCCCGTTGCTCTCGGTCACCACCCGGTGGGCGATGGATAGGCCGAGGCCGCTGTTGTTCGGCTTGGTCGTGTAGAACGGATCGAACAGGGGGGCCTCTGGATCGTCGATGCCGACCCCATCGTCCTCCACTTCGACGACGCTCCACTCTCCGAAGGTCCTCGCTCGCACCACGACGTGGGTTGGCCGATCGAGGCCCGCCTCCACCGCGTTCGCGATGAGCTCGCGCAGGACCTCTTCGAAGCGCTCCCGATCGACCACCGAGGGGACGGGAGAGGGCGAGAGGTCGAGGGAGATCTCCGCCGCCGCCTTGCGGGCCGCCCCGTCGAGCGCGGTCGAGGCCCGACGGCAGATGTCCCGAAGATCGTGGACCGCCTCGTTCAATGGCTTCGGGTTGGCGAACGAGAGGAAATCCGTCACGAGCTTCGACAGCCTGCGAATCTCGCTCCCCACCACCTCGACCGCGTCGACGAGATCGGCGTGCCCCATCACCCCCGCGGATCGGCTCGAAGGGGCGAGGTCGGCGAGCTGTCGCTTCAGCAGCGTGAGGTGGAGCTGAGCGCCATTGAGGGGATTGCGGATCTCGTGGGCGAGCCCCGCCCCGAGCGTGGCCAAGGAGGCCAGGCGTCGAGCGTGCTCGCGGGTGCGGGCGCGCTCGCGCTGGTGCGTTCGCGAGAGGGCCACGCTGACGCCGCTGTCCATCATCACCGCGAGCTCGAGGCTGAGGGCCTTGCGAATGGACGCGATCGTCTCCTCCGGCGATTCGATCTGGGCGCGAACGATCTCCTCGAGGGCATTCGCGAGCTGGTGCATGCTGGTGGGAAGGAAGCGCAGGGGGACGGCGACGTCGACGTGGACCTCGCCGATCTTGGTCGTCTGGTCGAAGTACTCGCGGTCGCGTCGACCCGTGAACACGCGGTCGAGCCAAGCGCGCACCGAAGACTGGTGGCGCGTCACCTGCGCTGCGTCTCGAAAGACTTGCGCCGCTCCCGGATGAGCGGCGATCCGCCGATAGAAGTCGTGGGCCACCTCCGGGAACGAGATCGAGACGATCGGATAGGCCGCCCGCAGCCGCTTCTCGTCGTCCTCGTCGAAGCCCACGAAGCGCAGGAGCTCTTCATGAGGCGCAGGGTTCGAGCGGCCGAGCTCGTCGGCTGGCGGAGGTGACTCGAGCTTTCCTTCGTGCTTCGCCCGCTTCATGGAGCCTCCGGCGCACGCGCCGTGCGTGGACTCGCTGGCTCTCCGCAATCGATGTGCCAGCGGCGTCACGTCCAGACGACGTCACGCCCGGCCGGCATCGCGAGCAGCTCTTGCAGCGCGACGGCGGGGCTCAGCCCCTCGTAGAGCACACGATGCATGTACTCGTAGAGGGGGCACCGCAGCCCGAGCTCCGTGATCAGCACGCGCGCGACCTTGGTCGTCGTGACGCCCTCCGCGACCATCCCGATCGCCCTCCCCGCCTCCTCGAGTGACGCCCCGCGCGCCAGCTCCTCCCCCATTCGATGATTCCTCGACCGGGTGCTGCTGCACGTCGCGACCAGGTCTCCCATCCCCGCGAGCCCGCTGATCGTCGAAGCGCGCGCCCCCATCGCGGCCGCGATGCGCCCCATCTCCGCGAGCCCGCGCGCGAACAACAGGGCCTTCGCGTTCACCCCCAGGCCCATTTCGTCGGCGATACCGGCCGCGATCGCGACGACGTTCTTCAGCGCGCCGCACAGCTCTACCCCGGCGATGTCGGTGCTCGAGAAGACCATGAAGGAGGGGCACGAGAGCACCCGCCGCCCCCAGCGCACGACGGCGGGGATGCGCGTCGCGATGACCGTCCCCGCCGGCTCTCCGCGCGCGATCTCGGGCGCGATGTTCGGCCCCGAGAGCACGCCGATCTTTCGCGCGCACGTCTCTTCGATCACCACGTCGGTGAGGCGCTTCTTCGAGCCCAGCTCGATTCCCTTCGCCGCTTGGAGGACGATCTGCGCCGGATCGAGGTGCGCGCTCATCGCGCGGGAGACCTCACGGACGGCTTGAGAGGGAACGACCATCAGCACGACGTCGGCTCGGTGGAGGGCGTGCTCGAGGCGAGAGGTGCCCTCGATGCTGCGCGACAGCTCGAGATCTGGCACGGCCTGCCGATTGGTGTGCTCGTCGTTTATTTCGCGGACCTGCGCTTCGTGCACCGACCAGAGCCGAACCTCGCACTCGTTCGTCGCCGCCACATGGGCGAGCGTCGTCCCCCAATTGCCCGCTCCGAGCACGGCGACGCGGGGCCTCGCGGAAGGTGCGATCGAAGGGATCATCGGCCTGCTCCATCTCCGAGCTCGCCCTCGAGGAGCCCATAGCCCATGAGGCGATTCGCGTAATAGAGGACCAATCGCGGGTCCGTGACCGCGACCCGGCTGCGCTCGTCCTCGATGGCGGCCGGTCGATGATAGGCGGCGAGCGTCCTCATCCCCCGGGCCGCGACGCTGGCCGGATCTCCGGCGACCTCGGAGGCGACGGCGATCTCGGACCGCTCGCACCGCCTCCTGAGATCCCCGAGCACCCGCCCGACCGTCTCCACGACCTCGTCCTTCGGAACGGTCGGGCGAGGAGGGAGCGTCCGAAGCATTCGGAAGATGTCCGTCTCCGCGTGGCGCGTGCGCAGCCGCTCGAACAAAGCAAACGCGACGACCCCCGTCGACAACGCGACGTTGTCGCGACGATATGCGGCCAGGATCCGGGTCGCGAGCTCGTTCGTGTACTCCGCGTCCCGGGCCTCGTCCGGCTGCACGTCTCCCATCTCGCGCACGTACCCGACCGCGTCGATGACGCGCCCGTGAGGGTCGAGGGATCGGCCTTCGGCGTCGACGGCGCAACCGAACGGGTCGAGCGGCGCCGAGAAGCGGATATGCACGTGCAAATCCAGCGAGAGGATGCTCGAGAGGATGCTCGCCCAGCGCTCCAATCGATCCGACTCGTCGGGGGGCGGGTGAAGATAACGACCGGACCCGGTCCGATTGAGGTGATCGTCGATGAGCGACTCCGCCTCGAGGACGAGCGGGTAGCTGCAGGTGCAGGGCACGACGAAGACCCGGCCTCCGCTCGAGGAGGCGCGCGCCATGTTCGTATACGCGCCCAGGGCGGTGCCGAGGAGGCCCTTCTTCAGTGTCGTCTCGAGCCCTCCCGAGCGGCTGCGCGTCCCGCCCGGGAAGAACAGGACGTGCTGGCCGCGCTCGATCGCGACCGTCGCGTACTCCTTCAGCAGCGCCTTGTAGGTCGGGTCGCTCTTCGTCCTGTCGACGGTGAACGCGCCCAGGTGGTTCATGAAGAAGCCGAGCACGCGGCTGTGGAAGAGGTTGAGCCCGGCCGCATACGAGAACGGCGGCAAGCCCAGGCGATGAATGGCCAGCCCCAGCACCACCGAGTCGAGATGGGAGACGTGGGTCGGGACCAACACGACCGTGCCGCGCGCGGTCAGCGCGCGCAGCTCGTCGACATGCCCCCCTACGACGACGCGCTCCGCGAGATCGGCGAGGTCGGAGCCGGCCCCGGTTCGGCGCGCCGGTCCACCCAGCATCGTGTCGAGGACGGGGGGCAGAAGCTGGGTCGTCGCTCGGTACACGGCGCCATTGAAGTGGCCGGCGATCTCCTCGCCGTAGCGATTCACCAGCTCCGAGAAGAGCGCGGCGGCCCGGTCCGGATGCGCGGCCAGCGTCCGCCGAAGCCCCTCGACGAATGCGTGATCCTCCTGCCCGCGAGCATCCTTGGACGCGTGAGCGAGGCGCGCCGACTCGTGGAAGATCGTCTCGTAGAGCAGCTCTTCCGTCGCCGGTCCGCCCCGCGTCGCCTCGGCCGCGGCCCGGGCGATGAGGCGCCTCGAAGCGGAGAGCGCGATTTCTCGCCCTTCGATCATCGTCCGACGACCTTGCCCCATGGGTCTCACGTCCTCGCGTTGGCAAGGTCCACGCCCGGCGCGAGGCGCCCGCCTCATAACCGTATGAATCCGTCGCGCCGCGACGCGGATGAAACCCTTGCGGCCCTCCGCAACCCTTTCGCCCGCACGGAATCCCGCGAGGTCCCGAGGCGTAGAGGGTCGCCATGCGCGTCGCGCGTTTGCTCCCGCTGCTCCTTGCGTCGTCGGTCTGGGCCGGGTTGCCCGCGTCCGAGGCGAGGGCGGAGCGCCTTCGCGACATTGGTGGCCAAGGGGGCCCCTGCGCCATCGACTTCGAAGTCCTCCGCTGGTCTCCGCGAGCCGGTCCCCCCGCGGCCGCCATCGCCCGCGCGTTCGTCACCCATCGAGGGCGGTTCTTGATGTTCCTCGGATACGACGACGAAGGCATGTGGACGGCCGAGGGGTATGCCCACGATGGCTGCGAGGACTGCGACACCCTCGACCTCGTGCACACGGGCGCGACCGGCAAACGGACGAGCTTCGTCGTCGTTGACATCGATCTGCAGAGGCCCCCTTCCAACGGTAAGCCACCCGTCGATCTCGAGGCCGCGATCAAGGCTCGCCTGTTTCGCCTCGCGAAGACTTCGTGGCCGGCCCATCGCCTCGGTCAGGGCTACGTCCTCACCACGCCGAAGCACGACGCGACGGGGCGGATGGACCATTACACGGGATGGCTCGCCGACGTCTCGCGGAAGGGGCGCTTTCATTTGCGATATGGACCGCTCGCGGTACGCCACATGTGCTGGTGCGACTCGACGTGGCGCGCCTACCACCTCGGCTGATCGAGCGAGGCCGGGGCGCGCGCCGATCGGCCGAACGTTCCATCGCGAGCGCTCCTGTGGACCGCGCGCGCTCGTCTGGTACGCTGTGACCAAAGGAGCTCGATCAGTCACGAGGTTCCGGCGCCCGATCGAGCCATCCGGATCCTCGAAGCCGCCCTCGAGCTCGTCGCGCGGTGGGGATACGACAAGACCTCGATTGACGATATCGCCCGCGCGGCCGGCGTCGCGAAAGGGACCATCTATCTCCACTTCGAATCGCGAGAAGCGCTGTTCGTCGCGCTCCTCCGGCGGGAGCGGCTGCTCGCCCTCGAGACGGTTCGCGCCGATCTCACGCGCGCCGCCGGGGCCGTCTCGTTGACCGATCTCGTCCGGGCGTCGGTGGCGGCGGCGAGCGGGCGGCCCCTCCTCCGCGCCCTCCTCGTCAAAGACACGGAGGTCCTCGGCCGCCTTCGCCGCGAGCGGGCCCCCGGCGATCGGGAGGGGGCGGGTCGCCGCGGCTTCCACGCCTATCTGGAGCGCCTCCGGAGCCTCGGGGTCATCCGCTCCGACCAGCCCGTCACGGTGCAGGTCGGGATCCTCTCCACCATCCTCGCCGGCGCCCTCGTCGCGCCGATGCTCCTGCCCAAAGAGATATTCGAGGGGGGACCGGCGCCTCACGAAATGGTCGCCGAAATCGTGGCGCGGACCTTCGAGCCGCCTCGGCGCGTCTCGAAATCGATCGCCCAAGAGGCGAGCGCGGCCACCCTTCGATACGTCGATGCGGAGACCGGGGCCGCTCGACAGAAGCTCCGGCTCGCCCTCGCTCCCGCGCGCCGCTCGCGAGGTGGCTCGTGATGGAAGGCTTCGTTCGACCGCTCGAGGCGGAGGACAACGACGTCGCGCGGGCGGGCGGGAAGGGGAGCGCGCTGTCGCGCCTGCTCCGGGCCGGGTTCCCCGTGCCGCGCGGGTTCGTCGTCACCACGGAGGCGTTCCGCGCCGCCGCGACCGACCGCGAGGCGGTCCATCGCGCCATTCGGGAGGCGCTCCGTGAGCAGCAGCTCGGCGTGGTCGCGGTGCGCTCGTCGGCGACGGCCGAGGACGGGGCCGAAGCATCGTTCGCTGGTCAGTACGAGACGGTGCTCGGGGTCCACGACGAAGTCGAGCTTCGCGCGGCGGTGGAGCGCTGTTGGGACTCGGCGTCTTCCGCGCGCGCATTGGCGTATCGCCGCGCGCGCGGCGTCGAGTCACCCATCCAGATGGCGCTCGTCGTCCAGGAGCTCGTCCCCGCCGACGCCGCGGGGGTCCTGTTCACCGCCGATCCCTTGGGCGAGCCGCGTCGCGTCGTCATCGACGCCGTGCCCGGCCTCGGGGAGGCCCTCGTCTCGGGGCACGCGACCCCCGACCATTACGTCGTCGATCGCGATTCGATGGAAGTCGTCGAGGCGCGCGGCCCGGAAGAGCGCAGGAACGCTCTCGTCCTGCCCGCCGCTCGAGCCGTCGAGCTCGCCGAGATCGGGCTCGCCATCGAGGCTCACTTCGGCGGCGCCGTCGACGTCGAATGGGCGATTCACGAATCGAAATGGTACGTCCTCCAGGCGCGGCCAATCACGGCGATCCGGCCCCGCCGCGAGACCTGGAACGACTCGCGCTCGGGGGATTTCTTGTGGTCGAGCGGGAACCTCGGGGAGGCCGTCCCGGACGTGATGACGCCGTGCACCTGGTCCGCGGTCGAGCGATTCATGGCCGACACGATGGCGACGAGCACCCTCGGCCCCATGCGCGCCTTCGGCAACATCGGCGGGCGCTTCTACAAAGAGGCCAAGAGGCTGCGCGCCAAAGCCGCGCGCTGGGGCGACGTCGTGAGGAGCCGCGAGGCGGCGCGATCCGAGGTCATGCGCGCCTTCTGGGTCATGCGGGCCTTCGCGCTCCGGGCCGGCGCGCTCCTCGCCGTCGGCACCGATATCTTCATGCTCTCCCTCGACGAGATCTTGAATTGGCTCGAAGGCCGCGCCGATCACCGCGCCCTCATCCCGGGCCGCCGCGCGACCTACGAGCACTACGCGTCATTGCCGCGAATCCCCGACCTCATCCGCGGCCGCCTCGACATCGAGCGTTGGGCGGCAGACCCGGGTCGCCGGACGGATCTCTACGTCGAGGGACACGACGCCGCGCCTCCCCGCGCGATCATCGCGGGATTCCCCGGCTCCGAAGGGATCGTCGAGGGCATCGCCCGGGTCCTCTCCTCCCCGGAAGAGTCCGACCGCTTCATCTCCGGCGAGGTCCTCGTCGCCCGCGTCACCAACATCGGCTGGACCCCGCTGTTCCCGCGCGCCCGCGCCGTGGTCACCGATGTCGGAGCGCCCCTGTCCCACGCCACCATCGTCGCGCGCGAGCTCGGCATCCCCGCCGTCGTCGGGTGTGGCAACGCGACGATGCTCCTCCGGACGGGCGACCGCGTTCGAGTGGACGGCGGCCGCGGCGTCGTGGAGAAGCTGGAGCACGTCACCGACGCGAGGCGCGAGCGGTGATTTTCGAGGCACGGATATTCCACTCCGCTATCAAACACCGATGGCAAAGGCCCCCCGACCCGAAGCGAATCCCTACGCCCCGAGCGGTGCCGTCCTTCGCAGCGACATGCCGGAGGGCTTCGTCCCGCCCGACGACGTGCCGCCCGCGACACGACCGCGTCAGCGCTGGTCGCGGTTCGTGCTCTGGACGCTGCGCGTTGCCGCTTGCCTCTACCTGGCGCTCTCGGGTGCGTCCCTGTTCTATGCTCTGACGACGACGGATCGTCCCCAGGGGGCCGCCGACGAGCGCCGCCTGCTCGGCCAGCCGACCTTCGACGCGCCCGGGCCTTCGGAGTCCTATCGGAAGTACCTGGCGCTTCAGCTCGTCTTTCAGCGCGCGACGACGGCGCTCATCCTCGGCGGCCTCTCCGAGGGCATTGCTTTGTTGCTCGCCAAGCCGCGCGCTTGATCTCGCGAGCGCCGCGCGTCCGGTATCATGCGATGCAATGCGGGCGCGCCGGTTCTGGTGGCACTGGCCCAAGACGTGGCTGATCTTGCAGGCCGTCAATATGGGCATGTTCGTGGGCGCGCCGCTCGAGCTCTTCGGGTGGGAACGAGCGGCGATGGCGGTCGCGGTCGTGGCCGCGCTCGTCGTCCTCCTCCGGGGGTGGGTCCGCATGGAGGCGGCGACCCCGCTCTTTGTCCACGCCACCGAGGAGGACGACGCCGCGGTGAAGATGGCGATGTCGCTCGGCCCGCGCGGGGCGCAGGGCTCCGCGATCCGATTCTTGTTCCCCTTCGCGGGCACCCTCGCCATCGTCTTGGTGGTGGTGGCCTGGGTCCTCGCGCGCGATTGGGTGGCACGGTCCCCCGGTCTGAGGTCGATCCCGGAGTGGGTCTTCGGTTGGATCGCGGTCGACGCGCTCATCGCCGGGCTCGCCGTCGTGGCGACTGCATATTACGCCTTCGAGCCGCTCGACCAGATCGTCGGCATATGGGTGAACGCCAATCACGAGGCGTGGTCGTCGTTCACGGCCCGGCTCGGGACGTTCCCATTGCCAAAGCCCACGTTGATCGGTGAGGGCTATGTCGTCCTCGGCGCCTTCGATATTCGAGCCCGCAATGGTCCTACGGATCTCGCCCGAGCGCGCTCGCACGTCGACGCCTTCGAGCACCGAATCATCCCCTGGCCAGGGGTCTCTCGGCAGAGCGTCGAGCGAGAAGCCCGCGTCGAACCCTCCAATACGACCGACCCGAATAGGCAGATCGTTTGGTTATGCCGATGCCACGCGCTTCTTTCGCTAGGCCGCTTGGGATACGACTCGTGGAGTGACCGCCCGTGACATCCTGCAGCTGTCGCCGCTGGTCCTCGGCTGCCTCATCCCGACCGTCCTCGTCATCGCCAACCTGTTCGTCTCGGAGCGCTCCCCGTTCGGGGCTCCTGCTTTCGCGACTTCCCTGACCGCGGGCTTATCGGGGCTGGCGGTCACGCTGCAGGCGGTGGTGTCCCTCCTCGGGCATCCCGCGGGTGAGTCCCGCATCTATGGGCTGGTGCAGCTCGATCTCGCGTCGAGCGTGATGCTCGTGCTCGTCTCCACCCTCGCGGTGGTGGTGGTCCGTTATTCACGGACCTACCTCGCGGGAGAAGCGGGGCTCGATCGGTACGCGCGGTCCCTCCTCACGACCATTGCGTCGGTCATGGTGCTCGTCATCGCGAACAACCTCGGCCTCCTCATCGCCGGGTGGGTCGCGACGGGCGTCTTCCTCCACCAGCTCCTCGTCTTCTATCGCACGCGCCGCCAAGCCGTCATCGTCGCTCACAAGAAGTTCCTCCTCGGGAGGCTCGCCGACCTCTGCTTTCTGGGCTCGCTCGCCGTCCTCTGGACGGAGCTCGGCACGCTGCGCATCGACGTGCTGAATCGTTATGACGCCTCCAGCGGCGCCCTCTCGCCGCCGCTCCAGCTCGCGACCGTGCTCCTCGTGCTCGGGGTCCTGCTCAAGACGGCGCAGCTGCCGTTCCACGGCTGGATGCTCCAAGTCATGGAGGCCCCGACGCCGGTCTCCGCCCTCCTCCACGCGGGGGTGGTCAACATCGGGGGCTTCGTGATGATTCGGTTGAGCCCCCTCATGGCCCACGCCACGCTGGCCCAGGACATCTTGCTCGGAGTGGGCTTGGGTACGGCGTTGATCGGCTCGCTCGTGATGATGACGCGCATGAGCGTCAAGCTCTCCCTGGCGTGGTCGACGATCGCGCAAATGGGCTTCATGCTCGTGCAATGCGGGCTCGGAGTCTGGCATTTGGCCCTGCTGCACCTGCTCGCTCACTCTTTCTATAAGGCGCACTGCTTCTTGACCTCCGGCAGCGTGGTCGAGACGTGGCGGGGCAACTCGTTGGTGCACGCGCGAAAGTCCCTGTGGTCGCTCGCGTTCGCCCTCGGGCTGATGGGGGTCGTCACGGCCGGGATTTACCTCGCGTCCACCCGCGTCGCGCTCCACGCTTCGCCGCCACTCTTGTCGCTCGCGTTCGCTCTCGTGTTGAGCTTCGTCCCGATGCTCGCCAAGGCCGTGTCTGGAGGTGCGCGCGCCTTCGGTCGGGCCTTGCTGTTCACCCTCGGGGCCGCCGCCGCGTACTTCGGCGGGCACGCGCTGTTCGAGGGTCTGATCCCTTCGATGGAGGCGGGCCCCGCGCTCGCCTTCCGCTGGTGGGTCGTCTTATGGGCGCTCGTGGCGCTCTTCTTGGTGCAGACGATCCTCCAGGTCGCGCCGAATGGCATCTTGGCTCGACTGCTCCAACCCTATCTGCACAGCGGCCTCTATCTGGATGATTGGTTCACCCGCGTGACGTTCCGCTTGTGGCCGCCCCAGCTCGAGCACGCCGCGCCCCGGACCCCTTCGACGACGGCCCGCGCGTCGCGTGAGTCGCGGATATTCTGATGTCCTCCGCAGCCCATGATCCGATGACCCTCGACGAGAGGCAGGTCGCGGAGCGCGCTTGCGCGCGCATCGCCCCGACGTGGCCGCTCGATCGGTTCATCGCCGTGAACCCCTTCTGGTCGTCGACCGACGAGAAGCTGCCGCGCGCGTGGTATGCCCAAGAGTGGCGAGAGGGCCGCCTGCGCCCCGAGCACCTTCGCCAAGCGATCGCCGAGACGGGGTCGCACGCGACCGAGGACGAGCTGACGGCCCTGTTCTGGATCATCGAGCCGAACCAGCCCCGTCGACCGCTCGCGGTGGATGTCATGGACGCGCGCTCTCGCCGCGATCTCGAGGTCTCTTGGCGCGACTTCATCGTAGAGAGGGTGAGCCGCTTCTGTGGCGGATACTTCGACGACGGCCAGGCCCAGATTGGCCCGGTAAAGAAGGACGGACTCTATGCGAGCTGGCGGGAGGGGGCCAAAGGCGACCGCGGCCCCGCCCTCTTCATGGGGCTCAACCAATACCGGGCCACCGCCGCCAAGCTCCCCAAGACCGCCGATGACATGATGCGAGTCGCCGCGACCGAGCTCGGCGTCCCCAACGAGCATCGCGAGGATTACCTCTGGGCCCTCCTCCTCGACATCAACGGTTGGGCTTCCTGGTGCGCGTACCTCCGCTGGACGGCCCGCCTCGAGCAACGCCAGGACGACAACATCTACGAGCTGCTCGCCATTCGCCTCGCCTGGGAGTGGATCCTCCTCTCCGCGGGCGGGGAGGAGCTCCGCACGGAATGGCGACAAGCCATGGCGAGCTGGCCATTGCTCGATCGAGCGGCCCACGTCGCGCGGGCCGACGATTGGGTCCTCCAGAGGGCGGCCGAGATCGCCTGGACGTCGCAGGTGCGCAGCAAGCTGGCCGATCGCCTCGGGGCCGCCGCGCAGGCAAGACCGAGCGCGCAAGTCGCCTTTTGCATCGATGTCCGCTCGGAGATCTTCCGCCGCGCCTTGGAGGCGCAGAGCCGGGACATCCAGACCGTCGGGTGCGCCGGGTTCTTCGGGTTGCCCATCGAGTACGCGCCGCTCGGCGCCGAGCACCCGCGCCCCCAATTGCCCGGCCTGTTCGCGGCGAAGTATCGCGTCACCGACACGGGCGTGCCCGGGGGGCTGGAGGGCAAGCGGAGAGGACGCCTCTACGCCGCTCAGGCTTGGAAGGCCTTCAAGTCGACGGCGCTCTCGAGCTTCGCGTTCGTGGACGCGATGGGGCTGTTCTTCGCCGTTGACGTCTTCGGGGAGGCCTTCGGTCGCAAGTCGCGTCGCCTCGCGGAGCACGAGCACGCCGGCCTGAAGCCCCTCGAGGATCGGACGCGGACGCCCCGCCTCACGAGCACGGTCGGCGGCGCGCCCGTGTCGATCGAGGAGCGCTGCGACCTGGCGGCGTCGATGCTCCGCGGGATGAGCCTGACGCGCGGGTTCGCCCGCCTCGTCGCCCTCGTCGGACACGGCGCCGCCACCCGCAACAATCCCCACGCGGCCGGCCTCGACTGCGGCGCGTGCTGCGGTCAGACCGGAGAGGTGAACGCGCGGGCGGCGGCCGGGCTCCTCAATGATGAAGAGGTGCGCGCCGGCCTCCTCTCTCGCGGCATCGAGGTGCCCGCCTCCACCAAGTTCATCGGCGGGCTCCACAACACCACGACCGACGACATCACCCTCTTCGAGGAGAGCGCGATCGCCTCCACCCATTCTCGCGATCTCGCCGAGCTGCGCGCTCACCTCGCCCGGGCAGGGATCGCGGCTCGTCGGGAGCGCGCGGAGAAGCTCGGTATCGTCGAGCTCTCCAATGAAGCCCTCCACGCCGCCATGGTCGAGCGCTCGTTGAACTGGGCCCAGGTTCGGCCCGAGTGGGGCCTCGCCGGAAACGCGTCGTTCATCATCGCTCCTCGCGAGCGGAGCCGGCTCGTCGGTCTATCCGGCCGCGTGTTCCTCCACGACTATCGCCCGGACGAAGATCCGGAAGGCACCATCCTCGAGGCGCTCATGACGGGTCCCCTGGTAGTGTGCCATTGGATCAATTTTCAATACTACGCGTCCACCGTCGACAACCGCCGCTATGGATGTGGAAACAAAGTCCTCCACAACGTGGTGGGCGGTCATATCGGCGTCTTCGAAGGGAATGGAGGGGACCTGCGCATCGGTCTATCCTTCCAGTCGCTCAACGACGGAGAGCGTTGGATGCACGCGCCTCTGCGCCTCAGCGCCTTCATCGAGGCGCCGCGGCCCGCGATCGAGCGAGTGCTCGCCAAGCACGCGAAGGTGCGGGAGCTCGTCGAGAACGAGTGGCTGCATCTGTTCCAGATCGACGTCGGCGAGCGCCGAACGACGATGTGGCGGGCGGGGGCGTGGGTGCCCTGAGCGGAGTCGGTCAATCGAGGGGCGTCGGATCGAAGCCGAACGTGGTGACCGCGCCCGCTCGAATCGGGACGGGGACCTCCCCCGTCACCACCCCGTCTTCCACGCGGATCGCTCGGATCCTGACCAACCCGGGGGGCACGTTCAAGGCGACGGTGCGGCCCGACGAATCCGTAGCGGTGAGGCTCTCGTTCACCGCGGCCCCGTCGGCCAGGTAACCAATCGTCCCGACCGAGACGTCCTGCTGGAGCACCACCAGCTGCATGCCCTCGACCGGCTCGTGCGCGCAATCGAAGATGTCCCCCACGAGGTGCCCCATCGCCGGGTCGAGGGCGACGCCCAGGCCCTCCGCCGCCGCGTCGAGCACCGCTTGCTCCACCACCGTCTGCTCGAACGTCGTCGAGGCGTCCGTGAGTGGACGCACCAGTTGGCCCAGGTTCAACAGGAGGTCGTCATTCGGTCCGGGGGCGATCTCCAAATATCCACCCCACGCCGAGTAGTAGGAAGGCACCTCGAGCGTGACCGCGCCGGAGCCATTGGACACGACCGTCCCCGTCCCATCGACGCAGGGGATGTCGCCAGCGTCGCATGCGCGCACCATCGCTCCTTGGACGGCAGCGGGGGCGCTCGATGACCGGCGCAGCGCGGCGCTCATCGAGAGCTGCGCGGAGGCGGGCGGGCCCCATTCGACCTGCCCGACGCAGCTCCACCGGTCATTCGTCGCTCCGCCGCCGCCCCCCTCGCTCGCGGCGCCTCCCTGGGGGCCGGCGCCCGTCCCCGCTCCCCCGCCTCGATCGCCGCCGCCGCCATTGCCGCCGGTCGACGCGCCGTCGTCTCCGCACCCGGCGAGGAGCAGCGCAATGGCGAGCAGCAGCCGGGCGGGCATCGCGACATTCTACCGGACGCGGCGATCTTCTCAATGGCGCGCCAACGCCGCTGGGACACGCTATCCTCCCGCGATGAACGTCAAGGCCGCGCTGGCGGCGTTCGCGCTCGCGGGCTGCAACGACGCCGCGCCCGTCGGCTCGGCCACCGCCCCGAAGAGCGCGTCGTCCATCGCGCCCCCTCCTTCATCGGCCCCGCTCTCGCCCGCTCCTTCGTCGGCCCTGCCGCGCACCGGGCCCAGGGAGACGAAGATCGTCGTCACCAAGGATGGTCTGAGCAAGACGTTGAGCTACGCCGTCGCGAAGGTGATCGACCCTTCGCTCGTAGAGCTTCGCGTCGGCGCGAGCGAGCCGTCGTGTGAGAAGACGTACGCTGGTCCGGAGGTGCTCACGGTTTGGCTCTCCAACGTCCTCTCTCCCGATGGCAGTCGGAAGTGGACACCCGGGGTGGCGTTCTATCCACACGGAGGCACCGGGCCGAGCAAGCTCACGCTCCAGTCCATGGACCCGATACGCGAGGTGGCGGGGGAGCTCTCATTGGACATCACGTTCAAGGAGGAGCAGGGTGGATTCCGAGCCCAGGGCTCCTTCGACGCGAGAAGCTGCGGAGCCTCCGATGCAGGAGCGCCCGGCCCGTCTCCCGGGCCTGCTTCCATGAGCGTGGCGGGTGTCGCGTTCCCCTTGCGGGGGGCGAGGATTCGCACGAGCCCGAGCGCCCACCCGCTCCTCGAGCTCTCCTCTTCCCCGTGCGAGTGTGGAGCCGATCCATGCCGCGGCGAGGTCACCTTCCACGCCACGCTCGACGGCGACCTCGTGGTCGATGCTGCGCTCGAAGGCAGCGCCATCGGCTCCGGGGCCAGAAAGCAGGGCCTCGTCACCACCGCCAAGGTCACCGGCCTGGAGTCGGCCACCGCCAAGACCGACCTCGACTGGGATTTCTCGATCCCGACGCTCGGGGACGAGACGAAGGCCTATCGGTTTTCGCTCAAAGGTCCCCTGTCGCTGAAGGTCTGCAAAGACACATTTTGATGGCATCCGGTCGTCGACCGCCGGGAGGGGCAGACTATTCGCCGATCGAGGTGATCGTCAGCGTGCCCCGAAGGGCAATTTTCCCCAGCGGCGGTGATGCTCGGGTCGTCGAGCATCATTGATTCGTTCACGGGTCGTCGATTGAAGCGAGGAGCCCTTCGACCCTCGCGAGCTCCCCGCGCTGCCGCCGCCGGCGGGCCGCAACGCGGAGGAGGATCGCGACCAAGATCACATAAGGCGCGACGAGACCGATGACGTTGCCGAGCATTGTCGCTGCCGGGCCGGCGAAGGTATCGCGGGCGCGAAGGATCTGCCCCGCGGCCATGAGGGGGACGAGGAACGCGAGCTCTGCCACGAGGAACCGAAATGCCCCGATTCGACGCTTCAGGCGCGCCGCCTCGAGCTCCAGGAATGCCCTCGTCGTATGGGAAGACGCGCCCATGACGTGGGCGGTAGTGACGTGGTGATAGACGAGGCTCGCGACTCCGACCCCGATCTGGCCGATCGCGAACAAGACAGAGGCTAGATCGCGCTCTCTCCAGACGACGATCACCGACGCGGCGGTGAGCAGGGCGAGGATCAATCCGAGGATCAGGTAGCCGCGACGGATCCGCTCCGTGCCGCGATCGACGGCGCGGGCGAGCGCGGAGGAGGGGGCTCGATCCACGGCGCGAAACTCCGAGGCAATGGCGTCCAGGTCTGCGCTCATGTCGACTCCTTCGGCTCCGAGATCCGGAGCTCGCTGCGCGCTCGGCTGAGCAGAACGGCCACGTTGTTGACGCTGATTCCAATCACGTCGGCGATCTCTTCGTGGGTCAGCCCCTCGAGGGAGAGCACGAGGACCTGACGCAGGCCCACCGGCAATCGATGGATCGCCATAAAGACGGCCCGCATCCTCTCCGACAAGCCCGCGAGGATCTCGGGATCCGGCCCTTCCGCGGATGGCTCTTCGTGGAGCGTCTCGGGGAGACCGCGCCGCCTCCGCCGCGCGACGAGCGTCCACCCTTGGTTGTGGGCGACCCGCAGGGCGAACGTCCGCTCGCTGCACTCGCCGCGGAAGGACTTGAGCCCGGTCCACAACGCGAGCGCGACGTCCTGCTCCAGATCCTCGCGCTCGACCCGCGTCTTCGCGTAGGAGCGGAGCGTCCGGGCGATGGCGGGGCCTTGCTCGCGCTGAATCCGCTCGAAGAGCGCTCGGACACCGTCGTCTTGGGCCATGGGGGTGTCGAGCGCTCGCGTCGTCACGCCCGATATAGTCTCTCCACGCGCGGAAACCTTACGGCGCGCTCCGGCTCTTGGGCGGCGCGTGGTCGGGCCTGCCCTGCTCGAGCTTCTGGTGCCCGAGCCGGACCTCGATGGTAGGGTGCTTCTCGACGAAGCCCTTCAAGGCGCGCAGGCCGGCTTTGCTCGCCTCGATGTCGTGAGAGAAGCTGCCCGGCTCGACGCCGTGCTCCCATCCCCACGCCGTATGGCACGCGTCACCGGTGAAGAGGATGGGCCCCGTCGTCGACCGGACGAGATATGCGGTGCTGCCGGCGGTGTGGCCGGGGACGTGGATGGCGAACACCGATTTGTCGCCGAAGACGTCGAGCAAGCCGATGAACGTCCCGGACGAGTCCTTCTCGAACTTCCACTCGCGGAGCGGCCCGTGTCCTTCGAGGGCGCGGTCGGTTGAAGAGGACACGAAGATGTTCAATGCGCCACGCTCGGACGCCTCCCCGGGACCGGTGAAGATGTCCGCCTCCTTGGGGACGTCGCGCATGCCGGAGATGTGGTCGAGGTGGAGATGGGTCAAGAAGACGCCGCGAACAGGCTCGTTCTGCGCGGCGACCCAGGCCGCGGTGTCGGTGCCGCGCTTCATCTTCTCCTTGTGCATGAACCGGGCGACGAGCCCGCGTATGGCGGCGTGGTCCGGGTCGTCGAACAACGCGCGCTCGACGCCGGAGTCGATCATGTAGAGCCCGCGGGTCGGGTGGTGAATGGCGTGGAAATAGATTTGGATGGGCTCGGGGCCATCCTTCAGGCCTGCCTTCTTGGCCTCGGGATTATCGAGGTTGATGAGGCCGCTTCGGTCCACCTCCCAGTCCGCGCCCACGATCGTCTCCACCCGCACCTCGGTGGGGACGTCGAGGACGGCCTCGATCGCGTCCAGGGACGTTGGCTCACCGAGCCCGGCGGGGGCGACGGCGTGGCTCGAAGGCCGAAACCCGACCGCCGCCGTCGCGGTGACGGCGACGACGGCCCCGACCATCCCCGCCAACAGCACCTTCTTCGTGGTCGTCATCGTCATAGCCCATGGATAGCCTCGGTCGGACCGCATGGGGATTGATGAAAGACGGATTGCCCCATACGATTTCGTATGCCCCACCGGTCGCGTAAGAAGGCGGGTATCCCCCCGAAAGAGTCAGCTCCGATCGATTGGGAGGACGCCCGCCTGCTCCTCGCCGTGGCCGAGACGGGCAGCCTGACGAAGGCAGCGCTCGCGCTGCGGGTCGCCCAGCCGACGGTGAGCCGGCGCATCGCGAGCCTCGAGGCGCGGCTCGGGGAGGCGCTCATCGAGCGCGCGGCCGAAGGCGGGCGGGTGACCGCGTTCGGAGAGACGCTGGTCGAGCCGGCGAAGCGGATGGCGGAGTGGGCGGCCGAGCTCCAGCGCGCCGCCGAGCGTCGCTCGACCGAGCCGCGCGGGGTGGTCCGGATCACCGCCCCGCCCGGGGTGGCGTTCGAGCTTCTCGCGCCGTTCGCGGGGGAGCTCAAGCAATCGCTGCCCGACATTCGGCTGGAGGTGCTCTCCACGGTCCAGACGCTGGATCTCTCGCGGCGCGAGGCGGATCTCGCCCTGCGCGCGCAGCGGCCGTCCCAGCGGGACCTCGTCGTCGTCGCGTCCGTCGATCTCGAGGCCGCCCCGTTCGTGTCGCGCGCCTACGCGAAGAAGCACCCGAAGCGCGCCCGCATCGAGGACGTGGACTTCATCGCCTGGGCACCGCCCCTCGACCACCTCGCTCCCAATCCCCAGCTCGCGAAGCTGATCCCGGGGTTTCGGCCCTCCTTCGCCTCCGACGACTTCGTGGTCCAAATGCAAGCGGCGCGTGCGGGGTTGGGGGCCATCTTCCTCTCCCGCGTCGATCATCGATTCAATGGTCACGACGATCTGGTGGAGATCGACGTCGGCTTGCCGCCCATCCCGGCGGGGCTCTACCTCGTCGCGGCGCGCGGCTCGCTCTCCATCCCGCGTGTTCGCGTCGTCGCCGATCGACTCGCCGCCGAGCTCAAGGCGATCGAGCCGCGGGGGCGGGTGAGGGGTCGATGACGTCGGCTCGCTCGAAATGCAGAGCCCGGAGGACCTTCGCGCGCCGTCGAGGTGTCCAATGGGCCATGATGATCCGGCTCGCCGGACTCACGGTTCTCCTGCTCGGCGCCCCTTCGCGTGAGAACGGGCTCGCGGATCGATCAGCGCCGGACGTTCCCCTCGCGGGCGCGGAGGAGCCCGCGCACGCGGTCGTCGCGGAGATAGAGCCCAACCCAGACGATCGCACCGACATACACGGGGAACAGGGTGTGGCTGAAGAGGGGATCGCCCACCCGGGCGTGGACGAGCACCGCCCCTCCGAGGTAGCCGGTGAGGAGTACGGCGCCGATCGGAGCGGTGCGGGGAATCAGATAGAGGGCGAGGCAAGCGGCTAGGATCGAGGCGACGGGCTTCGTCATGGAGTCGGGAAGTCCGAGCGTGGCGGAGCTCGCGCGAACGGCGGGGTGATCGACGAGCTTGATGACGACATCGAAGGTCAGAAAGAGCGCGGTGAGGATCTCCAGGGCGCGACCGGTCCATCGCGCTGCGGTTCCGGGGGGCCTGCTCTCGATCGTCGTCGCATTGGAGAGGGTGGTGTCCATGGGGATCTCCTGAGGGGTTCAGGAGGACGACTCTCGAGCCGGCCGCGGATCGACAAGGTCGCGAGCTTTTTCTTCAAGACCATGAGATCTCGACGTTTTTTCTTGGCGGGGGGGCACGCGACGCATCGGTTATGCTCCCGCGCATGCAGACGACCGTGGTCATCGACACAAGCTTGGGAACGTTCAAGGTCGCGCTCGAGGACGACAAAGCCCCGAAGACCGTCCAGAACTTCCTCCAATACGTGGACGCCCAGCACTACGACGGCACCGTCTTCCACCGCGTGATCGACGGCTTCATGGTGCAGGGCGGGGGCTTCGACACGTCCGATCATAAAAAGCCGGTGCGCTCCCCCGTCGAGAACGAGGCGACGAACGGGCTGAAGAACAAGCGCGGGACGGTGGCGATGGCCCGCACGAGCGAGCCGAACTCGGCGACCGCCCAGTTCTTCGTGAACGTCGCCGACAACGCCTTCCTCGATCACAAGAGCCGGAACCCGAGCGAGTTCGGCTATGCCGTGTTCGGCTCGGTGACGGAGGGCATGGACGTCGTCGACAAGATCAAGAACGTGAGGACGGGGGCCCGCGGCGCTCACGCCAAGGACGCGCCCCTCGACCCGGTAGTGATCAAGTCGATTCGTCGCGCGTGACGGGAGCGGCGACGCCGAGCCAACGATATCGCGTCGCCACGAACTTCAGATCGATCTCGGCGAGGAAGCTGCTGAACGCGAAGTGGGCGACGAGGTCGTCCCAGCGCTTGATCCAGCTCGGCATGTATTTCGGGGCGGCGAGGAGACCATCTCGCCGCAGCTCGACCAACCATTCGAGCTCGGGCAGGGAGAGCCGGCCGGAGACGAGCACCTCCACGATGGCGAGGGCGTCGTGGGACACGGCGAGCCTCAGGAAATCGTAGACCTCGACGAGGCCGGAGAGGTAGCAAGCGTCCTTCGTGAAGGGGGCGCCTCCTTGGACGAGCCCGCCCCGACATACGCGCGCGGCGTCGGTGTAAGCGGCCTTGCCCTCCGCCCCTCGGCTCGTCAGATAGCGGTAGAGATCCAAGAACCCGGCGCCGTCCTCTGCCATCGCGACGAGCCGGACCCTCTCCACCAGCCGTCGGAGTCGCTCGAGCGTCAGTGATTTCGCGTAGAGCTCGGAGAACACCGCGAGGCCTTCTTGGGTCCTGGTCGCGAGGGGGCCGCCGCTGTCCAAGAAATCCAGCAGCGGCTGCGCGGCCCCGTTCTGTGCGGTGAATACGTGGGTCTCGATCTCGTGCAGATAGAGCGACCGAGCCTCCTCCAGCTCGAACATCGCATCGGTGCGGATCCGAAGACGCTTCTTGCCCGCGATGGCCTTGGCCGCGAGCTCGGTGTCGAGGACGACGTCCACCTTGGGCGAGCTCTTGTGGCGCGCCAGACGCTCTTCGACGTAGGCGGCCAGCCCGCGCGCGTCCATCGAGTGGCCGCGCCCTTCATCGGGCTTCGCCCCCCGGGCCGGGCCGAGGCGCTTCGCGAGGTGCTCGGCGAAGTCGAGGTTCGTGGTGTCGTCGTCGAGCCAGGTGCTGCGCGCGCCCCCATAAGCGAGCTTCGAGAGCTCGAACAGCTCTCGTGTCCCGAGCGCGAGCATCATGCGGGCGCCGAGGACGTGGCTCTCGAGGCGCGCGCGCAAAAGGCGAATCAGCGCGTCGTCCCCCTTGAGCTCTTTGTCGAGAGCGTCCAGACGCGCGAGGCGCGCCTGGATCTCGTCGCGGTCGACCTCATAGGACGGCGCGGGGGCGACCTGCTCGCCGGAGGCGAAGAACTCCCGCTCCAGTCTCCGCGGCCAGGTCATCGCCTCCAGGAGGTTGCCGCCCGAAAAGGCCTCTCGGGCGATCTCGAGCAGCCGGGTCTCCTCTCTTCGCATCGAGAGGGAGCATACTCACGCGAGCGCGCGAGGGCTCGCCAAAGCTCCCCGTACGGCCGGCCCGAAGCCCGAAGTCTGGAGTACCGCCGGATCCGGAAGCGGACTTCCGGCCCGGCAGCACAAGTCCGTTCAAGGCTTCTTCACGGCGCTCGGAGCGCCCGGCTTGGCGCTGTTGCTCATGGTGTCTTGGCCGCCCTTGGGCGCCGCCTTCGGGCCTGCGTTGGGGGACGTCCCACCGGCGCCGCCATTGAGGCGCTCTTGAATCGCGCGCGCGTCGGCCAGGTGCTTCGCCACCGTCGGACGAACCTCGTCGACGAGGGCCTTGAGCTCGGGGTTCTTCGCGTCGACGGCGAGCCTCGAGTCGATCATGTCGAGCGTGACTTGGTGATCCATCACCATCAGGTCGATGTACGTCTTGTCGATGTCGGTGGGCGCGGCCGCCTTCAGGGTCTCGGTCTGCTTGGTCGTGTCGCTGCGCAACGCCGCGCTCTTCTCGCCGTCGGCGGGAGTCACATTGAGCTTCTGCGCGAGCTTCGTCCCCTTCTCGTTCGCCTGGGTGTGATGCTGAATCATCATCTTGGCGAAGGCTTTGACGTCCTTGTTCTTCGCCTTGCCCTCCACCGCCTTCGACTCCTCGATCTCCTTCCGATTCGCGGCGTCGAGCATCGCGAAGATCTGCTCGTCGCTCAGGGACGCGGCGGCGGGGGCGGGGGTCGGAGCGCTGGTGGTGGATGGCGCTGTCGACGGCGACTCAGACATGCTCGTCGGCGCGGATGCGGGCTCGGGGTTGCCCATCGTGGACGCGGATTGGGGGCTCTGCGTCTCGTCGGGGACTTGGGCTTCCGTGCGCTCGTCGCTGCTGCATCCAATGACGAAGGCCAAGGCGGCGGCGATGGACGTGAGCGCGATTGCGAGTCGCTCTTTTCGGACCATGGGACGTTCCTCCATTCGAGGTTTCGCCCGTTTGCAATTGTGGTGCTCAGTGGCCGACACCACGATTCGGGGGGCGAGAGCCCGACTGTGGCGCCCACCCCCGGTGAATCTCGCCCCCCGGACGCTCCCGGGACGTGCCAATACGTCACGGCCACGGACGCCTGACCTAGAGCACCGATCATGTTCGGTGCTCCAGTACTGCCGGCCCGAAGTTCACTGCGTAGACCTCCTTGGACTCCGTCCACTGCGTGGACTGCGTCCAATCCGGTTCGTGCCTGGATCTGCTCCGCCCCCGCGCACGGCTCGGCAAGTGAAGGGCGGAGCAGCTCCAGGCACGAAGCCCGAAGTCTGGCCGTGGACTTCTGTGTTCCTGGGTACTGCCGGATCCGGAAGCGGACTTCCGGCCGGCAGTACTAGGGCAATTTCGAGGAGGGAGGTATTTCGGACAACGCGCGGGTGTCGGCGGGCGCCAATGAATGGAGCTTCCACGTCTGAAGGGCGGCCCGCCTCGTGTTGGAGAGGAGGAGGCGCTGGAAATATCCAGCCGCGCCGCTCACGACGAAATAGACGATGAAGAGGCTGAAGGTGAGGGCGGCGAGGCTCGCCGTGCTCGTGAGCGAGACGACCGGTGAGGCGATGTGGATCGCGTCATCGTCGACGCGGGTGGTGACGGACAAGAGACCCGCGCGCTCCAGGAGGGTGGGGCCGCCGAGAGCGATCGCGCCGACGGCGATCGTCGGCCACTGCCAGGTCCTCCTCCCGAGCAGAATGAACACCACCACCGTCATCGTGATGACCCCGGGCACGGTCGAGTACGCCCCGATGAATCGGGTCGACACGGCGGGGGCGAGGAGGCACGCGAAGAGCGCGATGAAATAGCGGGGCGCGCTGCGTCGCGGGGCGCGCGCATTCCAGATCAGGGACGCGACGGCGAAGAGGACGCTCCCGATCCAGAGCAGGATCGTGAACGGCTCGTGTACGTCTCCGAAGCAGAGCGCGATAGCCAATACCAACCAAGGAGCGAACAAGAAGGCGCCCGCGCGTGCCCCGCGTCGATAGAGCCGGAGCCACTCTCGCTCGACGGTGGACTCGACCTCCTCCGGCAGCGCCGGCCCCGCCGCCGGCTCGACCATGACGGAGACGATGACCCGCTGCGCGTCGGGGTGCCCGGGATCCAAGGCGAGCGCCCGCCCCGCGTGCTTCAACGCATTGGGCCGGTCTTGCCGCTCGAGGGAGGCTATCGCGCGCTGGGCCTCCTCGTCCGCCATCTTGGCGCGGGCCTCGAGATCGCGGTCCCCATCCAGGTAGCGCTGGATGGCGTCGATGATATCGCTGACGGACCGATAGCGAGCGTCCCGCGAGGAATGCGTGGCCCGTTCGCACACCTCCGCGAGCTCGGGGGAGAGCGTGCCCGCGGAGAGGGCGGCGCGAACTCGATCCGCGGTGCCGGCCATCGTCGACTCCAAGATGTCGACGGCGCGCGCCCCCGGGTTCAGCTTCTGGAGGGTGAGCAGCTCGAAGAGTATCGCGCCGAGCGCATAGACGTCCGCGCGCTCGTCGACGAGCGGCGCGTCGGTGATTTGCTCCGGCGGCATGTAGCCCAGGGTCCCGAGCAGCTCGCCGGTGCGCGTGACCGTGGACTGGGCGCCTTCGAGGTGCACGAAGGACGGCATCGACCGGGGCGAGCTCGGAGCGGTCGCCTCTGCGTCGAGGAGCTTCGCGATCCCCCAATCGAGGACATAGACCTCGCCGAAATCGCCGACCATGATGTTGGCGGGCTTGAGATCTCGGTGCACGACCCCGCGCGCATGAGCGTAATGGACGCTCTGGGCTACCGTCACGAACGCGGCGAGGAGTCGGGGGCGCGTGAATTTCGACTCGGCGAGAGGGTCCTTTCGGGCGAGCTGGCCGACCACTTCGTCGAGGGTCGAGCCGCGAACGCGCTTCATCGTGAAGAAGGGTGCGCCGTCGGCCAACTCGCCGATGTCGTAGACGGGGACGATCGCGGGGTGCTCCAGCTGGCCCTGGAGGTGGGCCTCACGGACGAACCGCTGCGCGTCCTCGTCGTCCTCGTTGTGGCCCGCCTTCAGCGCGACGTCGCGATAGAGGCGCAGATCGCGGGCGAGGAGAATATCCGCCATCCCGCCCCGGCCGAGCAGCGCCTTCTTCGCATAGCGGTCCGGCAAGACGATGTCGGCGGCCTGGTCCGGGGCGGCGAAGGGGAGCGTCGCGGCCGTGGCGTCGGCGGGCGGGTCATTGAGGGGCCCCATCCCCGCCGAGTGGACACGGCTCGCGCCGCGACAACAAGGGGCCGCGCTTCAGGGGCCGCTGATGACGCACTGGATGTAGCCGGCGCACTCCGGGTCGCTCTGGCATTCGTCCCCGAGCACCGCGTCGAGCGCGCACGAAGCCTGATTCTCGGCCTGCATCTGCACGCAGGCCGCGCACGGGTCCGGGTCGTTGTTCCCGAAGCATGCCTGCGATTGCGTGCAAACGGAGGCGCAGGGCGCGTCCACGTCGCATCCACAAAGCTGGAACACGAGCCCGATGGCGGTCTGATAGCCTTGCGGATATTGCTCTTCGCAGGTGCCGGCGCACGACGTCTGGCAGTCCCAGCCGAAGTCCGTGCAGACGAGCTGCGACGTGCAGCCGGGGCCCGGGTCCGGGCAAGGCGGCGGGTCGTCCCCGCACGGATCGCACACCAGATCGCCGCAGGTCCACTGACCGTCGATGCACTCCGGTCCCGTCCAGTAGCACCCCGGAGGAGGCGCCCCGCAGTCGATCGGAGGCGCGTCATTGCAATCGTCGCATTGGACCTCGCAGACCCAGCTCGCCCCATCGCACACCGGGTAGGCGGAACAATTCGGGGCGCCGGGCTGCTCACAGAGCGGTGGATCGCCGGGGCACCCGCATTGAGCGACCTCACAATCGACGCTCCCGTCGGGGAGACACTCGCAGTCATTGCAGCCGTCGATGCCGAGGAACGTATCTCCGACTTGGTAGAACTGGCCATTGTAGTTGCAGCCGTCTGCGCAGCCCATCGCCGTGCAGCTGATCTGGCCGGAGGCTTCGCACGTGCACGTGTTGCAGCCGTCGCCCGACGGGAACGTATCCCCCGCGTCGTAGGCGTTGCCGTTCTCGTCGACGCAATCACCGAAGGACGAGATCGTCGCCCCGCACCCGGTCGCGCTCAGGATGAGCGCGCCGATTGCCAGCACCGAGCTCGAACCCATCACCTTGCTCAAGGAAGTAGATTTCATGATCGCCTCTCCATCACCGCGTGCCGAAGCGGCCCTTTGACGACGTGCCGATATCACCGACGTCGCGCGCCGGTCCAACATACGCATCCAGCGTGGGGGGCGAAAGCGTCCCCACGAACTTGCCTAGGTCGAGACCCTGGGGCGATCCTTTCGTGGCCCACGAATGATTGAAGAGGATCGCGCGCGCGAGGGGAATCGTGTTCGGGCTGCGGCGTGGCTGCTCTCGGCCTGGACGTCGTTCGCCGCCGCTTGCTCCGGCAAAGAGCCGCCGCAGCCTCCTGCACCGCCCGCCGTCGAGGCCCCGCCGAAGCCCGCGAGCGCGGCCGGACCGCGCTGCCAAGCGCTGCACGTCGAGGTGCCTCCCGTCGACGACAGTCAGATGGCCGCCGCCGAGGTCCCGCTCTACGACCCGACAGGGCGGGGAATGGCGACATTCTACGAGCGGCTCGCCCGCCTGATGCGGGGCCGCGCGAAAGACCACGTTCGCATCGGCATCTACGGCGATTCGAACATGACGATGGACTACATCGCGGGGCCGATGCGTCGCGCGCTCCAAAAGCGCTTCGGCGACGCGGGGCACGGCTTCATCGCGCTCGCCCGACCGTGGAGCCACTACCGACACATGGACATCGTCCAGGAGGTTGGAAAGGTCTTCACTTCGTACGCCGTGACGACGAAGCCGACGGGCGACGGCGCCTATGGCTATGCCGGCATCTGCTCGGAGAGCCCCGCCGTCGGCGCGCGCGTCCGCCTCACCACCGCCCCCGAGAGCGCCCCCGTCGGACAGAAGGCGAGCCGCTTCGACGTCTTCTATTTGAAGGGCCCGCGCCGCGGGGCGTTCGACGTCGTCGTCGATGGGAACAAGGTCGCTCGGCTCGAGAGCGAGTCCCCCGATCGCGGCGTCGGTATTTACCGGGCCGAGGTGGCGGACGGCCCTCACACGTTCGACACCGTCATTGCGTCCCCCAAGTATGTTCGCTTCTTGGGTGGTGTCCTCGAGCGCGACGAGCCCGGCGTCGTGGTGGATCAGCTCGGGGTCGGGGCCATGGGGACGCGGTGCATCCCGATGGAGGATCCGACCATATCCGCGCCCATGCTCGAGTACCGCCGCTATGACCTGGTGATCTTGATGACGGGAATGGCGGACATCTTCGAGCTCGACAAAGCGCCCGGGTACATCAAGCAGGTCGTCGACCTCCACCGCAAGGCGAAGCCAGACGTGTCCTTCCTCCTCATCTCGCCCCCCGATCGCGGCACCTCCCACGCGACGCCGAAGCTGATTGAGCTCGGCAAGCAGCGGCACGCGCTCGCCGACGAGATCGGCGTGGGCTACTGGGATTGGATCCAGGCCATGGGGGGGCCGACCAGCATGATGAAGTTCATTCGTAAGCAGATGGCCCTGCCCGACCAGATCCACTTTTCGGAGAAGGGCGGGGCGTGGGTCAGCGACCGGCTTACGAGGGCGATCCTCCAGGGCTTCGATGCCTACTTGGCCAAGCACCCCGAGGCCGGATGCGAAGAGACACCCGTCGCCGAGCAGAGCCCGTGGCCCGCCGGCGCGCACGGATGATCTGTCCAGGACCTCGGCCACGCATCCCCGATTGCAATGGTCGAGCCAGGAGCGACCGCGGCTTTCGCCCGCGCGCGTGCCCGCCGCTGAGTCACGCTGTGCCGGCCTCCGGCGCTCAGAGCACGAGCCCGACCTTGGCGAGCCTCTCGAGCTCGCCAGGACCGAGCGGCACCGGTCGCGGGGCGCCGCCCTGCAGCGCGCACTTCGACACGAGGCGGGGAGCGAAGATCTTCGGCCACGCGACCTCTCCGTCGACCGCGATCCAAAAGGCTTCGTTCCGCGGGAGCGCGAGGCGCCCGTGCTGCTTGTTGCCATCTTCGTCGACGCGCGGCCCCATGGTCCCGAGCTCCCGATCTTCGAGCGGGACGACGTGGAGATAGATCTTCTCCCGGATGCTGCGATCCAGCGGATCTCCGATGACCCCGACGCTGCTCCGACCGTTGTGCTCGACCGACGCGTCGTAGGACTCGACCAGGTAGTAGCTCGCCATCGACCAGCATCGTAGACCGTCCCCGGCCCCCGGGGCGGCGATCCGGGCGGCGATCCGCTCGGCCCTTCGTCCGTCAACGGCAGGCGCCCGGCTCGAGCCTATGGGCTCGATGGACAGCGTCGTCGTTCAGCCCGAATTGCCGGCCGGAAGCTCGCCTCCGGAGCCGGCAGCACCCAGGAGCAAGAGGAGCCACGGCCAGCCTTCGAGCTCTCGTGCCGAGCGCGGCGCTGCTAGCATGGCGGCGATGCGTGTCCTCGCGGTCTCGGCTCTCCTCGCGCTCGCGCCGGCTTGCGCCGAGGGCGGCGGCGTCGGCGAAACGGGCGGCAGCGGCGGCTCCGCCGGGAGCGCGCCCTCCGGCGGCGACGCGGCGGGGGGCGCCACGACCGACGGCTCCGGAGGTCACGGGTGCTTCGCGACGGAGGCGACGTGCGACGGCGCGTGCGTCGACGTGAAGACGAACCCGCTCCACTGCGGTCGATGCGACAACCCGTGCAATGGGGGCGCGAACCAGAGCGGGCAATGCGTGGACGGGGAGTGTGTCGGACAGTGCGCCGATGGGTTCTTGGAAGACGGCGGCGTCTGCAAGAACTACTTCGGCGCTCACGAGTCCTATCCCGCCGAATGCAGCGGCTGCAGCCAGGCCAACGCCGTCAGCGGCGATTGCAGCTGTCCCGCTTCGACGACGGATCTCGTGCTCGCGGTCCAGAGCGATTGTCCAGGAATGGCCCTGCGAGCTTCCACGGAGCTGCGTCTATGCACCACCGGCGCGACCTCGCCCGAAGCCGATTTCGGGGGCGCCTACCAGGTGGATGACTTCGACGGCTTGTGCGGGGCGATGCCGGGGAGCTGCCGAAGAGGGAACCCTCTCGCCGGCGGAGCGTGCGCTTGTCCGGAGGGATTCCAGGCCATCGGGATGCGGTCGATCATCCGGCTCCCGTGCGACCAGACGGAGGTCGGCTCGGTCGTCTTCGTCTGCGGCAATCCCGCCGCGACCATTGCGTCATTCGGGGGTGCCTATCAATTCGACGATTTCGACCCCCAATGCCGCGTCACGAACCCGTGGACGGGCGCCTGCAGCTGCCCGGCCGGGACGACGGATCGCGCCTATCGCGTGATGGTCGACGGGGCGCAGGGGCTCTACGGCTCGACCATGCACCTCTGCGGTCCCTGACCGGGCCGGTTCGTCAGCGCGTCTTCTCGAGCCTCGCCTCGACCGCCTCGCGCCCTCCGCGGTCCGCGTTCTTCCAGGCGCGGTCGACCTCGGCGCGGAGCCGCTCCGCTTCCGCCTTCCGGCCCGTCCGCTCGTAGAGCGCCGCCAATCGGATCCGCGCCGCCACCTTCACGAACGATGACGCCCCGTCGAACGACACGGGCGTCATCGCGAGTCGTAAGGCGCTCTCGATGTCTTTCTCGTCGGCCTTCAGGCTCTCGAGGAGCAGCGCATATTCGAGGGCGGTCGAGACGCGCGAGCGGGTGGCGGCCCGCCTTTGACCGTCGAGGATCTCTCGGGCCTTCACGTCGCCGTAGACCTCCCGAAGAAGCGCGATCGCGTAGAAGGCGTCGGATTGGTTCTTGGAGTCGACGAGTCGTTTGGCCATCGCCTCCAGCTCCTTCTTTTCGTGGCGCTCGGTCATGACGAGCTGGGCCTCGACGCGCAGTCGCACCGCGTCGGGGGCGGCCTTGTCCTCGGCGAGGATCGCCCGGATCCTCTCGATGAGCTCTCGCGGGATGGGGCGCCCCAACCATTTCAACAGCCGCACGAGCTCCATCCCGGATTGAATGGCGTAGCGGGGGCTCTCTTGGTCGCGCTGGCGGGTGATCTCCGCCTCGAGCCCGGCGATGCCTTCCTCGAAGCGCCCCCCGAGGACGTTCGAGGCGATGGTCATTCGAATCGCCTCGCTGCGAAGCTCCTCGCGATTGTCGGACAGGGCCCGCTTCGCGTGGCTCCGCGCCCCCTCCGCGTCGAGCCGCGCCATGGCGATCGCGCTCGCGATGAGGGGCTCCGGAAAGCTGGCCGCGTCGCGACCAAAGAGGGCGGTGCACAGCTCGTAGCGGCGCTGCAGGTCGTCGAGCTTCTCGTCATAGAAGAGCTCCACGAGCTGGTAATCGGCGCATGCCTTCTCGGGGACGATCTCGTCGAGGCGCTTTATGTACGTGGCGTTTCGCGTGGCGTCGCGCACCGAGCTCGCCGTCACCGCGTTCGTCAACGCTACCATTGCGTAGGTGGGGAATCGCTGGGCCACCCCGTCGATGATCCCGAACGCCTCCTCCGAAGAGGCATCCAGGACGATGGCTCCATACAGACCGGCCACGTCCGGATCGTCCGGGGCGTCGCGATAGGCCTGCCGGAAGAGCCGAATGGCATCCGATTGCTTCTCGCTCTGCCCGAGCAGCAGCGCGACGCCCTCGAGCGCTTTGGCGCGGCTCGGCGTGACGCGCGCGAGCCGCGCGATCGTCTCCTTGCACGCGGCCACGCTCGCGGCGCTGCCGCGCGGTGCGACGAGGCACATGATCACGTGCGACCAGGGTGAGTCCCCTTCCTTCGTCACCAGGTCGCGGACGGCCCCCTCCGGGTCGGCGAGGAAGCCCAAGACCAGCTGGCGCCACACCCGCTCGATTCGCCGGGCGCTCTCGTCGGTCGTCGCTCCCCACGCCAGGCGATCCGCGTCGGTCAGGGGGGCCCGATCGAGCTTCGGGGCGAGGGCGGTGGCTGCGCTTTGCACCGCGTCGAGCGGAGAGCTCCCGCTCGCTACGGCGCTGAGGTCCCCGGCTCGAATCGTCACCGTCACCGGCGCCGCGATCTTCACCGCCACCGAGACCTTGGCGTAGCCGGTCGTGTCGAGCTGAGCTGGCTTGGCCTTCTCGTGGGCCCACGGGAGCCCCGCTTCGATGGCGAGGCGCGCACACGCCCCGATCCCGAGCGCGTGCGCGAGCTCGGCGCTCTCGCCGCCGCCGCCCTCGATCTTGGCGTCTTCGCAGGTGAGCCCGCGGACGAGAATCTTGGTCGGGGCAGGGTCGCTCGCGCCGGGTGCCTCCGCGCGGGAGCTCTGCGCAAGGCTCAAATGGAGCTTCCCCGCGATGGCGGCGACGACGAGCCCGACGATGATGAGGGTCCCGAACGCGGCCGCGACGACGAAGAACACCCGCGCCGCAGAGCGAGCGGTCCGAACGACCGCGGTCGCGGGCGGCGACTTCTCCTTGATGCTCGTCGTGGCGCTGTCGGTCGAAATGGGGCGATCCGCGAACGGCTCGATCCGGTCCGCCGCGTCGTCCATCGATGGGAACCTCTCTGCAGAGCCCTTCGAGAGGGCGCGCGCCAAGGTGTCGTCGACGTCCGCAGGGAACGTCGGATCCTTCTCGCGAAGCCGCGGCGGCGGGCTCGCGAGGATCTTGGAGAGGAGCGTCACCCCCGACTCGGCCTCGAACGGGGGCGAGCCCGTCAGCAGCTCGAACGCGGTGGTCGCCCACGCGTATTGATCGGATCTCCCGTCGACGGCCTCCCCGCGGAGCTGCTCCGGGGCGGCGTAGCGCGGCGTCCCGACGAAGACCCCGTCTTGGGTCAATGGCGCCGACGACGTCGGCGCTTCGGTGGGGGCGCTCGCGTCCACCGCCGCCATCCCCGCCTGTTTGGCGACGCCGAAGTCGAGGATCTTGAGGCGGCCGTCGGCGCGGACCATCAGGTTGTCGGGCTTCACGTCGCGATGGACCAAGCCCGCCCGATGCGCGGCCGCCAGCCCGCGCGCGCAATCTACGATCCATCGAAGCTTCTTCTCGCGCGAGATCGTCGAGTCTCCCACGTGGGCGCGGAGCGAGCTGCCGCGCACGAGCTCCATCGCGATGTACGCGGTCGCGCCGTCGTCGGAGATCCCTGCGTCGAAGATGGTCACCGCGTTGGGGTGGTCGAACCGAGCGGCTGTTCGGGCTTCGCGGAGCATCCGCTGTCGGGCCTCTTCGTCGCCGCCCGCGGGGAGGAGCTTGAGCGCGACCCGACGCTTGAGGACGGTGTCCTCCGCCTCGTACACCTCGCCCATGCCTCCCCGCCCGAGGAGGCTCACGATGGTGTAGCGCGCGACGGTTTCCCCTGCGGACCGCATGCGATGCCTCGCTATAACGCGGATCGAAGGCGGTGAGGATCGACCATCGCGTATACTGGCCGCATGGTCTCTGCGGTCCTCGTCGGCCGCTTCCGATTGGTCGAGCGCGCAGGCAAAGGGGCCTCCGGCGATGTCTACCGCGCGGTGGACGAGCAAACCGGGCGTGACGTCGCGGTAAAGGTCCTTTCGCGATCCCAGGATCACGATTCGCTCGAGCGGTTCTCGCGGGAGGCGCGCATGCTCTCCCGCATCGCCGACCCCCACGTCGTCCGCTACGTCGCCGACGGCGCCGACGAAGACGGCCGGCCTTTCGTGGTCGTCGACTGGCTCGAAGGAGAGGACCTGGGGGCCCGGCAGAAGCGGGCCCCCCTCGACGCCCCTCTCGCCCGCGAGGTCGTGCGGCAGGCCGCCCTCGGGCTCGGCGCCATTCACGCCCTCGGGATCGTGCATCGGGATATCAAGCCCTCGAACCTCTTCCTGACCGAGACGCCGGGCGGAGGTCTGCACGTCACCGTCATCGATCTCGGGGTCGCCCACAACGAGTCCGAGACCCTCATCACGCGCGAGGGTTTCATGATCGGGACGCCTTCCTATATGTCGCCGGAGCAGGTGCTGGGGCGCCGCGACGTCACCGCGCAGTCCGATATCTTCTCCCTCGGGGTCGTGTACTTCGAGCTCTGCGCGCGGGCGCGCCCGTATCGGGCCGACGACGTGATCGGCCTCGTCGCGCGCATTGCGCTTCAAGACCCGCCGCGGCTCGCGGCCGTCGTTCCCGAAGTGCCCCCGGACCTCGATCTCACGATCGCCACCGCAATGGCGCGCGACCCGAAGGACCGGTTCCCGACCGCCGCCGATTTCGCGCGCGCCATCGCCCGGTCGCCGGCGTGGGTCTCTCCGAAGCCGGCCGTCCTCCCCGAGGAAGAGGCGACCAAGACGCCTTCGTCGACGATGGCGACCAATGAGCGCCGCGTCGTCACGACCGTCATGGTCAGGCTCGAGAGCGCGGAGGAGGCTTCGCATGCGACGGCGCGGGTGGAGCACGCGGCGGCCCAGAGCGGGGGAGCCTTTCATCGCTTGCTGTCGCTCGCGTTCGTGATCGTATTCGGTGGCGCGCTCTCGCGCGGAAGCGAGGCTCAGCGCGCGGCGCGAGCGGCCCTCGCCCTCGCCACGCAGCTGCCGGGCGCTCGGATCGCGGTCGCGACCGGCCGCGCCATCGGGGGCTCGATGGACGCGCGGGTGTGGGAGGGAATCCATCGCGACGACGGTGGGCACGGGGTGGCCATCGATCACGCGACCGCTCGGATGCTCGGTGACGCATTCGAGATCGCAGAAGACGCGGGCCGGCGGTGGCTCTTGGGGGAGCGGAGCTTCGTCGTCGGTGCGCCCACCTTCCTCGGCCGAGCGGCCCCTTGCCTCGGACGCGATCGAGAGCTCGCGCAGCTCGACGCGCTGGTCGGAGAGACGATCGACGACGGCGTCGCGCGGGCCACGCTCGTCATCGGAGACCCTGGCGCGGGCAAGACGCGCCTGTTCCACGAGCTCCGCGCGCGGGTGGCGGAGAAGCACCCGGAGTGCCGCTTCCTCCTCGCGCGCGGGAGGGCCCTCGCCGAGGACGCCGCCCTCGGGATGCTCCGGGAGGGGATCCGCGGCTACGCCCGCCTCGCTCAAGACGAGCCCGCCGACGCCCAGCGCGCGAAGCTGACCGCCACCATTCGTGAGGGAGCGAGCGCGGCCCTCGTCCCGCTCATCATCCACCTCGCATCCGCGGAAGAAGAGCGGGCCGAAGCGGTCGTGGACGGAGCCCTCGTCCACGATCAGCTCCGGGTCGCGTTCCTCGGCTGGCTTCGCTCCGTCACGCAGGCCGGGCCTCTCTGCCTGCTCATCGACGATCTCCATTTCGGAGATCGCGCGAGCGTCAATCTCCTCGACGCCGCCCTCGGCGAGCTCTCCGAGAGCCCCATTTTCGTCGCCGGCTTCGCGCGCCCGGAGCTCGATCTGCGCTTTCCCGCCCTGTTCCAATCGCGGAGCCCGATGACCCTCCGATTGGGGAAGCTCGGACGGAAGGCGTGCGTCGAGCTGGCGCGCTCCGCATTGGGGGCGCTGGGCTCACCCGCGGTCGTCGACTCGATGGTGTCGCGCGCCGACGGAAACCCGTTCTATCTCGAGGAGCTCGTCCGCGCGGTGGGGGCCTCCGACGGCAGCCAAGAGCGGCTCTCCGAGCTGCCCGACACGGTGTTGGGAATGGTCCAGGCCCGGCTCGATTCGCTCGGTCCCGCGTCCAAGCGGGTGCTCAAAGGGGCGAGCGTCTTCGGCGAGGTCTTCTGGCCGTCCGGGGTGGGGTGGGTGCTCGAAGAGTCCTCGCCCGCGACGACCCAGAGCCTCATGCGCGACTTGGCCCGCCAAGAGATCTTGGAGCGGCGCTTCGAGTCACGGTTCTCGAACGAAGAAGAGTATTCATTTCGGAGCGGGCTGGTGCGGGACGTGGCCAACGCGCTCCTCACCGACGAGGACCGCGCCGCGGCCCACGGGCGGGTCGCACAGTGGCTCGAAAAGCACGGGGAGCACGAGGCCATCGTCGTCGCGCGCCACCACGAAAAGAGCGGGAAGCTCGAGCGCGCTCGCCCCCATTTCGAGCGCGCCGCCGAGAAGGCCCTCGTCGGGAGCGATTTCGCGCTGACGATCGAATGCGGCGACCTCGCCATTGCATATGGATCGACGGGGAGGCGCGCGGGCGGGTGCTCCTCGCCGTCGCGGAGGCGCGGCGATGGCGCGGGGAGCTCCCCCTCGCCCTGGAGGCGGCGTCATTCGCCTTGGAGTCATTGCCCCCGGGGAGCGTCGCGTGGTTCGCGGCGATGCGCGAGCTCGTGGCGGCCCACGGACGGCTCGGGCATGCCCACGAGATGCGAACCCTCGCCGAGCGCTCCCTGTCGTCCAATCCAGAGATTGGCGCGGGGAGCGCCCGCATCGCCGCCCTCGTCCCCGCCGCCGTCCACCTCCTCTATGCGGGCGACGTCTCGGGGGCGGAGGCGATCGCGAGCCGGATCGAGCACCTCGCCCGCGCGACCGATCTCGAGCCACGGGCGCGGGCGCGATTGCACCAGATGCGCGCGGCGTTTGCCCAGACGGGGAAGGACCAGGAGCGGGCGATGAGCGAGCAGGAGCTCGCGCTCGAGAGCTTCGAGGCGGCGAATGACCGGCGCGCGGCCGCGCTGGTCCGGGTCAACCTCGGCTTCGCGCTCGCTCAGGTCGGGGCCTACGAGCGAGCGGAGGCGCTCCTGCGCGCCACCCTCGTCGACGCTTCGAAGCTGGGCCTCGGGACGATCGCACCCCTCGCGCTCCAGAACCTCGGCGACGTCCTCGCGAGGCTCGGCCGGGGAGAGGAGGCGCTCGAGGTGCAAGGGCGCGCCGCGAAGGCCTTCGCGAAGCTGAAGGACCCTCGGCTCGAGAGCTCGTCGCGCGTGCACCTCGCGTTCCTCTTCTTGGAACGCGGGGAGCTCGATCGCGCGGAAGGTGAGGTGCGCGGCGTGCTCGCGAGCTCGTTCGAGCCGCTCCACGTCGGAGCGTTCGCGCTCCTCGCGAAGGTGCGGCTCGGTCGTGGTGACACCCAGGGGGCTCTCTTCGCGGCGCGCCGAGCCGCGGAGATCCTGAGCCGTCTCGGGGCGGTGGAGGAGTTCGAGGGGGTGGCCCGCGTGGTGCTCGTCGAAGCGCTGCTCGCGGCCGGGCTCGTCGGGGACGCGAGGGCGGCAACCCAGGGCGCGCTCGCGAACATTCGAAGAAGGGCGCGCGGATTTCGCGACCCGGACCTGCAGCGGAGCTTCGTCGAGCGCATCGAGGAGCACGTTCGACTGGCCGCGCTGGAGCAGCGACTGGCAGAGTGAAAGGTGCCAGCGTCGGGGTTTCTGGTCGCGACGCGTAGGGGCGACCCACCCCGACGAAAGCTGGCACGCGAGATAAATGTGTGGCGCCACTGTTCCATGATCGATTGATTGATCGTGGATTCGATGGAACAAGCGCGTATCCTCGGGGAATGCGCGTGCAATTCTGCCTCGCTTTCGCGATCGCGCTCGTGGCCTGTGATGAAGGGACGATCGGGGACAGCGGCGGCGCCGGGGTCGGCGGTGGCGCGGACGGGGCCGGGGCGCAGGGCGCAGGCAACGTTGGATCCGGCGGCACGCCCTCCGTCGGCGACTGCCCGATCTTCCCCGCCGACAACCCTTGGAATCAGGACATCTCCGGGCTGCCGGTCCACCCCGACTCGGATGCCTTCATCGATTCGATCGGTCGCGATACAGGGATGCACGCGGACTTCGGCACGGAGTGGGAGGGGGCGCCCATCGGCATTCCGTTCGAGGTGGTCTCCGGGAGCGAGCCGATGGTCCCCATTGCGTTCGATGTGCCCGAAGAGAGCGATCCGGGGCCCTATCCAATCCCGCCCGATGCGGCCATCGAGGGCGGTCCCGCGGCCGATGGAGATAGGCACGTGCTCGTCATCGACTCCGACAATTGCCTGCTGTACGAGCTCGACGCGGCGTACCCGCAAGAGGGCGGAGCCTCGTGGTCCGCGTTCTCCGGGGCCGTCTTCGATCTGCGGTCCAATGACTTGCGACCGGAGACCTGGACGAGCGCGGATGCCGCTGGCTTGCCTATCTATCCGGGGCTCGTGAAGTACGACGAGGTCATGACGGACGGCGCCATCACCCACGCCGTCCGCTTCACCGTCTCCTCCTCGCAAGCGGGGTACATCGATCCTGCTCGCCACTACGCATCGGATGATTCGAGCCCGAGCCTCCCCCCCATGGGGCTTCGCCTGCGCATGAAGGCGGACTACGATTGCTCTTCTCTCAGCGCGGAAGCCCAGGTGCTCTGCGCCGGCTTCAAGAAGTACGGGCTGATCGTCGCCGACAACGGATCCGATTGGTACGTCTCGGGCGTCCCCGACCCGCGATGGAGCGACGAGAACCTGGCCGACATCGCGAACATCACCGGCGACGCCTTCGAGGTCGTCTACACCGGTGACGTGAAGACGTACTGATTCACCCCGGCGCGCGTCGGGCTCGCCGCCCCTCCGAGGCGACGGCGCTGTTTCGAGGGGGCTCGATCAGTTCGGGAGGGCGAGGGCGCCCGGGGTCGGCGACGCTTCCGGAGGGCGCTCTCTTCGTCCGCCCGGCTTTACGTACTCGAACGAGACGGTCTGCCCTTCCGCGAACGTCAGCACGATCCCTTTGCTCAGGAAGGGGCTGCTGCTCGTCGGCTGGAAATCGCGCTTGTCGATGTTCGCGAAGCGAGGATCGGCGCCCTTCGCGCAGCCCTCGAACCCTTCGATCTTGGCGATGACCTTGACGTCGCTCTTTCCGCCCGACTCCGCGGGGACGATCCCCTCGCGGATCCAATCTCCCCGAAAGGAGGCCGTCCCCGCTGTCTTGCCGTCCCTCCCGCCGAGGAGATGAATGGGGCGATTCGGATCGGGGAGGTCGCTCATGAAGACGTTGTTGGCCGAGTCGAGGTGCTCGTCGTTCGTCGAGAGCTCGAAGATCGAGCTCTTCGCGTAGCGCTCGTGGGCCCCGTTCTCGATCACGACCGTGTTGTGGAAGAAGTGGAGCGTCCCCTTCCGATAGTGGTCGAGGACGTCGCTGTCGCCGCCGTAATGGACGAGCGAGCCTCCCGGCACACCGCCGCGGACGAGCACGTTCCCGTAGACCCAGCTCTCGTGAAAGGCAGGATCTGCGAGGTTCGATTCGGCCGCCTCCTGGGCGTCGACGAGATCGATCAGGTGACCGCCGTCTTCGATCCAGTTGTATCGAATGGTGACCCCCGCCGAGCGCTCTTTGATGTTCCCGCCGAGCGTCCCTTCGCGTCCCCGCTTCGGAGGACCGAAGTGATTGAACTGGTATACGACCCCCGAAGCCTCGTTATAGACGTTGTGCTCGTAGTAGTCCGTCGTGCTGCCGTTGTCGAAGACGTAGTTCCGCTCGATCAACACGTCCCGCGTGAGCTCCTCGCCCCCCGCCGACCCGACGAAGAGCCCATTGGCGTTGTCGTGCACGACGTTGCCGCGGAGCACGATGTGGCTCCCCCGCTGGACGAAGATCCCGGCCGCGCTCGAGGCGTACGCGACCTCTGCCCCCGCCTTGTCCTTGAAGCGGTGGGCGGGCGATCCATTACGGATTTCGAGTCCTTCGATCACGACGTGCTCGGTCTGGGTCT
>JBGAID010000030.1:0-47875 GCA_044225865.1 Polyangiaceae bacterium | reverse complement strand
GGTCTTCCAGCCGAGAGACCTCCGCCACCCCACCACCACCACGCCGCGAGCCTGATGCCCGTCGAACGGGAACTCCATGGACGGACGGGTCGTCGCGCCGTCCCCGTCCAGGACGGGGAGCTCCCCGTTCGGGCCCTTCACCCCGCACACGCGAATGGGAGCGTCGGCGCGCCCAACCCCTCCGATCGCGATCTTCTCTCGGTAGGGCTCGGGCCGATGGTAGATGCGGACAGTGTCGCCCGCCTCCAGTGACTCGAATGGCACCTCGCCAATCGAGGCGTACTTCTTCCCGGGCCCGACCTCGAGCTCGCGGCCCGCGCCCTTTTTTTCGCAATCGGTGTCCCCCCCGAACGCGGTGATCGGCGGGGGGGACGAGTCGATGGGACGTGCGCTCGCGAGCGGCTTCTTTCCTACGCAGCTCTTGACCTGATCGCACGCCCCGAGCGACAGACAGGCAACGGCGAAGGGGGCGAGCCATCGTCCGGGAGCCGGGAGACGCATGCGGTGCTCATATCACCGAAGGCGCGCCCCCGGCGCGGGCGGACGAACGCGTGGAACAATTTGCTACGCCGTCCGACGTCGCCGCCGCGCCACGAGCCCCATCGCCAATGCGAGGGCGGCCGCGCCGAGGCCGGTGGTGGTGCTTCCCGGGCTCTGCCCAGTCGCGCTGCACCCGCCGATGAATCCGCCCCCGGGACCGTTCGGGTCGAGGAGCGACCCATCGCCGCCCCCGCTCGCGTCACCACCCGTGCCGTTTCCGCCGTGGCCTTCGTCGATCGGATCGGGTGAGCCGTCTCCTCCAGAGGGCCCGCCTCCATTGCTCGAGCCGCCGCCGGCGCCCGCCCCGCCCGCGCCCGGATCCACCACCGAGGACGCGACCTCGTAGGCGCCGATATCGGGGCTCCCGTCGGTCGGACGCGCAATCGGGACGAGATCCTGGGGAACGAAGCGCGCGGGCGGTACGAACGTCGGGACGGAGAGCGCGTTGGGCACCTCGTAGCTCGACGGTCCGGTCCCCGTCGAGCCGCCGTCCACGAGCGGACTCTCGGCGGTCGGCGTGAAGTTGCCGTTCAATGCGTCGACGAAGCCGGCGTCGGCGCCCTGCATCGACCCCGTAAAGAACGCGGGGAGCTCGATGCCCGCCTGGACGAAGTTGTTCTGAGCGGCGAGCTGGGGAGAGCCGCTGGTCCAAATCGCCTCGGAGGTGTCGATGAGGGTGGGAGCGCCGCCGTTGGGGAGGACGAAGACGTTGTCGTGAATGGCGACGCTCTCGATCTCGTCGATGGCGCGGAAGAGCATCGACTGGCTCGAGCTCGCGACGATGGTATTGTAGGCAAACCGGTAGCGCCCCTGCGACGCGCCGGTCCCGTCGCCGCCGATTCGGGCGATCTGATACTCGCTCGTCTGGATCAGGACGTTCCCGACGACGTCGCTGTCCTCGCGAGCGAGCCACTGGTCCTGCCCGTCCGCGCCGATCAAATCGAGGATGTGGTAGTGAGGGCTCTCGATCCAGTTTCCGTAGATCTCGTTCCGGCTCGCGCGGCTCTTCAGGTCGTTGCCGCCGTTGCCGTCGTGGATCCAATTGAATTGGACGCGCATCCGGGCGTTCGGGTAGAGCGTCTCGTCGTTCGCGAGATAGATCTGGTGATCGTAGAGCTCGCTGCCGCAATGGTCGATCTCACTGAACTCGATCGTCTGATCGCCGGCGTCGTTGTCCATGCCGAGAATGCCCTGTCCGGGGCAATCGTGGACGTGGAGGTTCCTCAGGGTCAAATCGTGCGCTTTGTCGATGATGCACGCGCCTTGGGAGCCCGTGACCTCGAAGTTCTCGAACACGGTGTGGTTTCCGTGGAGCACGATGCCGTAGCTCTGACCGCCGGAAATGACGGGACGTTTCCCATTGACGATTACGCCGCGAATGACAATTTTCTGGCTCTCGGTACCCGCGCTCGAAGGGCGAATATGGATGTCGCCCGGATAGGTGGCGTCGCCGTCGACCTCGACGACGTCACCCGGCTGGAGGATCGCCTCCACTTGTTGGAGCGACGTGAGGCTTCGTGATGGCCCGACCTGGTAGGTCGCGGCCATGGCGGTGCCGGCGGGCGCGCAGATCGCGGCCGTCATGAGGACGAACGTTCCTTTTCGCATGTACTGCTCCTCGAGGAGCGAGGTCCGCGAAAATGGACGAGCCAATCCCACGGGAGCCTTGCTCCGAAACGACGCGAAGTGAGGGGCCTCGCGCTTCTCGGTGGTGGAGGTCTGCCTCCGCCTCTGTTCACGATGGCCGGCGATACTCACGCCCATCGCGCTGTTGAGACGGGTACCTTAGCGTCGTCGTTGCCACGGTCCCGCAAAAACGCCCGCCCCACACCACTTCGATGCGACGATGTGCGACAACCCAGATCACCGACCGTGATCCTGACCCACTCGACGCCACAGAGCGGGTGGATGGGGCCCCGTCGCCGCAGGCGCGCCCGCGTTTGGCGGGCGCGGAGGCGGAGGCGGGGCCCACGCGGAGCGGGGAGGCTGCATCAGCCCTCCGGACTGGTACTGCCGGTCCTGAGAGCCTGTGCCTGGATCTGCTCCGCCCCCGCGCACGGCGCGGCAAGTGAAGGGCGGAGCAGCTCCAGGCACGAAGCGCGAAGTCTGGCCGTGGACTTCTGTGTTCCTGGGTACTGCCGGATCCGGAAGCGGACTTCCGGCCGGCAGTACTAGGGGCGCTCTGCGGGGCCTCGCGTAAGCGGGAGGTCTCTCATTGATGCGGGCGAGAGGTTCCAGGCCCAGATCCAATGACCGAAGCGCGCGAGGCCCTCTGATCGAGAATTGCGCTCGCTCATTCAGATCGCAGATCGCCGCTGAAACGTTTGGCCGACTCGGTCAGGAACGAGGATAGTCCAGCGTCGTGCCCGCCATGAGCTCGCCTCTCGTCATCGATACGCTCGTCATCCCCGAAGGCGAGCTCCATTGGACGGCCGTGCGCGCGTCCGGCCCCGGCGGTCAGAACGTGAACAAGGTCTCGTCGAAGGTCGAGCTCTGCTTCGATCTCTCTTCGACGCGCGCCTTGAACGACGGCGCGAAGGCGCGCCTCGCCGCGCTCGCGGGGACGCGCCTCGACAGCGCCGGCACCCTCCACATCGTCGTGCAACAGACGCGAGACCAGCGGCGCAACTTGGAGCTCGCGCGCGAGCGACTCGCGGAGCTCGTTCGCCACGCCCTCATCGAGCCCCGCGTCCGCAAGAAGACGAAGCCCAGCCGGTCCGCGCGCGAGCGCCGGCTCGCGGAGAAACGGCGGCGCTCCTCGACGAAGGAGACCCGGGGCGCCAGCCACGCCGACGGCTGAGCTTCCGAGGAATAAAACTCGCGCCGCCGCCCGGAGTCGTGGTAATGCCGCGCCCATGAAGTCGCCCCTCGTCTCCGATGCGTCTTCGCGGCCCACCCGAGCTGCCGCGCGGCGAAGCGTCGCCCGGCGCAGCGTCGCCCGGCTGTCCGCGCTCATCGGCAAGCTCAAGCAGGTCACGAAGACCCGCGACGACGACGACGATGATCTGCCCGGGCCGAACGCGACCGTCTCGTCTCGGCCGTTCCGCTTCCACGCCCTCGTCGCCGCCTTCGGCTGACGTTCTCCCCCGCTCGCCAGCGCCGTTGTACGCTCCGCTTCGATGGAAGCGAAGAACGCGTTGGCCCTGTGGCTCGGGTCGCAGCTCCTCGGCGAGGACCTCGACGGCCTGAAGACGACCGTTCGCGACGCCATCGGTAAGGACCCGATCGGCAGTGTCGTAACGACCGTCCTCGTCGGAGGGGCGCTCTTCTTCGAAGCAGAGAGGCACGACAACCCCAAGGTGAAGACGCTCGAGGACGCGCTCGTCTTCGTCTCGACGAGCCTCTCCGTCGGCTACTCGGACATCTTCCCGAAGACGGAGAGGGGCAAGCTCATCGCCACCGTCATCCAGACCTTCGGTCCCGCGATGAGCGCGCAGGCGCTGGATCCGCCGCACATCGCGATGAACAAGTACGAGGACGACTCCCTCGGCATGCAGCAGAAGCTCCTCGAGAAGCTCGACGCCATCCTCGTCGAGCTCAAGGCACAGCGCTCCGAGCCGAAGTAGAGCGGCTCGCCGCGAGCGGTGGGCCTTGGTCCCTCGGGAGGTCAGCACCTTGACCCGGTCGCGCGCGGAGGAGAGAGGCCCAAGGCGAGATCGCTGCGACCGCTCACGCGGCGACCCGCCGTGCCCTCCGACGGATCTCCCCCCTCGCTACGCGAGGGGGGCCGGGGGGGTGAATTGGCAGCCACTCCGGTGCCGAGAGGCATGACGCCGACTTTTTCAGCAGCCTGTTAGGCTGTGGCCATGGGCCGACGCATTCGAGGCTTCACCATTGCGTGTCTGCTCGGCGCGCCCCTCACCGCCTGCGGCGACAGCTCCGAATCCCAAGGGGGCGCCGGACAAGGCGGTGGCGACGGGGCGGGCGGTCAGCCGACGTGCTCCGACTGCACCCCGACCGGGGACACCACCTTCACGTTGCCCTCTCCCGCCGGGACCACGTTGTGGACGACCACGACGATGGACAAGGTCCTCCGCGAGGCTCAGCCTCCCGAGCTCGCCGGAGACGGCATCGTCGTTCGAGCCGCGAAGAACGAGTACGAGCCCTTCCAGATCGTCGTGAACGCGGCGGAGGGCGGGTCGGCCAGCCTATCCATCTCTACCTTCAGCGGGCCCTCCACCCTTCCGGCGCCGACCATTCATCGGGTCGAATACGTCCAGATCGCCACCCCCTCCGACTCGAGCTCGATCCCGAGCGGGCGCGTCCCCGATCCCCTCGTGCCCACCGCGTTTGGAGCGAGCGAAGCGTTGCCGGCGGGGGAGAACCAACCATTCTGGGTCACCCTCTACGTACCCCCGGGGGCCGCCCCCGGGGACTACACGGCCACGATGACGGTGACGGTGGGCGGGGCGAGCGCGGAGGTGCCCGTCTCGCTCCACGTCTTCGATTTCGAATTGCCCGCGGCGATCGGCTTCGATGGCAATTGGAACGCGGGCATGAACGAGCTCGGGGGTGGGGAGAGCCTGGAGAAGGTCCAATCGCTGAAGGATTTCTTCTTCGCCCATCGATTGGTGCCTTCGAGCGTCGCTTGGCCGGCCGGGCTCAACTACGACGGCGGCATCACCTACGACTGCGATAGCGGCGCGTTCCTCTCCGAGGCCAACCCCTATGATTTCTCGGAGCTCGGTCCCAAATACATCGACGGGGAGGGCTGGAACGGGGTCGGCTTCCCGAGCTTCGAGATCATGCAGTTCGTCGACAACTCCACCCCTCGTCCCGATGATTTCTGTGGCGTGTCGCGCGGACCGGACGCGTTTGGGAGCGACGCGTACAACACCGAGTGGTCGCGGCTCCTGTCCGCTATCGACGACTATCTCGTCGCCCGCGGCTGGCAGGACAAGGGCTATTACTACGTCCAAAACGAGCCCCAGGGTCCCGAGGACTACGACGTCGCGGCGTTCCTCGCGAATCTCTCGAAAGAGGCGGCCCCCAACCTACGAATCGCCGTGAGCGAGGAGCCGAAGCCCGAGATCTACGACAATCCCGCGGCCAACGGCCACAGCTTCGATCTCTGGTGGGCGAACCTCAGCGAGTTCGACCCGGCGTCCGCGGCGGAGCGTCAGGCCGCGGGCGACGAGGTGTGGTGGTACTTCCTTTATGGGGATCTCCCGCCCCATTTCAATCCCATCACGATCGATCACTCCGGCATCGAGTCGAGGATCGGTCATTGGGCGGCCTGGAAGTATCGCATTCGCGGCTTCGCCTACTACAGCGTGACGGGCTGGGGCGGGGACCCCTACTCGGACCCGAAGGCGATGGGCACGAACCAGAACGGGGACGGCTTTTTGCTCTACCCGCCTCAGAACGGAGACCTCGTCTCGAGCATCCGATGGGAGCTGCTCCGGGAGGGGGTCGAAGACTTCGAGTACCTGAAGCTGGCGGCGGGAGGGACGATCCCGCCGACTCCGGGAGGGGGCGTCGGCTGCGACGCATCCGTGGAGAGCGCCGTCTCGTCGACGACGTCGTTCACCCACGACACGGCCGCGCTCCAGCACCTCCGCGACGAGCTCGGGGCGTTCTTGGGAGGAGAGCGGGACGGGTGCCCCGTCCTCGACTCCCAATCGACCGGCTCGCATCCGCGAGGCACGTACGCCATCAACTTCCAGGATCCGGCGGGCGAGCCCTCCGCGTCGCCGCTCGTCGTCGAGGGCGTCGAATGGACCAAAATCGGATGGGATCCGTACGACGCCGACCGCGGGTATGGCTGGGCGGGCCCCAACATCGGGGACCCGTCCATCATGCTGACTCAATACCTCTCGGACGCGCCCGTGGACGAGCTCCAGCGGAGCATCATCTATGACGACTACGGTCGCACCGACACGTTCAACTGGGATATCGAGAACGGCTCGTACGTGGTGACGGTGTCGATCGGCTTCTACGATCGCACCTATTCGAAGAACCGGGTCGTCGTGGAGGGGCAGCTCCTCTATGACGACGTGGAGACCAACCCGGCCCAGCCATATCGTGTAGAGAGCGTCCCCGTCGACGTCACCGACGGCAACGTCACCCTCGAAGTGGGCCAGACGGACGAGTACACGATGCTCAATTGGGTGAAGATCGAGCCGGCCGACTGAAGCGGCGTCAGCGGCCGGACTCGGCGGCGAGCGGCCACGGGCCATAGACGTCGACGTCCACGCCCGGGCTGAAGTGGACGGTCGCGGGCGGGCCGCTCGTGGCTGGCATCCCCGCCGCCGAGATCAGCCGCTCGTCGATATCGGAGACGGTGGCGGCGTGGGCGGGGTAGGGCACGTGGTGCACGTGGCCTTTGTGGATCTCACCCCGGTGTTTGGAGAAGAGATAGTACCGCTCGAGCAAGAAGAACTCGAGCGACCCGGGCTCCGAAGGTCCGAGCGGAGCCCCGACGCGGTAGGAGACGCGCAGCCCTGCCCTCGAGCCGTGCCGCTCCGTCGCGTACCGCGTGACCTCGCCGTCTCGCACCGAGGACATCTCGGCGTGGTGGTAGGGGAGACCCCACCCGATCCGCGCGGCCTGCACCGCCGGCCATGAGGCCGCCTCGAGCGAGAAGAAATAGACGCCAGGCTGGCCGTCGACGTGGACGTACGTCCGGAGGTTGGTCTCCAAGAAATCGAGGCCGATCGGCATCCACCACGGCCGCACGCCGCGCATCGCGAACGGAACGATGCCGACCCACGCGTCCCCGTCCCAGAGATCCAGCTCGAGCTCGGGAGGGACGAGAGCGCGTACGCTCTTCGGGTCGAGGCGATAATGAACGAACAGGAGATCGCGCCACGATTGGACGCCTGTGCGGCGACGGCCCGCCGGCGGGCGCGTCGGCGTCACGCGGTCCAGATCGATACAATGGCCGGCCATCGGTCCGCCTGGCTCGCTGGCTAGCTAGGGACGGATGAGCTTGAAGGCGTGCGTCCAGCTGTTGCGCTTGAAGCCAGGGATGCACCAGAGCATGCAGAGCGGCTCGATCGCGCGGGCCGCTTCGACGCCGCCCATGTCCTCGTGGTCCCAGCCGAAGGTCTCGAGGATCTTGGCGACCGCGGCCTTGGCGCCCTCGTCGTTGCCGCAGATGAACATGGTCGGACGAGTCCCCCCATAGTTCGGGTTCACCATCATCGCGTTGCCGACGCAGGAGAAGGCCTTGACGAAGTGGGCTTTGGGCGCGGCCTTCTGGAGCCGCTCCATCAACGACTCCTGATGGTCCGTGAAGAAGGCGAGCACGCCATTCGTGGGCGGCTTGTCGGCGATTGGGTTCGTCGCATCGATGACGATCTTCCCGGCGAGCGCCTCGGCCCCCGCGAGCTCGATAGCGTTCCCGGCCGCGCTCCCCTTCACCGCCAGCACGACGATCTCGCCGAACGCAGCCGCGTCGCCAAACGTGCCGACGCGCGCCTTCTCCCCCGCGCCCTTCTTCCAATCGGCGAGCTTCTCCGGCTCGCGAGAGGCGCGCATGACCTCGTAGCCGTGCTTCAGGAAACCATCCGCGAGCACCTGACCGACCTGCCCCGACCCGAGTACGCTGACCTTCTTCATGGCGGGGATGGTGCACGATCCCGGTCCCGAATTCACCAAGCACTGGGAAGTGCGGTACAACGGGAGAGCATGACGGCGCACCCCACGGACGAGCCGCCTCCCTCTTCGCTCGCGGGCGCCGGGCTGGATCCGGGTGAGCTCTACCACCTGAAGATCCTGCAGGGGGTGAGCCTGTCGGCGGTGGAGGGCGTGCTCGCAGGCTGTGCCGTGCGCGTGCTCGAGCCGGAGGAGGTGCTCCTCTCGTTCGGGCAAGAGAACCGCACGATGTACATGGTGCTCTCGGGCCGGCTCAGCGTTCACCTCGAGTCTCCGAAGAGCGAGCCGGTCGCGACGCTCGCGACCGGGGAGACGGTAGGAGAGCTCTCGGTGATCGAGGCCCGTCCCGCCTCGGCGTACGTCGTCGCCGCAGAGCGCACGCGCCTCTTGGCCCTCGACGAGCAGAGCTTCTTTCGGCTCGTCACGCTGTCCCACGATTTCGCGATCAACCTGCTGTTCCTGCTCGCGCAGCGGCTCCGCTCGAACAACTCGACGGTGTCGAACAACATCCGGCTCCAGCGCGAATATCAAAAGAACGCGCTCTCCGACGCGCTGACCGGCCTCTACAATCGACGATGGATCGACGAGGCGCTTCCCCGCTTCGTGCGCCGCTACGCGCGCGGGACGCCGCCTCTCTCACTCCTGATGATCGATATCGATCACTTCAAGCGCTTCAACGATACCTATGGTCACCCCGCCGGCGACTCCGTCATCGTCCACGTGGCCAAGACGGTCCAAGCCCACCTGCGGCCGACGGACCTCGCCGCTCGCTATGGTGGTGAGGAGCTCCTCGTGATCCTGCCGGACGCGGACGAAGACGGCGCGCGCACCGCCGCCGATCGCCTCCGAGAGGCCGTGAAGAGCTCGCACGCGACGGGACCCGCCGACGAGCCGCTCCCGACCGTTACCATTTCAATCGGCGTGGCGCGCTTCGCGGCCGGGCAAGACGCGGCTCAGCTCATCGCCGCCGCCGACGGAGCCCTATACGAGTCGAAGCGCGCCGGTCGCGATCGCGTGACGGTGGCGGGCCGATAGGCCTCGCCTTGGGCCTCTCTCCTCCGCGGCGACCCAGACGCCGGCTCCCCCCTCGCTACGCGAGGGGGGCTGGGGGGGTGAAAGAGCAGCACCTGCCCACCAGTGGCCTAACGACCGCCTCTTTCAGCACACTGCTAGCTAGGCCTTCTTGGGGGTGCTCATCTTCGGGCCGCGCTTGCCCTTCTCCTCGGCTTCGCGGAGCTCCTCCCCTTCGGGCCCTTCGAGGGCGTCGGCGGCCTCGGAGGCGAGCTTGTCGACGTCCTTGTTCTTCACCGTCTGCTGAACGCCTTCGTTGTAGCGCTTCGCGGCCGTTCGGTTGCCCTCCCCCAGCTCCTCTCCCGAATTGGAGAGGGGGCGCGGGGTGTCGCTCTTGGGCTTGGGCATCGAGTTCTTCATGAGGTGATCTCCCATTGAATGGTGCAACGCGAGATCGGGAGCAGGCGACGTGCCACTCCGCTTCACCCCCGCTCCGCCTCTCAGATCGCGGTCGCCGCTTCGGGCTGGGCTTCTTTGCGCTCGTCCCGCGGATAGGCGACGACCGTGGCGAGGGTGAGCGCGGCGGCGATCGCGCCTCCCCAGAAGAGCGGATCGAGCGCCCGCCCGAGGGCTTCGACCACGCCCGGAACGTGGAGCACTTCGTCACGCCGGTGGGGATCGAGCAGCGCGCTCACGATGGCTGGATCCACGGTCTGGCCGAGGCGCTGCGACAGGAGCGCGCCGAGTCCACCGACCCCGAGCGCGCCGCCCATCGTGCGCGCGAACATCGTCGCCGCCGTCGCCACGCCGCGCTGGTTCCACTCCACGCTCGCCTGCACCCCGATGATGATCGCGGTGTTGGCGAGGCCCATCCCGAGGCCGAAGAGGAACATCGAGATCCCGAGCGTCCAGCCGGGCTCTCGCGCCGCCACGAGCGGCACCACCGCCCCCGCGCCGACGAGGGTGAACGTCGCTCCGAGCCAGATCGGCCTGCGATAGCCGATGCGGACGAGGAGGCGGCTCGCGAGAGAGGAGGCGATGGGCCACCCCACGAGCATCGGAGCGATGACGAGGCCGGCCTGCGTCGGCGTCCCTCCGAGGACGCCTTGCACATGCAACGGCATGAAGTTGAGCACGCCCATCATCGCCGCCCCGAGAAGGAACGAGGCGAGGGTTGCGACCGCGATCCGGCGGCGGCCGAGCAGGGGAAGGGGGAGGACCGGGTCGCGGGCGCGCCGCTCGATCCAGATGAACGCGGCGATCAACGCTGCGCCCACGATCGCCGCGGGGACGACGAGCTCCCCCGAGGCGGCGATCAGCAGGGCGAGGCTCGCAATGGTAATGGCGGCGGCGCCCGCCCAATCGAGGCGACCCTCCGCCTTGGGCCGAGGGGGCTCGCGATATGCGAACGCGAGCACCGCCATCGAAGCGAGCCCCGGGGGGAGGTTGATGAGGAACACCCAGCGCCAGGAGGCGGCGTGAACGATGGCTCCGCCGATGAGCGGCCCCGCGATCCCCGCCACTCCCCACAGCGCGCCGAAGTATCCCTGAACCTTGCCGCGCTCGGCGGGGGTGTAGAGATCCCCGATCACCGTCAGGACGATGGGCTGGACCGCGCCTGCGCCGAGACCTTGGAGGGCGCGAAACGCGATGAGCTGCTCGATGGATCCGGCGAGGCCGCTCGCGAGCGAGCCGGCGAGGAACAGGGCGACCCCCACGAGCAGCACCGGCTTGCGGCCCCTTCGATCCGCGAGCTTTCCGTAGAGGGGGACGCTGACCGTCGCCGCGAGCAGGTAGCTCGCCCCGACCCAACCGTAGAGGGCAAGGCCTCCGAGCTCGGCGATGACCGTCGGCATCGCGGTCGCGACGACCGTCGCCTCCATCGCGGCCATGAACATCGAGAGGAGAAGGGCGGCGACGGTGAGTGGGCGATGCGTCATCTTGTCGAACGTGCGCGCGAAGGTATTCAGTGGCGCGCGGAGCCCTCCCGCGTGCATCATCGGTGAATGCCGCGGGCCAGGACCTCTTTTTGGCACCTCATGGTCGCCTTGTCGATGTGGTCGTTCGGTAGCGGCTGCTCCGATGATTCGGACACCGCGACCGGTGGAAGCGGGGCCGGCGTGAGCGGCGGCCACACCGCCGAGGGGGGCGCGGGCGCGAGCGGCGGATCCGGCCCCGGTGGCGGAGCGGCGATCGGCGGCGGCGCGGAGGGCGGCAATGGCGCCGGGGGTGGGCTCCCGGGCGGACCGTCCTCGACGAGGCTGAGCCTGAGGCCGATCGGGACGGTCGATGGCGCCCCTCTCGGCTACTTCGAGTACCTGCCACCCGGCTACGGCGATGGCGAGAAGCGGCCGCTCCTCCTGTTCCATCACGGGATCGGTGAGAGCGGCGACGGGAGCGAGGCGCAGCTCCAAGCGCTGTTCAACACGGGCCTGCCGACGCTGATCGAGAGCGACCAGTGGCCGGAGGACCGGCCGTTCATCGTGCTCGGCTCACAGCACGACGCCCCGCCCTTCACGAGCTGTCACACCGTGGACGAGGTTCAAAGCTTCATCACGTTCGCGATGGACCATTACGACGTCGATCCGAAGCGGGTGTACCTCACCGGCTTGAGCTGCGGGGCGATCGGGTCGTGGGATTATCTCGGCGCCCACACCGACGAGGTCGCGGCGGCGGCAGTGTTGATCTCCGGCAACGGCAATGGCGCCTTCGCGAACGCCGGGTGCGCCCTGGGCAAGGTCCCGATTTGGGCGTTCCACGGCGATCAAGACACGACGGTGGCGCCGAGCGGGAGCATTGATCCGATCAACGCCCTGAACGCGTGCACGAGCCCGGCCGCCGTCGACGCGAAGCTGACCATCTATTCCGGGGTCGGTCACGACGCGTGGACGCAGACGTACAACCTCTCGTCGGGCAACGATATCTACGCCTGGATGCTCTCGCACGTGCATCCCTGATCGCCCCGGGCGGGCGCGACGCTGCCGTTCAATCCGCTCCTCGTGTGGTGTATGCCTCCCGCCGAGGTCTCCACATGATTGTTGGCGTCATCGGTTCTGGGGCGATCGGCCCGGACCTCGCCTACGGCTTCCTCACGGCCGTCGCGCGCGAGCCCGGGTCCAAGGTCTATCTCGTCGACGTGAAGAAGGAGGCGCTCGAGGAGGGCGCCGCGCGCATCCGGGGCTACGTGGAAAAGGGGGTCGCGCGGGGAAAGATCTCGCCCGGGGCGGCGAAGAAGATCCTCGGCGCGCTCCAGCCGACGGACAAGACGCGCGACCTCGCCGATTGCGACTACGTCCTCGAGGCGGCCAGCGAAGACCTCGGAATCAAGCGACGCATCCTCGCCGACCTCGAGCAGGTCGTGCGCCCCGATTGCCTCATCGGCTTCGCGACCTCTGGCCTCCCGCGCAAGTACATCGCGGCGGAGGCGAAGCATCCGGAGCGCTGCTTCGTGAACCACCCGTTCTTCCCCGCCTGGCGATCGCTCCCGATCGAGATCGTGGGCAGCGGTGACGAGGCGCTCGGCAAGCGGATGATCGAGACGATCAAGAAGCTCGGCAAGGTGCCGATCGTGACCGCGGACGTGGAGTGCTTCGCGGCGGACGACGTGTTCTGCAACTACATCGCGGAGGCGGCGCGGATCGTCGAGGAGGGGGTGGCGACCCCCGCCCAGGTCGACGCGATCGTCGACCGAGCCATCGGCGGCGGCGGCCCCTTCAACGTGATGGATCTCACGAAGGGCAACCTCCTCGTCCACAAGTGTCAGGTCCTGATGCAGAAGGCGCCGACCGGCACGCCGTGGCTCGCCCCTCCCGCGATCCTCGAGAAGCAGGGCAACAAGCCCTGGCACGATCGAAAGGCCCCCGGGGATCCGTCCCACGACGACGCCCTCGCGACCCGCGTCCTCGATCGGATCCTCGCCGTGCTCTTCGCGCGGACGTACTTCGTCGTGGACGAGAAGGTCTGCGAGCCCACCGACACCAATTGGCTGATGCAAATGGCGCTCGGCTTCCGGAAAGGAACGCTCGACCTCGCGGCGGAGGCAGGGGGCGCGCGCGTGAAGGATCTCTGCGAGCGATACGCGAAGGAGCACCCCGGGTTCGTCGTCCCGAGGTCCATCGCGAGCGGGGAGCTGCCGGCCTTCCGTCGCTACGTAAAGGTGGAGCGGGAAGGCAACGTCGGGGTCGTCCGCGTCTTCCGTCCCGAGGTGAAGAACGCCCTCTCCAAGGCCACCCTCGGGGAGATCGACGCCGCCTTCGCCGAGCTGGAGGCCAACCCGGCCGTGCGCGGGATCGTCCTCACCAGCTACGACGGCTCCCTCGCCGGGGCCGATATTACCGAGCTCGCGGCCCTTCAATCGCCGGAGGCGTGCGAGCGCACGTGCCTCGACTCGCACCCGATCTTCGCTCGGATCGCGAAGTGCTCGAAGCCGGTCGTCGCCGCCGGCGACGGGCCGGTGCTCGGCGGCGGGGCGGAGATCTCGATGGCGTGTCATGCGCGCGTGGTCGGGACTTCGTTCGTCCTCGGTCAGCCCGAGGTGAACCTCGGGATCATCCCCGGCTATGGCGGCACCCAGCGGCTGCCGAGGCTGATTGGCGTGGAGCGGGCGATCGACCTGCTCCGCACCGGTCGCACCATCGGCGCCGCGGAGGCGTGCGCTTGGGGATGGGCTCACGGCGCTCCCTCTCCAGACCCGATGGCGCTCGCGAGAGAGCTCATCGCCTCGCACGGCGCGGGCGCCAAGCTCGGACCGGTCTCGACCGCCCCTCTCGCTTGGGACGGGAAGATCCCGCCGAGCGACATCGGTCATCGGTCGCTCGCGATCGACGCCATCCTCGTCGACGTCCTACGCCGCGGGCTCTCCGAGCCCCTGGAGCGCGGGCTCCAAATCGAAGCGGAGGGATTCGCTCGCTGCAAGAAGACGGTCGATATGGATATCGGCATGAAGAGCTTCATTCAAAATGGGCCACGCGTGCCCGCCGCGTTCTTGAACGAGTAACCGATAGAGAGCCCCACCATGAGCACACCTTCCATCGTCATCCTCGAGGGTGCGCGACGCCTCCCCCGCGCCGACATCCTCATCGACAACAAAGCTCGCGGCCTCTTCGCCCGGTTCTCGACGACGCAGCTCGGCGGAATGGCGATCGGCGCCACCCTGAAGCACACGAAGATCGACCCGGCCCTGGTCGGGCACACCGTGATGGGCATGGCCCAGCACAGCCATCGCGACAGCATCTATGGCGCGAAAGGAATGGCGTGGCGAGGTGGACTCGGCGCCGACGTCCCCGCCCTGACGGTGGCCCGCATCTGCGGCAGCGGGGCCGAGGCGATCGCGGTCGGTTCCGAGATCATCCTCGCCGGCCTTCGCCACGACCGCGAGCGTCCGTTCATGGTCGTCGGCGGCGCCGAGTCGATGCAGTACCCGTTCTGCCTCTATGACCAGCGCGGGAAGAAGATCGGCGAGGCGGTGCAGAAGTACGGCCCGATCGACGCGTCCACCCTGCCGCCGGGGACGCACCTGCAGGACATGCTCCTCATGAGCCTCTACGATCCGTCCGCGAAGCTCGCGATGGCGAATACGGCGGAGGAGTTGGGGCGCCGCTACGAAATCACGCGCGCAGAGGCGGACGCGTTCGGTCATCGATCGCACGTGCTCGCGAAGAAGGCCCGCGACGGGGGGGCGTTCACCCTCGAGACGGAGCCGGTCGTCGTCGAGGGCGGGGGATCCAGCCAGACGGTCGTCCACGACACCCACATCCTCGAAGAGCCGTCCCTCGCGCGCATGGGCCGGTTGCCCGCTGCATTCGAAGCGGGCGGGATCATCACCGCCGGCAACGCGAGCGCGGTCGTCGACGGCGGCGCGGCGATGGTGATCGGTCGCGAGGACGACGCGCGCGCGCATGGCTGCACGCCGCTCGCCCGCATTGCGGGGATGGGCGTGGCCGCGTGCGATCCGCGCATCATGGGGTGGGGGCCCGTTCCCTCCACGAAGCGCGCCCTCGCCGCGGCTGGGATCGAGGGCAAGGCCATCGACCACGTCGAGCTCAACGAAGCGTTCGCCCCTCAGGCCCTCGCCGTCATTCGCGACTTCGCCAAGATGGGGATCGATCCCGAGAAGGTGAACCCGCTGGGCGGCGCCATCGCCCTCGGGCACCCGCTCGGGGCCACGGGCGCGATCCTCACCGTCACCTGCGCCCACGCGCTCCGTCGGGAGAAGAAGCGCTATGGGCTCGTCACGATGTGCATCGGGGGCGGCCAGGGGATCTCGCTCATCCTCGAGGCCTGCTGAAGGCCACGCTCAGGCGGCGTCCTCGGAGACTCTCTGAGGCGTCGCCTGGCTCTTGGGCACGTCGATGGATGTGCCGGCGCGCTCGAGCTTCCGATAGAGGGTCCTGCGGTCGAGGCCCATGACCTGTGCTGCCCGCGACTTGTTGCCATTGAGCATCTTGAGGACGCGCGCGATGTAGCGCATCTCCAGCTCGTCGAGCGTCATCAGCTCGTTGTGGTCGTCGACCGAGAGCACGACGTTGTTCGTGTGCTTCCTCAGCTTCTCGGGCAGGTCTTCGACCGCGATTTGGTCATATCGGGCGAGCGCGACCGCGCGCTCCATGCAGTTCTCCAGCTCCCGCACGTTGCCGGGCCACTCGTAGTCCATGAGGCGCTCGGCGGCCTGAGGCGAGAGGCGCAGCTCGCGGTCCTTCGAGAGCCGCGCGAGCAAATGATGGGCGATCGTGAGCACGTCCGTGCCGCGATCGCGAAGCGGGGGCAGATCGATCCGTACGACGTTGATGCGATAGTAAAGATCTTCGCGGAACCGCTTGGCCCGGACCTCCGCCTCGAGGTCGCGGTTGGTCGCGGTCACGATGCGCGCGTCGTAAGGGATCTCCGCGTTGGACCCGAGGGGCCGCACCTTCTTCTCTTGGAGGGCGCGCAGGAGCTTGGCCTGGAGCTCGAACGGCATCTCTCCGATCTCGTCGAGGAAGAGCGTCCCCCCGTTGGCCTCTACGAAGAGGCCCTCGCGAGCGCCCTTGGCGTCGGTGAACGCGCCGCGCGCGTGCCCGAAGAGCCCCGACTCGATGAGGGTGGCGGGGACGGCCGCGCAGTTGAGGGCGATGAACGGGCCCCGCGCGCGGGAGCTCTTCTCGTGGATCGCGCGGGCGACGAGCTCCTTGCCCGTCCCCGTCTCCCCGAAGATGAGCACGGACGCCTCGGTCGGGGCGACGCGCGCCACCATTTCGTGGACACGCTTCATCGAGTTGCTGCTGCCCAATACCTGTCCCATCGATTGGGATTTTGCCGCCTCTTTCCGCAGCTTCTGAATCTGCTTTTGGAGGGTGCTCGCCTGACCGGCCCGGGCTACGCACGCCGCCAGCAGCTTCTCGTCGATCGGCTTGGCGATGAAATCGTACGCTCCCGCTCGGAGGGCGGAGACCGCGGCCTCCATTCGGCTGTCGCCCGTCACCATCACGATGGGCAGGCCCGGGATTTGGTCGTGGATCTTTCGGCAGAGCTCGAGCCCATCCATGGCCGCCATCGAAATGTCACTGAGGACCAGGTCGCACTCGGAGTCCCGCGCGACATCGAGCGCCCGCTCGGCGTTCGTCTCGGTCACGGCCGTGTGCCCGAGGCGCTTCAGCATCATCTCGAGCAGCTCGCACGTGGCCTCATCGTCGTCGACAACCAGAACTCGATAGCCCATGTGACCTCCTGACCCTCCCGGCTGGTCGACAGAGAGCACGTGACGGGCCAGCCACGAATGCGCGAATTCGCGGGATTGCCCGTGAGGCAATTCCCCTCGATCGGCCGGGCGATCCAGAGAGAATCACGGGCGATGCGCGCTCGTGCGATCCGCTCACTCGTGGCGAAATGGCATCGGCGCCCTGCGGCGGTGCGGCATCATGGCTTGGGGCAATCCACCCGCGAGACGGTGTCGGCCATTCCGTCTCGATCGCTGTCGACCATCAGGGTGCACGCGGGGGGAGCGCCGGCCCTCATGATGATCTGATCGACGACCCCGTCACCGTCCGTGTCCCGCTCGAGCCGGCGCACGTTGCCGTCGGGGTCGAAGAATCGTGTCTCATCGGGCCGGCCGTCCTTCGTGTAGTCGATGCGCCGGCAGATCGCCCGGCCCCCCTCCCGGCGCTCGACGATCTCGGGCACGCCGTCGTTGTCGAGGTCGAGCTCCAGCTTCTGAATGCCGGGAGCGCTCGTGTCGCAAGGCTCCGTGACCATCGCCCTCAGGTTGGTGACGGAGCTCTCGGTGAGCGAGGGCGACGTGCGGGCGCTCACGGCTCGCGTGGGGGCGGCCGAGCCCGGAGGAGCGCTCGGCGGGACGACGACCGTGACCACGACCGGTCCCGCCTCGGGGCCCTGCGGCTCGGCGGCGCTGCATCCGGCGAGGCCAACGGAGATGGCTGCGAGGGCCGCCAAGGTTCGCATGGGCCCGGCATTGTCGCTCATCGGGCCGTCGTCGAGCGCCTCAAAGATCAGTCGGACGACATCAGCGGTCGGGCCGACTCGGGACCCCCCAGCAGCAAGAGGGTCAGCACCGCGATCGAGCGAGCGTCATGGTCGACCGAGCTCGGGGGGCTCGCCTTCGGGGCCTTCTCCTTCTCGATCTCCGCGGCAGCGCTGCTCGCTCGGGCCGGGACGCCCGTCACCGAGCTCATTTCGCGCCGGGCTCCCCACGAGCCATGGGTCAGCGCCAAGACGAGCCCCGCGACCAACACGATGACAATCGACCGCCTCATACGCCCATTGGACGTGGCGGTCGGGGAGAGGACGACATTCAGGAGAACGCGTACCCACTCAATCGCAGCCCGAGCAGCGTTCCGTCGTAGGCGCAGCGTCCTCGATCCTGGAGCGCCGCGCCCGCCACCACCATCAACGGCAACAGATGCTCTTCGCGAGGGTGGGCGCGACGGGCGAACGGGGCCTCCGTCCAGCGCTCGAGCCGCTCGTCGCGCGCGCGCGCGTCGAGGACGGCCGTCTCCTTGAGCCACGCATCGAACCCCTCCGCGGCGGGACGACCGCCCGGGCCGAAGGCGCGGAGGTTGTGATAGCTCATGCCGGAGCCCACGATGAGGACCCCCTTCTCGCGGAGAGGCGCGATGGCGCGGCCCACCGCGAGGTGCTCGGCCGGTGAGAGGCCGCGGCGCAACGAGAGCTGAATCGTGGGGACATCCGCGTTCGGAAAGGCGAGCTTCATCGGTACGAACGTCCCGTGGTCGAAGCCGCGCTCCGGGTCCAAGCGCGACTCGAAGCCGGCGGCGCCGACGAGCTCCGAGACCTCGCGCGCCAGCTCCGGGGCCCCCGGCGCCGGCCATGTGATCGAGTACGACTCGGGCGGGAAACCATAATAGTCGTACAGCATCGGAGGACGCGCGCTGCTCGTGACCGTGAAGACAGGCTCTTCCCAGTGGGCAGAGACGACGAGGACCGCCTCGGGCGTTCTCCCCGCGAAGGTCGCGATCGACCGCAGATAGGTCGCCAACGCGTCGAGCTCTTCGGGCGCGCCGATGCCGGAGTCGACGAACGGCCAGGGGCCGCCGCCGTGAGGGACGTAGACGACGGGCAGACGCGCGCCATCGCCGCTCCCTGTCCGGACGCGCGGTTCATCGCTGGGCGCGGGCTGCGCGCAGCCGCCTTCGGTCAGCCCCGCCGTAGAAGCGGCGAGACCGACGGCGAGCGCCTCGCGACGCGAGATCCCCGGGGAGGATTCAGGCTTCAACATGGGCCTCGAATATGGCGATGCGGATGCATCTCCAACAGGGCACGGAACGCGCTCGTCGCGTTGCGCCCCCGCGACGCAGCGGAGCTCGACGCCGGAGCCCGATCATCCGTCGACGTCGCGCAGCTGGGCGCGCGGCGTGAACAGGAGGCGGGTCGCGAAGGAAGCGGCCGCGAACCCTGCGACCGCGGTGACGGCGACGAGCTGGTACATGATGACGATTTGATACCGCACCGCCTGGGCGGGAGAGGTGCCGCTCACGATCTGGCCCGTCATCATCCCTGGGAGCGCGACGAGCCCCACCGTCACGAGCGCGTTCAACGTCGGCAGCATCGCCGCTCGCAGCGCGGCCTGCACCGTAGGCGCGAGCGCTTGAGCGGGAGAGGCGCCCAGGGCGAGCATCTGCTCGATCGCGGGACGCGCGTCGCGCGCCGAGCCGAAGATGCGGTCGAACACGAGAGCGACCGCGTTCATCGCGCTCGAGAGCATCATGCCGGCGATGGGGATGAAGTAGCGCGCCTCGTACCAGGGCGATGGCGCGATGACGAAGAGCAGGACGGGGGCGAGGGAGACGACGCCGCCCGCCAAGACGGCGGCCAGGGCTCGCGGAAACAGCACCCGCGTGGAGGGGCCGCGCGAGACGCGCCTCGCCGCCGTCCAAGCCGCGACCACGCTCATCACCGCCAACGTCGCGAAGACCGCCCACGGTCGATCCACGGCGAAGATGAGCTCGAGCGCATAGCCGATGGCCACGAGCTGCACGGCCGCCCGCACCGCCCCGATCGCCAGGCTCTTCTCGAGCTTCAAGGCGGCGCGATGGGAGAGGAGGACGGCGAGGGCTACGAGCAGGCCGGCGAGGGCCACCCGAAAGAGCGGGATCTCGACGTAGCTCACGAGCGGGGCGCCTCGACCGGCTCGAGCACCCCTGCGCTCATGGTTTGGATCGATCCCCCGAGCGCGCGCGCGTGCTCCTCGACGTGAGTCACCGCGATGATCGAGACACCACGCTTCGCGACCTCCCGAACGTGAGCGAGCACCGTCTCGGAGGACGCGGCGTCGAGCGCGGACGTGGGCTCGTCCAGGAGGAGCACGATCGGCTCGAGGGCGAGCGCCCGGGCGAGGGCGACTCGGAGCCGCTCCCCCCCGGAGAGATCCGTCGCGTTCCTCGCCCCGATCGCGGCGTCGAGCCCAACATCGGATAGGAGCTTCGCGGCGGCGTCCTCCCCCATCGCGTCACCGCGGAGCTTCGGTCCGAGCTGCACGTTCGCGGTCACCGTCATGTCGAACATGTGAGGAGTCTGGGGGACGAAGGCGACGAGCCGGCGATAAGCGAGGACTCCGATCTCGGTGGGGGCGCGTCCGTCGAGGGCGATGGTGCCGCTCGAGGCGGGGACGAGCGTCGCGATGGCGCGCAGCAATGTCGACTTTCCGCACCCGGACGGGCCGCGGATCGTCCGAACCTCTCCCGCGTCGAGATCGAGCGAAGCCCCCGAGACGACGCGTCGGCCCTGTCGTTCCACTGTCAGGTCCCGGATCTCGAGACGACGCGGGGCTCCGCTCACGCCGTCGTATCTTCCAATAGATCCCACCGATTGCCATAGCGATCACGAAACACCGCCACGCGCCCGTACCTCTCCGTCCGCGGGCCGTCGGTGATCTCCACGCCGCGCGCCTTCATCCGGGCGAGATCGTCGTCGAAGCTCGCCGTTCTCAAGAAGAGGAACACCCGCCCCCCCGATTGGTTGCCGATCGCCTCGCGCTGGGCCGGTGTCGCCGCGCGGGCGAGGAGGATCCTCGTCTCCGCTCGGCCGCTCGGGGCCACCAGCACCCACCGCTTGTCCCCCTCCAATGGGGTGTCTTCGATCAGCTCGAACCCGAGGTCGCGGGTGTAGTGGTCGATGGCCCGGTCGTACTCGTCGACCACGACGGCGACGCACGCGAGGTGGCGCGGCCTGCTCATGGGGTGAGGGTACCAGCTCCGGCGCGGGACCCCCGCCAACGGGCCGAGAGCCACGAATCGAGGGGATGCATGACGGCGTCCGCCGTCGCCAGCCGCTGGGCCGCGTCCTTCGCGAGGATGGGTGCCACAAAATGACGCGAGGCTCGGACTGTGCCGAGCCTCGTTGCGCCTGAGACTTCGTCGACGAGCTAGCTCTTGATGTACGCCTTCACCTCGACGTCGCGCAGCGTCCGCCACGAGCGTCCGAGCATGCCGATCCAGATGAAGGTCACGATGCCCTGGAGGATGAGCTTCAGCTTCCACGTGGCGAGGAAGAGCATCGCCGTCTTCCCGAGGGCGAGGATCCCGAAGACGAGACCGATCCCCGTCGCGACGAGGAGGAACGTGCGGATCATCGAGGAGCGGGCGAGGAGGCTCTTCCCGAAGAACCAGATGAAGCCGAGGCTGACGAGGAGGGAGAAGCCGGTCGTGAACATCGACCAGATGCCGAAGCCGCCGGACAGCAGGCCGACGAGCGCCGAGGCAAACGCGAAGCCGTACCAGCTGTTCGTGACCCACTCGATCTTTGCTCTAGCGGACATCTGATCTTCTCCTGGGATGACTCGGGCGTTGGGGACAGGACCTGAAACGTCGCAAGAGGCGATTCGATCTCCGCCCCCACGATCTTTCGAAGAACCTTCTCGAGGGCGATTTTCTTTCTCGTTAAGGCCCCGCGAGGAAGTGTTCAATGGCCTCCGCGATGGCGCCATGTTTGCAAGCGTCCGCGCGAAGGTGGTGCGTCGCCGCCTTTTTCACGATTTCAGGGGCGTGAGGCATCGCGTACGACCGGCCCGCCCACTCGAACATCGGGAGGTCATTCAGCCAATCGCCGATGACGGCGACGTCGGCACGGGCGATGCCCAGTCGATCCGCGACCCGCGCGAGGCCCGTCCCCTTGCTCACGCCTCGGGCGATGGCGCGAATGACGGAGGGACCTTCGTCTCCGAACGTGAAGGTGAGCGTGTCGAGCTCGGAGCACTCGCTCCGCACCCACGCGTGAACCTCCGCGATCTCCTCGGGGCCCCCGATTCCGAGGACCATCACCGCCCCGCCGAAGGGCTCCCGCCACGCCTCGGCGCCCCGGACGTCGGCGTGGGTCATGATGTTCGGCGACCAACCCCGGACGTACGGGTGGTGGTCGCGGCCGCGCTCGCAGCCGTGGATTTCCGAGTGGGTGAACACGAAGCTCGCGAGCTCGCGGCCGGAGATCCGGTCGAGGATCGCCTCCGTGTGCTCCAAGGAGATGACGCTCGCGTGGAGCACCTCCTCCGTCTCGCCGCACGCGATGATCCCACCGTCCGCGCAGACGAGCGGGGCGGTGAGCCCGAGCTCGCGCGCGACCCAGTGCGTGCCCGCGGTCAGTCGGCCGGTGGCGATGGTGACGACGGCGCCCTGCTCCAGCGCCGCGCCGATTGCACGTGCGTCACGGGGATGGATCCGGCCGTCCCGGTCGAGGAGCGTACCGTCGAGATCCGTCGCGAAGAGCTTCTTGGTTCGAGTCATGGAAGGCGCGCCGGAGAGCACCCCGGGCGGCTCACTTTGGGCGTAAGATGGGCTCCTTTCCAGGAAAAACACCTGGTGCTGGGGTCCGGCTCTCGGGTCGCGCCTCGAACGCGCGAGCCAGCCCGACAAATCAGCGGCCACGCTCGAAAACAAAGGAAGCGTCCCCATGTCTGGTTCCTTTCGCACTTCGCTCACGGTCCTCGCGCTCCTCTCCTCTCCTCTCGTCGCGTGCGGTGACGACAGCTCCACCGGTGGAGGTCCCGCGGGCGGTGGATCCGAAGGTGGAGGCGGCGCGGCAGCGACGGGCGGCGGGGGCGCGGGAGGCTCGGGCACCGAGGCGATCTGCACCGATCCCGTCGCCGTGCCTTGCGAAGACGCGGTCTTCCTGCAGATGAACCTCCAAGACACGGTCGCTCCCGATGCGGCGATCGACAACACCCCCGAAGGCACCGGCTTCCTCACGCACATCGACGCGACCGCGGGAGGCGCCTTCGCGACCACGCCCGACTCGTACACCTATGGCAAGTTCACCGACGACGGCATCGAGCTCGTCTCGATCTCGGACGAGGCGTCGCTCACCAGCATGGACTGGGACATCGCGTTCCGGCGGTACGTCTCGCGGATCAACAGCGGCAACTCGGGGCCGTCCTGCGTCGCGGCGGCGCGTCTGCCCGGCACGCCCGATTTCGACACCGTCGACGCAGCGCCGGCAGACGCGGTGTTCCGGACCGATGACTACTTCACCGATAGCTGTGAGCTCATCGCGGACGGAACCGGGCTCGAGGGCTCTCCCGCCACCGCCTTGTCCAGCTATTGGACCTATCCGGGCTGCGTGCAGATGTCCGGCAACGTGTTCATCGTGAGGCTCGCGGACGGCAGGACGCTCAAGCTCACCGTCACCGCGTTCTACAACGACGACGTCCAGGCCCAATGCGACGAGACGGGGACGATCCCAATGCAAAACACGGGGTCCGGCAATATCAAGCTTCGGTGGGCCTTCCTGTGAGACGAGCAATCCTCACGGCCGGCGGCTTCGCGATCCTCGCCGCGATGGGGTGCGCCCCCGACGGCTCGATCGACCCTTCTCTGATCCCCTCGGAGGACGAGCCGGCGAGCTCGATCGAGGTGCGCCCCGACACGCCCGGCAACAACCTCCAATTCAACTTCGACAAGAGCGAGCTGGTCGAGACGTTCGCTTCGAGCGACGGGTTCTTCCTCATCCATTACACGCGCAGCGGGACCAACGCGGTACCGGACGACGACGCCGACAGCTCCGGCGTGCCCGATTTCGTCGAGGAGGTCGCGGACGTCTATGTCGACGTGCTCGCGTTCTATCGGGACGAGCTCGGATATGATCCACCCCCCTCCGACGAGGACATCGCGGACAACGGCGGGGACGGCCGCTTCGACGTCTATCTGGTGGACTTCGCCGGGGTCGGGGACGGAGCGTTCGCGGTCGATCAATGCCTCCCCGGTGAGCCCGATCGATGCGCCGGGTACATGACCCAGGAGAACGACTTCGCCGGCTATGGGTACCCGTCGACGCTCGTCGCCAATCGGATCCTCGGCAGCCACGAGTTCTTCCACGCGGTGCAGGCCGGCTACGATCACGGTCAGAACAGCGTGGCGAACGAGGGCAGCGCGGTGTGGGCGACGGAGGCGTTCGATCCATCGCTCGAGGACTTCGAGGCGTTCATCCCCGGCTACCTGGACAACCCGGACCAGCCCCTCAATCAACCCCTCCCCGGCCCGGTGGATCCCTTCAGCTACGGCGCGGGGCTCCTGTTCAAGTTCGTCGAAGAGCGCTTCGGCGCCGACGCGGTGCGGGAGATCTGGGAGGGTTGTGTCGATGGGGCGAACGGCGTGGCCAATCCGGATTGGTTCGATGTGCTCGACGACGTGATCACCAATCATGGCTCGACGTTCGCGGACGCGTTCACGGAGTTCGTGACGTGGAACCTACACACCGGGCCCTTCGCCGACGAGACCTCGTACGCGGACGCCGCCGCCTACCCGCGCCTTCGGATCGACTCCGTCAGTCTGCCCTACACCGACGATAGCCTCCGCGTGTTCTACGCGTCTTCGCAGGGCTTCGGGGCGGGACCGGACGGGCGCGCACAAATGACGGCCGCCCTCGTCGCCACCGCCACCGCTCCGGACGCGCTGGACGGGGTGAGGCTCCTCTTGGTCGCGGAGGACGACGGCGTGCGGACGGTGAAGGAGGTCGCCGATCCGTCGCAAGGGACGGAGACGATCGATACCTCGACCGCCACCAAGCTCGACGTCGTCGTCATCAACACGAATCGCGACGGCGACTCGAAGAAGCCGGGCCTCTGCATCGGGACGACGGAAGAGGTGGCGGCCTGCATCGCCTCGCTCGGCAATGGCGAGGGTGGGGCGGGCGGCGGAGCAGGCGGTGGCTCGGAGACGGGCGGCGCCGGGGAAGGTGGGGGCACCGCCGGGGACGACGGCGAAGGCGACGGGTGCGGTTGCCGGCTCGCGCCCTCCGGCGGCCCTTCTCCGGGCGCGCTCGTCGTCAGCGCGCTCTTCGCCGCCGCGGTCGGAGCGCGAAGGCGACGCACGCCATCGCGGTGACGACGAGCGTGGGAGGCGGCGCGGCTGCTCCGACCATGGTGCAGCCGCACCCGCCTTCGTCTTCGTCGCCGGGACCCGCTCCCCCCGAGGCGTCGCCGCCGGCGCCGCCCGTGCCGGCCCCGCCGCCACCCTCCGCCTCGAGTCCCATCGCGACGGAGATGGCCTTCACCGGATCGACGATACCGAAGCCATAAACGGGATCATGCCCGCTATCGTCGGGGGTCGCGTACGGGGCGCTCCGCGCAGTGTCTCGGAGCAGGTCGCGGATCTCGGCCGCCGTCTTCTCCGGAGCCGCGCTCACGATGAGACCGGCGATGCCGGCCGCGACCGGGCACGCCGACGAAGTCCCCCCGAAGAGCGAGGTGTAGTCGCTCGGATCGTCGCCTTGCGTACCTTGGATGTCGGTGGTGAGGGTCCCTGTCGGGGCGACGATGTCGAGCGGCCCCCCATAGTTCGTGAATGGGGTCGATTCGTCGAAGTTGTTGATCGCGCCGACGCAGACGACGTCTTCGAGGGCCTCGAGCTCATTGTCGGCGATCTCTCGGTCGTCGTTTCCCGCCGCGAACAGGACGACCGCGCCCTTGCCCCCGCGCGAGCTCGTCGCCACCTCGTGAATCGCGTCGGCGAGGGGCGAGGGGACGGCGATTGAATCGACGTAGCCCCAGCTATTCGAAATCACGGCCGCGTCCACGCTCAGCGCGAAGTCGAACGCGGCCACGTCCGCCGACGTGGGGAGGGGCGCGTCGACGATGAGCCGCACGCAACGCAGTCGGCACTCCGGGCACGCGCCGGCGATGCCCTCGCCGTTGTCCGTCGCGGCCCCGACGATCCCCGCGCACGCCGTCCCGTGGGCGGCTCCGTCCTGGGCGGGGTCGAACGAAGGGTCGTCGTCGTCGTCGGCCGCGTCGTAGCCAGGGTCGATCTTGCTGACGAGATCGGGGTGGTCGAGATCGCAGCCAGTGTCGATCACGACCGCCGTCACCGACGCGTCCCCCAGCGTCAGTCCCCACGCGTCCGGCATGGAGAGGTTCTCGAAATACCATTGCCCGCCATAGCGGGGATCGGTCGGGACGTGGGGGCCCGCCATCGCCTTGTGGCGAAGATAGAGGTTGGGGGTGACGCCGAGGATCCCGTCCTCGCGGGCCCCCGCGTCGAGCGAGAGGCGCTCGGCGAAGTCAGCGCCGTCTTCCTCGCCCTCTCCCTCGACGAGGTACAGCCCGATGGACGGCATCAGGGGCCTCAAGAAGCGGCCCCCTCGGGCCTCGAGCGCGAGCTCCGCGCCCGGCTCGAGCCGCACGATCGCCGTCCGATCGATATGGGCGCGCGCCGCGTGTCCGCTCGGATCGCGCACCACGACCGGCGTCAGCGGCGCCTCGTAGCCGAAGTCCTCCGGGGGGCCGACGCGCTGAAGGCGCATCTCCTTGCCTCCGTCGACATAGCGCGTCTCCGCTCCCGAGGGCGCGGCCTGGGCCCGGCCTGCGAAGACGAAGACGGCGCCGGCGACGAGGAAGCTCGTGGTTCTCACCGCTCGATCCTATCGGAGAGCGAGCGCGCGATCAGCTGATGGAAGTGGTGCACGCCGAGCTCGCGCCTCGGGGACAACCGCCCCGCACGATAAAACCGTGACCGAACGCCGCGCTGGACCGCCTCCACGACCGCCTCGTCCTCGAGCTCCACGCGGTGGAGATCCCCGCCTGCGCCTCGGCCGCGCTTCGACGGATCCGCGACCCACGAAGCGAAATGGATGCTCGTCCTATCCGGGCCCTTCGGACGAATGGCGTTGATGGAGACGCCCCAGTCGTAGACGTTGATCATCGTCGCGGGAAAGAGAAACGCATAGTAGGCGGCGATCTTCGCGCCGGCGTCGGGGTGACCGGGCGGCAATGGCAAGCGCTCTTCGGCCCGCTTCGCGATGCCCAATTGCAGGCTCCCCCATTCGAATAGCTCGGTCCTGTACTCGCCATAGTCGAGGGCCTCGTTGAGGGACGCGTGCACGAAGGGGATGTGAAAGCCCTCCAGATAGTTGTCGCAATAGAGCCCCCAGTGGGCCGCGACCTCGTAGGTTCGCTCGTCGTCCAGGGTGAGCGCGTCCCAGTCGACGAACGACAGCCGCGCCGCGAGGGGGCCGAGCCACGCACCGAACGAAGCGGAGGGACGAACGCCTGCGAAGAGCATCCCGCCGAGCGACGCCATCGGGACCTTCGGCAAGTCGTCGGAGGGAGAAGGAAAGCCGCGGGCTGCCTCGCACTCGGGCATCGAGACGAACCGACCGTCCAGACCGAAGCGCCGGCCGTGGTAGCGGCATCGGAGGGAGCCCCCCTTCGCGATCCGATCGCAGGCGACGAGGCTCGCGCGATGGGTGCAGACGTTGGAGAGCGCGTGGAGCGCTCCGCCGACGTCGCGAGTGAACACGAGCGGCTCGTCCAGGCATCCGGGGAGGAGGATCTCGGGCTGGATGCTGCCCGGTCCGCGCGACGCCTCCGCGCCCACGTAGTGCCACGAGCGCGCGAAGATGGTCTCGATGGAGTCGCGGTAGATCTCGGGGGAGCGGTGGAATTCGGGATCGATCGCGCGGGCGTCGCGAATGTCGGGCTCGACGGTGAAGGGGCGCTGGGTCATGGGACGTTGGGTCTCGAGCTGGGTGAGGACGGCGGGACGAAGGCTCCGCAGCCCATTCCTTCGAGCTGCTTCTTCATTTCGAGGGTCGCGGCGCGGCACCCCTCCTCCGGCAGGTCCGGATGCATCCGGTCGATCATGGCGCGGGTCTCGCTCGCCGACGTGCGGATGTCGGCGGCGACGTCCTCCGGGACCTTCTCTGCCATGCACTCGAGCGCGTCGAAATACATCTTGCAGCTCGGCCCGAGCGGTCGCTCCGGCTTCACGCTCGAAGGCTCGGGCGCGGTCGGGGTCGCGCGCGCCGAGACGCGAACGGGACGGGGACGATCGTCGTCTTCGCGCGGGTGCCGCCTCCGCTCCTTCGACTCGCCGTCGCACGCGGCGCAGAGAAACAGCGCCGCCAGGAGCCCCGCCCACGATGCTCGCAAGAACCCATACTCAGGAAGGCATGGATGGCGCATCATCCGCGCTGCACTCGAGCCAGAGGGACCACGATGAGACTACAATCGAAGATCGCGCTCGTCACGGGCGCCAGCCGCGGCATCGGAAAAGCATCTGCGCTCGCCCTCGCTCGCGAGGGGGCCACCATCGTCGGCGTGGCTCGGTCCGAGGGCGAGCTCGCCGAGCTCGCGAAGACGATCGAGTCGGAGGGCGGCAAGGCGAGCTACTTCGTCGCCGACGTCACCCAATCGAAGGACGTCGCGGCGGCGGTGAAGGGCGCGATCGCGAAGCACGGGCGCATCGACATCCTCGTCAACAACGTCGGGATGGGCGGCTACCGGCCGTTCTTGGAGTGGTCGGAGGCCGACTACGACAAGATCATGGCCACCAACACGAAGAGCACCTGGCTCTTCTGTCGCGAGGTGATCCCGCACATGCTCGAAGCGGGCGGCGGAAACATCGTGAACGTGTCGAGCGTGGCGGGGCTGCAGGGCTATCCGAGCGAAGCCATCTACTGCGCCTCGAAGTTCGCGCAGATGGGGCTCACCCAGGCCCTCGATCGGGAGTTCTTCCAGAAGAACATCAAGGTCAGCTCCGTGTGCCCGGGCGGCGTAGAGACGTTCTTCGCCTTGGGAGACGGTCGTACGGAAGGATCTCCGCAGATGAAGGGCTTCTCGACCGCGGAGGACGTGGCGGAGGCGGTCGTGCTCGCGGTGCTGCCGCGCGATCGAACGCGCATCGTCACCGTCGTCATGCGGCCGATGAACGAGATGACGTGATCTCCAGCGCGGGCGCGCCGGCTAAAATGAAGTGGCCATGCCCGTGCAAGAGATTCGCATCGACGAGGCGACGTGGTCGAAGGGGAGCGGGCCACGCAAACGAGAGTGGCGCGCCCTCATCATGGACCTCGGGCCGAGCTCCCTCTGGCCCGATGAGACCCTGGAGACGATGATCGTTCGCCTCGACGAGGGCTCGCTCGAGGTTCGCCTGCGGGCCCCTTCGGGCGAGCCTACGATGATCGCCTGTGCGCGCCAGGAGCTCGAGAGCCTGCTCATCGAGTACGCGACCGTCATCGCGCGCCTGCACGAAGAGGGGCTCCCCGCCCCGAGGGCGGAGGCGCTCGACATGGCGAAGCGGGTGGTCCACGACGACGCGGCCCGAAAGATCGCCAAGCTCTTTCCAGGGCTGACGCGCGATCACGAGATCCGCAGGAGGTTCTTCTCCCTCGTCGTCTCGCTCGCGGTCGACACGTCGGGCTCGACGCTGGCGCACCGGCACCGCTGATTCGATGCCGCGTACGTAACGGAAGCCCGCCTCGCTCGCCGTACGGTGAGCGTTGACCGCATTCGCTCCGTACGAGACCATTGCGACATGCCTTTCGTCACGTGCCCCTCGTGTGGTTGTGCTTGCCGTTCGATCGAGACGTCGTGCCCCCATTGCGGTGCAAAGCTTCGCGCCGCCGACGGTGGGATCCCCAAGACGGCGGCTGCCGTGCTGCTGGGGCTCGTCTCGGTCGCGGCCGCCTGCGGTGACAGCACCGGCTCTGGAGGCACGGGCGCCGGCGCGTCCGGAGCAGGCGGGGCCGGCGGCCAGGTCGAGACGGGCGGAAATGGTGGCGCGGGCGACGGGGGCTTCGCGGCCGAGTACGGCGTCGCGGGCAGCCCTGCGACGGGCGGCGGCGGCGCTGGTGAAGGTGGATTTGCTGCGGATTACGGCGTTCCGGGCACGGGCGGCGCTGGCGGCGCGCCCTGACCGCGCGCCGGTTGGCGCTCCTGATAGATTGGCGGGGTGACTCCCCCGCCGATCGATTCGCGCGCAGTCCCGCCTGGTCCCCCCGAGCGCAGCCGCGGTCTCTCTAGCTCGCTCCGTTACGCGGCGTCGTTCTTCTTCGATCCATTCGGGTTCGTAGGGGGCCGATTCGACCGCTATGGCGACATCTATTATGCGCCGAGCAACGGGGTGGGGCTCTACGTGGTCAAGCACCCTGATCACATCCGCGAGGTGCTCGTCACCCAGTCGGACGCGTTCGAGAAGACCCACACCGCGTTCGAGAACCTCTCCACCGTCCTCGGGCAGGGCCTCCTGACCACGGACGGAGACGTGTGGCGGCGACATCGTCGGATCCTCGGACCGGCGTTCGCGAAGAAGGCGATCGAGTCCTGCGTCGAAGGGATGGTCGTCGAGACTCGCACGACGCTGGATCGAATGAGGCCAGGGCGTCCGGTGGACGCGTCCCGCGAGATGATCGATCTCACCCTGCGGATCGTCGGGCGCACCCTGCTCGGGATCGATCTGGCGAGCGAGGTGGAGAAGGTCGGGCGCGCGATGCGCATCTTCCAGACGTCGCTCGCCGTGCCGGCGAGCCTGCCGCGGGCGGTGCGGTGGCCGGTCACGCGCGTGACGGAGCGCGCGCTCGCCGATCTCGACGGGGTCATCGACAGCGTCCTCTCCTTTCGGAAGGAGGCCAGCCGTCGTCGCAACGATTTGCTGCAAATGCTCCTCGACGCGGTGGATCCGGAGGACCCTTCGGTGCGCCTCAGCGATAAGGAGATTCGCGATGAGCTCGTGACGTTTCTCCTCGCGGGGCACGAGACGACTTCCAACACGCTCACGTGGGCGCTCTATCTGATCTCCCAAAACCCCGACGTCGAGGCGGAGCTGTGCCGTGAGATCGACGATGTCCTCGCCGGTCGAGAGCCCACCTCGACCGATGTCGACAAGCTCGTCTTCACCGAGAAGGTCGTTCAAGAGGCGATGCGCCTCTATCCGCCCGCGTACGTGCTCGCGCGCCGCGCCGCGCGCGATACCAAGCTCGGCCAATACGAGGTCCCGAAGGGGAGCGAGGTCGTGGTGTGGCTGTATTTCACGCACCGCGACGCGCGCTTCTATCCCGAGCCGCTCGCCTTTCGGCCCCACCGATTCGACGCCGCGGAGGAGGCCAAGCGCCCCAAGCAGTCGTACCTGCCATTCGGGGCCGGCCCGCGCGCGTGTATCGGCCGCGCCTTCGCGATGGTCGAGGCGACGGTCGTCCTCGCGAGCCTCTATCAAAAGAGCGTCTATCGCTATCGTGGACAGAGGCCGCCCCGGATGCGGCCCCGGATCACCCTCACCCCCGCCGACGGGATGCCGCTCGCGGTCGAGCGTCGGGGATGATCCGGAGCGGCTGAGGAGCCGGCCGCCACCAGGGCGCGGCCCCCATCTTGCCCTGATCTTCGGGACGCGAAGGGGAGCCGACCGCTCCGGCAACGTACATCCTCGTCGACGGCACGATGCGCGCGAGCTCGGGGGCGCGCCGTCATGTCGCGAAGGAGGGAGCATGGATCGAGGGCGTCGCGCTGCGCTCCTCGGGGGCGGAGGCGCGCTGTCGGCGTGGCTCGCGTCGTCGGGGCGCGCTCGGGGAGACGAAGAGATCGGCGTGGCGGCGCAGGCGCTCGGCACGCCCTGTCAATCGGTGGAGACCACGATTGGCGTGGAGACGAGCCCCGGCCATTGGAATGGCACGCTCCGCACGACGAAGCCCTCCGCGGCCGGGCTGTCGAGGGTGGTCGTCGCGGCAGGGGCCCGCGCCGCCGGTGACGGCGGGGGCGGGATCTTCGTTTGGGACGCGGCGGCCACGTCGGGCGACGACGGCGGGACGGTGATCGCGGTCGCGGGCACTGCCACCGGTCGCTGGCGCCGTGTCTTCTCGGGGGCGCTCCATCTCACTTGGTTCGGCGTGGACCGGCGCACCAACAACCAATTCGACAGCGCGCCCGCACTCCAGGCCGCGATCGACGCGCTCGCCGCTGCGGGTGGGGGGACGTTGCTCGTGCCCGCCGGTGACTACGCGCTCCGAAACACGATCCGTATTCCTCGACTGGGCTTCTCGGTGTCGACCTTCGGCTCCGGCCGAGGCATCACCATCGTCGGCGAAGGCCCCGCGAGCTCGAAGGTCACGGTGGACCCTCCTTTGGGCCAACCCGCATTCACCTTCCAAGCGACCACCCCCAAACACACGGCTGCGCTCCGGATCGCTCGAATATTCCTCCGCACCTACCGAGATTCACCTGTGCTCGTCCATGACTCGGCCGACGCAGTGAACGAGCGGCTGCTCTATGCCGTGTTCGAGGACGTGCGCTTCCAGTCGGGCCAGATCGCACCAGACAACTTTGCGTCGACCTCGAGCGTCGTTCGCCTGAAGAACGCCAGCTTCGCGACGTTCAAGAACTGCGTCTTCGTCGGCGGGATCCGGGGACTGCACCTGGAGGGCTGCGAGCACTCGCGGGTCGTCCAATGCACCGCCCACTCCGCGGACGACAAGCTCGACAGACCCCCCCAATGTACGGTGCTGCAAGGCGTGCTCGTCGAGGGAGGCGCCCACAACGTGTTCGAGCTGGCGCGCGTCGAGGGCCTCCGCCTCCAGGCCACCCCCGCGTCGATCGCGGACGCGTCCAGCGCGTTCGTCCTCTCCAACACCTCGCACACGACCCTGGTCAACGCGACCAATGAAGGTCAATTGACGAACCACGGGATCGTCCTCAAGAACGCCGACGACACGCTGATGATCGGGTGCCGAGCCTCTGCGCTGGGGGCGCTCCTCTCGACCGGCGCCGCGTCGATGTGGATCGACGGGAGCTCCGACGGCGTGGAGGTCTTGGGCGGGAGCTTCTCGCTCGACCAGAGCGGCAGTGACTACGTGGACAACCTCCGCGTCGACGGTGGAGCCACCGCCATCCGGTTTCGAGGCGTTCGCAGCGAGCGGGCGACGCGCCCGACCTCGGAGCACTTGAACGTGGCCGAAGGCGCCCGCGGGGTGGACCTCGAGCTCATCGCGAACGATCAGGGGCAAGGCTCCGCCCTCCTTCTCCGCGGCGCCTCGATGGGACCGGCGTCGCTCGTCGCGACCACCCTCTATGCAGGAGCAACGGAGCAACCGGTCGTGACCCCCGATGCGAGCGTCGTCATCACGGATCTTCGCTTCGGCACGAGCTCGAGCTCTCCCCCTTCGATCCTCGGTCAAAAGATGTTGGTGCACGCGCGGCCCGCTTCGACGGGGAGCGTCCGCTTCGCCGCCAGCCCGAGCCTCTCGCTGCGTCGTGGGGAGGACTTCTTCCAGGTGGCGGGTGGCGAGCGGGCGATGATCGAGCTCGTTCATGACGGCGCGACATGGCGCGAGATCGCGCGACACGAGGGATGAGGCAGGGTCATGAGCCAGACAGACGACGGTCGAACATGCCATACGGAAGGCGCCGCTCTCCCCGCGCTCGCGGTCGTGGGAGGCGCCGCCATTCTCGCCGCTTGCCGCGACGAGGCGCCTCGGGAAGTCGACGACGCGGGCCTGCCGCTCACGTCCGGCATGCATATCCCTATCGTCGACTCGAGCATCCAAGACTTGCGCCTCTCGCTCCCGACCGACTTCGGGTTTGGCGATGACAAGCTCGTGATGGTCAATGCCCTCGGCGCCTGGGAAGCGGGAGACGGCGGGGGTGGGTTCTTCGTTTGGGACCCGAGCCCGGTGCCCTCGGGCGTGTCCGATGTCGACCTGGAAGGGGTCTACAACACGTTGGGAACCGTCATTCGACCCCGAGGCGTCTTGCCGGCGGAGGCGGGACGATGGCGGCGAGTCTACTCGGGACCGGTTGATATTCGCTGGTTCCGCGCCGAGGGCGGCCCGTGGACGGAGGCGTTTCGTCGCGCCCTCGGCGTGCTGTCGAGGAAGTGGGGGATCCCCGGGTACTCTCCCCCCGGCGGCGAGCTCTACATCCCCCCCGGGACCTACGAGGTCGACGAGCCGCTCATCCCCACCCCCGCTGATGCCGTCGCTGGCCTCGCCGTTGTCGGCAGCGGCCGTGACGACACCGAGATCCTCTTCACTTCGACAGATCCCGAGCGAGCGCTCTTCGAGCTCGATCCGGGGCTCGTGAACTACGAAGGGATGCGCTTCCAGGACATCACCCTTCGTCGAATTGGCCGAGGGCGCGTCCTCAACCACGCCGTCGACGCGGCGGCGTCGACGACCGAGCAGGACCTCAATGGGCATCGACTCGTCCACTTCACGTTCGAGCGCGTCGTCATCGAAGAAGGCCTCTCGGGGGTCTCCGATTATCCTGTCGTCGAGCTGACCCGCGTCTTCTCCTCCACCTGGGAGGACGTCGTCGTCCGGGCGGCCACGCTCGGGATCCTCCTCGGCGTGAGCGCGCGCAATCACCTCTCCCTCGTGCGCGTCGAGCCACCGCCAGGCGGGGCGCCGCCGGCCGTCGGGATCGTCTTCGGATCGCCTCCCGGCGCCGGGCTGAGCGGCGGAGCCCACGTCCTCCACCGACCGAGCATCACTGCGAGCACGGGTATCGTTCTCCAGCGCGTGCTCGGCGTCACCATCGTCGAGCCGACCTTCTCGAGCAGCGAAGTGAACATCGAGATCGCCGGCAGCTACGACACCGTCATCCTCTCGCCTCATTTCAAGGCCTCCACGGCCGCGCTCCTGCTGCGCGGAGATCCGGCCCCGACCGTGAATGTCCAGGTTCGCGGGGGATGCTTCGAGCCAGTCGGAGCAGGTTTGTTGATCCAGGCAGAAGCGGTCAGGTCCGTGGGGGTCGAGGGCCTCTCGTGCGCCATCCCGGCGGGGAGCCTCGAGGGACGCGTCCTGGTCAGTGATGTCTCGTGGGACGTCCGCGTCGACGTGACCCACGACACCGGTCGGAGCGAGGTCCGGCGCGAGCTCCGGCCCGGGGACACCGGCGCGACGCTCTGCCTGGGGCCTTCCCGCGCAGGGGTCGTCCTCGGGCCGACGGGTCCAATCGAGGTGAGCCAAATCATCGCCGGTCACGGGGTGGCGTCGTCGACCAGCGCTCCTCCGCGGCCCGGACAGCGCGTCAGCCTGTTCTTCGAGAACGACAATGTCACGCTCGTCACCACCACCGGGGGCGAGGGCCCAGTCATCCTGAACGGTGGCGCGCCGAGCTGGAGCGCCCCGGCCGGGAGCATGGTGGAGCTCGTCTTCGATGGGGAAGCTTGGCGCGAGCTGCGGCGCTTCGAGGGGGCGGTGGTATGAAGATCGAACGTCGCAAAGTGCTGGAGCATCTCACCGCTTCTCTCGCAGGAGCGGCCACGGTGTCGCTCGCGAGCTCCGGACGAGCCGCGATTTGCGGGGGCACCCCGACCGACGTCGGCTTCGTCTCGACATCCATCGGCTCCGGGGGGCCCGGAAGCTGGACGGGAGGCCTCGGGACGGCTCAGGGCGCGACCGAGGGGGAGACGGTGGTCGCGGTCGGCGCCGTCACCGAGAGCGACCGCGCCGGAGGGGTCTTCATGTGGACGTGTCTCCTCGGCAGCGCCGCCGACGACTACAACGACGGGGGGCTGTTCATTCGGCCGACGACTGTCGCCAGCGGGCAGCCCGGCCGGTGGGTGCGAATCTATTCGGGTCCGGTGGATGTCCGCTGGTTCGGGGCCAAGGGTGACGGGATCCAAAGCGACGACGCCCCCATCGCGCGGGCGATCACCCGCCTCTACGGTTCGCTCCCGGGCGCGGTCGGGGGCGTGCTCAGGTTCTCGCGGGGGCTGTACCGAATGACCGCGACCATCACCCTCCCTCGACGTGATGGGATGTCACTCGTCGGCGACGGCGCCATGGCGAGCACCATTCAATTGGACTCCGCTCCTGCGACCTCTCCACTCCTCCAATTCCAAACCCCCGCCGGCGCCGTCCCTGGGGTCGACGATTTCCACCTCGCCGCCCTGCGTCTCCAGCGAAACAATCGCGGATATGTCTTCCGGCACGAGGCTCCCCTCACCGCGGCCGGCTACGGCCACACCCGGATGCGTCGGGCCTCCCTCCACGACCTCTTCGTCGAGGAGCAGCCTTCGCCTGCGACACCGACGACGTCTCAGCCGCTCGTGTACCTGCAGAACGCGGACGACTGCATTGTTCGCAACGTGACATTCCACGGCGGGACGGCGGGCTTTCTGCGTATCGAGAACGGCAACGGCTGCCTCTTGACCGATCTTCAATCGGTCGCGCTCGGCGGAGCGGGCGACGCGGGCGCGGGCCTCGTCCTCACCGGCCGCGCCCTCCCCGGGATGGCGTCTCCACCTTCGGGGGACCACCAGGTCGTCCGCGTTCGGGTGGAGCCGCTCGCCCCCGGATTGCCCTCTCCGCGCGAGGGCGTGTCGCTCGACGGGGTGCGGAATTGTCAGCTCGCCTCCGTGTCGGTCGACGGGCGCAACGCGAACAACGGCATTCGTGTCGGCGCCAATACCCTCGACACGACCATCCTCAACGTGCGCGCGCCGACGACCTCCCCCGCGAGCTCGGCGGGCATTCGACTCGACGGCGCGGGCGCGCTCATCCTGGGCTTGCGTTACCCCGACCCTGTCGCGACAGGGGCCCAGGGCGTGGCCGGCGCCGGCCGGGCGATCAAGATCGGCGCCGCTCGATGTGACGCGGCGGCGTCGCTCGCCGCCTCCAACGCGAGCCTCAATGGCCCCGACTATCGAATGGCGATGACGGACGCGGGCGGCAATATCCTCGGGAAGCGGAGCTCTCTCACCTTCGCCGCGTCCGGCAGCACGGTCGTATCCCTGTGTGGCTGCGAGGAGATCGCCATCACCTCCTCCGGAGCGGGCACTCCCGTCATCACGAACGTTCACCAGGGCTCGACGGCGGCGGACGTCGCCGCCCCTTATGAAGGACAGCGTGTCACCCTCTTCTTCAAGGGCCCCGTGACCGTCCAGAACAACGCCCTGATCACCCTTCGGGACGCCGCCGACACGACCTTCGCCGCGGGCGAGATCCTCGAGCTCACGTCCGACGGCGGGGTGTGGGTCGAGTCCGGCCGGTACGAGCTCTGACGGCCGGGCTATTCGCAGTAGCGCACGCGGGCGACGCGGAGCCCGCCCGTGTCATCCACCGCGGACACGACCGGGAAGCCGACGTCGCCGTTCTCGTGGGTCACGAGCTCGTCGTACACCGTCGACCCGACGTCGATCGTCTCGGGACCGAGGAGGATGGTCCCGCTCTCGTCGATCACGGCGAACGTGTTGGGGCGGTTGTGATTGTATGGTGTGAACGTGCTGGCCCCGTCCACCGCCACCCAGCCAATCAGATAGTTCTCGCCGTACCGCGCGACGTGGGCGGTCATCTCCGCCTTGTCGGGCGCGGCCATGATGGTCACGGGCGGCTCCGCGCTCATGTCCGCGTTCACCTTCGCCATCACGAGCTGATAGCCCTGCCCATCGTGATGGGACGCGACCACCAGCACGCCGTCGGGGGCCTCGACCGCGTCGCCCAGGATCGCCGGGCCGGGCACCACGCTCGTCGCGTTGTTCGCGACCACCCCCGAGACGGGGTACGCGTCCGACTCGCAGATTGGAAAGACGGTCCCGAGCGTGGAGTGCTGGACGAGGCGCGCATTCCAAGAGTGGCTGCAGCCCCAGTCCCAGCCGCCGTCGAGCCGCGCTCCCGTCTCGTCGAGCATCCAGAGCAGATCTCCCTGGTGCTCGCCGAGAGAGCCCCAGTTTTGGGAGTGACCCACGTACGCGACATAGCGAGACCCGTCCCAACGGAGGCGTCCGTAATGGGGATGGGCGGTGACGATGTATTTGTCCCCCTCCGTTCCGTGGTCGTTGCCTCCGACGAGCCTGTGCGAGAACCGCTCGCTGCCATCTTCTTCGAGCCGCACGAGGTCCATCTCGTCGGGGAGCCGATGCACGAGGAGCGACGTCCCGTCGGCGTGGGCGACGATCCCGCTCACCGAATGGCCGACGATGGTGTGGGGGGAGCCGACCGGCGCCTCCTGGGCCGAGAGGCGAACGACGGTGACGCCGCTCGCGTCCGCGACGGCGATCCGCGATCCGCCGTCGCCGAGCACATCCATTCCTGTCGCGAAGAAGCCCTTCGAGGCTGGGACCCCCGCGACCTCGGTGACGCGAATTCTCTCGGCGAGGGTGGCGGGGCAGGGGCCGGTCCAACCGGCGTCGATCGAGCCCGCCCCTCCCGCGCCGCCTTCGGCGCCACCGCCGCTGTGCGAGCCCGCGCCCGCTCCACCATTGCCGCTCTCGTGACCGCCTTCGCTCGTGCCGCCGCCTTGCGCCGCTCCACCGCTTTGGGCGTCGTCGTCGCCGCACCCCCCGATCGCGAACATGATGACGAGCGAGCCGGAGAAGAGGAGGCGATCGATTCGTGAGGCGAGCATGGATGCCATAGCACCATCCATGAACGCCATTGGGACGGGCGAGGCGACGCGGGCGATGAAAAAATGGGTGTCCGGACGCGGCGTCGTCCGGTGCCCGAAGGTAACGTTCTCGCCGGACCGATACCGCCGGTCTGATCCGAAACGCGGACATTTCGCGGCCGAGCTCGCGCCGATGGTGCCGTCAGAGGTGGATGACGACCACCGTCGCGAGGTCGTTCCCGTCGACCTTCTTCACGTGCCAATCGCGCGGCATCTTCGGCTCGCTCCAATCGAAGACCCACTTCGAATCGATGGGAGAGAGGTTCACGCAGCCGGCGCTCCTGCGATCTCCGAAGTCGTCGTGCCAATAGGCCCCGTGGAGGGCATAGTCCTCGTGAAAGACCTGCGTGTACATGACCTCGGCGTGGACGCGGTTGGGCTGCCGGTCCGAGCGCATCGTCGCCGTCTTCATCTTGTTCTTGATCGTGTACGTGCCGAGCGGCGTCGACGAGGAGGGGACCATCGTCCCGTCCGGGGCGAGGGCGGCTCGCCCCGCCGAAATCGCCGTCGCAAAGACGGGCTTGTGTCCCTCGTAGGCGACGAGCCACCCGCCCACCGTGCTCACCTCGATCCACGTCCGCCGCCCCGTGCTCGGCACGTTCGCCGGCATCTCGCCGTTGGGGCTGACGATGACGGCGTCCTTCTCCGAGACATAGACGCCCTCTTCTCGGGTCGGATAGAGCTTTCTTCCTTCGCTCTCCAAGGTCGGGCCGTGTCCGAGGGCGACCATTTGATGAGGCTCGAACGCCTGTTCGGCGCGGACCACCTCGCCATTGACGTCGATGCGGTATCGATAGGCGCCTTGCTTGCGAACGAACGCGACGGGCAGATCGACGTCGGCGCCGAGCTCGACCCCGTGGAACGCGGAGCGCGGGTACTTCGCGGTGCGCACGGAGGGGATGAGGGAGAAGTCCCAGCCGAGCAGGAAGGCGCGGTGGTCGTAGTCGAACTCGTAGGTGTACGCGAGGGTCGACCCGAGCTCGAGATCCTCGTCCGTCTCCATGATGGCGTGGCTCGGCTCGAAGGCGGGCGGGGGCGGCGCGTTGGCGGGCCCGAGCTCGGCGCCCACGAGCCGCTTGTCGATCGCGGCGATGGCCGCGTCCCCCTTCGCCATCCGGGCCTTCTCGATCTTCTCGAGCAAGGCCGCGATGTTGCCCTCCTTCATCCGCTGATCGCGGGCAGTGGGGAGGGTTCGATAGCGAGGTCCGCCCAGCGATCTCGCATATCGAAATGGAAAGGGCGATTCCACGTCGGCGGTGCGCTCGCGGAGGATGGTGAACGTCGAGTCCTTCGGATCGAGGGTGGCGTCGCGCCCGACGCAGACCCACCCCTTCGGCTGCACCGCGACCCACGAGCAACCCGCGCCGTCGTCCACCGAGCCGCGCGCGTCGCGCCGGATCGCGATCGATTGGCCGAGCGTGATGTAGCCGAGCCAATCGGAGTCGCCGTCCGGCTTGCGACGAATCCAGAGGAAGCGCGCCTTGGAATAGACACGCCCCGCGCTGTCGTCGTAAGGCCCATCCTCCTCGGCCTCGTCTCGATCGGGCTCCGTCGCCGGCTTCGTCTCGCCGGGATCGTTCGCGTCGTAGTCGAAGTGGCCCCAATCGTACGGCTTGCGCGGGCGGGACCGCTCGGCCTTGCACGCGGACGCGAGCACACAGGCGCCCGCGAGCGCGACGAGCGCCAGCCGAGAGCCCGAGGACGCACCCGCTGCCAGCATGTCGGCGGCATCCTAGTGACGCCGCCCAATCGGGCGAAGTTTGTCGCGATCAGCCGCCGGGCGAAGGGAGCGGGAGCGGCTCCTCCACGATCTCGAAGCGGCCGAAGTCGTAGGGCTCTTGGGGGGCGTCCACCTTCTTCTTCAGGGTCTCGCGGATCCCCTGCTTCTCGAGCATCTTCACCCGGTGATAGCAGAATGGATTGTTGCCGCGCCGACCGAGCGTGCAGTGCGAGGTCCAAGAGCAACCTGCCATACAGACGTCGGCGTAATAGCAGGTCTTGCAGAAGCCCCAGAGCTCGTCGGTGGTGCGATCTCGGGTGAACCGAACCTCGGGGGCTTGGGCCCAGACCTCGGCGATGTTCCCGTCCCGCACGTTGCCGCCGACATAGGGCGCGGTGGGGAGCGACGGGCACCCTTTGATCTTGCCATCGGACTCGATGCCGATGACGTATTGGCCCGCCTTGCATCCCGTCCAGAACGACTCCCGCCCGCCCGGCCGCGAGCGCAGCGTCGTCTCGTGAGGACCGTAATACCCGATGTTGTTGCCGACGAAGATGTTGAACACCTCGCCCTTCCCCTCGTATCGGCGAATGCCTTCCATCTGAATCGCGGCGAGGGTGTCGACCACGTCCACCATCATGTACGGCTCGATGATCCATTCGGGCCGGTCGGCGGCCCGTCCCATCGGGACCGTCAACGCCACCTGCCAGGCGATGGCCCCTCGCTTCCAGAGCTCCTCCGCGAGCTCCCACAGGTGTTGGTAGTTCAGCCGGTTGATCTGGGCGTTGGACGTGACGACGAGGCCCGCGTCCCGCGCGACGTCCATCGCGCGCACCGCCGCCGCGTGAGAGCCGAGGTTGCCGCGCAGCTTGTCGTGGATCCGGGCGGGGCCGTCGATGGAGACCCCGACCCCGTAGAGGCCGGCTGCCTTGAGGGTCTTCGCTCGCTCGGCGTGGAAGGCTCGCCCGCCCGTCTGGATGCTGACCCGCATCCCCTTCTTGGCGAGGTGCTCCACGATCTTCGGCAGGTCGGGCCGCAAATAAGCCTCACCGCCGATGAGGGCGAGCTCCCGAGTGCCGAGCTTCTCGAGCGAATCGGCGACGGCGAGGAGCTCCTCCGTCGAGAGCTCCGCGTCCCGCGCGTGCCCGGCCCGCGAGCCGCAGTGCTCGCACGGCTGATCGCATTTCATCGTCAGCTCCCAGACCGCGTAGAGCGGGCGGGGGATGTTCTCCTCGCCTGCGCGCGGGACCCGCGGCGGAGACTTGGCGATCGGCAAGCTGACCTTTTGAGTCGAAGCGGGTTCCTCGGACATCGCCGGCGCATCATAGCGAAAAGCCGCGTTGACAGCGCTCGGGCCGCGCTTCGAAGATCGTTCGGTGAGCCCGCTCCTCTCCTGCCCCCATTGCGCGCTGCCGGTGAAGACCCACGAGGTCGAGTGTCCACACTGCAAACGAGGCGTTCGAGACGCTCAGGGCCGCCTCGCGCGGACGAGCGCTGCCGTCCTGCTCGGCCTCGTCGGGCTCGGCGGATGCGCGAGCGCTCCGAAGTACGGCGTCCCCGCGACGAACGGTGACCCACCCGAGGCGACCGCCGCTCCCGAGCCGACGACATCCGCCAGCGCGGAGCCCGCTCCGAGCGCGAAGCCCTGAGCGAGACGGCCTGCGGTCACGCTGGCCGCAGGTGCTCGACGAGGAAGTCACGGAGAGCCGAGACGCGCGCGGGCAGGGGCCGCTCCACCACCGTGACGAGGCTGAGAGGCGCGCCTCGGAACACGACCTCGGGGAGGACCCGCACGAGCGAGCCGGCGGCCACGTCGCGCGCGATCAGGAAGAGGGGGAGCACCGCGATCCCCGCCCCCGCGCGCGCGAGCTCGAGCAGCGCCCCGAAGTCGTCGCAGTCGATCGCGGGCGGAGGGGGCGCCGAAGCGACGGCGAAGCTCGCCTTCTTCGGAGCGCTCGGCCAGAGGCCGTCGTGGCCGGCGAGATCTTCCCGCCGCTTGGGCTCGCCTCGCAGCGCCAGATAGCGCGGTGACGCGAAGAGCCCGGCCGACAGCTCGCCGATTCGGCGGGCCCTCACCGCTCCCTTCAAAGGTCCGACGCGGAGCGCGAGGTCCACCCCCGCCTCCGTCAAATGCACCACCGAGGCCTCGAGACGGAGCCGTATCCGCACGAGCGGGAACCGCGAGCGAAATGGAGACAGCAGAGGGGCGACCAGCGTCCGGCCCAAATCGGGCGTGGTGGAGAGGGTCACGAGCCCGGCCGGCGCACGCCTTCGGTCTTCGATCTGGGACGACGCGCGCCCGAGCTCCATGAGGGGGCCGGCGATCTTCTCGAAGAGCTGCTGGCCGGCAGGCGTGAGGGAGACCTGGCGCGTGGTCCGGGTGACGAGGACGACCTCGAGGGAGCGCTCGAGCGCCCCCACCACCCGGCTCACGTGGGCCTTGTCCGCGCCGAGGCGCTCCGCCGCCTTCGTGAAGCTGCGCGTCTCCGCCACCGCTGCGAAGACCTGGAGGTGGTTCAGGTTCACTGTTGATGAATCTACAACGTAGATAGGACGAAAGACCGGATTGTTGATGTCAGTCCCCGACCGCACGATCGGACCCATGAAGAACGCCGGCTTCGTCCTCCTGTCCCTCTTCGCCGCTGCCTGTCACACCGAGTCCGCCCCCGTCGTGCCGTTGCGGGCAAAGGCCTCTCCTCCTCCCGAGACCACCCTCGTCTGGGTCGGTCGCGGTGAGGCGGAGCGCTTCGACCGAGGGCGTTGGGTGCGCGCGGAGGCCTTCGACTACGAGTTCACCGTCGAGCAGCGCCGCTATCCCGACCACTGGGAGTCGGTGAAGCACATGACCCGCCGGCACCCCGCCTACGACGGCAGCGCGGGGCCGCGCGACCAGACCCTCTACTTCGAGCTCCACCTCGGGCCTTCGAGCCCGGCCGGAAAGCTCCCCGTCCGGATCGAGTCCACCCTCGGTCCAGGTGAAGGATCCAGCGACAAGACCTTCGAGCGCGCCAGCCTCGTCATGCACCCGGACATCAGCAGCTTCGCCCCGTTCGACACCTACCGGATCGAGCAGAGCTACCTCTACCGCGAGGGCAAGCTCACCGAGACGGTCGCCCTCGACAAAGGCGACCGCCCGTGGGTGCGCAACCGCGAGACCGCGACCCTCTTCGCCGAGCACCGCTTCGACGGGCCCCCCACCGTCCGCTGAAGGCGATCTGGAGCCAAATGTAGACCTTGCAGATCACGTCCCGTTGGGCAGCCCCGCCTCCGGATGCGTCGCCGCGTGCTGCTGCGTGCAGTCGACATGACAAGGCGCGAGGCAGAGGTTGCAGCGGCTGCCGTCCTTGATGCTGAAGATTCTCTTCCCGCATACCGCGCAAGCAGCGCCCACGAGCTGGGGACCCGTCGAGGCGGGAGCCTGCCCGTCGCTGCGCCCGTCCCTCATCGCGCGCAGACGCACGAAGGTGAGCGCGATCGCCAGGCCCGCGCCCACGAGCCCGCCGACGATGGCATGGAACCGCGAGAAGGAGAGCCCAACGAACACGCCTGCAATCTCCAACGCGACATACATCGCGACCGTCGACACGATGATGCCGAACGTCGGCTGCTGCTTCAGCTCGGCGACGCGCCGAACGTGACGAACCAAGAGCACGAGCGCAATGATGTCGATCATGGAGAATCCCCTCTGCGTAGAAAGGTGAATGGCTTCACCCAGCGATGACCCGTCCCTCAGCGACGACGTGCCCCGACTCCTCGTCCCCGGGATCATTACAGCAAGCGACGGGGTCGCCGGCGCGCGCCACCGCTTTGTAGTCGGCGTACACCGTAGCGCTGCCCCGAGCGACGACGCCGACGTCGGAGGGCGTGCGCTGGAACACCCCCCCGATAGGGATATGGCCTGGCGCGTTCTCGGCGCGGCTTCCTACCACCGCGAGCGCTTTCCCGTCGATGAAGACCGTGGGGCTGAGCTCGTCTCGCAGCGGTCCGTCGAAGGGAAGGACGATCGTGGTCGGCACGGCGCCCCCCGGGGTGGACACCAGCACGACGTGCTTGTCGAGGCCAACGACGCGATCCCCGCGCTTTGCTACGGGGTTGCTCACGATTTCGCTCCTTCGCAGACGAGCTCCTTCATCTTCGATTGAACCAAGGCTTCCAGACGTGCGCGCAGAGCGGGGTTCGCCTCGAATCGCAGGCGCCAAATGTCGTGGAGCGGCGTCCCTTGATCGCGGACCCCGAACCGCTCGAGGATCGTCGCGGAGTCCACGCGCTCGGTACGGAGCGCGACGACCAGCTCGGCATATCGGTCCAGGTGCAGGAGGGCGAGGAACCCCGTCTCCTCGAATGGCAACGTCCCGTAGGCGCTCTCGGAGCCCGCGCCCTCGGCGAGCGGTAGGGTCTCGGCAGAAGGATCGGCGGCGTTGTCCAGGACGAGCGTGGCATCTGCGGGGATCTCGGCCCATACCGCCGTCTCTTCGCCGAGCTCGTCCGCGAGACGTTCGCTCAGCTGGTAAGTGGCGAGGACGCGCTGGGGCACCGGCATGGGCGAGAGCGTGCCCTCGAGGGCGACATTCCCCGGCTCCTCGTCGTGGCTCGCGCCGACGGCAGCGCCTGGAGGTGTCCACGGGAATGGCCGCAGCACGACCGGCTCGGCACGGATGGTCGTGAGGGCTTCGGCGCGGCCCGACGCCTCCCTCAGCAATTTCGTGATCCGAGGGTCCGCCTCGCTCTTCCTCTTCCAGATCCGCCCGAGTCGATTCATGTCGCTCGCGCGCAGACTCAGCCGGTCGAGGACCTGTCCGCTATGTTCGGCGCCAGCGAGGGCGGTGAGCAGGGCGACCCACGCCGTCGGCTCTTCGTCTAGGGGGAAGAGCTTTCGACCAAGACAGTCCTCCGCGACCGCGAGGGCTCTCAGGAAGTCCAAATGGTCGGTCACCGACGCGGCGATTCGCTCTCGCACCGCTGCGGCCTGCGCGGGAAAGCTTGCGGGGTCGATCGCCTCCTGCTCGAGGACCTGCTCCAGCGAGATCCCGTCGCCGAGCGCGGCGGTGACCCCGGCGAATTGCTGGATCGTGAGGGGCTCGGGCGCTTGGTCAGGGGGCATGGACCAAGAGCTCCGGGCGCGACCCAGCAATTGCGAGGAGTTTGTTGTCGATTGGGGTGCTCGAGCCCACGATGGCAGGGATGTCCCTCGCCAAGTCGAAGCCGGTGACGCGCAGCGACTCGACGATTTGCGCCGTGTTCGGCGCCATCTCGATCGCCCCGTTGGTCCAAGAGGCCTTGAGGGCCGCCATCTTCGTGGCGAAGGCGCTCTCTTCGGCGACCATGGCGGCATAGAAGTCGTTCGCCTCGAGCTTGCGAAACACCGCGAGGCCGACGTTCCTGAGCTTCTCGCGATCGTCGTTGAGGGGGAGAGGGGTGTCGTAGAGGGCCGCCGAGATCGCGACCACGGTGAGGACGGCGCCAGCGGCGACGAGAACGGTCGGGTTCATTCCCATGACGAGGAGCGCGACCTCCGCGACCCCGCACACGCCGGCGCCGAACGTGGCGCCGCCCGAGATCATCCCGGCTGGCCGACCCTTCTCATAGGCTTCCGCGAACGTCGCCGCGCCGTCCACGATGCTGAGCGCCCCCGTCAGCGCGCCCCCGGCGAGCTTCGCCGGTCGAAGCACGTGCTCCGCCTTCGGCATCTTGTTCAATGCGCGGACGATCGTATCGACGGTGCCGATGGCGAACTGCGCGGTCGCGGCGCCCGCCTTCACGTCCTTCAAGATGGTCACGTAGACGCGGTCCGTGGTGCCCGTGTGACTCTTCACCGCATCGCTGATCGCGCTCACCATGGTCACGAGCGACTTCACATTACCGAGGATATTCGTCATCCCGACGCTCCCCTCGGCGTCCGCCGCCTTGCCCATCTCCTCGAACAGCCGGTCGAGCTCCCGCTGGTCGTTCTTCAGGGAGGCGGCGACCAATTGCGCTCTCACCACCTCGTCGCCGGGTGAGATCAGCCTCGTCGCGCTGTCGAGGATCGACTTGAACTTCGACCCTACCGTTTGAGCCGCGGTCGCCCAGGCCGCGAGGTTCCAGCTCGTGTACGTCTCCCCGAGCACGAGCGAGATGTTCGGGACGCCGGCGAGATTGCCGGGCCGCACCGGCTCCTTCGCGAGCAGCTCCGAAGGAGCCCAATACTCGTGCCCCACGAACGAGAGCATGACCTCGTAGGCACACCGGCCCTGGATTTGCCCGGAGCTCGTCGGCCTGGCGACGCACGCCTTCTCTCGACGCCCGAGCAGCTCCTCCGCATCGGACTCGGTGCCCGGCGTCTCCGAGAGCGCATGCAGCGCGTCTGCCATCCCCGCCATCAGCTCGAAGACCGTGTCTCGGAACTTCGGTGTCGCCGTCTCCTTCGCGTCGATGGCCCCCTTCAAGAACCTCGAGCACAAGTCTCGAAACTGGTCGTCCTCGAACAATGCATGAATGAGCGTCTGGCGCTCGTGCTCCAAGTCCTTGCTCAGGTCGCTCGAATAGCCTGCAAGCCTGGCGTTGAGCCCGGCGAGCCGCGGATCCTCGATGCCGGTCGTCGCCTTGGGTTTGGGGGCGGGCAGTGGCCGGTCCCGGGCCCAGCCGCGAAAGTCCGGCAGCACCTCCGCGACCCCTTGCGCGAGGGTGTTGCACGGGGCGCCGAGCGGGCCCTGTCCGCAGCACGCGAACAAGACATAGAGCGCGTTGAGCCCACCCATCGCGAACGTCCTGTCTCTCGCCGCCTCCGCGCTCACTCGCACGATCTCGTGCAGCTTCGATGCGTGAAGGGACAGCCAGCGACCGGCCTGCACGAGCGCGGCCGTCTCGTCCGCGGTGATCGCGTTGTTCTTCGCGGGGGCGACCGGCTTCGGCTCGGGCACGGCCTTCTTGACCAGCGCCTTCCATTGGACGCCTTTGCCCCCCGTGGGGAGCTTCTTCGGGTCCATGTCCCACGAGAACGCACCGTACTTTCCGGTGACCACGTCGTACCGCAGCTCGGTGTTGTCCCAGAAGTCGAACATCAAGTGCGGCATCCGATCCTTTTGGGACGAGGTCGTCGCGATGCGCTCCGGCGCATAGTACTCCTTGACGTATTTGTTCGGGTTCGACTTGTAGAGCTTGTCACAGAGCTCGCCGAAGGACTCTGCCCCCAAGAGCTCGGCCGGGATCGCCTCCCAGACATAGTCACCCTTCGGAAAGAACCGGTCGACGTAGAGCCCGCGCTCGTTGCTCATGTCGAGATCGACCGCCACGAGCGGGTCGCTCTTGTCTCCCTTGAGCTTCTTCGCGTCGGGGATTCGGCCGGAGAGGATGGCGTAGGGGGTCACGTAGTGGCGATCGGGCTGATCCCCGGGTTGGCCGGGCTTGAATGGCGCCCCCGCCTCACGAACCTGATCGAGCGGAACCCAGCGATACGTTCTGATGTTCGACATGACACTGTTTCGCTCAGACGCCGGCGAGCGCGCTGAGCTTCTCCAGGGTGGCAGGGTCCGCCGCGCCCGTGATCGGGAGGCCGAATTTCGATTGGAAGGCGCGGAGGACACTCGTGAGATCCGCGCCATCCTTTGTTCTCCCCGGCAACGAGAAGCCAAGGTTCTCGAGCCGCTTCGCGATGCCGCTCGGCTCGTCGACAGGGTCCATGTCGCCGACCATCAGCGCGAACGCCCGGTGCAGCTCGGGAAAGTAGACCGTCACCTCCCGCGTGATGACGGGGATCGCGAGCGTGAGTCGCCCCTCGCCGTCGGTCGTGCCTTCCGAGGTGACCGATCGGCCAAGCCGGGATGCGTCGGACAAGAATCCATGCCGCGGCTCGAGCGGAAGAGCGCCGCTCAGCGGCGGAGTTTCTTGAACGCAGCGGGAGTGATCTGCTCGAGGTCGAGCCCGAAGGCGTTGCG
>JBGAID010000168.1:0-11468 GCA_044225865.1 Polyangiaceae bacterium | reverse complement strand
AGGAGGCGCGCGCGGTCGTGGAGCGCGCCGCTCAGATCGCCCGCGACGCCGCCGCCTCGGAGCGCGAGAAGGACCGAGAGAAGAAGTAGGTCAGAGGCACCCCGAGGGGGCCTCGATCTTCTGCTCTTGGATCAAGCTCCGCACGAGCCGGAGGGCCTCGTCGCACTTCCCTTCCGCGGTGGCCTCGGACAGGCTGCACAAGAGGCCGAGCCCCTCCGTCGCCTTCGACCTCGCGCCGTCGCAGCATCGATGGAACGCGGCGCAGGTCGCCTCGTCACCGGAGAGCGGGGCGGCCCCCCGCACCCCGGAGGGCCCGATGATGACGGTGGGCCCCGAAGCGCTGCCGGACGGCCTGGGCGCGACCTCCTTCGCCGACGCGGTGGCGCTCCCCTCCCCCGGCCCTCCGCTGCTGCACGCCGCGAGCAGCGAAACGACCACGATGGCGGCTCGTCGCAAGGTCGACCCTCTCAGAAGAAGTTGCCGATCGTGAACTCGAAGACGCTCGACTCTTCGTACGAGAGCGGAGAGAACGGGAAGCCCCACTCGAAGCGCAGCGGCCCGAGCGGCGAGAGCCAGCGCAGACCGAAGCCCCAGGATGTTCGAACCTGGAGCAGGCTCTCCGGCTTGAAGCACGGGTCGGTGACCGCGTTCGGAGAAGCGGGGGCGGCGTCGCAGTAGAGGCTCTCGAGGTTCCAGGCGTTGCCGAGATCGGTGAAGACGACGCCGCGGAGCTGCACCGCCTCGATGAGAGGGAACTCGATCTCCACGTTCTGATAGAACTTGAGGTTACCGCCGATGTTGGCGCCGTTCGCGATCGGGTCCGAGTTCTCGTCGAGGGCTTCGCGCAGAGGCAATCGCGGCCCGACGGTGCGGAGCCGGAAGCCGCGCAGGTCGAAGATGCCGCCCAGGAAGAAGCGCGCGTAGATCGGGACGCCCGTCGCATCCGGGCTCGTCACCGCGCCGAACTCGCTGTTGTAGCGGAAGATGATCGTGTCCGTGATCGGGTAGTAGGCCCGGAAGTTCCCGAGGTACCGGATGAACTGGTTCTCGCTGCCGAGGAAGTTCGCCGCGAGCTCGGCGGAGAGGTTGAGGTACACGCCCGAGGTTGGGAAGAGCTGGTTGTTCCGGGTGTCGAGGGTGAGGCTCGGCCGGAGGCTCGACGTGAGCCCGTCGTTGAACAGGTTCGCGAGGGGGAGCTTCTTGAAGACGCTCACGCTGCTCGCGGTCCCGAAGAACGTCGAGGTCGTGGACGTGGAGATCTCGTCGTTCTGGAGGGTGTAGGTGAGGGCGGCGCGGAGCTCGGGCTGGATGATCGGGTAGCCGATGGTGAGGGCGCCGCCGAGCGAGTTCTGGGAGAACTGATCGTAGAGGTTGAGGCGGTCGTAGAGGCTGATCGATCCCGAGAAGTCGCTGTCGAAGAGGTAGGGCTCGATGAAGCGGAAGTCGATGAGCTGACGCAAGCCCGAGATCTGCGCCTGCAGCGAGAACGACTGGCCGTTGCCGAAGAGGTTCGCCTGCTGGATCTGGGCGGTCGCGATGAAGCTCTCGATGCTGGAGAAGCCGGCGCCGATCTGGAACGTGCCGGTCGGCTTCTCGACGACCTCGATGTTCACGTTGATCGTGTCTTCCGTCTCCCCCTGCTCGGTGGAGAGGTCGACGCGCTCGAAGTAACCGAGGGCGGTGATGCGCCGCTTGCTGCGCTCGAGGCCCGTCTCCGAGAAGAGCTTCCGCTCGTCGATCTCGAGCTCGCGGCGGATGACCTTGTCGCGCGTCTTCGTGTTGCCGCGGACCTCGATCCGCCCGAAGTAGACGGGCTTGTTGCGCTTGATCGCGATCCGGAGGTCGACGGTGTTCGTCTCCGCGTCGACGTCGTTGTCGAGGGGGACCTCGACGTTGGCGTAGCCCTTGTCGCGGTAGAGCTTCTGGATCGCGCCGATGTCCTTGGCGATGGCGGCGCGGTTGAAGTAGTCGCCGGGGCGGGAGCGGATCTTGTCGCGCAGGTTGCGGCGCCCGCCGATGGGCTCCACCTCCTTGCCGTCCGCGTCGCGCTCGTACACCGCCACGCTACGAATTTTGAAGCGCGGCCCCTCCGTGATCGGGATCGTCAGCTCGATGCCGGTCCGGTCGGGGGTGATCATCACCCGCGGGGTCGCCACCTGCACCGCGAGGAAGCCGCGGTCGTAGTAGATCGAGTTGATCACGAGCACGTCGCGCTCGAAGGCGTCCGCGCGGAAGGAGGCCCCCGACCCGAAGTCGAAGAAGCTCGTCTGGCCCGTGACCATCACCTCGCGCAGCTGCTCGCTCGAGATGTTGTTGTTGCCGACGAAGTTGATCCTCCGGATCTTGACCTGCTCGTGCTCCTGGACCTTGAACTTGAGGTTGACCTGCTTGTCCTTGAGCTGCTCGATCTCGAAGTCGACCTCGGCGAGGAAGAAGCCCTCCTCCGCGTACTTATCGCGCAGCTTCTGAACGCCGCGGCGCAGGGCGGAGTAGCTCAAGACGCTGCCGACCTTCACCTCGACGCTGAGCGCCTCCGTGAGATCGTCGTTGTCCACCGCGCTGTTGCCGGTGAACTCGATCGTCTTGATGCTCGGCCGCTCGCTCACGATGATGCGGACGGTCGCGCCGGTGTCGGTGCGGTTGAGCTCCACTTTGACGTCGTCGAAGTAGAGCGAGCGCCACATCTCCTTCACGTCTTGGGCGAGCGCTTCCGGAGAGAAGGCCTGGCCGACGCGGGTGTTCCGGACGAGGGCCTCGATGTCCTCGATCGGCAACCGGGTGTTGCCGGTGATCGTCACCTTCTCGATCGTGAGGCCGCGCGCGAGCTCCGCGTCGGTGGGCGGCAGCGGCGGCAGCGGCGGCGTGGGGGCGCTGCCCGTCGGCGACGGCTGGGCAGGCCCCGCGCTACCGGAACCTGACGGCGCAGGTGCGGGCACCGCCGGCTGCCCAGGAGGTGGCGGCGCCGGAGGCGGGGCGGACGCGGAGCCCGAAGCCGTTGGGGGCGCGCCCGGGGCCGGCGGCGGCGGCGCGGCCGGCTGACCGAGCACGAGCGCCTCCCGGAGGAGGAGCGCCAAGAGGAACAGACAAACGCCTGCGAGATAGCGCACGGCCGTGCCAGCGCGCATGCGCAGGGGTTTCAAGTTGGGAGTGCGCGGGCTCGGTGCCTGCATGCTCTGGTGGACGGATGCCACGTGGGGGGGCGATGCGGCGCCACCCGTACCCCAGGGGCGCGCGAGTCACAAGGACATCGCAAGAACTTGCACCGACCCCCCTTCTTTGCACGAGGGCCCACAACGCTTGACCGGAGGGGGTCGGGGCTCTTAAGTACGCATTCGCCCGCACTGAACGTGGGTTTACGGAGAGATCTTGGCTCGCCCCGCCCAGAAGCCGTCCCAGCCCCCGCCCCTCTTCTTCGACGACACCTCTCTCGCGAAAGAGGCGGAGCGCCGGTACCTCAACTACGCCCTGAGCGTCATCACCTCGCGCGCCCTCCCGGACGCGCGCGACGGCCTCAAGCCGGTCCAGCGCCGCATCCTCTACACGATGCAAGCGGATCTGCGCCTCGGCGCGGACGCGAAGCCCCGCAAGAGCGCGGCCGTCGTCGGCGACGTGATGGGGAAGTACCACCCCCACGGCGACACCGCGATCTACGACGCGATGGTCCGGCTCGCCCAAGACTGGGTGCTCCGCGCCCCCCTCGTCGAGGGCCAGGGCAACTTCGGGAGCATCGACGGCGATTCGCCGGCGGCGATGCGCTACACGGAGGCGCGCCTGCGGCCGATGGCGGCCGAGCTCATGCGCGAGCTCGGGCAGCGCACGGTCGACTGGCGCCCGAACTACGACGGCACCCGCAGCGAGCCGGTGGTGCTGCCGGCCCGCTTCCCTCACCTCCTCGTGAACGGCGCGCAGGGCATCGCCGTCGGCATGGCCACCAGCATCCCTCCTCACAACCTCGGGGAGGTGATCGACGCCGCGATCGCCCTCATCAAGGACCGCGAGCTCACGACGAAGAAGCTCCTCTCTCACGTGAAGGGGCCGGATTTCCCGACGGGCGGCCTCTTGATGGCGAGCAAGCGCGATCTCGAGACGATCTACGAGACGGGCTCGGGCTCCCTCAAGCTCCGCGGCGAGTGGACGGAGGAGGAGGACCCGAAGAAGGGCACCGCGATCGTCATCACGGCGATCCCGTTCGGGGTGGAGAAGAGCTCCATCGTCGAGAAGATCGCGCAGGTCATCCTCTCGAAGAAGCTGCCCACGCTGCTCGACGTCCGCGACGAGTCGACGGCGACCATCCGCATCGTCCTCGAGCTGAAGAAGGGCGCCGATCGCGAGCTCGTGATGGCGTACCTGTTCAAGCACACGCCCCTCTCTCTCAACGTCCAGGTCAACATGACCTGCCTCGTCCCCGAGGCTCGCAAGACGGACGACGACGCAGAGAGCTGCGCCCCCAAGCGCCTCGGGCTGCGGGCGATGCTGCTCGAGTTCTTGGACTTCCGAGAGCTCACGTTGAGGAGGAGGCTCGAGTTCGAGCTCGGGGAGGTGCGGGCGCGCATCCACCTCCTCGAAGGCTTCGAGATCGTCTTCGACGCCCTCGACGAGGTGATCCGCATCATCCGGCGCAGCGACGGGCGCAAGGATGCCCAGGAGCAGCTGATGAAGCGCTTCTCCCTCACCGCGGAGCAGACGGACGCGATCCTCGAGCTCAGGCTGTATCGCCTCGCGAAGCTCGAGATCCTCATCGTGCGGAAGGAGCTCGCGGAGAAGCGCGCGGAGGCGAAGCGCATCGAAGGGCTCCTCAAGAGCGTGGCGAAGCGCTGGTCGATGATCGAGGACGAGCTCTCCACCATCAAGCAGACCTACGCCGACAAGCGCCGGACGAAGGTCAGCGGCTCCAGCGGCGAGCCGGAGTTCCAGGAGGAGGACTTCATCATCGACGAGGACGCGAACGTGATCCTCTCCCAGCAGGGCTGGGTGAAGCGCGTGCGCGAGATCAAGGATCTGTCCTCGACGCGGCTGCGCGACGGCGACGCGGTGCTCGCGGTCGCGGCGGGCTCGACGCGATCGAGCGTCGCGTTCTTCTCGAGCCACGGCAGCTGCTACGTGTGCCGCGTGACGGACATCCCGGCCTCGACCGGCTACGGCGATCCGGTTCAGAAGCTCTTCAAGCTCGCCGACGGCGAGAAGATGGTGGCGATGCTCGGGTTCGATCCGCGCATCCTCGAGGTGCCGGCCGCGACGGGTGAAGAGCCGGAGCCGCCGTTCGCGATCGCGGTGACCCAGCGCGGCCTCGGGCTCCGCTTCTCGCTCCGCGCTCATCGAGATCCGTCCACGCGCGCCGGTCGCAAGTTCGCGCGCCTCAACGAAGGCGACGAGATCGCCCTCGTCGCTCCGATGACGTCCGAGAAGGACGCGGTCGTGTGCCTCGCCGCCGACGGTCACGCCATCGCCGTTCCCGCGGGGGATCTCGCGCTCCTCTCGGGCGCCGGCAAGGGGACGATGGTGATCAAGCTCGACGAGGGCACCCGGCTCGCGGGCGCGACGCTCGTCCCCGGCGGCAAGGGCAAGGTCGACTTCCTCACCGAGAAGGGCAAAGAGATGACGATCGAGGCCGCCAACGTGACCGGCACCCGCGGCGGCAAGGGCGACTTGATCATGAAGCGGGACAAGCCGTTCAAGCTGGTGACCCCGCCCGTCGAGGTGCCCTCGCTCAAGTCGGACTCCGAGGAGGTCTGAGATCATGCCTTCGATCCCGCCCCCCAAAGGTCGCTCCCAGAGCTACGACGCCGAGGACATCGAGATCCTCGAAGGCCTGGAGCCGGTCCGGCAGCGGCCGGCGATGTACATCAACAGCGTCGACGTGCACGGGTATCACCACCTCTTGTGGGAGATCCTCGACAACGCGATCGACGAGGCGATGAACGGCCACGCCGCCCACATCCACGTGACCCTCGACGAGGACCACAAGGGGGTCGGCGTGGAGGACGACGGCCGCGGCATGCCCGTCGGCATGCACCCGAAGTACAAGAAGCCCACCCTCGAGCTGATCCTCTGCACGCTGCACGCGGGCGGCAAGTTCGGGAAGAAGAACTACGCGGTCTCGGGCGGCCTCCACGGCGTCGGCTCCAGCGTCGTCAACGCCCTCGCGGAGAGCCTCGAGGCCACCGTCCAGCGCGATGGCTTCGTCTTCTCGCAGAGCTTCAGCCGCGGCATCGTCACGTCGAAGCTCAAGAAGGGCGCCGCCAGCCGCAAGCACGGCACCCTCATCCACTTCCGGCCCGACCCGCAGATCTTCGGGGCGAAGCTCTCGTTCGACGTCGACGTCGTGCGCGAGCGGCTCCACGCGAAGGCGTATCTCCACGGCGGGCTGAAGCTCTCGCTCACGGATCGGGCGACGGGCGAGACGGTCGCCTTCCACCACCCGAACGGCATCGCCGACTACCTGCCCAAGCTCGTCGCTCAGCGCGGCAAGACGCCGTCCCACCCGGGGCAGTTCTATCTCTCCCAAGATCGCGAGGGAGAGATCCGCCTCGAGGTCGCGCTCGCGTGGACGGAGTCGACGGAGACGTTCGTCCGCGCCTACGCGAACGGCGTCCCCAACCCGGACGGGGGGACCCACGAGACGGGCCTCAACGGCGCGGTCGCGAAGGCGGTCCGTAACTTCATCGAGACCAAGAAGGTCCAGGTGAAGGGCGTCACCCTCACCGCCGAGGACATCCGCGAGGGGATGGTCGCGGTCATCAGCGTCTACGTCACGAACCCGCAGTTCCAAGGGCAGACGAAGGTCCGCTTGAACAACCCCGAGGTCGCTGGCCAAGTGGAAGGCATCATCCGGCCCGCCCTCGAGCAGTGGCTCCTCCAGAACGGCTCCATCGGAGAGTCGATCGTGATGCGGGGGATCCTCGCCGCCCGCGCCCGAGAAGCCCGCCGCGAGGCGACGCAGCAGGTCCTCCGCAAGACTGCCATCAGCCATCGTTTGAACCTGCCGGGCAAGCTCGCCGATTGCGCCTCGACCGACCCCGGCGAGAGCGAGCTGTTCCTCGTCGAGGGCGACAGCGCCGGTGGCTCCGCGAAGCAGGGGCGCGATCGAAGGACCCAGGCCATCCTCCCCCTCCGCGGGAAGGTCCTCAACACCGAGCAGGCCACGATGGCGAAGGTCCGCGAGAACCGCGAGCTCAGCGACATCGTCAGCGCCCTCGGCTGCGGCATCGGGAACGACTTCGATCTCGGCAAGCTCCGCTACGGCCGCATCTTCCTCCTGATGGACGCCGACTCGGACGGGCAGCACATCTCGACCCTGCTGCTGACGTTCTTCTACAAGCACCTTCGCGGCTTGCTCGAGAACGGCCACGTCTACATCGCGCAGCCGCCGCTCTATCGCATCGACGCCGCCAAGGAGACGTTCTGGGCGGTGGACGAGAAGGAGCGGGATCGCATCCTCGCCAAGCTCCCCAAGAACGTGAAGGCCGACATCTCGCGCTTCAAAGGGCTGGGAGAGATGCCGGCCGACGATCTCAAGGCGACGACGCTCGACCCGCGTCGTCGGCGGGCGCTGCGCGTGACAATCACCGACACCCTCGAGACGGAGCGGGTGATGAGCGAGCTCATGGGCAAGGACGCCCAGGCCCGCTTCCGCTTCATCATGGAGCGCGCGCCCGAGGCCGAGCTCGATGTCTGATCGATCGTGAGCGACGGGCGAGGTCTCATGAGAGATCTCGCTCGAAGCCTGAAACGAAGCAGACCTCGCGGTTCCTACGCCTCTCGAGGTTTTTTTCTCCCCGCCTGCATCGATGGGCGCGCTCGACCGTCGAGCCTTCGACTGCCTCAAACGACCTGGACGTCAAGCTGAGAATCCTGCTTCTCAGTGACATCACGGTCACTCCTCGTGAACCAACATTCACATGGGGGTCGATGAGCACCGACAATTCACGGAGTTTGTTGCCGCTTCCTGAAGACCCGAGCACGGCCCAGCCGTTGCAAAAGTCCTCACGCGAACGGCGCGGACGAGCCCGCGCTACGACGAGGAGAACCACCGTGTCGAGCCAGCTTTCTTTGCAGCAGCGTTCCGAGGTCCCCCCCGCCCCCGAGAGCCACCAGGAGATCCTGGACCAGACCGGCGAGCGTCTGAGCAGTCCGCTCGTGCTCGTCGCATCCCCCGAGGCCGAGATGCTCGACGCATCGGCCCACGAGTCCGAGACCAAGGCCACCGTCCTCCCGGGCACGATGGCTCGGCTGCTCGTCGCTCGCGAGCGCATCTTCCAAGCCGCCCGCGGCGGTCACCGGATCCGCACCTACGAGGTCGCCCTCGACCTCGACATGAGCGAGTTCCACTTCGCCCGGCAGTTCCGGCTCGCGTTCGACCGCTCGCCCCACGTCTATTACGACGAGGTTCGCGCCGAGACGGCTCGCGGGATGCTCGCCGACGGAATGTCCGAGGGCGTCGTCGCTCGGAAGATCGGCTTTCGCCGGCCGGCCGAGCTGAGGGCCCTCCTCGGGAAGCGCCCCGCCGGGACGCTCCCCGCTCACCTCGGCGGCGCCCCTGCCGAGAGGCTCTGACCGAGGCTAGCTCGTCGGAGCAGACGAGCCTCGACGTCCTGCCTCGGCGACCGCCCCATTCAAACGCGTGCTCGATGCCTCCGCCGCTCGCGCTCGAGGAGCGGCGGAACCGATCGCTTCATCGTCCACGCGCCCTCCAATCGAGACGAGCAGATCCGACAGGCATGCGAAGGTCTTGTCCTTGAGGTCGGCGACGCGCGCCCCTTCCCTGCCCTCCGGCCGCGCGTGGATCGGAGTGCCGATCTTCACCCTCACGATCCGGTCGTTGTCCTCGCCGGTGTCGGAGGCGCCCCGGCGCATCAAGTCGAAGGTCCCTTGGAGGGCCACCGGAACGACCGGCGCCCCCGCCCGCACCGCCGCGTAGAAGCCGCCGGTCTTGAAAGACCGCAGACCGCCCGTCGGCGTGCGCGTCCCTTCGGGGAAGACGAGCAACGGCTTGCCGGCCTTGAGGACCTCGACGAACCGCTCGATGACCTCGACCGCCGTCCGGGCCCCCGCCCCGCGATCCACCGGGACGTGACCGGCGAGCTTGAGGTGCCATCCGAGGAAGGGCACCTTGAGGAGCGAGCGCTTCGCCGCCCACTTGTAGTCGCCGGGCAAGACCCCGCCGAGCACGATGATGTCCACGATGCTCTGGTGGTTGCTCGCATAGACGAACGCACCCGGAGGGACGTTCTCCAGCCCTTCGACCTCGACGCGGATGGAGAGGCCCCGCGTGCTGACCTGGGACCACTTTCGCATCGCCCAGAGGCTCGCGCCGTGGTCCTTCGTCAAAGGGCCCAGCGCGAGCGAAATGGTCCCGAACATCGCCGTCCGCGCCGCGAAAGGGACCCACTGCTTCGTAGCCCGCCAGACATCGAGAGGCTTCACATCATCTCGGGTAGCAGGTCTTCGAAACGGCACCAAATACCCTATGATTTGCGACCAATCGGTCATCTTGACCGAAGCCTTCGCGACTGATTGGTCAGCTCACTTCGAGACGACGAGGGGCATCACCATCCCCCATCCCGTCTGCACGCTTCGACCGGCGCGGTCGAACTTGACGGTCATCAGCCCAGGACGATCCAGCTCCTTGATGATCCCTTCGCGCATCTTCCCCAGGTGCTCGACGAGGGCCACCGTTCCCACCTTCGGCTCGTAGCTGATCGGGACTCCGAGGAGCGCGTCGGTCCGGACGACCCGCGCCGCCCCCGCATACCCGATGACGAGCCACTCCGGCGCGTCCTTCGCCTCTCCCTTGACCGGCGAGACCAGGAGCACGTGCTCGAGCTCCGAGCCTTGGCGGAGCGCGGCGTAGTTTCCGGGGTGGAACCCGTCCGTCGCGGGCATCACCTGGGAGAGGTCGAGGGTGCGATCCGACTTGTCGGGGGTGTCGGTGAAGCGAACCACGACCTTGTCCTTGAGATACCGCCGGGCGATCCCGTGCCGAAGCGTCTGCGCCCACTCCGCGATGACGGGCTGGTTGGGCCGGATGCGCTTCGCGGGAACCAGCGGGATCACGTACCCGGGGTGGAGCGGGTAGTCTGGACCGTCGCGTCCGTCGACGACCAGATTCTCACCTTCTTTGCCGACGATGGTCGCTGAGCGCAGAATCATCGACGAGCCAGGGCGAGCACCTCGCAGCATGGGCTCGGGGACGACGAAGGCTTTGGAGCCGTTTTGCACGTCGAGCGTGCGCGCAGGCAGACCGAGGGGGTTGGGATCGGCGACCGGCCTCGTCACGGGCGGGGGGGCGAGCGGCCTCGCGGTCGGTCCCTTCGCGGCCGACCCGGATGCGGCGGCCGAGCTCGGACCGTCGGTCGAGGACGAGGAGCAGCTCATCACACCGAGCGCGAGCATCGCGACGAAGAGCTTTTCCGAGGGCACCAATCCGGGCTTTAGCATCGGGGCTGGGGCTCCTCACGCCCCGAGTGCATCCTCGGCGATGGGGAGGAGGGGGAGCGAGGCTCGGGTCCTGAGCGTCGCGCGGGACGAAAAGAGGCGGCTGTCTTGAGGTACGCGCAGCATGCACCGCACGAGGCGTCGAATTTGGTAAGCTCGATCTTTGTGCCTCGCGTGCTCGAGCTGCCCGACGAGGGCAAGCTGATCGTTGCCACCGATCTGCAGGGGAATCTAAAAGATTTCCTCGCGCTGGAGGCGATCTACGAGGCTCAGGCCGAGCGCGGCGACACGCACCTCGTGATCACGGGCGACTTGGTCCATGGGCCGGAGATTCCAAAGGAGCTCTGGCCCGCCCACCTGGGGACGTATTACCACGGCGACTCCCCTGCCCTCCTCGATCGCGCCCGAGCGCTCTCGGACCGGCACCCCGGTCGCGTCCATCTCCTCATGGGCAACCACGAGCACGCGCACATCGGCGGGCCCGTCGTGTCGAAGTTCTTCCCCAACGAGGCCGAGCGTCTCGAGGAGCTGCTCGGCGAGGCGGGCACGGCTGCGTTCCAGGCTTGGGTGAGCACGTGGCCGTTCCTCGCGATCGCGACTCGCTCGGGTTTGTGCATGATGCACGCCGCCCCCCACGTGTCGATCGAGGGCCGCGACGACCTCGAGCGCCTCTCCCTCACCGTGTCGGAGGACGAAGAGATCGACCTCGACGAACGGTCCACCATCATCTCCCTCTTGTGGGCGCGCACCACCTCCGGAGACCGAGCGCGGGCGTTCCTGCGAGCGGTCGACGCGCGGCTCACGACCGCCGTCTACGGTCACGATGTCGCCCACGCCGGCTTCGCGATCGACCGCGAGCCTCTGCTCTGCATCTCGAGCAGCTTCGGTTGCTTCGACGGGGACAAGCTCTACCTCGAGTGGGACCTGGCTCGGCGCGCCGACAGCGCGGAGCAAGTCGCGGCCGAGGGCCTCCGTCCCCTCTACCCGGACGCGATGCCGGTCCATCGGCGCTAGAGCACCGATCATGTTGAAAA
>JBGAID010000167.1:0-11602 GCA_044225865.1 Polyangiaceae bacterium | reverse complement strand
ACCTTCTGCATGTCGTCGGCGAGGATGAACTCCATCTCGTTCTTCGCCTCGGTGGGGACCTCGTCGAGGTCGCGCTCGTTGTCCTTGGGGAGGATGACGCGCTTGAGGCCGGCCCGGTGCGCGGCGAGGACCTTGGCCTTGATGCCGCCGACGGGAAGGACGCGACCGCGGAGCGTGCACTCACCGGTCATCGCCGTGTCGGAGCGCACCTTGCGGCCCGAGAGCAATGAAGCGAGCGCGGTGAAGATGGTGACGCCGGCGCTGGGGCCGTCCTTGGGGACGGCGCCGGCGGGGACGTGGAGGTGCAGATCCGAGTCTTCCATCACCTCGGCGCTGAACCCGAGCTCCTCGGCGTGGCTCTTCACGTAGGTGAGGGCGGCGCGCGCGCTCTCCTTCATGACGTCGCCGAGCTGACCGGTGATCTCGAGGCGACCGCGGCCCTTCATGCGAGAGGTCTCGATGAAGAGGATGTCGCCGCCGACGGGCGTCCAAGCGAGACCGGTGGCGACACCGGGCACGCTCGTGCGCTCCGCGACCTCGCTGCGGAACTTCGGCTTGCCGAGGATCTTCTCCACCGCCGCCTCGTCGATCTTCACGTCGATCGGCGTCTCGTCGGTGTGGCGCGCGACCTCGAGGGCCACGTTCCGAGCGATGCGTCCGATCTCCCGATCGAGCTGACGAACGCCGGCCTCTCGCGTGTACTTGGCGATGACGGTCTGGAGGGCGTCGTCGCTGATCGAGACCGCGCCCTCGGGGATCCCCGCCTCCTTGAGGCGCTTCTTCACGAGGTGCTTCTTGGCGATCGCCTTCTTTTCGGGCGGGGTGTAGCCGGAGAGCTCGACGATCTCGAGGCGGTCACGGAGCGGGGCGCTCAGCGTGTCGAGGGTGTTCGCGGTGCAGAGGAAGAGCACCTCGGACAGGTCGAACGGGATCTCCAGGTAGTGATCGGTGAAGGTCTTGTTCTGCTCCGGATCGAGGACCTCGAGCAGGGCGCTCTCGGCCGCGCCGCCCCAGTGATGGGAGAGCTTGTCGATCTCGTCGAGGAGCATGACCGGGTTCTTCACCTTGGCCTTGCGCAGGCCGTGGAGGATGCGCCCGGGGATCGCCCCGACGTACGTGCGGCGATGACCGCGGACCTCTGCCTCGTCGCGCACGCCGCCGAGCGACACGCGCACATAAGGCCTGCCGGTGGCGTCGGCGATGGACTGGCCGAGCGACGTCTTGCCCACGCCGGGAGGCCCGACCAGGCAGAGGATGGTGCCGCGCTCGCTCTTCGAGAGCTTGCGCACCGCCATGTGCTCGAGGATCCGCTTCTTCACGTCTTCGAGGCCGGTGTGGTCCTCGTCGAGCTTCTGCGAGATGCCGTCGATGTCCTCGTGGACGTTCGCCCGGTCGTTCCAAGGCAGGGCCGCGATCCACTCGAGGTAGCTCTTGATCACGGTCGCCTCTGCGCCCTGGCCGCCCGTCTGCTCGAGCCGCGAGAGCTCACGATCCACGACCTCGCGCGCCTCCTCCGGGAGGTTCGCCTTGTCGAGCTTGTCGCGGAGCTTGTCGCCCTCGTCGCCCTTCTCGTCGCCGAGCTCGCGGCGGATCGCCTTGAGCTGCTCGCGAAGGAGGTGCTCGCGCTGGTTCTTCCCCAGCTCGCGCCGCACGTCGTCGCCGATCTTCTGGCGGAGCTCGCTCATCTCCTTCGACTCGAAGACGAAGGCGAGGACCTTCTTCACCCGCTCCGTCACGTCGAGGGTGACGAGCACGTCGAGGGCCTGCGGCGTCTCGAGCCCGAGGACGGACGCGACCCGATCCGCGAGGATCGACGGGCGATCCACGTAACGAAGCGCCTCTTCGATCTGCGATGAGCGGGGACCGTGCTCCTTCAGCGCGTCGGCGAGCTCCTCGGCGAGGACGCGCGCCTCCTTCGCGTCGGCGTGCTCGTCGGTGAGCGGGTGACCTTCGACCCGAACGAACGGCTCATAGGTCGTCACGCGATCGACGGCGAAGCGCGAGATCCCCTCGACAGTGATGCGAAGGGCATCTTGGCCAGGCGCGCGAAGCACCTGAGAGAGACGCGCGATCGTCCCGACCGCATGGAAATCCGCGGGAACCGGATCCTCCACGCGAGGATCACGCTGAGTCACGACGCCGAACAGCGAGCCGACCTTCAGGCTCTGCACGAGGGCGACGCTTCGGGGCCGCCCGACCGTGAGGGTGAGCCCTCCTTCCGGAAGCAGGACGCCGGAACGGAGGGGCAAGAGGGGGAACGGGGACTCGGGGAAGAGGCGCTGGTTCATCTTGCTCCTGGGGAATCGCCCCGGGCGAACGGTACGACCGTTGCTTCGAGCGATGAACGGAACCTAAGATCGTTCATCGCTCCGTCAATGTTTGTCCGCTCGGCGCTCGGCCCAAGACGTCCTCGCTCCCTTTGGTCGCTGTGCCCTTCCAAAAAAGGGCGAGGGCGGTTCGATGATCGAGGCGATGCTTGCGACCGGTCTCGAGACAACGCCGTGCAAGCGCCGCTTCAGACTCGAGACAACACCAATGCGAGAATCCCAGTCTCGAGACGACGTGTTGCGGGCCAAGGAGCTTTCTGCAATCGAGCGCGGGAACTCCCTTTCAGAAGCCATCTGCAGCGTTGGAGGGGGGCCCCAACGAAGTTGGGGGGAGGTCTTCGCTCTGTTCACTCGCGTGCGCGGGTAAACCGCGCACCGGGCGACACTTCTCGCCGATTTTTTGAAGCAAAAAACGGCGGAAGCTTCGTCGCCCACCTCCAGCTAGCGAGCCGAGCTGCGGGGCCTCGCGCTTGCCGCGCAACGCATCAAGCACGACGACGCTTCAGCTCCCCCTCTCCCGGCGAGCGCGACGCGCGACGCGCGCCCACCCTTTTTTGGACAGCCTCGCTGCGGGGGAGCGCCAGCGAGTGGGCGCATCCCTGTCTTGAGATGAAAATATGAGCCGCTCGACCCCCTTCGGCAAGAAGGACCCCAAACAGGACGACAAGCGGGGCCGCATCCTGCGCGCCGCCGAGCGGCTCTTCCTCCACTACGGCCCGGCCAAGACGACCATCGCGGACATCGCGCGCGCCTCCGAGGTTGGGGTCGGCACCGTCTATCTGAGCTTCGACTCGAAGGAGGCCATCCTCCGCGAGCTCGCCACCGAGAAGGGCCGAGTCGTCGCCGACCGCATGCGTGAGGCGGTCGCGACGGCCGGCGACGGCGCCGCGACCCAGCTCGAGCGGGCGCTCGAGGCGCGCGTGCGCGCTCTGCTCGACCTCGCCGGCGACGGACAGCACGCGTGCGACGTCATCCGCTGCGCGCTCGGCGCGCGCGGCGAAGCGCAGAAGCCCGCCCTCCCCGTCGAGCCCGGCTTCGGCACCGCGCCCCGCGCCGTCCTCGCCACCATCCTCGAGCGCGGCGTCTCGTGCGGAGAGCTCGAGGTCGCGTCCACCGCCGCCACCCTCGACGCGATCGAGATCGCCTTCGCCGCCCTCACCCCGCCCGTCCTCTACCAGATGGAGCGCGGCGTGGCGGAGACGCGCGCGAGCGCCCTCGCCAAGCTGGTCGCGAAGGGCCTCTCGGTTTCGCGTTAGGCGGTCAGGGAAGCGGTAGCATGCGCGGGTGGCTGGACCGGACTCCGCGCACACGTCGTCGGCGACGCGGACTTCAGACGATGGTGGCGATCTCGAGCCCGGGCTCAAGATCGGCAAGCGGACGAGGCTCCCTCAGACATGCGTCAAATGCGGCTCGAAAGAGGGGCTGATCGCTCGCCGGCGCACGATGGTCTACGTTCCGAAGTCCCTCTACGTGGCGTTCCTGTTCGGCTGCGTCGGGATGGTTCTGGGCCTGTTTCTCTGCGTGATCGCGCGCGAGACAACAGACCTGACGGTCTGGACCTGCCCGAAGTGCACAGCGGCGTGGCGGCGCGCTTCGCGGCTGCCGATCATCGTCCTCGCCGGGTCGTTCGCAGCAGCGGCCGCGGCCTCGTGGATCGTGTGGGTGCTGGATGCCGACCGCGTCTGGCTACCGGTCGCAGTCGGTTTGCTGGCTTTGAGCATTGGCCCAATCGCAACCCATGTTGCCGGCCGGAAGAATAGGGTGTGGGCGAGAGACATGGACAAGACCAGCGTCACGTTGGTCGGGGTCCACCCTCAGGTTGTCGCCGAGCTGAGCGAGGTTCTACCCGCGCCGGGAACTGGCCATTCCGCGTCGCTGAACAGGCCATAGACGGTGAGGTACCATCGAGGCACCGCGAGAGAATCCAGGGCCCAGACCCGGTAATCGAAACGCGCGAGGATCGCTGATCGAGAATTGCGCTCGCTCATTTAGATCTGAATGCGGTCCCCTTCGACGGGGGCGCGGACGTCGGAGAGGCCGCGCTCGCGGAGCTTGTCGGCGAGGGTGCGTTGGGGCTGGGGGTCGCCGTGGACGAGGATGACTTTGTCGAGGTGGCCGCGCTCCTTGGTCTTGGCGGCGTAGTCGACGAGGTCTCTCTGGTCGGCGTGGGCGGAGAAGCCGTTGAGGACGACGACGTCACAGCGGCGGTCGCGCTCGACGCCGAAGATCTTCACGCGGAGCTTCTTCTCGACGAGGCGGCGGCCGAGGGTGTGTTGGGCCTGGTAGCCGACGATGAGGACGGTGTTCTTCTCGTCGCCGATGGCGTCGCGGAGGTGGTGGAGGACGCGGCCCGCTTCGCACATGCCGCTCGCGCTGATGACGATGGCCGGGTCGTTGGAGGTGGAGACGCGCTTGGAGGCCTCGCGGTCCTCGATGTAGCTGAGGTCGTCGAAGTCGAAGGGAGAGTCGTTGCCGCGCATGAGGGCGCGGGTCTCGGCGTCGTAGCACTCGGGGTGGAGCTTGAAGATGTCGGTGATGCGGACGGTGAGGGGGGAGTCGACGTAGACGGGGACGCGCGGGATGGCTCCCTTCTTTCGGAGCTTCTTCAGGGCGAAGACGACCTCTTGGGCGCGCTCGAGGGCGAAGGAGGGCACGATGAGCTTGCCGCCGCGGGCGACCGTCTTGTTCACGACGCGGGCGAGGTCGTCGTCCATCTTGTCGAGGTTGTCGTGGAGGCGGTCGCCGTAGGTGCTCTCGGTGACCAGGACGTCGGCGCCCTCGGCGATCTCCGGGTCGTTGAGGATGGGGCGATCGGCGCGGCCGAGATCGCCGGTGAAGACGACGCGCTTCTTCGGGGCGCCGCCGCCCTCGTCGATGTCGAGGGCGACGACGGAGCTGCCGAGGACGTGGCCGGCGTCGAGGAAGGTGAGCTCGATGCCGCCGGTGAGGGGGACGGTCGTGTGGTAGGGGACGGCGATCATGTGCTCGATCGCCTTGACGACGTCCTCGTCGGTGTAGAGCGGCTCGACGGGATCGTCGTCGTAGCCCTCCTTCTGCGCGCGGCGGTTCATGTAGCGCGCGTCGGACTCCTGGATGGCGGCGGCGTCGCGGAGCATCACCGCGCAGAGGGAGCGGGTGGCGGGGGTCGCGTAGACGGGGCCTCGGAAGCCTTGCTTGTAGAGGAGGGGGAGCGCGCCCGAGTGATCGATATGGGCGTGGGAGAGGACGACGGCGCGGATGTCGTGGATGGGCGCTCGGAGGTGTTGGTTGCGATCCAGCGACTCGCGGCGCGTGCCTTGGAACAGGCCGCAGTCGAGGAGGATGTTGCCCGCGCGGGTGCGGACGAGGTGCATCGACCCGGTGACCGTCTGAGCGGCACCGATGAACTGGATCTCCATCTGGCCCGCGATGCTACGCGGAGCGCACCGCGGGCGCGACCCCGCGCGGATCGTCGGTCATGATGCCGTCTGCGCCCATCGCCGCGACCTCGCGGGCGGTGCTCGGATCGTTGAGGACCCAGAAGTCGACGCGCAGGCCGAGGCCCTGGAGGCGGCGAATGGTGGAGGGCTTCGCGAGGGGGATGCCCCCGATCGAGGTGGGGATTTGGATGCGCTGGCCGCGGGGGCGCGTGCTCGCGGGGGCCCACGCGGGCAGGACGAGGGCGCGCACGACCTCGCCGCGCGAGAGGCCCTTCTCGCCCGCGTAGCCGGCGTCGTGGAGCGCGTCGGTGACGGCGTCGTGGAAGCTCGTGAGCAATACGCGCGCTTCGGCGCGGTGACGCTCGACCACGCGCATCACCGCGGCCGCGCCATTCAAAGGCTTGATGTCGATGTTGAAGCGCGCGGTCGGGAACGCGTCGAGGGCCTCGTCCAGGGTCGGCACGCGCGCGCTCCGATCGGAGATGCCTTGGCCGTCGCGCCCGCGGAACCCGAACGCGACGTTCCACCGCTTCACCTCCGCGAGGGTGCAGCCCGCGACCGGGCGGCGCTCGCACGCCATCCGCTCGCCGGTGTCGTCGTGGTGGACGACGACGTGGCCGTCGCTCGTGAGGTGGACGTCGGTCTCGAGGACGTCGACCCCGAGCTCGAGGGCGACGGCGAACGACTCGAGGGTGTTCTCGGGCTGCTCGATGGAGGCGCCGCGGTGGCCGAAGACGATCGCGCCCATGCTCAGTTGGGGCTGCACGTCGCCGGGTCGAGCGACTCGATCCACTCGCGCACGAGGGCGAGCCCTTCTTCGTGGACGATGCGCGATCCCAGCGGCGGCATGCGCTCGTCGGGGGCGGTCGAGGACATGCGGCACACGATCACGGAGGCGTCCGGGTCCTGCGGGACGACGTCGTAGGTGTTGCCGCAGGTCGCGCCGCCGGTGCTCGTCGGGATCTTGCAGACGCCCCACGTCGCCGGGCTGCTCGTCTCCGGATCCGTCTCGTGGAAGCCGAGCCGGAGATCGGAGTCGGTCGCGCTGCCGCCTTCTTTGTGACAGCCCGAGCAGTTCGCGTCGAAGTAGGAGCGCGCGCGGAGGGAGACGTCCCCGTCGCCGTAGGGATCGACGAGGCGCTCGCGGCCGGACGAGGCGGTGGGCGGAGAGGCGAACCACCCGAGGGCGGCGTAGTGATCGATCTGGTTCTCGGGGCCGTCTCCGTAGTCGTGATCGCGATCGAGCTGGCGGGTCTTGGGCCCGAGCACGACGACCTGGGGCTGTCCTTGATCGTCGTCGCGGTGGTGGCAGTCCTGGCACTCGTTGGTGTTGGGGACGCGATACTCGGTGTGGACCGCCTCGCCGTGGAGATCGATGAAGTCGACGGGGACGAACTTGCCGCCGACGATCAAGGTCGCCTCCGTCTGATCTTCGTTCCAGACGTAGGTGCTCGGCTTCCAGCCATCGGGCTCGCGGACGAGGACGCGCGTCTCCATGATGCGTCGCTCCCCCTCGGGGTGGGCGAGGTCGGCGGCGTAGGCGAACGTCTTGACCCCGATCGTGCCGACGGGGAAATCCCACTCGTCGTCGTCGTTGTAGGTGACCGTCTCGCCTTCGGGCACGTAGAGGAAGCGCCACTTCGTCGTGTAGTCGGAGAAGAGTGGCGCGATCACCTCGTACGGGACGAGATCGTCCGCGGGCTGTTGGGCGAGGGCGTCCGCGAAGAAGTGCCAGTCGGAGAGCTTCTCGTAGGGCTCGCCGAAGGGCGCCGGCGTCACCTTCACGACCGGGGTCGGGGTGGGCTCCGTCTCCGTCTCTTCGTCTTTGCACGAGGGCGCGAGGGCGAGCACGGTCGCGGCGAGGCACGCGGCGGCGACGCTTCGGAACTGCATGCTCCTTCTTATCGCGGAATCCGAAAGCCGTCTTCCGGGACGTCGAGCCCGCTCGGGACTTCGTCGGGGCGCGAAGGCTCCTCGGATCGATCCATCAGCCCCTTCCGCAGGAACTCGATGATGGCGGCGATCTCATCCGCTTCGAGGGCGCGGCTCTCCCCAAGGCGCACGGCGTTGTCGACCTCGAGGCCGACCGCCTCGTCGAGCTTCGCGGCGCGGCCGTCGTGGAAGTAGGGGCCGGTCTCGCGGGCGTTGCGCAAGGTCGGGACGCGCAGCTTGCCGCGGTCGCTCGGCTCGTGGGTGACCTTCATCCTCCCGTCGTCGTCGGCCTCGAATCGGAGCGCGTAGGTGTCCGACTCGAAGAGGGGCGGGGCGTGACAGCCGGCGCAGCCGGCCTCCGCGAAGAGGCTCATCCCGAGCAGCTCCTGCTCGTCGAGCGCGCCCTCGTCCCCGCCCACGTATCGATCGTAAGGCGCGCGCCCCGAGATCATCGTGCGCTCGAAGCACGCGAGGGCCTTGGCGAGGTTCGCAGAGGTGACGGGCTCTTCATCGTCGGGGAACGCCTCCGCGAAGCGAGCGGCGTAGTCGGGGATCGCTCGCAACAGCTCGGCGGCGTGATCGGGATCCATGTCGAGCTCGCCCTCCTCCCGGAGCGGCGCGAGCGCCTGCTCCTCGAGGGACGCGGCGCGGCCATCCCAGAAGAGCTCCGGCCGGAACGCGGCGTTCCAGAGCGTCGGAGAGTTGCGGGTCGTCATGTTCGGGCCGGTGCGTCCGGGCCCCGTCGGGCCCTCGCCGTCGACGCCGATCGATCGCGCGAGCCCATCGGAGAGGCCCCACTCCTCGCTGTGGCAGGTCGCGCACGCGGTGGCCTGATCGGCGCTCAAGATCGGGTCGTAGAAGAGGAGCCGCCCGAGCTCGATCTTCGCGTCCGAGCTGGGGTTGTCTTCGGGGTGCACGACCGCGGGGAAGGCCTGGTACTCCCAGGGGATGGGCGGCCCCTCGTAGGGCTCCGGCTCGGGCTCGGTGCCGGAGGGATCCGTCTCGCTGCACGCGCCGAGCGCGAGCGCCGAGAGCGCCGCGAGCGCGAATGAGACGAGGAGCCTCCGCATGCCGCCTCAGAACTGGATGGGCTCGAGGGGTGTCCCTTCGCACTCGTACGGCGTCGGGTCGGTGTCGTGGTTCGCGGGCGTGGCGAGGTTCGCGAACCCGTTGATGTTGCGGAAGGTCGGCGGGCTCGCGCTCAGGCACAGCTCGCCGCTGCCGTCCGTCTTCTCCACCCCGTCCCAGAGGAAGTCCTCGATCGGAACGACGCCCATCATGTCGAGAGGCGACGACGGGTCCGTCCCGTTGTTGTCGAAGGTGTTGTCGTGCACGTAGGTATTCTCGGGATCGGGATCGGTGTCCGGGTCCGGCTCGGTCGCGCCGATGAGGAGCTTCAGCGTGTCGAACGACACCGTCACGATCGCCCCCGTCTTGTTGCCGGAGATGGTGTTTCCGTGGATCTCGGTGTTGTCGGCGGCGAGCACGAGCACGCCGATGCCGGGAGGAACGGCGGCGACGATCGTCCCTTCCTCCGCGAAGTTGTCGCGGTTGTTGTCGTGGATGTCGTTGTCGTGGACGTTCGCGCGGAGCCCATCCTTCTTGTCGAGGTTCGGCAGCGTGAAGACGAGGATGCCGGCGGCGTTGTCGTAGGACTCGTTCCCATAGACCTCGGCGTCGTTCGAGTTCTCGATCTCGATCCCGGCCACGTTCGCGTGGACGAGGTTGTTGCGCACGATGATCTGCGTCGACTGCCCGACGTAGGCCCCCGCGTCGGCGGCGCCCACGATCTCGCAGTCCTCGATGAGGACCTTGGAGGAGCCGACGGGGTAGACGGCGTAGGCGCCGTTGCTCGTGGCCGAGCCGGCGTCCCAGAAGACCTTGAGGTTGCGGAAGGTGACCCCCTCGACGCCGGTCGCGACCACGCCGTTGCCGGGGCTGTTCTTCACCGAGAGGTTCTCGACGGTGAAGCCGTCGGCGGTCGCGGTGAGGCCGTCGTCGCCCCCGATCTGGCCCGCGAAGTCGAGCACGACGTCGTCGCGCGTCTCGCCGGCGCCGCGGACGGTGAGGTTCGGGGTCGTGACCTGGAGCTCGTTCTCGAGGGCGTAGGTGCCCGGACAGAGGCACACCGTCGAGCCCGACTCCGCCTCGATGAGGGCGGTCTGCACCGTGCTCGTGTCGTCGTCGCTCGGCGCGACCACGACGTCGCAGTCCGAGGTGTCGACGTCCGGACAGCCTTGGGTCGTCGAGCCACCGCCGGACCCGCCCCCGCCGTCGGCTCCGCCGCCGGCGCCCCCACCGCCGCTGCTCGAGCTGTCGCCGCAACCAGCGGCGAGGGCGAGGGCGAACGTCATGACGGACCCGAGCGAGGCGACGAAGAGTCGAGGGCTATGCATGAGGGATTCGAGTCTACCATGCCCCTCCTCGGAGGCTCGCTTCATGGCAACGTTCCTCATCCTCGGCGCCGGCATGATGGGCAGCGCCCTCGCCGTTCCGATCGCCGACCGCGGTCACACCGTGCGCCTCGTGGGCACCCACCTCGACGAGGCGATCGTGCAAGGCCTGGCGAAGGACGGCGTCCACATCAAGCTGAAGCTGGCGCTCGCGGAGGGGGCGAAGGGACCGATCGAGCCCTACTCGTACGCCGACCTGGCGCGGGCCACGGAGGGGGTCGACGCGATCGCGTTCGGGGTGAGCTCGGCCGGCATCGAGTGGGCGTGCCGCGCCATCGCGCCTCACCTCCGCCCCGATATCCCCCTCTTCATGATCACGAAGGGCCTCGTCGCCGGTGGCTCCCTCGAGTGCCTGCCCGACGTGGTGAAATCGCGCCTCCCCGCCGCGGTGCGAGATCGCGTTCATCCGGCCGCGATCGCGGGGCCGTGCATCGCCGGGGAGCTCGCGCGGCGCGTCCCCACCTGCGTGTGCCTCGCCGGTCGAGATCCCGCGACCCTCGATTGGATCCGCGACGCGATCGGGACGCCGTACTACCACCTCTTCCCGACGACGGACGTCGCGGGGGCGGAGGCCTCGGCCGCGCTCAAGAACGCGTACGCGATGGGGATCGCGTTCGCGACCGGCCTCCATGAGCGCGCCGGCGGCGTCGCGGGGAGCGTCGCGATGCACAACTTGGAGTCGGCGGTCATGGCCCAGGCCCTCCTCGAGATGCGCGCCATCGTGCTCGCCCTCGGGGGACGGGCGACGACGGTGGCCGGCCTCGCGGGGGCGGGAGACCTCGACGTGACCACGAACGGCGGGCGCACCGGGAGGTTCGGCAAGCTCCTCGGGCTCGGCCTCTCGCGGCCGGAGGCGATCGAGCGGATGGAGGGCGCGACCCTCGAGTGCCTCGAGATCCTCGCCGTCATGCGCGGGGCGATCGCGGGCGGGACCCTCCCCCTCTCCTTCGAGGATCTGCCGCTCCTCGCCCACATGATCGACGTGGCCCTCGACGGCGCGCCGGTCGACGTGCCGCTCGGTCGCTTCTTCGCGCGCCGCCTCACCGAGGGACCGTGAGCGACGACCGAGGGGCGCTCGTCATCGGGGTCGACGTGAGCACGACCGCCGCCAAGGCGATCGCGGTCGACGCGAGCGGGATCGTGCACGCGAAGGGCAGCGCCGCGTTCGGCCTCGAGAACCCCGCTCCGGGAGGGTGGGAGCAGGACGCGACGGCTTGGACGCGCGCGATGATGGATGCGCTCCGCGAGGTCGCGACCGCGCTCGGTCCGCGCGCAGCGGAGGTGCGCGCGCTCTCCGTCGCCCACCAGCGCGAGACCTTCGTCGTCACCGACCGCGACGGCGCGCCCCTCGCCCCCGCGATCGTGTGGATGGATACGCGCTCCACCGTCGAGGTCCGCGCCGCGTGCGAGGAGCTCGCGCCGGAGACGATCCTCGACCGGTCGGGCAAGGTCCCCTGCACCACCCCCTCCC
>JBGAID010000166.1:0-11603 GCA_044225865.1 Polyangiaceae bacterium | reverse complement strand
TCATGTACGTGGTCAACCCTTCGTCGAGGAACGGGCTGTCGTGCTCGTTCGTCGCGACGAGCCCGTAGAACCATTGATGGGCGAGCTCGTGGAGGGTGAGGCCCTCGAGGAAGAGCGCCGGCACGAGCCCAAGCGCGCCGCTGCCGCCGGTGGTGATGAGGGTCGGGTACTCCATGCCCCCCGCCTCGTCGGCGCCGTCGGGAGGATGGACGATGGTGAGGCGGTCGTAGGGGTAGTCGCCGAGCTCGTCGCTGAAGAACGCGAGGCCCTTCGCGGCGGCGTCGAGCTCCACCTCGGCGAGGCGGTCGAGGCCGCGGGGGAAGAGGCACCGGATCGTCACCCCCCGCGCGGTGCGCTGCTTCTCGTCGAAGCCATCCCAGGCCGCGAACGCGAAGTCGATGACGGCGCGCTGGGTGAACCGGGTGGTCCGGCGCCCGTCGCCGCGCTCCTCGGCGATGGCGGTCCCGGTGGCCCCGACCGCGAACGCTTCCGGGACGTCGACGGTGACGTCGTAGTCGCCGAAGTCCGCGTAGAACTCGGAGTATCGAGTGAAAGGGAAATGGGCGAATCGGCCGGATTCCTCGAGCTTCGCGAGCTTCGGGAACCACTGCGCGACCATGTGGAATCGGTTGAAGTAGCCGGTGCGGAGGGCGATGCTCGGCAGCTTCGTTTCGAACACGACGTCGAAGGTGGCCGCCTCGCCAGGCGCGATCACGCGCGGGAGGGGGACCTCGATGTCGGTGCGGTCGCGAGGGTCCTCGGGGGTGTGGGCGTCGGCCGGCCACACGTCCACCCCGCCCGCCTCGACCCACCGCATCCGCGACACCTCGATCGACCCCGGCGCGCGGACGATGTCCTCGCCTCGCATCCCCGTCGCGGGGACGCGGCGGAAGATGGTGTCGGGCGACTCGAACGCGTTCATGTAGAGGTGGACCCAGACGCGGTCGAGCGCGCGCCGCGATCGGTTCACGAAGCGGATCTCGCCTTCCCCCGCGACGACGTGGCGATCGGGGTCGAGCTTGGCGCGGAGGGTGTAGCTCGCGACCGGCTCGACGTCGTCGATCCCGCGGAGCGTCTCCGCCTCGGGGCGGCGCGGCGCCGCGGGTGGGGAGTCCCCTCGCGACCACGCCGGCACGAGCACGGAGGCGACGAGGGCGAGCACTCCGACGGCGAGGGACGCGGCCGAACGGAGGCGCGGCGCGGCGATGCCCGGCCGCGGGTCCGAGGTCACGGCCGCGCCAGAGAGTCCACCGCGACGACGCCCTGCTGGCGCATCTCGAAGAGGAGGCGGAGCGCATCGAGCGGAGGCATCCCGGAGATATCGAGGATCTCGTCGATCGTGGCCACTCCATCGATGAGAGAGATCAAGAACCCCGAGCGGTGATCGAGGGCGAGGCCCTGGATGTCGGACGGGTCCATCGTCACGCGGAGCACCTGATCGCCGCTCCCGAGCTTCTCGAGGTACATCTGGCGAAGGAGCTCCTGCGCGCTCTCCACGTAGCGGCGGGCGTGCTCGAAATCGGGGCGCGCCTCGAGCAGCGCCTCGGCTCGGAGGAGGGCGCCGAGGTAATCACCGCGCTCGAAGCGGATCCGAATGGGCGTGAGCTCAGGGTCTTCCACCGTCCGCGGCGTCTCGACCCCGGAACCGCCCCCCGCCTTCGCGCTCTCCGCGCCCGGCTCGTCGAGGGTCGCAAGGGATCCGACGCGAGAGGCGGCGGGGGGAGCTCCGATGGCGATGACGGGCTTCGGGGCAAAGGGGTCCGGCATCAGGCCGCTGATGGGCGGCTCCGACTTGATCGCCTCCACCTCCTCTTCGCTCAGCTCCGCCTCCGCGAGATCGAGGTGGACGTCCCCATCGCCGTCGAAGGTCTGGGCGAGGGGCGACACGCCGATGTCGGCCCGGCTCGGCTCGGTGATCCTCGCCCCGCCAGGACCGGAGGGGGCGGGCCGAGGGGCCGCGCCTCGCTGGCTCGAGGCGGGGGGCGTAGGAGGGCGCAACCCCCCGGGCCGCGACGCTTCGCGCGCTCGACTGCCGGCGACCTCGGCGTCTCTCATCGCGGCGCGGGCGATGGCGCTCTGACGAGCGGCCGGCATGGCCGGCGCCGTCTTGGCGGTGGAAGCGTCGGTGGGCGCGCGCGCCGTCTCGGGCCCGCGCTCCGCTTCGTCCTCGATCCCCGGCGCCATCGCGGCGTCGAGATCGAGGTGGAGATCGAGGACGGGCATCGACGGAGGCTTGTGAGGCGCGCCTTTCCGCTCTGGGGTCTCGCTGCGCCCCGCGGCCGGCGCCTCCGGATCGATCCCGCGGAGAAAGGCCTCCGCCTCGCGCGCGATGTCGATCGTCTGGAGGTTGATCTTCGTCGTCTTTCGCCGGTTGCGCGCGTCGACGAGCGACCCGGCCGGGAAGCGCAGCGCCGTGGTCGCGACGGCGGTGGCGCGTGGGGTCGGGCGGGAGTGGAAGCGCGCGTCCGCGCGGCGCGCCTCGTCGGCGGCGTTGGAGAGCAACGGGGTGGCGCGGCGCCCCGCGAGCTTCATCGGAGGGCCGGTCGGGGTGGTGCGGTTCTTCGCGATCTCCTCGTCGGAGGCGCGGCGCGTGGGCGGCTCGCGATCCTCTGGCTCATCGCCCTCGGAGGCCGCGAGCACCCCTGCGGGCGGGGTCGCCATTCGGCGCGTGGTCGAGTCGACGCCACCGCGGACGGTTGGAGCGGAGCTCGTCGGAGATGGGCCGCTCTTCGACTCGCCTTCGGAGGCGGGCGCTCCGTCGGCGGCGGAGGACGCGAGCAGCTTCTCGAGGGCCTCTCGGGTGAGCTTGGGGGCCTCGACGGTCGCGGCGAGATCCTCGATCGGACCATCGCCCTGGTCGTCCTCGACGGCGAGCTTGCCGACCGGCACGTCCACCGGGGGCGTGTCTTCGTCCTTGATCGTCGAGCCCGCCGCGGCCTTTTTCGGCTTGCTCTCCAACCCCTCGAGGTTGTCGAGGGCGAGGCCCACCGCCTCTTCGATATCCGCCGGCGAAGGGGGCACGCGGTCGGCGGCCGCGATCGCGTCGAGGACGCTCCGAACGGCCGGACCGTCGCTCAGGTTTCGAGGGGGCTTGCGCAGCGCGGTGGGTGAGCCGGAGGGCCGTCCCGCCGAGGATGCGGTCGGCGGAGAGGGCGACGCGGAAGGCGCGGAAGCAGCGGCGGACGCCTCCGGAATGGGCGCGGCCGCGGCACCCCGCGGCGGAGAGGGCACCCGCGGGCCCGTCGCCCTTTTCGCAGAGGGCGAAGGCGCGCGATCCGCGCCTCCCAGCCCGAGATCCCAGCCGGAGTCGACGTCCTCCTCTTCTTCCTTCTCGTCGATCACGGCGATCAGTGCGGACGCGAGACCACCCCTTTGAACATGCGGTGCGTTCGCGACAACGCCTCCATCTGATCTTTTACGGCAGCCGAGTCACGCTTGTCGATGGCCTCGCGGGTCTTCTGCAGGATGCTCCGCGCTTTGCTGATCGCTTCCCGACCGAAGTCGCTCGAGGCGACGACCGCCTCGACCTGGGGGAACATTTTTTCGATCTCGAGGACGAGCTTCTCGGCCTCTTGCTTGAAGCCCTCGAACTCGTCGCTCGCCCTGCTCTCGACGAGGAAGTCCTTGGCGTTGTCCATCATGGACTTCACCTCTTCCTTCGTGAGGCCGCTCGACGCGGTGACCTGGATGCTCTGGGCTTGACCCGTCTCCAAGTCCTTCGCGCTGACGCTGACGATACCGTCGCTATTGATTTCGAAGTTCACCTCGATCTCGACCTGGCCCTTCGGGGCGCGGCGCAGGCCGGTGAGGATGAACTCACCGAGGAGCTCGTTCTCGGTCGCCTTCTCGCTGTCCCCCTGCATGACGAGGATCTTCACCGCCGTCTGGTTGTCGCGGCTCGTGGTGAAGATCTTCGATCGGCTCGTGGGGACGGTCGTGTTCTTCGGGATCAGCTCCTCGAACTTGGAGCCGAAGGTCATGATGCCGAGCGCGTGCGGGGTGACGTCGAGGAGGATCATCTCCCGGCTCTCGTCGACGAGGGCGGCGCCTTGCACCGCCGCCCCGAGGCCGACGACCTCGTCCGGGTGGACGCCCTTGCACGCCTCACGGCCGAAGAACTTGGTGACGCTGTCCTGGACGGCGGGCATGCGCGTCATCCCGCCGACGAGGATCACCTCCTCGATCTCGTCCTTGTCGAGGCGCGCGTCCTCCAACGTCTGGCGGCAGATCTCCACGCACCGCTCGATGAGATCGTCGCAGAGGTTGTTGAGGGTAGCCCGCGTGAGCTGCCTCTGCAGGTGGAGGGCGTCGTTGCGGCCGCTCGAGATGATGAAGGGCAGGTTGATCTCGGTCTCGGTGACGCCCGAGAGCTCGCACTTCGCCTTCTCGGCCGCGTCCTTGAGGCGCTGGAGGGCCATGCGGTCCTGGCGGAGATCGACGCCGTGCTGCTCGCGGAATCCCTCGACGAGCCAGTCGATGATGCGGCCATCGAAATCCTCGCCGCCGAGGAAGGTGTCACCCGCCGTGGCGATGACCTTGAAGACGCCGCCCGAGCTGATCTCGAGGATCGAGATATCGAACGTGCCGCCGCCGAGATCGAACACGGCGATGACCTTGTCGACGTTCTTGCCGAAGCCGTACGCGAGGGCGGCCGCCGTCGGCTCGTTGATGATGCGGATGACGTCGAGCCCGGCGATCTGCCCCGCGTCCTTGGTGGCCTGACGCTGGTTGTCGTTGAAGTAGGCGGGGACGGTGACGACGGCCTTGGTGACCGGCTCGTTGAGGTAGTCCTCCGCGAAGATCTTCACCTCTTGGAGGATCATCGCGCTGATCTCGGGGACGCTGTACGTCTTGTCCCGGAGCGCGATGCGGACGTCACCGTGGGGTCCCTCGACGATCTTGTACGAGGCGGTCGACACCGCGTTCTTCACCTGCGGGCTGGTCCATTTGCGGCCGATGAGGCGCTTGGCGGCGTAGACCGTGTTCTCCGCATTCGTGATCGCTTGTCGCTTCGCGATGTGGCCGACGAGGCGCTTTCCCGCTTCGGTGATGGCGACCATCGAAGGGGTCGTCTTGTATCCGCCACGGTTCGGAATGACCGTGGGAACTCCGTCTTCCACGATGGCAACGCACGTGTTCGTCGTGCCTAGATCGATCCCAAGTACGCGCTCCATCGGCTCCTCGGAAACTCTCGTTCACGCGCAGCGCCACGGCCCTGGCCGTACCGCCGCCCGCGGCCCACGCCGCGGTACGGGGAGCATCCCACGGCTTTGCCTATCGACGCGAGACTTTTGCTTTCCGGGCCCGGGGCGCGCCGTCACTTTCGGCGACGGTCGGCGGTGTCCGGCTCGGCGACGACCCGATACGCCCCCGACGCCCCGGCGCCGGCCCGAGCGGGCGACGCCAGCGGAGCGGGCGGCGCCATCGGGTTCACGGCGCCGTCGGGGAGCTGGGTGATGGGGACCTGGCCTTGAGGCATGGGCGCGCCTGGCCCCGGTGCGCCCGGCGGCGCCGCGCTCGGTGGTCGGAGCGGCATCGGCCCGCCGCCATCGGCGGGGACGGGCCCGCCCCCCATGGAGGGCGCGGGGCCGAAGGTCGGGAAGGGCTGGGCCGATTGCACGGGCATCGGCAGCTCCGTCGCGCCGGCCTGGACCGCGTGGAACGAGTACCCCGAGCCTTGCACCGGCGGCCCCGCGGAAGGCCGCGCGGCGGCGTTCGATGGGCTCGAGCCCGAAGCTCTCGGCGGGACGGCGCCGCCCTGAGGAGCTTGCGCCGTCGGGTACTGGCCCGAGGGCCCGCCGGGATATTGGGCGCCCGCATATTGTCCGGACGGGTATTGGGGCGCTCCCGGATATTGTCCGGAGTACTGGCCCGCGGGCGGGCCCCCCGCGTTTGGATATTGGCCGGCTTGGGGATGGGGCTGCCCCGCATTGGGGTATTGACCACCCCCCGGATATGGCTGCCCTGGATTGGCGTATTGCTGCCCCGGATTGGGGTATTGTCCAGCCCCCGCGTATTGCTGCGGTCCGGCGCCGGGGTATTGACCAGCTTGGGGATATTGGCCCGCGTTGGGGTATTGGCCCGCGTTGGGGTATTGGCCCGCGTTGGGGTATTGCCCGGCGTTGGGGTGTTGCCCGGCGTTGGGGTATTGCCCGGCGTTGGGGTATTGCCCGGCGTTGGGGTATTGCCCGACGGCGTTGGGGTGCTGGCCGGCGTTGGGGTATTGACCGCTCCCGGCGTATTGCCCGCCCGGGTGCTGAGGCGGGGGAGGATAGGCGCCCGGCGGGTATTGGGGCCCTGCTGGATATTGACCCGAGAGCTGATGAGGAGCGGGGGGCTGCGCCATGCCGGCCGCGGGCCACCCCGGCGCGGGAGCCTGTCCGAAGGCGGGCGGCCCCGGGATCGCGACCTCGGCCTCGGGAGGGAGCGAGCCGCTCGCCGCCATCCCGGGCGGGGGCTGCGAGGGCGCCGCCCGCACGCCGATCTGGGGATAAGACGCCCGGTCCCCGGGGTTGGACTGCCGCGCCGCCGGAGGCTGGGACGAAGCGTGCGCGGCCGGGACCGTCGAGGTGCGCGGAGCGGACGGCGGCGGCTGGGGGATCGAAGGCCGCTGCTCGACCTGACCGGCTTGCCTCGCCTGCGCGATCAGCTGCTTGACGGTGTCCTTCCCGGCCGCGACCAAGCCCTGGACCTTGTCGTCTTTGGGCGCGATGTCGCTGGCGCGCTGGAGCTCGCCGTAGGCGCTCGACTCGAGGCCGGCCGCCGCATAGGCGTAGGCGAGCGTGACGCGGTAGCTCGGGTTCTTCGGGGAGAGCTCGACGGCGCGCCGTGCGAGCTCGGCGGCGCGCTTCGGGTTGCCGCCGCTCTTGAAGGTCGCGTACGCGCCGCGCTCGTGGACGCGGGCGTCGTCGGGCTTTCCCACCGCCGCCTTCGAGAAGTTCACCGCTGCTTCCGCCCAGCGCTCTTGCTGGATCTCGAACTCGCCCATCCGCGCGAAGTTGTCGGCGAGGGCGACGTTCGCGGCGCGGGCGACCTCCTCCGCCTCCCGCGCGAGATCCTGATCGTTCGGCATCAGCGATCGCGCGACCCGGAAGACGTTCGCGGCGGCGGCGTAGTCGCCTTGGGCGAGGTGGTTCCGGCCCGCCGTCACGAAGCTCTCGACCTGGGCCTTGGAGGCCTGCTGCTTCGCGTACTCGTAGCGGACGCGGAGCGCCTCCGCGGCCGCGCGCGGGTCCATGACCGGCTGCGCGGGCGAAGCCGCCGCTTTGTTCGCGCCGAGCTTCCCTCCTCCGAGCTTGGCGGCGAGGGCGCGCTTTCGATCCGCGAGCTCGGCTTGCTTCTTGGCCTCCGCGGCCGCCTCCGCGGCCCGCTGCGCCTGCGCTTCGATCTCCTTCTGCGCGTCGATCAGCGCTTGGTTCGCGCTCCGCTCGATCTCGGAGGCGCGCTGCGCCTGCTCGATGGTGTGGAGATACTCGTCGTACTCCGCTCGCTTCTGCTTCGCGCTGAGGGTGTCGTGGGCGAGGGTGAGGCGCGCGAAGATCGCCTCGATCTTCGACTTGTAAGAGCCGAGGTTCCGGCCGAAGTACTTGTCGGGGTGGAAGTCGGGGGCGACCGCGTAGTAGGCCGCCTTGATCTCCTTCTTGTCGACGAGCCGATGCAGACCGAGGAGGTCGTAGAAGCTCAGCCGCTCGAGGCGCTGGTGCGCGTCGAGGATCATCTTCTTCTTCTCGGGGTCGAGATCGACCTGCTCGGCGAGGAGCTTCGCGTCGAACTCCCCTTGTCCGAGCTTCCCCCCGAAAGCCTGCGTGGTCGCGGTCTTCGCCGTCTTGTCGGCTTGGTCCTTGGCCTTGTCGACCACCTCGACCGCGCCGAGATCGATCAGGCGATCGATCGCCTTCTGGACCGTGTCGGGATGGAAGCCGACGGCGGTGACGATCTCCGGCTCGGTGAGCTTGCCGTCGACCTTGAGGAAGACCCGCCCCTCGACGGGGGTGAGCGGCAGCTTCTTGTAGTCGACGTTCGGTACGAGCCGGACCAGCCTGGCCATAGTCGAGCACGCGCCCTCCTTGGACGCGCGGCTCCTTTCGACCGAGTGTATCGGCGTGGGGCCGAACGGGCCAGCATGTTGAGCGGCGGCCGCGATGTCAGCGGGGGCGGCCGTTCGAAGACGACGGCGAGGGGCGCGCGGACGAATCCTCCGGAGGAGGAGGCACCGCGCTCGGCGTCCCGCTCGCGGGCGCGTCCGGGAGCATGTTCATGATGACCTGGTCCTGGACCTCGATCGCCGTCTCGAAGGCGGCGATGGCGGCGAGGCGCGCCTTCTCCGCTCCGGCCTTGTCGCCCTTGGCCTCGAGCGCCTTCATCCTCCGCTCCTCGACCACGCCGCGCATCTCGAACAAGTGCCCGCGGAAGTGGGTGATCTCGCGCGCCCAGGCGAGGCCTTGGTCGACGTCCTTCGCCGCCTCGTCGAACCGCCCCAGCCTGCTCTCGAGATCGGCCAGGCGGGCGTACGCGTCGGCGAGCACCTCCTTCACCTCCGGCGAGATCGCGGGGGCGGGACCGTTGGGGATGCGCTTCACGTGCTCGACCGCGAGCTCCAGATCACCCTTCGCCTCCGCGAGATCGGCGGCGTGATGGGCGGCGCGGGCCTTCGAGAGGAACGCGACGATATCCGTGTCGACGGGCCGGCGACCCTGCGCGCTCGAGCTCGTCGCCACCCGCTCGTTGTCGCGGGACAGCCGGCCCGACTGCTCCGAGCAGCCGCCGAGGCCGAGCGCGAGCGCGAGCGCGAGGAAGGGCGCGGCGGCGCGGGACGTCTTCACGGCACGCCCCACTCGACGAAGCGGTTCTCCCGCAGCTCCGCGTTGCGGGTGGCGCTGATGCGATCGATGCGCTCGCGCACCCCGCCCTCGCGCGGGAAATCGGGCTCGCTGAAGAGCTCGGTGGTGGAGCGGGACTCGAACATCCCCGGCATTATCTCCATCCGAGGCGCGGGCGCGTTCATCGCGGAAGGATCCTCTTTGGGGGCGGGGCTCCGCATGAAGAGGCCGAAGAAGCCGGCGGCGATGGCGACCGCAGAGACGATCGTGACGGCCACGTAGCCGGTGCGCTTCGCCGACGAGCCGCGCTTGAGGGCCGGCCTCAGGAGCGCCTCGTTGCGCAGCTCCGAGATGCCGGCGGGATCGTGGGCGTGCTTGAGCGCGCGGGCGACCGCCGCGAGCGGGTGCACCTCCGCGTCCGGACCTTCGTCCTTCACCTCGAGGGCGCGCCGCAGGCGCTCCGCGTCTCGCCGCTCCGGCTCCGTCGCGGGGGCCTCGGGGGCGAGCGGCGCGGCGGGCGCGCGCGAGCCGCTCCCCGCGTCCGAGCCCAAGGCCCGCGCGAGGATCCGCTCGTGGACGTCGTCTTCGATCTCGTGAGGTCGATACGAGGACACGAGCATCTCGCTGAACGCGTCGAGGCCCTCCTCGAGCTCGCGGGCGGCGACCTCCGCCTCGAAGAGCTCCGCCTCCGTGGGCGCACCGTCGCGAGGTCCCGCTTCTTCCGGGATGGCGTCGCGCTTCGGCGCCTTCTTTTCATCCGGACCGCTCATGACCTGGCCTCTCTCACGTTCGCCCCATCGGGGCGCTGCTCGCCGTCGGGGGTCGCCTTGCCGATCGCCTTCTTCAAGGCCGTCAGCGCTCGATGCAGGACGACGTCGAACGTCGAGACCGACACCTCGAGCGCGCGCGCGACCTCCTCGCGGGGCCGCTCTTCGAGCACGCGCATCCGGATCGCCCGCTCGTACCGGGGGTTCAGCGTCTTCAGCGCCGCCTCGACCTTCGCGCGCGCCGCCTCTAGATCCCGGGCCTCCAGGACCTCCACGTCGAGCGACGCGCTCGTCGCCCGGTCTGACTTCTCGATCTCGCGCGCCAAGTCGTCCGGCTCGAAGAGTGTCTCGCGCTTCTTGGCGCGCAAGATGTCGAGGGCGATCCGCATCGCGACGACCCGCAGCCACGGGTACACCCCGCAGTCCTGCCACTCGTATTGGTCGAATCGTTCGACGACGCGCGCGTACGTCTCGGCGAGGGCGTCTTGCGCCACCGCGTCGCTGCCGAGGCGGGGCAAGAGGACGGCTCGGTAGAGCACGGGGCCGTAGGTGCGGAGGATCTTCCCGAGCGCGGCGCGGTCGCCGGCCTTGGCCCGCTCGCAGAGCTCTCTCTCCGCTGCCGGCTCGATCCTCTGGACGGCCACTCGACGGACGATAGTCGCCTGCGACAGGGCCGGGGGGCAAGCCGCCGGATCCCGCCGGGGCGCGGACGTCTTGGGGGGGGCGGGGGCGAGGAAGGAGAGCGACAGCACCCCGCCAGGGCCCCACAACCCCGAAAGCAGGCCGTCGAAGGCCCCCGCCGGAGTCGGCCCGAAGAAGCTTTCTGCCCAGAGCGCCGCAGTCACGCAAGAAGAACGCGACCGGCTCGTCGACCTTACGGCTTTCCCCCCGGCCCGCGCCCGCCGAGGTAAATCGAAGGACCGGATTCGGCTTCGGGCCGGCGCCGGGTCATGCTTCGCGTTCGAGGAGAACCCTGGATGAGCCCCCGTGAGGTCGTGTGCTCCTGTGGTGCTATCAATGACGAGTCGTTCGGCACCTGTATTCGATGCGGGAAGCCGCCGGGGCAGCGCGTGGCCGAGCAGCCCGTCGTGCGCTACCGGGTCCAGGTCCGCTCCGCCGAAGCGATCGAGGCCGCGCCGGGGTTCGGGCGGGCCGCCATCCTCCTCGGCGGCTTGTGCACGCTCGTCTTCGCGGCCCAGCTCGCGATGGCGCTCAAGCACGGCGTCCCGCTCCACGCGCTGCTGATGAGCTCCGGCACGAACGAGGACACCTACCGGGCGGGGGCGATGATCGCCTCGGGGGAGGCGATCGCGATCGCGCCCCACCGGCTGCTCTCCGCGGTGTTCGTGCACCTCGGGCTGCTCCACTTCGGGATGAACATGCTCGGCTTCATGAACCTCGCCCGCATCGCGGAGAGCCTCGTGGGCGCCGGTCGCACGATCATCGCGTTCTGCCTCACCGGGGTGGTCGGCTTCGCCTCGACCCTGGTGCTCAACGTCCTGACCGACGGCCCCCCCTTCATCACCGCCGGCGCGAGCGGGGGGATCCTCGGGGTCATGGGCCTCCACCTCGGCGTCTTGGTTCGAAGGCGGGATCCCAAATGGGTGAACCTCGCCATCAACGTCCTCTTCTTCGCCGTCCTCTTCGGGTTCGCGGTGAACGGCTCCAACGCGGGCGTGCGCATCAACAACTCGGCCCACGTCGGGGGGCTCGTCTCCGGGTTCGCCCTCGGCTGGCTCTGGAGCAGGAGCGGCAACGCCGAGACGAAGGCGACGCGGATCGGCAGCGGGATCGCCGCCGTCGCCTCGGTGGCGTCCGTCGTCCTCTCGATGACGCTCCTCACCGAGCGCCTCGCCGGCCTCTACTGATCGACCCCTCCCCGACGGAGCTCGCCCCGCGCGGTCGCCCGAGAGGGGTCCGCGAGCGCATCTCGATCCGTGGTGCTCGAGCCTCGGCGGCGTCGCCTGTGCCCGCGACCGCGGCCCGGACCACGAGGCCGAGGGTGCCCCCCCCCCCC
>JBGAID010000165.1:0-11707 GCA_044225865.1 Polyangiaceae bacterium | reverse complement strand
GAGGGCCTCCTCGATGCGCGCGAGGACGGAGGGCACGTCGAGGGGCGCGCGGCCGGCGGCGCGCGCCTCCCCTTCGAGGCGGCCGGCTCGATCGCGCATCCGGGTGACCCGCGCCGCCGACTCGCGCGCGCGCGCTGCGAACGCGGGGCTCGCGTCGATCTCCTGGGCGAGGCGCGCGTGGACGCGATCGGCCGCCGCTTCATCGCTGCAGACGAGGAGCAGGTCGCAGCCGGCGCCGATCGCGCGGACGGCCGAGTCCTCGGGCGAGCTCGTCGCCGCCACCGCGCGCATCTCGAGGTCGTCGCTGATGACGACGCCCTCGAAGCCGAGCTCGCCGCGCAGGAGGTCGACGAGGGCCGCCCGCGAGAACGTCGCGGGGACGGAAGGATCGATCGCCTCGACGACGACGTGCGCGGTCATGATCGCGTCGAGCTTCGCGCGGGCGGCGGCCCGGAACGGGGCGAGCTCGATGCGGTCGAGGCGGTCGCGCGCGTGCCGGACGATCGGCAGCTCGAGATGGCTGTCCTTGTCGGTGTCGCCGTGCCCTGGGAAGTGCTTGCCGCACGAGAGCACCCCCGACGCCTCGAGGCCGCGCGCGAACGCGAGGCCGAGCTCCGCGACCAGGCCGGGGCTCGCGCCGAAGCTCCTGTCCCCGATGACGGGGTTCTTGGGGTTCGAATCCACGTCGAGGACGGGGCTGAAATCCAGGTTGAACCCGAGCTCGACCAGGCGTGCCCCGATCGCGCGGCCGGCGTCCAACACCAGCCCCGCGTCGCCGACCGCGCCGAGCAGGCGCATCGGCGGCAGCTTGGGCTCGCTCGCGGGGAGCCTCGAGACGCGCCCGCCTTCTTCGTCGATGGCCACGAGGGGCGGGAGCGGGCTCGCGTGGGCGGCGGCCTCGCGGATGCGCGCGGTGAGGCTGCGCGTCGACTCCGTCGTGGGGAGGTTTCGCTTGAAGAGGATGCACCCGGCGCGGTGCCCGGCGGCGAGGGCGCGCTCGGTGAGCGGCGAGAGCTCGGGGCCGGGGAAGCCGGAGACGATGAGCTGGCCGGCGATCGCAGCGGACGTGGACGACACGGGTCGGGTCTAGACCAGCGAGCGCGCCACCGCTAGCGGTCGAGCGCGTCCAACCCGAGCGCGCGCGCCCTTTCTTGCAGCTCTTCGGGGAGCGAGCTCGCGAAGATCCCGATCAGCACGAGCCCGGCGCGATCCTCCGTGAGCTTCGCGGCGTCGTCGAGGGCCGGACGATGATGATCGCGGTCGCGCAGGCTCACGAGGGCGCGGCCCGCGCCCTCCGCTCGCGCCGCCACCAGGTCCGCGTGGGTCGCGCACTCCGGCACCAGCTCCAGACCGAGGGCGCGGGCGGCCCCGGCGAGCTCGCGGAGCGGATCGTCGGGATGCTCTCGGCGGAGCGCCACCATGACCGGGGCGACTCCATCCGCGCCCGCGCGCCGAGCCCGCTCGAGCTGCGACGGATCCACGAAGACGTCGCTCGCGATGAGGATGGCCGAGGGCTGCTCTCGCCGCGTCCGCTCCAGGAGCTCGTAGTCGCCTCCCATCTGCGAGCCTTCGCAGTGGACCACGAGCACCCCCGCCCGCTCGATCGCCGGCGCCGATCCCGGCGCGGCCGCGTCGAGCCACGGCAAGCGCCGCGCGACGCTGCGGTACGCGGGGACGCCGGGCTCGTCCTCGACCCGGAGGGGGCCCGCCCGGGGCGGTCCGAGATCGAGCGCGATGGGGGGCGAGGCGGAGAGCCGCGCTGCCCGCGCGTGCGCGAAAGAGAGCGCTCTGTCGATCGCCCCGCGCCGCCTGGTGCGCCTCCCGATCAAGACCGGCCGATCTGCCACCGCGAGAGCCTAACCCATGCCCGTGGCGAGGTCGTCGAGCCACGCCTCGAACAGCGCTTCGCCACCCACGCTCGAGAACGACTCGGGATGAAACTGAACCGACACGAGCGGGAGCGTGCCGTGACGGAGGGCCATGATCTCCCCATCGTCCTCGGACCGCGCTGTCACCTCGAGCTCGGGAGGGAGCGTGCCCTCGTCGACGACGAGCGAGTTGTACCGCGTCATGACGATGGTCGGCGAAGGGCACCCTCGGAAGATCCCGAGCCCGTCGTGGCGGATCGCGACCGCCTTTCCGTGCACGGGCCGTGCGGCCCGGACGATCGATGCGCCGGCGGCCTGGGCGAGGGCCTGATGCCCGAGGCACACGCCGAGCAGCGGCTTGTCGATCTCGCCGCGCAGCAGCGCCTCGCAGAGGGCGAGGCTGACCCCGGCCCGAGACGGCGAGCAAGGCCCGGGAGAGATCACGAGCCCGTCTGCGCTGGTCGACGCGAGATCGGAGAGGCGGACGGCGTCGGAGGGGACGACGTCGCAGCGCGCGCCGAGCCGCTCGAGCGCGCCCGCGACGTTGAACGTGAACGAGTCGTAGTTGTCGATGACGAGGATTCGCAAAAGGGCGGCCGACAATTTGTTCGAGCGGAGCCCGCGAGACTAGCCTCTTCCGACATGATGGACCTCGACCGCCGGGGGGGTCGCCGCACCCAGGCCCGCCTCTTCTGCAATCTCTACATCGACGGCTTCCCGCACTTGTCGGAGGCCCTCGAGGTGTCGATGACGGGAGCGCTCGTTCGGCGGGTGCTCGGGCCGGACGTGGACCGCGCCGTCTACGCCCTCGAGGTCGGGGTCGGGGGCGACGACAGCGTGTGGCTCTGCGCTTCCCCGGTGTGGCGCAAGGGGCCCTTCGAAGCGGTGCAGTTCGTGGCTCAGACCCTCGCCGACCGGCTCAAGCTCGCGAGCCTCCTCTCGACGCTCCGCGCACCCTCGTAATCATGAGAAACATCCTCTCACGTCGCACCGCCATCCTTACGTCGCTGTACGTCCTCACCTCGGTGTCGGCCGCCGCGTGCGGTTCGAAGAAGGGCAAGGACGAGGGGAGCGCCTCGTCGAAGAAGAAGGGCACCGCCGCGCCGACCGCTGCTCCCGGCCCGGCGACGGGGGGGCTCCCCGCCACCGACGCGAAGACACCGGGCGGCGCCGCCTCGAGCGCGCCCGTTTCGGGCAAGGACCTGAAGGTCACCGTCTGGGACGCGGGGTACAAGCTCACCCTCGGCGCGATGGCGCACGATCCGAGCACGCAGACGGTGTCGATCGCGGTCGAGATAGAGAACCTCATGTCCGCGAACGACACGCCGTATCCATCGGTGTGGCTCGAGGCAGAAGGGGCCGTCCTCAGCCACGGGGGCCTCGAGGAGACGAAGGAGGTCATCGCCAAACAGAAGGCGAAGAACAAGCTCGTCTTCAACAACGTCGCCACGTTCGACCCGGCGAAGGTCACGCTCGTGATGGGCGCGGGCGACAACGAGCAGTCGCGCGTTCCCCTCGGCGGTGGGGGTGAGGTGCGGACCCTCGAGCCGGTGAAACAGGATTTCACCGGTGAGATCAAGATCGGCTCCGGCTCGTTCAAGGTGAAGCAGGTCGAGGTCCGCTGGGATCGATTCCCCGCGACCCACGCGGAGGCCCCGAAGGACAAGGCGTTTCTCCTCGTCGTGGGAGACCTGAAGAGCGGCCTCGACGAGGACACCTACGCCACGCAGGAGAAGTTCGTCCTCACGTTGCCCGACGGGAGCAAGAACACCCCCGAAGCCGTCGGCCCCGACACCATGATCGCGAAGACGAAGACGATCGAGGGCTTCTATCTCATCTTTCTCATCCCGACCAAGGAGCGAAAGTACCAGGGCGAGTACACGCTCGACATCGCCCAGCCGTGGGGTCCGGAGAAGGCGGAGGCCCAAGCCACGCCGACGAAGCTCACGCTCAAGTAGGCGGCCGCCACCCGCGGATCGGCGGTCGCCAGCGGAGCGCCCGCGATCGCCCGGAGAAGCAGCGGCCGGCGTCTGGCCTCGCGCGTGCCTAGCGCCGCAGCATGAAGCGAATCATGCAGCGTGGGTTGGGGGCGGCGATGGCCGGAGCGCTCGCGCTCCTCATCGCAAGCAACGCGAGCGGCGACGAGCTCGGCGCGGACGAGGTCTCTCTGAAGAACGGGGGGACGGTGCGCGGCACCGTCGTCAGCGTCGAGCCGGGGAGCTCCGTCGTCATCCTGGAAGCGGGGCAGCGCGAGCCGCGCCGGCTCCTCTGGTCGGAGGTCGCCGACGTCCAGCGTGGGAAGTTCGCGGCGGCGTCGTCGCCCCCCGCTCCTTCGGCGGACGAAGACGAGGAGGACGAGCCGAAGCGGGTCAAGGTCCACATCGACTCGCCCGAGCCGGTCAGCCTCGACGAGGTCGCGGGGACCCAGGTCATCGTCTACGGGGGCCGCGTCGGCGCGATCACCTCGTCGCGCACGGTGTGTTCGGCCCCGTGCAACCGGCGGATCGAGCCGCGACCCGGTCGGGTGTACTTCGTTCAAGGCGAAGGGGTCACCCCTTCCAGCCGCTTCGAGATCCCTCCGACGAGCGCCGGCCAAGTGACGATCGGGGTGAAGCCCGGCAGCAGCGGCCTTCGCTGGGGCGGGATGTTCATGCTGGTCACGGGCGTGACGCTGCTCGTCGGCGGGGCGGTGATGGCGCCACTCGGGTACGTGGTCGAGCAGGAGCCCTTCGCGATCGCGGGCTTCGTCGGCCTGGGGGTGGGGGCGGGGCTGCTCGGCGGCGGCATCGGGATGATCGTCGCCAGCACGACCCGCGTCCGCGTGGTGGATGGGGCTCCCCGAAAGAGCGCCCTCGCCGATCCGGACGCGTTCGAAATCGATCGGCGGCCAACCGCCGTCCCCGCCCGCTGGTACCTGGGGGAATTTTGAGACGCGCGGTGCTGGTGGCGGCGATGACGGTCGCGGGATCCTGCGCTCGAGCCTCGGCCCCGGTCGCAGCGGAGGCGACCACGGTCGCGGCCCCGCCCCGCGCGTTCCTCGACCGCCAAGAGGTCGACGCGATCATCGAGGCGGTGAGCGGGGCGCGGTCGCTGCCGGTCGGTCGCCCCATCCGGATCGAGGTCGTCTCTCGCCCAGAGCTCGAAGCGCGCGTCCGCGAAGAGGCGGGCCGGGGCGCCGAGCGGCGCCGCGCCGAGGAGACGCTCTGGGTCGGCCTCGACTTCATCCCCCCCTCCACGTCGCGCTCGCAGGTGGCGAGCCACGAGGCCTTGATGGCCGAGCAGATCGCCGCCTACTACGACGTCGAGCGGGACGTCGTGGTCATCCCTCGATCCCGACCTTCGTCGGAGCGCGAGGCGATCGTCGCGCGCGCCATCGTCGCTCACGAGATCGAGCACGCGCTCCAAGCTCGAAGGTTTCGTCCTCTCCCGCCCGCGCGCTCGGGCGACGAGGCGCTCGCTCGGCTCGCCCTCGTCGAGGGGGATGCTCAGGTCGCGATGGGCGCCTATCTCGGGAGCGTCGCGGGCGCTCCTGTCGGCAGGACGCTGCGGAGGATCCGTGAGGCGACGCGCGAGGTGCCGAAGGACGCGCTCGCGCGGCACGCGGACACCCCCGCCCTCTCGAAGGCGACCGCCCTCGCGCGAGCGAGGCTGGATTTTCCGTACGAAGAAGGGATGGAGTTCGTCTCCGACCTCTATCGCGCGGGCGGGTTCGAGCTCGTGAACCGGGCCTTCGAGCGCCCCCCTTCCACCACCGAGCAGATCCTCCACCCGGAGAAATTCCTTCGGGGCGAAGCGGGCCGGCCCGTCGGCCCGCTCCCGCTCTCGAAGGGGGACACCGCCCTCGAGACCGACACGCTGGGTGAGCTCTCGACGCGCATCCTGTTCGAGCGGTGCGCGACGAAGGACGAGGCCCGGCGCGCCGCGGAGGGGTGGGACGGAGACCGAGCGTTCGTGTTCCGCACCGCGGACGGCGCGCGGGGCGAGCGGCTCGTGTCGGCGTGGGTCAGCGCCTGGGACAGCGAAGAGGACGCGCGGGAGGTGGAGGGTGTGCTCGGGGCCGGTCGAGGTTGCTTCGGGGACAACGATCTCGACGGCCGCCCGATCGGGGCGGCGAGCCTCGTCCGCCGCGAAGGGGCTGTCGTCGCGCTCGTTCGGGGCGCGCCGAAGCAACGCGCGGAGATCATCGCGCGCTCTCTCTTGTCTCTTCCGCAGCCTCGACCGGACGCGGCCCCCGTCAGCGATTTGGTGGTGCCGCCGAGGGTACCGCTGCCGGAGCCGGAGCGCGGTCGCGTCGAAGGGGACACGTATCGGAGCGCCTGGCTCGGCATCGAGGCGGCGCTGCTCCCCGGCATGATCGCGAGCTCCACCGCCGATCTCGAGCTCGTCGTCGACGCGCCGCGGGAGGGGGCTCACGGCGCGTTCACGATCTCCACCCGCATCGCGAGCCGAGCGGAGAACGATCGCACCTTCGAGGAGATCCGCCGTGCGTTCCGAAAGGTCGCCCGGACGACGGGGCTGAGCGTGCATCTGCTCGGCGAGCGCGCGGTGTCGACCGGCCTGGGGGAGGGCGTCGAGCGCACGTGGGAGGTCGGCGGGACATCCGAGCGGCTCCGGGCCGTCCTCGTTCCCATCTGCGCCGGCACCGGCTCGCTCCTGTTCCTGGGCGCCTATGGCGACAAGCGCGGTCGCGCGACGCTGGACCGCTGGATGGGGTCGTTCCACTTCGGATCGGGGCGGAGCGTCCCCGCGTGCGACTACCTCGATCCGAAATGAAGCGTCAGCGCCTCACGCCCCCGTGCTCGTGGAAGAAGCGCTCGATTCGAAGGCCGATGAGCTCGGGGAACTCCACGGCGGTGTAGTGGGTGCCGCCTCGAACCACGAGGATCTCGGCCCGCGGGATCCTTCGGGCCATCTGCTGGGACAGGCCGACGGGGGTCATCCGGTCGCGGTCGCCCGTCACCACGAGGACGGGAGCGGCGATGCGCTCGAGGATGAGGGAGGCGTCGTGCTGCCCGAGGGCGCGGAGGTTCTTGACGTAGGCCTCCACGTCGAGGGCGCGGAACATGCTCACGACCTCGGCGAACTCCGACTCCTCGACCGTCTCCGCCATCATCCCGAAGCGCTTGAGGAAGCCCACGAACTCCGGCTGTGCGGCCACCGCCCGCATCGCGCGCTGGACGGGGGTCGCGTACCGCTGGACGATCGTGAGGGCGGGACCGACGGCTCTTCGCGCCCAGGGGGCGGGCACGGCGGTGTCGAGCGGCCGGCCGAAGGTCCCGTTCAAGAGGACGAGGCTGGTCGGGACGGTCGGCATGCGCCGGCACGCCTCGAGGCAGACTTGGACTCCCATGCTCCACCCGACGAAGGCGGCGCGCTCGATGCGGAGCGCAGCGAGGATCGCCTCGAGATCGTCGACGTGGCGGTCGATCGCATAGTCCTCGGTGCGCCCGCGCGCCGGCTTGTCGGATCCGTAGAGCCCGCGGTAATCCCAGGTGACGAACCGAAAGCGGTCCCCGAGGTACTCGATCAACGCCTTCCAGGCGTGCCGCGGCCCTCCGAGCCCGTTGGCGAGCACCACGACCGGCGCTCCCGGGAAGGGCTCCTTGGTGACATAGAACGCGATCGACGTGCCGTCCGCGGACTCGACCTTGTGGGCCTGCATCAGCGCGCGCGCGACGGGCGGGGGAGGCATCGTCGTGGCGGTCGCGGGTGAAGACACGGTCCAATCCATTTACCGCTTCGATGGTGGTTGGGCCAATCCCGCGGTTCTCGGGGCCAAACCGGCGTCCCACCGCGCACGCGCGCCCCACCCAAGAATGACGCGAGTGGATTTGTCCACGATCACCAAAGAGGCTACGTTGACAGTCCCGATAGGAGGCCGTTAACGTGCGCCTGCGCGCCGCCCTGTCGCGCGCCGCACGTCTTCGAGGAGCCGATGGCCGAAGAGAAGTCGAAGAAGCCCAAGATCGATTTGAAAGCCCGATTGGGCAAGACCATGGGACCTGGCGGTGGACCGAGCATCGCGCCCGCCGTCGAGAGCGGTCCCGGAGCGCCGGCCATTCCCGTCCCCGCCCCCTCGGGCGATCGGATCACACCGCCGCCGAGCGTGCCGCCTCGGCTCTCCAATCCTGGAGGCATCGCCCCCCCGCCGGGGATCGCGCCTCCTCCGGGCATCGGGGGAGCGGGCAGCCTGCTCAATCCGTTCGCGCCGAAGCCGCAGCCCAAAGCGGCACCGGTCTCGGCCGAGGCCCAGACCATCAAGGTCGAGGTCAGCGAAGAGCTGCACGAGACCCGGAAGAAGGCGAGCCGCTTCTCCATCATCGTCGGCCTGTTCGCGGCGGCGGTTGGCCTCGGCATCGGGTTCTACGCCGGCGGTCAACGCGCCCTGCAGCTCTCCGACCGGAAGGCGATCGCGGGCGCCGACAAGCTCGAGCCGATCGTCACCCAGACAGGGAAGAAGGTCGACGAGCTGGAGCCGATCTTCAAAGAGATCGAGTCGACCCTCAAGGCGAAGAAGTACCCGACCGACGCGGTGGTGAAGCTCAACGACTTCACGATGCCTTTCAACTCCGCGAGCCTGAAGGACGCCAACATCGGGTCGCTGCCGGCGGACGTGCAGGGCAAGATCATCGTCTTTCTCCGGCTCTCGGAGGAGATTCAGGAGAAGAAGAAGGACCTCGCGAACCTCGTCGCGTTCTCGAAGCCGAAGTTCGAGGAGCGGTGGGCGCGGTGGGCGGAGAAGCCCGGCGCGGAGTTCGGGGTCATCTTCACCAAGAAGGAGGAGGGCAAGATCCTCGGCGAGCTCTGGGCCCTCACCTACGACGACAAGCCTGCCACCGACAAAGAGCCGGCGAAGCGCGCTCCCCGCTGGGATCCGACGGGGAAAGACTGGCCGGAGAAGTTCTCGGCCCGCCGCATGAAGGAGAGGGAGCCTCACCCGGTGAAGCGGTACACGAAGGGTGAGCTCCCCGGCGAAGAGCCGCAGATCATCCCGCTCGACCCGGCGACGACGGTCGGCCTCGCCGACGACGAAGACCCCATCGAGCAGCCGATCGTGGGCCTCATGGCCGATATCCGGAAGCTCGTCGCGGGCGACGACCGCGTGAACTTCGAGCGGGACGGGATCAAGACGGTGGCGGAGCCGCTCGCGAAGCAGCTCGCTGCCATCTCCCTCAAGCACTGACGCAGACGAAGCGAGCGCGGCGCCGGGCGAGCTCTTCGGGAGAGCGCCCGGCGCGGTGCTTTCGAAGTCGCTCCGAGGAGAGATCAACCCCAGCGCGCAGTCGCCGTGGCGGGGGTCGGCGAGCGCGAAGCGCGCCTCTGATCAGCGCGTCGCGGAGTCGCCTTCGGCGCCGAGCGGCTCCGGACCGGGCTTCGGGGCGTTGCCGGAGACACGACGGGCGTTCTCTGCGGGTGGCGCATCGGAGACGGTGACGGGCGCTTTGACGACCTCGACGCGCTCGACCGCGGTGCCCTTCACCTCGCGGGCGGTCAGGTCCAAGCCGAACGCTCGGATGGTGGCGCCCTCCTGGACCTCTTCCGGGAAGAGGCTCTGGAGGGTGCGCTCGCGCTCCGAGTCGTCGACCTGCATGTCGAGGTACTGCGCGAGATCCGAGACGAGGAGCGACCCGATCGCGAGGAAGCGGCCGTCTGCGATCTCTTGGAGCGGGGCCTCGGCCTCGTCGTGCTCGTCCCGGATGTCACCGACGATCTCCTCGATGACGTCCTCGAGGGTGACGATCCCGCTCGTACCGCCGAACTCGTCGACCACGACCGCGAGGTGCTGCCGCTTCTGGCGCATCTCTCGGAGGAGGGTGACGAGCTTCTGCTGCTCGGGGACGAAGATGACATCCTTGCGAACGACGTCGGCGAGCCGGCGGGGGTGGCTGTCGGGGGCGTCTTCGGCGCCGTCGTCGGCGCCGTCGGTCATGCCGAGATCGGCCCGAAAGACGTCCTTCGCGACGACCAACCCGACGACGTTGTCGAGCTGCCCTTCGTACACCGGATAACGAGAGTGGCCGCTCTCCGCCACGAGGCGGCGAACCGCGGCGAGGCTCGTCGAGAGCTCGATCCCCTCCACCCGAGCGCGCGGCACCATGACGTCGCGAGCGCGGCGGTCCTCGAACTCGAGGACGTTCCGGATGATCTCCGCCGGCTCCGCTCCGACGACGCCGCTGCGCTCGACCTCGTCGACGAAGTACTCCACCTCCGCGGAGGCTACGACCGGATCGGGCTGGTCCTGCTCTTGGATGCGCTCGGAGAGCGCGCGCGTGACGCGGGCGAGGATCGCGGTGAGCGGAAAGAACACGAGCTCGAAGACGGCGAGGTAGCTCGCGAGCCGGAGCCCCCACACGTCGGCGTTGCGGCGGGCGATCGCCGTCGCCAGATCCGAGCACGGCGCGTAGATCGCGACCGTCGCCACGACCGCCACCAAGAGGCCGAGCACGCCGGGGATGAAGGCCTCCACCACGTCCAAGAACATGACCGCCGACACGGCGGCGCAGAGCGTTCGGCCGACGACGTAGGTCGCGCGCATGCGCCACGGGTTCTTGTGGTAGCGCTCGAGCGTAGCCTTGTGGGCGAGGTCCTCCTGCTCGAGGAGGGCGGCCACGCGAGGACCGGAGAGCGATCCGAGGGCCGCGTCCGCGGAGACGAAGACAGACCCGAGGAGCGCGGACCCGATGGCGAGGAGGAGGCTTGGAAGTGGAACCGACATCATCCCCTGCCGGCAGGCACGGACTTGGAGCCTAAATCAACAGGCCCGCTTCGGCTACCCGCGCGAGCCGGCCGACGACCGCGGTGTGGCATGCCGCCCCGGCCTCGTCACGGCTCCGAGAAGCCCCGGCGCACCCTGAGCTCGCCTTCGCGGACCTCCGCCATCGCCACGAGCCGGGCCCGCGCCCCCTCCTCGTCGAGCAGCGCGAACGTGGCCCCCGGCGCGGCTCCGGCGGGGGCGCACACGGGCTTGCCGACGCGGACGCGGGCCACGTCTTCCGAGGTGAGGGCCAAAGCCTGCGTGCACGCGGCGGCGGCGGCGGCGAGGGGGATGAGCGCCGCCTCGAGCGCCTCTTTGGGCGCGTCGAGCGACACCGCCCGGGCGATGTCGAAGGCGCCGGAGCGGATCCGGCGGAGGGAGGCGAGGTGGCTCGGCGCCCCGAGGCGCGCGCCCAGATCGCGGGCGAAGCTCCGCACGTAGTACCCCTTCGAAACCTCGAGCAAGACCGCGATGCGGGCGCGCTCGCGATCGATGTCCCCGAGCTCGACGCGCCTGAGCGCCACCGGACGCGCCGGCAGCTCCCTCGCGTCGCCCGCCCGCGCGAGATCGTAGCTGCGTCTTCCCTCCACATGGATGGCGGAGAAGGCCGGCGGAACCTGCTCCGTGCGCGCGAGCTCACCGGCGAGCGCGGCCTCGACCGTCGCTCGTTCGAGCGCGCCGTCGGGGACGCTCGCGACGGCGGTCGTGGTCCCCTCGCGATCGAGGGTGTCGGTGGCGCGGCCGAGCTCGACGATCGCCTCGTAGGCCTTGTCTGCGCCGCCCAGATACGGCTCGAGCTTGGTCGCCTCTCCGACGAGCGCGACGATGAGCCCCGTCGCCATCGGGTCGAGGGTGCCGGCGTGGCCGACGCGCTTCTCGCCGAGGGCACGCCGGAGGCGATAGACGACGTCGTGGCTCGTGATCGCCGGCGGCTTGTCGACGAGGAGGACACCGCTCTTCACGACGCCAGCTCGCGACGCATGACCGGGTAGGGGTCCTCGCCTCCGACGACGGTGAGGCCGTGCGCCTCGAGGGCGGCGACGGGGACGGTCCAGAGCTCCTCGTCGCGCTCGGCGATGCCCCG
>JBGAID010000029.1:0-109565 GCA_044225865.1 Polyangiaceae bacterium | reverse complement strand
CCGAACATGTTGAAAGCCGAGTGAAGTCGGGGGAGTTTGCGGCTGAGGCGCGCGCCCGAGGAGTGAGCACCGCAAGACTACTCCTCGTAATCTGAGGAGCGGAGCGACGAGGCCGTGTGGATCGGGCGCGAAATCGCGCGGATGCGCCGGCTTTCAACATGATCGGTGCTCCAGCGCCTTCGTCATCGAGGCGGGTCGTGGTCGGGCACCACGTCCGAGGGCATATAGCCGAAGATCTCGCGAGCGCGCGGCAAGAGCTCGGCGCAGCCCTGCTCGCCGAGGTCGTTCTCCTCCTTGGCGTCGCTGCGGACGTCGAAGCACGAGAACCGCTTCATCCGCCCGTGGGCCTCGAGCTTCAGGGGAAACTGCATCAATCCGATGCTCGGGTTCTTGCATTGCCATATCCAGGAGCAGTTCGTCATCGCGACCGGCTCCGTCGTGCGCTCGCCGCGCGTCAGGGGGTGCCCGGGCATCTTCTCACGATACTTCGCAACCTCGGGCGCGTCCCAAATCCGCATCAAGTCGAGCATCGTGGGCGCAAGATCCACGTGATAGGTCGGGGCCGGTCGGGCCCTTCGCAGGTTCTCGCGCTCGGCGTCGTCGAGGACCCCGGGGGCCGCCCATAGCCACGCCGGGACCCTCACCTCCGGCTCGAGCACGGACTTCGTGTGGCCCTCCCAGCTGTGCTCCCAGAACGCCTCGCCATGATCGGAGGTGTAGACGATGACGGTCCGCTTGCCCGCCTCGGAGTCTCTCAGCGCTTGCGCGAGGCGGGCGACGTGCCCCTCCGACGCATAGACCGCGTTCTGATAGCGCTTCCACTGCGCCTTCTTCGGTGAGCCCCCTTCGCCGTAAGGGGCGTCGCGCTCGTCGATGATGTACGGGAAATGGACATTCGCGTACTGCACGACCGCGAAGAACGGCTCCTTCAGCGAGGGCAGATCGTGGATCACGCGGTCGGTGAGGAGCCCGTCGTTCGCCCCGCTGTCGCCGTCGGCGGCGATGTCGAGGTGGGTGCCGACGACGAGCTCGTCGAGCGGCTCGTTCTGGGCGATGAACCGCATCCCGAAGAGCATGACGTGCTGGCTCGTCCAATACGCCGTCGAGTAGCCTGCTGCCCTCGCGAACCCGAAGAGATAGGGCGTGGTGTGGAGGGTCTCGAAGCTCTCCGTCGGGGCGAGCCCGGAGAGCAGCACGCTCATCGAGATGACCGTCGACGAGGCGACGGAGCGCATCTTGAGCAAGCCGAGCCGGTCCGGCAGGACGGCGTTCACGGCCCGGCCCGCGCGCCTGCATTCGGGCTCGTACTCGCTGCAGACGACGTCCTCCCGCACGCTCTCCTGGAGGATGAGGATCACGTTCCGGGGCGGCCCTGCGGCGGGATGAATGGGCGGGACCTCCTCGGGGTGGCGGCGCTTCGTTCGCAGCACCGGGACCTGTCGCGTGTAGGGGACCTGCTCGCGGAGCGAGACCCTCATCGCATTGAAGTAGATGTGATCGAACGACGACGACTGCCATCGGCGGTAGCTCGCGGGCACGAGGGCCTGGGCCGCGCAGAGGGCAAAGGCGAGGACGGGCACGTCCCGGCGGACCCTCCTCGACGGGCGAACGAAGCGCCTCGCCGCGACGACGAGGCTCGCCGCGAGGAGCAGCGACACCGGCAGATAGAGGCCGAGCATGCTCCTGCGATCGAGCGGCAGCGCGCACGTCCACATGGAGAAGAAGGCGCGGTGCTCGAGCATCGCGTCGTGCGCGCAGTAGAAATGGTAGGTCCGAAAGAACGCGCTCTGCACCGCGAGGGCGAAGCCGAAGAAGAAGCAGAAAGCCCCCGCCGCGACGTGGCGAAGGACCCCTCTCCGCCGCGCCGCCGTCGCGAGGAGGGCGGCCCAGGTCGCCCCTGAGAGCGCGCTCGATCCCAAGAAGCCGAGGGCGTGGAGCGGGTCGAGCCCGAGGAGGTGGCGCCCTCGCCTCGCCAGGTCGAGGCCGAGCACGATGACGATCGGCGAAAGGAGCGTGAGCGCGCTGGCGCTCTTCCGCGACCGCAAGACGCCCGCCCGAAAGCCCTTCTTACCCGCACCCATCGAGCGAAGGCCGGCATGCTTGTACGTTCCGTAACGCAGAGCAACGGGGACTTTGGGGTGGGGCCGAATGACCCGACGGCTTGCCAGGGATGAGGGCCTCGGTTAGTCGTAGCGCCACTTTCGATGACGCTTGCTTTGGAGAGGCTCAAACAACAGCTCTGGGACGGCGTTCGCCGCCAGACGGGGCGCGAGGCGCTCTCCGATGCCCTGCACGTCGCGATCCTATTCTGTCTGGTGGTCCTCCTGCGGCCCCTGTTCTTCCGCGGGGTCGGAGAGGTCCACTACAAGGCCCCGAGCGTCTTCCTCTCGATCGTCAAATCCGATCTCAGCCTGATCCAGAACGGGGCGCGCAAGCACCAGCCCGTCGTCCCAGAGATCCTCTCCTTCGTCGCTCCCACGATCATGTTCCTGATCGCGCGGCGCAAGCTGCGCTGGAGCGACTGGGAGCACGGCAAGGCCATGCGCTGGTTCGCGATGGCCGTGCTCCTGATGCTCGCGTGGAGCGGATCGACGTTCCCCTACAACATGTACCTCGGCCGCGGGCACGGCCTCGATCGCATCCTCCTCGCGTCGACGGCCCTGCTCTCGTGGCGCTTTCCCATCCTGTTCCCGGTCGCGGTGCGCGCCGCGATCGTGATGCTCAAAGAGGCCTACGTCCCCATCCCGCTCGACGACTTCGATTTCCGCGCCCCCGCGGAGATGATGGTCGTATTCGGAATCTTCTGCTGGGCGTCGATCTCCCGCTCTTTCAAGGTCCACCACTTCTTGGCGGTCGGGATCTCGGCGGTGGCCTCCTATTACTACCTGGCCGGCATCGCCAAATGGGAGTTCGGCCCCCCGGGCTCGTGGCTCAACGAGAACCACGTCTCCAACATCTCGGTCTCTGGCTATGTCCGCGGCTGGGCTTCCTGGGTGCCGGAGGGCGCGTACCTCAAGTTCGCGGCGCTGGCGGCGAAGCTCGAGAAGCCGCTCGAGATCTACACGTTGATCGTCGAGTTCGGAGCCCTGGTCGGCTTCTTCATTCACCCGAAGATCACGCGCTGGATGTTCCTCAGCTGCTTCGTGCTGAACTTCGGGATCTTCTGCATGACCGGCATCTGCTTCTGGAAGTGGATGACGGTCACGCTCGGCTCGTTCTTGTGGATGGGGAGGAGCGGCGAGCCCATCGTGGACCGGCTCCACCGGCACAAGCTCCCGCTCCTCTTTGCGATCGCCACGATCTACCAATCGGGGGATCGCGTCTGGCATTACCCGCAGACCCACGTCGTCTGGTACGACACCCGCTTCGTCGAGAATTACGAGATCTACGCCATCGGAGAGAGCGGTCATCGCTACCTGGTGAGCCCCACGTTCTTCAAACCGATGGATATGCACTGGACGCAGGGGCGCCTCTGCTACGCCACCGACAACGAGCGGTCGATCACCGGCATCTATGGCACGAGCGGCAGCTATCAGCAGATGAAGGCCCTCGAGCGGTTCACCTCCCCCGAGCAAGCCTTCGCTCTCCAGGCGCGCGGGCGCATCTGCCGGGACGCGAAGCAGCAGGCGCGCTTCGACGATTTCATGAAGACCTACTTCGGGAACTTCAATCGAATGGGGCGGAGGTACAAGTGGACCGATTGGATTGGTCGGCCCACCCACCTCTGGGTGTTCCCGAAGGGTGATCTCTACGACGGGCAAGAGAAGGTGAAGTCGGTCGAGCTCTGGATGACGCCCGTCTACCACCAAGCCGGCAAGCTCCACCGCGGCGAGTCTCGCCTGACCCACACCGTTCGGATTCACTGAGGACGCGGAGCAAACGATGTCGGAACGCACGGTGAAGCTTAGCGTCATCGCCCCCTGCTACAACGAGGAGCTCAACATCGAGACGCTGGTGGAGCGGACGCTCAGCGCCTTCGAGCGGCTCCCCGTCCCGGCGGAGCTCATCCTCGTCGACGACGGCAGCCGCGACGCGACCTGGGAGAAGATCCGCGCCTCGGAGGCGAAGCACCCCCAGGTCGTGCGCGGCTTCAAGCACGAGACGAACAAGGGCATCACGGGAGGCTGGCGGACCGGCCTCGACATCGCCCGCGGGGAGCTGCTCTGCCTCATCGACTCGGATCTCCAGAACCGCCCCGAGGACATCCCGCGGCTGCACGCCGCGTTCGTGGAGTCGGGCGCGGACATGGTCCAAGCGGTGCGACACCCCAAGGTGAACCGCAACCGCATCGCGTTCTCGAAGGGGCTCAACACGCTGCTGAACGTGACCTTCGGGATGAAGCTCCGCGACAACAAGAGCGGCTTCGTCCTGTGCCGGCGCGACGTGCTCGCGTCCATCCTCGAGGACGCTCCCGGCTATCGCTACTTCCAGAGCTTCATCGGCGTGGCCGCTGGCGTCCGCAGCTTCTCCATCGCGGAGGTGGACACGGAGTTCGACGCGCGTCACGCGGGCGAGTCGTTCCTCTCCAACTTCCCGGTCGAGGTCTCGTTGCGTATCTGTCGGGAGCTCGCGCGGTATCGCATCGACACGATCAAGCGCCCTCGCCGGCGATGACGGTGCAAGAAGGGAAAAACACCCCGCGCACCCGTCGATGACATGGCGGTGGCGATGAGGTAACGATCCCGCGCCGTGAGCGATCCCGAGCGCGATTCGCCGCCCCCCGAAGACGCGCCGTCGAGCGAGCCGTCCACCTCGGACGACCCGAAGCCGGAGCAACCCGAGAGCGAGCCGCCGCCGAAGAGCGAGCCGCCGCCGAAGAGCGAGCCGCCGCCGAAGAGCGAGCCGCCGCCGAAGAGCGAGCCGCCGCCGAAGAGCGAGCCGCCGCCGAAGAGCGAGCCGCCCCGCCCCGAGAAGCCTGCGGGACGTTCGCCCCGCCCGCCTTCGACCGTGCTCGGCTTCCTCGCCCCGTTCCTCGCCGCGGGTTGGATCCTCGGCGCCGTCGAGGCGAGCTCCGCCCATACGCGCGGCTCTCGCGGCCTCATCCTCCTCTATGCATCCATCCTCGCCTCGATCGTCTCGGCCACCATCGGCGTCCTGATTTGGGCAGGGGCTCGCGCCGTCCGCGCGATCCAGGCTCGCCGGCGTGGCGCGGTCGCCCCCGTCTCCCCTGCCGTCGATCGGGCGCGGTGGATCGAAGGATACGGCTACGCGATCGCGGCCCTCGCCTGTGCGGGGGGCTCCTACGTCGCGGAGAGGATCGCGATGCCGCTCCTCTTCGATCTGCAGGAGCAGGAGCTCGCCAAGCAGCTCGCGGTCATCGCGGGCGCGGCGGCGGTGATGGCGTCCCTGCTCGGCACCCTCGTCCTCGGGCGCATCATCGGATGGGCGCTTCGCGCCATGGATCGCAAGGTGAAGATCCCCGCCCCGATCCCGGCGGGCGTCCTCTTCTTCTTGTTCGTCACGGTGCCCGTCTACGTGGGGGTCTATCCCCTCCTTCATCGCTACGGGGCGATCCTCGGCAAGGGCAAAGACTTGGGCGCGCTCGGGCTCGTCGTCGTCGCCGGCGTCCAGGCGTGGCTGCTCTTTCGTCTGCTCCCGCCCCGGGTCGAGACGATCGCGCGTCGCGTCCTCGCGGGGATTGGGATCGTCGCCATCCTCGGGGTCGGGCTGGGCTCCAAGAAGCGGACCTCGGTGGTCTCCTCCGCGGAGTCGAGCTTCGCGGCCTCGATGGGGGGGCGCATCGCCCGCTTCCTCACCGATTTCGATCGGGACGGGGTGTCGTCGCTCTTCGGTGGCCAGGACTGCGCCCCCTTCGACAAGCGCCGTTCACCCAACCGCGTGGAGATCCCTGGCAACGGCATCGACGAGGACTGCAATGGCAGCGACACCGTCTCCGCGCCTCGTCTCGGCGATCAAGAGCTGTTCTCCAACGCGCTCCGCAAGGATCAGGTCAAGAAGTACAACGTCGTCTGGGTGATCCTCGAGACGGTGCGCGCCGACCACGTCAGCGCGATCTCCTACGACCGCCCGACGATGCCGTACCTGTCGAAGCTCGCGAAGGAGTCGCTCCTCTTCACCCGCGCCTACGCTCAATCGTCGGCGACCGTCCTCAGCGTCCCGAGCATGCTGAGCGGCGTGGATCCCGCGGCCGCCACGTGGGTTCGCAAGGGCAACCATCCCCAGCTCGACGACTCCGAGACCCTCCTCGCCGAGCGACTCAAGAAGAAGAAGTACAAGACGGGCTTCGTGCTCGACACCTATCTGCAGAACAACTTCTTCAGCATCCAGCGCGGCTTCGACGATCTGATCCTGGCCGAGCCGGACTCCAAGAAGGTCAACAATCGCCCTCGCCGGAACCTGATCTCGACCGCGAAGGCGGCGGAGTTCCTCGCGAAGGTGAAGCCGGACGACAACTTCTTCTTGACCGTCTACTACCCCGATCAGCACTCGCCCTACACGCGCCACAAGGACGTCGACACCTCGAAGTTCGAGAAGAGCGAGATCGGCGACTACGACACGGAGCTCGCCTTCGCCGATCAGCAGATTCACGCCCTCGTCGAGATGCTGAAGGCGCGCCCGTCCATCTGGAACAACACGATCCTCGTCATCAACGCCGACCACGGCGAAGAGTTCGGCGAGCACGGAGGCGTTCGCCACGCCGTCACTTGCTACAACGAGGTCGTCCACGTCCCCCTCCTCGTGCGCATCCCGGGGATCCCGGCCCAGCGGGTGGACACCCGGGTCGCCCTCGTCGACGTCGTCCCGACGATCATGGAGCTGTTGGGGGAGTCGGGCGACACGGACCACCTCGCCGGGCAGAGCCTCCTCATGCCCGTCCTCACGCCGGAGCGCGTCGACGCACACCGGCCGCTGTTCTGCAGCATCGCCAGCATCACGAGCAAGCTCGGCACCTTCTTCCGCCGCTCGGTCCGGGACGGGAAGTACACCGTCATCCAGGACGTGAACGACGGCCGCTTCTCGCTCTTCGACTCGGAGAACGACCTCTTCGAGCACGAGGACCTGAGCGGAAACGCGGATCTCGCCGCCCAGCTCGCGGGGATGAAGGGCCTGCTCGAGGCGAGCCACACCGGCAACCTCGCCGACCACACGAAGATGTCCCGGTCGGGCCCCGCGAAGCCGGCCGACAACTCCCATGATGACTCTTCGGACGAACCGGAATAGCGTGCGCCCCAACGTGGAGCGCCCGGCGAGCAAAGAAGAAGTCGAGAGTTTCAACGACCGGTTCGCGCGCGAGCACGATATCAACGACTACTACGCGCGGTCGGGGTTCGTGATCGGGCTCATCGAGAAGAAGCGCCTCTCCATCATCAAGCGGATGATGGACGCCAAGCCCGGCGAGCGCATCCTCGAGGTCGGCTGCGGAGGAGGTCACGTGCTCTCGATGTTTCGAGACGCGAAGCTCACCGGGGTCGACGTCTCGGGGGAGATGCTCGCGAAGGCGAAGGAGAACCTCGCCGGCTACGACGTCGAGCTGAAGAAGGGCGACATCGCCGAGCTGGGCCTCGAAGACCGCTCGTTCGATGGCATCGTCTGCACCGAGGTGCTCGAGCACGTCGTCGACCCCGATCACGTCCTCACGCAGATCCAACGGCTGGTGAAGCCCACCGGCCGCGTCGTCATCACCTTCCCGAACGACAACCTCATCAATGGGTTGAAGGACGCGATCAAGAAGTCCGGCCTCACTGGCCTTCCCCCGTTCCGGCGCATCGCCTGGGGAGGCGAGCACTATCACTTTCACGTCTGGTCGGTGCGTCAGATGCGCGCCCTGTTGAGCCGATACTTCTCCGTCGTCGCGGCCGAGTTCGCGCCCAGCGCCGCCCTCCCGATCCGCGCCTGCTTCTTGTGCGTCCCCCGAAGGTGAGGGCCGCGCTCTCTCTTCCCGATCCGCACCGCTTGTCTCTTCTTACCGGCAGCCACCCATGAAGCCTGAGCTCCTCTCCCTCCTCGTCGATCCGGATACCCAGAAGCCGCTCACTTCTCGCGTCGACTCGCAGCAAGCGGGGGACGTCATGGAAGGCGAGCTCACCTCCGGCGCCGCCGCCTACGCCATTCACGAAGGCATCCCCAGCTTCGTCTCCGAGGATGTCCGGAAGGTGCAGACGGTCCAGTCGTTCGGCGACAAATGGGACAAGCACCGCTACTACCGGGAGCACACGCGCCGCTTCTACACGGAGTGGTACCTCTCCCGCTTCGGCTTCAAGACGATCGAGGGCCTCCGCGATTTCCTGAAGGACAAGCGGTATGTCCTCGACGCCGGCACCGGCGCTGGCCGAGACGCTTCCAACTTCACCGACAACTCGGAGGCGACCGTCTTCGGGGTCGATACCGCGTGGCACGCGCTCTCGAACGCGGCTGCCCTCCGTCGCGAAGCGGCGAAGGAAGGAAAGGCCCCTGCCCGCCAGGTGGAGCTCGTCCACGCCGACGTGAACCGCCTCCCCTTCCCGGACGAGTTCTTCGACTACGTCAACTGCGACCAGGTCATTCACCACACCCCCGACCCGCCCAAGACGTTCCAGAACCTCCGGAAGAAGCTCAAGACGGGCGGCCAGATCGCGACGTACGTCTATCGAAAGAAGGGCGTCATCCGCGAGTTCACCGACGACTACATCCGCGATCGCATCAAGGACGAGTCCTTCGAGAAGGCCCTCGAGGTGTGCGAGGCCATCACGAAGATGGGCAAGGCGTTCGCCGACCTCAAGGCGACGGTGACCCTCGAAGAGGACATTCCCATCCTCGGGATCCCGAAGGGGACCTACGACGTCCAGCGCTTCCTCCATTGGAACGTGATGAAGTGCTTCTGGAACGACGAGTTCGACTTCTTCACGAACAACGTCGTCAACGCGGACTGGTATCACCCGGTCTTTTGCTTCCGATACACCCCCGAAGAGTTCCGGGCGTGGTTCGCCGAGGGCTGGGAGATCCTCGCGTGGGACGAGCAGGAGGCGGGGATCAGCTGCCGCGCTCGGAAGGTCTGAGCGGGCGTCATGTGCGGCATCCTCGGCGGCATCAACACGCGCTTCGACGAAGCGTGCGTGGCGCGGCTCCATCATCGCGGCCCTGATCAGCTCTCCCTCGATCGCGAGCCGGTCGGCCCCGATCTCGTCGTCACCCTCGGCCAGACGCGCCTGAACATCGTCGATCGCCACGACATCGATCTGCCGGTGCGGGTGGAGAAGGCGCCCGGCAAGGTCGCGAGCATCGTCTTCAACGGTGAGGTCTACAACTGGGTCGAGCTCAAGACGGAGCTCGAGGGCCTGGGCTGGAAGTTCTCGACCAAGACCGACACCGAGGTCGTCCTCGTCGCCTACCTGCAATGGGGGGCGGCCTGCCTCGAGCGCTTCAATGGCATGTTCGCCTTCGGCATCTGGGACGGGGATCGCTTCTTCTGCGCCCGCGATCGCCTGGGCAAGAAGCCGTTCTTCTATCGCTGCCGCGGCCGGAGCTTCGAGTTCGCGAGTGAGGTGAAGGCGTTCGACGAGCTCACGTTCATCGGGAACGAGCTCTTCGACCTCTTCGAGTTTTGCCCCGACGAGCACACCCTCTACCGCGACGTCTTCTCCCTGCCGCCCGGCTATTACCTCGTCTACGACCCGGCCCGCGGCACCCTCCTCACCCGCGAATATTGGGATTTGCCTCACCGCCTGGGGGAGCGCTTCACCCGCGACGAGGACGCGGTCGATCGCTTCATCGAGCTGCTCCGGGACAGCGTGAAGCTGCGCATGCGCGCGGACGTGCCGGTCACGATGTTCCTCTCCGGAGGCATCGACTCGACCCTCGTCGCCGTGCTCGCCGGCATCAAAGAGGCGTTCACCTGCCAGTTCGCAGAGTTCAAATCGACCATCGACGAAGAGCTCTACGCCTCGGACTTCGCCAAGCGCCTCGGGATCGATCTCCACGTCGTGCGCCCGACCCGCGAGGAGTTCCTCCACGATCTGCCGAAGCTCGCCTATCACCTCGAGATGCCGACGGGCTCGTTCAGCGTGTTCCCGCTCTATCGGCTGGCGAAGGCCTGCCACGAGGCCAAGTACAAAGTGGTCCTCTCGGGGGAGGGCTCGGACGAGCTCTTCGGCGGCTACGCCCGCAACGAGTTCCTCATGACGCCGAGCTTCGACGTCGCGGACCCGAAGGTGCGGAGCTACCTCTCCATGCTCCGCCGCTACGAAGGGTCCGATCTGGATCGCTTCTGTCGAATGGCGTCGCGCTCCGGCCTCTCGGGGGCGGCCCTGATGAAGGGCCACCTCGCGCACCTCTGGAGCGACCACCGCTCGATGCTCGACAACATGTGCTACGTCGAGACGCGCATCTTCCTCCAGCCGCTCCTGCAGATGGCCGATCGCATGACGATGGCCCACTCCCTCGAGGGCCGAAACCCGTTCCTCGACTATCGGCTCGTCGAGTTCGCCTTCACCCTCGACGACTCGCTGCGCTTCCGCGACGGCGTCGGCAAATGGATCGTGAAGGCGGCGGCCCAGCGTCTCTTGCCCAAAGACTGCCTCGTGCTCTCGCGGAAGGTGAAGCACGGCCTCCCCACCCCCATCAACATCTGGCTCCAAGGTCAGGCGAGCTTCGATCGCAAGTATTGGAATGCGCTCATGACCGCCGAGTGCATCAAGACGCTTCAGCGAGCCTGAGCCGTGAAGTCTCTCCTCGAGATGGCCCGCCGAGTGACGCTCGGGTCCGCCCTGCGGGCCGCCGGGATGCTCTTCCTGACGTTCGTCGGCCTCTACATCTACAAGCGCGTCGTCGAGGATTTCTATCCCGTCAAAGAGTGGCTGTTCTGGACCTACGCGAAGATCTGGGGCTATTGCCTCTTGTTCGGGGGCGCCGTCCTCTCGACCGGGCACCTCGCCCTCAAGGCCCTTCGGGTGGGCCCGCTCCCCCTCACGGAGAAGCTCGTCTTCACGCTCGCCGCGGGCGTGCTCGGCTACTTCTATCTGATGTTCTTGGGGGGACTGCTCCACCTCTATCGACCGTGGTTCGCGGTCGGCCTGCCCCTCGTCATGATCGCGGCCGGTGCTCCCTCCCTCGTGAAGAGCGGCCGGCGCGCCTACCGCCACATCGCGGCGGCGCGGGCCCGCGGGGTGCGGGCGCGGCCCTGGCACACGACCCCCGTCACCGTCTTCGGCGCCCTCGGCGTCGCGCTCGTCTATTACAGCATCCTCTCCCCTCGCAATATCGCGTTCGACTCCCACTTCTATCACCTGGGGATCGCTCAACAGTACGCGACCGAGCACGCCATCGTGCCGTTCCGCGAGGGCTGGCTCCCCGGCGCGCTCCCCCACCTCGCGAGCATCCTCTATTCGTGGGCGTTCATCCTCCCCAAGCTCGACATGTTCGAGCGGATCGTGTGCGCCTCCCACGTCGAGTTCGTCCTCTTCGTGTTCACCCTCGCGTCGATCCCGCGGCTCGTCCGGTACCTCGTCCCCGGCGCCTCCACGGGGGCGAGCTGGGCGGCGATGTTCTTGTTTCCCTGCCTCTTCGTCTACGACTCGAGCCTGACCACCGCCGCCGACCACGTCGCCGCGTTCTTCGCCGTCCCGGCGTGGCTCGGGTTCCGGCGCGTCATGCGGGGGCTCACCCCGAAGAATGGTGTCCTCTTCGCCATCCCCGTCGTGGGGGCGATGCTGACGAAGTACCAATCGATGTACTTGGTGGCCGGCCCCGCCCTCGCCATCTTCGGGCGCGTGCTCTACGACGTCGGCCGCGCCGCCGACGACAGGCTCCGGAAGAAGCTCGCCGTCGACCGCGCCCGCTTCCTGCGCCCGATCGTCGGGCTCGCCGCCCTCGGGGCGATGGGGATCGCAATGACGGCCCCCCATTGGCTCAAGAACTGGGTCTTCTATCACGATCCGCTCTTCCCCTATCTGCACAAGACATTCGGCTCCACCGAGTGGGTGCCCGACGAAGGTCGCCTGTTCCAGGATTGGACGTATTGGCAGACGAAGGCGTGGGTGACCCAGGGCACCACCGGCGAACGGCTGAAGGAGGCGCTCGCCGTCACGTTCAGCTTCTCGTTCCGTCCCCACGACTGGCCGAACTTCCACGGCAAATATCCCCTCTTCGGGTCGCTCTTCACCCTCAGCCTCGGGCTCCTTCCATTCGTGAAGAGGTCGGGCCGGGTTTGGGCCCTGACCGGCGCGACGCACCTCGGGGTGTTCGTCTGGTACTACACGATGCACCAGGACCGGTATCTGCAGGTCCTCTTGCCTTGGATGGCCGCCGTCACCGCCGCCACCTTCGCCCTCGCCTGGCGCACCGGCGTCTTCGGGCGGGCCGCCGTCAGCCTGCTCGTCTCTTTCCAGCTCGTCTGGGGCGGGGACGCCTATCTGATCCCGGCCCACGCCATGACGAAGGCGCCTCCCCTCACCACCACGAGCGAGCTCGTGGCGATGGGCTACAAGAAGAAATACGAGCAGCGCTTCAAGCCGGGCGGCGGGCTCTTCGACATCGGGGCTTGGAAAGGCCTGCCCAAGGACGCGCGGATCCTCATGCACGAGAACAACCCGCGCCTCGGGCTCTGGCGACCGGTCGTGGTCGACATCGCGGGGTGGCAATATGCGCTCCGCTACGAGCTCTTCGAATCGACGGCGGCGATGGACTCGAAGCTGCGATCGCTGGGCGTGACCCACATCCTCTCGAGGGTGAAGAAGAGCCGGCAGATGGACAGTCTGGGAGCCGATCTGCGCTTCTTCGACTTCATCGAGCAGGACGCGCCCATGCTGAAGCGCTTCGGCGAGCAGACGCTCTTCGAGATGCCCCACGCCCCTCCCGCCGAAGAGAAGACGAACGTCGTCGCCTACCTCGGGTGCTCCAAGCTGTATGAGCGGGGGCTCCACCTGCTCTCGGAGCTTTCGGTGCGCGACAAGCAAGTCCAGAAACCCCCGCCGAAGAAGAGAGCCTACGAAAAGAGCGAGGACCCGGAGGAGCTCCTCGTCCAAGCCCACTTCGCCGTGACCGATTCGTCGTGTAAGCCCGCGGTCCCCGCGAGCGCCCTGGGCGAGTTCGTCAAGATCGGGAAGCGGGGCAAAGAAGATCTCTGGAGCCGTAAGCGCGTCGCCGTCGCCCTCGACGAGCCGTCATCCTCCAAGGAATCGGACGACGACGACGACGACGGCGACCATCTCGTTCAATGACCGAGAGCACTTCCATGTCGGGCACCATTCAAAAGCGAGAGCGGCCGTACGTCAGCGTCGTCGTCCCCATCTACAACGAGCTCGAGAACATCGAGGAGCTCGTGCGCGCCCTCGTGGAGGCGCTCGAGAGGACGAATCGCCCCTTCGAGATCCTCTGCGTGGACGACGGCTCCACCGACGGCAGCTACGCCCTGCTCGAGAAGATCAACGAGCGGGATCCGCGCGTGCGCGCCTTCAGCTTCCGGCGCAACTTCGGACAGACGCCGGCGTTCGCGGCCGGCTTCGCCAAGAGCCGCGGGGAGTGGGTCATCACCATCGACGCCGACCTCCAGAACGATCCGGCCGACATCCCCCGGATGCTCGCCCGCGCCGAGGAGGGCTTCGACATCGTGAGCGGCTGGCGGGTGAAGCGCAAGGACGCGATGATCATGCGCAAGCTCCCCTCCCGCGCCGCCAACTTCTTGATTGGCCGGGTGACGGGGGTGAGCATCCACGACTACGGCTGCTCGCTGAAGGTCTACCACCGCGACGTGGTCAAGAGCATCCGCCTCTACGGCGAGCTCCACCGCTTCGTCCCTGCGGTGGCGGCGAGCATGGGCGTCCGCGTCGCGGAGATGGAGGTCAACCACCGCGCCCGCGCCGCCGGCGAGTCGAAGTACACGGGCCTCGTCCGGACCGTGAGCCGGACGATGAAGGTCTTCCTGGACCTCATCACGGTCCGCTTCCTTCTGACCTACTCGACCCGGCCGATCCACATCTTCGGCACGATGGGCCTGCTCTCGGGCGGGGCAGGGGTGCTCGTCGGCCTCTACCTCACGTACGCCAAGCTCGTCCTCGGCCACGACATCGGCAATCGGCCCCTCCTCCTCTTGAGCGTCCTGCTCATCACCGTCGGCGTGCAGCTCGTGAGCTTCGGCCTCGCCGCCGAGCTCGTCGTGCGCACCTATTACGAGTCCCAGAAGAAGCGCATCTACGCCATTCGCCGGAGCACCGACAAGCGGCGTCGCCCTGCCCCCGCGCTCGCCGCGCCGGTGCCGGCCGCGCCCGCGACCGCGGAAGAAGCGGAGCCGGCTCGGGTCTGAGCGATGCTCTTCAACTCGACGACGTTCCTCATCTTCTTCGCGGTCGTCTACCCGCTCTATCTCCTCCTCTATCGCTTCCACAAGGCCCAGAACGCGCTGCTCTTCGTGGCGAGCCTCGTGTTCTATGGGTTCTGGGACTATCGGTTCCTCGGGCTCCTCGCCATCTCGAGCGGCATCGATTTCTTCGTCGCCCAGAAGATCCACGCCACCGAGGACCCGAAGCGGCGGAAGCTGTTCTTGACGATATCCATCGTCGTCAACCTCGTCGTCCTCGGCTTCTTCAAGTACTTCAACTTCTTCGCCGGCAGCTTCACCGCGCTGTTGCACCTGTTCGGGATGAAGGCGGACGCGATCACCCTCAAGGTCGCGCTCCCCGTCGGCATCTCGTTCTACACGTTTCAGGCGATGAGCTACTGCATCGACGTCTATCGTCGAGATCTCGAGCCGACGAAGAGCCCGCTCGACTACGGCCTGTTCATCGTCTTCTTTCCCCACCTCGTCGCGGGGCCGATCCAGCGCCCCGAGATCCTGCTCCCTCAGGTCATCAAGAAGCGGACGATCACGTGGGATCAGGTCACGAGCGGCGTGTACCTGATCTTCGCCGGGTACTTCAAGAAGATGGTCATCGCCGACAACATGGCGTTGATCGCGGACCCCATCTTCGACCATTGGATCCTCCACAGCGGCCTCGACACGGTGCTCGGGGCCCTCGCGTTCACCTTCCAGATCTACGGTGACTTCTCGGGGTACTCGGACATCGCCCGCGGCCTCTCGAAGCTCATGGGCTTCGACTTGATGGTCAATTTCAAGCTGCCCTACTTCGCCATCAACCCCACCGATTTCTGGCTGCGCTGGCACATCTCCCTCTCGACGTGGCTGCGCGACTATCTGTATATCCCGCTCGGGGGCAACCGCGGGAGCAAGCTCGGGACGCTGCGCAACCTGTTTTTGACCATGCTCCTCGGCGGGCTGTGGCACGGGGCGGCCTGGAACTACGTGCTCTGGGGGGCGTTCCACGGCCTGATCCTGATCGTCTACCGCCTCGTCGACAAACACCCCGCCCACGAGAACCCATGGGCCCTCCGGCTCGCGTGGCTGAGGGTGCCTCCCCAGATGCTCTTGATGTTCTGCCTGACCGTGATCGGGTGGGTCCTCTTTCGGAGTCGGTCCTTCCATCAATCCATCGGGATGATCGCGAACCTGGGGCTCTCCACCTCGCGGGACACGGAGGACATCGTGCGCAAGCTCGTCCTCTTCGTCGGGCCGCTCGTCATGGTCCAGCTGTGGCAGTACAAGCGTCGCGACCTGCTCGTGATGGCGAAGCTGCCGTTCTATGTCCTCGGGGTCCTCTACGGGATCGTCCTCGTCTCGATCGCCACGTTGGGCGTGCGGGAGAGCGTCGAGTTCATCTACTTCCAATTCTGACCGGCGGCGCCATGGCGAAGAACGTTCAGCTCACGGAGGAGGTCGTCGGACGGGGGGGGCCCATCAAGGTGTTCATTCCCGTCGTGATCGCCCTCGTCGTCTTCGCCCTCGCCAACGTGGGGGCCCGCCGCCGCCTCGACGAGCACACGACCAACCGCACGTATTGGCTCATCCACAAGAAATGGGCGCTCCTCGAAGATCAGAAGGTGCCCGCCGATTGGATGTTCCTCGGCGACTCGACCTGCAACCAAGGGGTCCGCCCCGACGTGCTGGAGCCCGCCCTCGGCGGCCGCGTGATGAACTTCTGCACGATGGGCGACATGCTCACGGTGAACGACGCGTGGATGCTCTCGCGGTCCATCCAGAAGGGGAAGGTGCCGAAGCACGTGGTGCTCGTGCACGTCTTCGACGTCTGGAACCGCGGAATGACCGAGAAGCGACGCGCCCTCCTCGCCCGCGTCCCCCTCGGGTGGAAGTTCTGGGAGCGCATGGAGCCGAAGCTCCCCCTCAGCGAAGAGGCGGAGAAGGAGTACCTCGTCTCTCGGTATTTCCCCCTCTACGGCGAGAGCACGACCCTCACCGACTGGGCCGTTCACCCCGAGAAGATGTTCGAGGACACCGGCTTCTCGATGGACGATCGCGGCTACATGCGCAGCGACGTCGTCGACGAGAGGCGCGTCCACGTGAGCGAATCGGGCCACCTCTCCAACCTCCGCAAGTGGAAGAGCCCCCGCCTCAGCAAGGAGAACGTGGCCGGCCTCAAGCGGATCGCCAAGCTCTCCGACAAGTACAATTTCGATCTGTACCTCGCGATGTCCCCCATCGCCGAGCGCGTCGGCAAAGACGCGAGCTACGCCGCCTTCGTCGGCAAGCTCCGGGGCGCCCTCTCGAGGATCATTCGCCCCGGCCGTCGGGTCCACTACGTCAACTTCGACGAGCCGCTGTCGTTCCCCGCCAATCAAATGGAGAACGCCGACCACGTCAACCACGAGGCCGCGGAGGTCTACAGTCGCGAGCTCGGGCGGATGATCCTCGAGGCCAAGGACACCGATCCCAAGAGAGAGGACGAGAAGAAGAAGGCCGACGAGCCCGAGCCGGAGCAGGACCAGGGCGAGGCCCCGCCCGGCGACGACGACGCGCGCCACGACGACGACGCCGTCGACCCGCGCTGATCGACCGCTCCGCAGAGTCCGTGCGGCGTGACGTCGGCCGCCCGCGTCGCTATCGAGAACATCGCGCCGCGGGCCGAAGGTTCCGGGACCTCAGAAGAGGACGACGTCGCCGCCGTCCACCGAGCTCTGGGAGACCGGGGAGTAGACCGCCTCCGTGGCCTCGTGGCGGAGCGCGCTCATCGCCTCCTCGACCTCGCTGCTGGCCGCGTCGTCGCTGAGGCCGGAGAGCGCCCGCGAGACGTTCTCGAATCGCTCGATGCGCTGCTTGGCGCACCCCAGGAGCTGATTGACCATGTCCTCGAACTGAAGCGCGCGGATTGCGTCTGCCACGAGCACGGTCAGGCCGTCGGTGAGCTTCGCCAGCTCCGAGACCACCCTGACGAGCTTCGCGTCGAGGCCGTCGACCCGCGAGAACACAAGCTCCGTCGCCGCCACCGCCTCCGGGTCTCGGGTCGCGATCAAGCTGGATGAGGCGCCTCGCCTCGTCGATCGTGGCGCGCGCGGTGCGGACTTGGGTGCCCACCCTTTCGTTCAGATCCTTCGAGCTCCGGCTGAGGGCCCGGACCTCCGCCGCCACGACCCCGAACGCTCTCCCCGATTCGATCTCTCGTGACCCACACCCTCCAGCAAGCTGGCTTCACCGTCATCCAAGGCGAAAACGGTGCAGACGCGCTCAAGGCATCCGAGGGCAAGCCGCTTCAGCTCGTGATCACGGACCTCAACATGCCCGTGATGGACGGCATCACGCTCGTCAAAGAGCTCCGAGCCAAGCCTCAATACAAGTTCACGCCGATGCTGCTCCTCACCACCGAGGCGCAAGAACAGCGGAAGCAAGAGGGCAAGGCGGCCGGCGCGACGGGCTGGCTCGTGAAGCCATTCAACCCGCAGCAGATGCTGCAAGTGGTCGCCAAAGTCGTTCCCTGAACGCCGTCGCATCGAGGCCCCCAATGGCTGGTTCGCCTGTGAACGTGACCGAGTTCCTCGGGATGTTCCTCCAAGAAGCGGAGGAGCACCTCGCGACGACCGAGCGGGGGCTCCTCCAGCTCGAGTCATCGCGCGAGGACCCGGAGGTCCTGAACGCGGTGTTCCGCGCGGTGCACTCGATCAAAGGGGGCGCGGCCACGTTCGGCCTGCCCGAGGTCGCGGCGTTCGCGCACGGGGTCGAGGACCTGTTGGACAAGCTGCGGGCCCGCCGGCTCGAGCTCACCCCGCCGATGCTGGAGAAGCTGCTGCAGGCGCACGGCGTCCTCCAGGACTTCATCCAAGCCGCCCAGGCGGGCGGAGAGCCGCCGCGAGAAGCAGCGGCTCGGGTGCGCGCCGAGATCCTCGTCTTCGCGGGCGTCGCCCCGGAGGGGGCAGGGGCCGCGGCCAAAGAGGACAAGGGCTCGGGCAAGCGAACGGTGGAGGTTCGATTCGGGCCCGCGCTCGATACGTTCAAGACAGGGATGGACCCGCTCTTGTTGGTTCGCGAGCTCGCGGCCATGGGCGAGGGGGCCAAGGTGACGGCGGACTGGAAGGGTCTGCCCGCCTTCGAGTCCCTCGATCCCGAGAATTGCTATGCGGCCTGGACCGTCCAGCTCGACACCTCCGCGAGCGAGCAAGCCATTCGTGACGTGTTCATGTTCGTGTCCGACGAGGGCGTCCTCGAGGTGCGCGACGTCCCCGCTGCGGTCCCGGCGGCCGCTGCGGTCCCGGCGGCCGCCGCGGCCCAAGACGCGAAGCAGCCTGCGCCGGGCGGTCCCGCCGCCGCAAACGCGGCCGGCGCCCCCCAGGGCCCGACCCTGCGCGTCGCGACCGAGAAGGTCGACCGGCTCATCAACCTCGTCGGCGAGCTGGTGGTAGCCCACGCCATGATTCGAGACGCCATCTCCGACACGTCGCCGCACGGGCGTCTCCGCCGAGAGGAGGCCCTGGAGATGCTCGACCGTCACGCGCGCGAGCTCCAGGACAGCGTCTTCTCGATCCGGATGGTGCCCATGAGCACCGTGTTCTCTCGCTTCAATCGCGTCGTCCGCGACGTCTCCCTCGCCGTTCAGAAGCAGGCGGTGCTCCACGTGGAAGGCGGCGAGACGGAGATCGACAAGGGGATGGCCGAGCTCGTCGTCGACCCCCTCATGCACCTCGTTCGAAACGCCGTCGACCACGGCATCGAGGTGCCCGAAGGACGGCTCGAGGCCGGCAAATGCCCGACCGGCACGGTGAGCCTTCGGGCCTTCCACCGGGGCGGATGGCTGGTCATCGAGGTCCAGGACGACGGTCGCGGCATGGACCCGGAGAAGCTGAAGGCCAAGGCGGTGAGCCTCGGATTGGTGGGCCCCAATGACGTGCTCACCCAGGAGCAGTGCTTCGACCTGATCTTCGCGCCGGGATTCTCTACCGCGGCGAAGGTCACCGACGTGTCGGGCCGCGGCGTCGGGATGGACGTCGTCCGGCGGAACCTCGAGGCGCTGGGGGGCAGCGTCCAAATCACCAGCGAGATGGGGCGCGGCTCGACATTCCACCTCGAGCTGCCCCTGACCCTCTCCGTGATCGATGGCCTCTTCGTCCGGGTCGGGACGGAGACCCTGGCCATCCCCCTGCTCTCCGTCATCGAGTCGTTCCGGCCGAAGAAGGGCCAAATCAAGACGGTGCTCGGCAAGGGAGAGATCGTCGACGTCCGCAACGAGTCGCTGCCCCTCATTCGCATCGCCCGACAGCTCTTCATCCGCGGATCCGAGCAGGACCCGGAGAAGGCGCTCGTTTGCGTCCTCGAGTCGGGCAAGCGCAAGGCGGCGCTGCTGATCGACGAATTGATTGGCCAGCAGCAGATCGTCATCAAGCCGCTCGAGCGCAACTATCGAAGGGTGGCGGGTTTCAGCGGGGCGACCATCCTCGGCGACGGGAGGCTCGCGCTGATCATCGATCCGGCCGCCTTCACGAGCGGCGTCTTCTCGCAAGACGCGGCGACGGCGCGGCCTCACTCCACGGGAATGTTCAAAGCGGTGCGCGTCGCATGAGAGCGCAGAAAGTCGAGAGCGGAAGGTGAGCGGGACAAGAGACTATTTGTCGTTTCGCGTGGACGCCGAGGAATACGCCATTCCTATCGAGCACGTCCAAGAGATCCGCGCCTTCACCGTCATCACCCCGATCCCGACGGTCCCCGCGTACGTCCGCGGCGTGATGAACCTCCGCGGCGCGGTCTCGCCGGTCGTCGGGCTGCGCGAGAAGTTCGGACTGGAGACCAAGCCGGTCGACCGCTTCTCGGTCGTCCTCGTCGTCACCGCCACAGCGGGGTCGTGCTCGAGACGAAGCACACGCTCGTCGAGGGGAGGTTGAGGAGGCGCATGCGCGCGCTCGGTCTGAGCACGTTCCGCGACTACCTCGACCTCGTGGAGAGCGGAGCGGAGCTCCCCGAGTTCGTCAATGCGCTGACCACCAACAAGACCGGGTTCTTCCGCGAGCCTCACCATTTCGACACCCTCCGCGCTCGGGCCCGCGAGCTCCTCGACGCCGGCCAGACGAAGCTGCGAGTGTGGAGCGCCGCGTGCTCCTCGGGGCAGGAGCCGTACTCGATCGCGATGGTGCTCGCCGACGTCGTCGGCAGCGCCCCGATCGACGTACGGATCCTCGCCTCCGACATCGACACGAACATCCTCGCCAAGGCGGAGGAGGCCAAATACACGAAGGAAGAAGTCTCTGACGTGCCGCTCGCCCTCCGCAAATTCCTCGAGCAGACGGGGCGCGGGGAGTACGAGGTCGCGCCGCGCATCCGCGAGCTCGTGACCTTCCGGCAGATCAACCTGGTCGAGCAGCCCTATCCCATCAAGACGGCCTTCGACTTCGTGTTCTGTCGAAATGTGATGATCTACTTCGACAAGGAGACCCAGACGAAGATCGCGCGGGGCCTCGCCGGCGCCCTCAGCCCGCGGGGGCTCTACTTCGCCGGTCACTCCGAGACGCTGCATTTCATGGCAGAGATGCTCGTGCCGGTGGCGGCCACCGTCTACACCTTGCGCGGCAACGCTCCGCCGCGTCGGATCAAGACGCCCGGTCCGATCCCTTCCGCCTCTTCTGCCCGCGTCCGGAAGCTCTCGTCGGCGAAGCTCTCGTCGGCGAAGCTCTCGTCCGGCCGCCATCGGGCCGCTCCTCCCGCGCCCCCTCCCGGCCCGCCGAAGGTCCCCATCAAGTCGGGAGAGCTTCATACCTCCGCACGGCCCGCTCTCATCACCACGGTGCTCGGGTCCTGCGTCGCGGCCTGCCTCTACGATCCGGTCGCCCGGGTCGGGGGAATGAACCACTTCATGTTGCCCGAGCATCCGGCCGGGCACCTGGCGGAGGACGCGGTCGCGACCCGCTTCGGGGTGCACGCCATGGAGCTCCTCATCAATGGGATGCTCGCCCAAGGCGCGGCCAAGGAGCGCCTGGTGGCGAAGCTCTTCGGGGCCGCCAACGTCGTCACTTCGGACGACCGCATCGCCCGCGACAATGCCGCGTTCGCCCGCTCCTTTCTCTCGATCGAGAGCATCCCGATCGTCGCGGAGTCGATGGGCGGCAACCTCCCGATGATTGTCCATTTCGACACCGCCACCGGCAAGGCGCGGGTCAAGACCGTCGAGGCTCAGCTGGCCGAGGTTCGCCGCGAGGAGGCTCGCTTCCTGCGGTCGATCTCCAGCGATCGCCACTGCCTGGATATGCAAGTCACTCTGTTTGGAGGGGGATGACGATGCCCTATCGAGCTCTCATCATCGATGATTCGGCGCTCATGCGCCGCGTGCTCCGCGACATTCTCTCGAGCGACCCCGAGATCGAGGTCGTCGGCGCGTCTCCCGATCCAGTGGCGGCCTTTCGTGACATCGAGCGGCTCGCCCCCGACGTCATCACCCTCGACGTCGAGATGCCCAAGATGGACGGGCTCACCTTCCTCGAGCAGCTCATGCGGACGCGCCCCACCCCCGTCGTCATGGTCTCGTCGCTGACCGAGGCCGGCTGCGAGACGACCTTCCGCGCGCTGGAGCTCGGGGCCCTCGACTTCATCACCAAGCCGAAGCTCGACATCCAGCGCGGCACCATCGACCTCAGCGAAGAGCTCATTCGGAAGGTCAAGTCGGCGGCCGTCGCCAAGCTCGCGGCGCGCCGCCCCCTCTCCGTGCGCCCGGTCCCCGCCGCGGCGGCCCCGCGGACCCTCAGCAGCGTCTCCGACGCCGTGATCGCGATTGGGGCGAGCACGGGGGGGACGGAGGCCCTCCTGCAAGTGCTCTCGGCCGTGCCCCCGGACGCGCCCGGCATCGTCATCGTCCAGCACATGCCCGAGAAGTTCACACGCCACTTCGCAGAGCGCCTCGACCGGCTGTGCCAAGTTCGCGTCAAAGAGGCGGCGGACGGAGATCGGGTCATTCCCGGCCACGTCCTGCTCGCGCCGGGAGGGACCCAACACATGGAGGTCCGCCGGAGCGGCGCGACCTTCGAGGCGCGGCTCGTCGACGGCCCTCCCGTTCATCACAGCCGGCCTGCCGTCGATGTCCTGTTCAAATCCGTCGCGCGCGCCCTCGGCCGGAACGCGGTCGGCGTCATCCTCACCGGAATGGGCCAAGACGGCGCCGACGGAATGCTCCAGATGCGTCAAGCGGGCGCCCGCACAATCGCCCAGGACGAGGCGACGTCCGTCGTCTATGGCATGCCCAAAGAGGCCCGCGATCGGGGCGCCGCCGAGCACATTCGACCTTTGCGCGACATCGCGAGCACGATGGTCGCCCTCGCCGCTGGACTGTCGATGCGCAACGCGAGCTGACTGTCAGCGGGGGAGGGCCTCGAGGTCGGTGATGATCTCGCGGACCTTCTCCTCCGAGAGGCCGGCGGCGCGCAGCTCCGCCGCGACGTGCCATACGCGCGGAGGCGGGGTGAGCTCGCGCTCGAGGTGGGGGAGCTCGACGCCGTCGTCGGCTGCGGCCGGCGCTCGTGAGGGCGCGGAGGGGGTGGGGCCGGTGACAGTGACAGGAGGAGCGAACGATTGGATCGCTCGGGCCAGCGCGGCCGGGTCCAGGTCCATGGTGCTTCTCTGGGCGGTGGCGCTGGGCGCCACGTGGCCTCGCACCTCCTTCCAGGGCAGAACGCCTCCCGGCGGAGCCGAGGGCGGGGCCGATGGAGCGGCGGCGATGTGAAATGGGGCCCCCGCGTCCTTGGTGCCTGGTTGGGGGGACGCGCCGATGAGCGTCCGGGGAGCCGATTTCAACGTGATGAGGGATAGCGGCTTGGCCCTGCTCCTCGCCGTCTCGACGTCCGGGAGGGCCGCGCTCGCGCCGCCGGTGGCGACGCGGCTGATCACGAGCGTATCGGCCGCGGGCGCGACGCCCATCGCGACCCCCCTGAAAAGCACCGTCGCTCTCCACGCGTCGGTGTCGATGGCGAGCGTATCGAGGACGTGGGGGGCTTGAATGGGGCTCCCCTGCGAGAACACCACGGCGCTCGCCTCGAGCTGGGGGAGCTGCACGCGCACGCTGACCCGGGCCGCGTCGAAGCCGTCGAGATGGAGCCACTCGTCTCCATCGAGGAAGGGCACTTGAAGCTCCGCGGGGGCCGACTGGAAGTAGGCCCACGGAAACGAGGTCGGGAGGCTCGGCCGGTCTTGGAGAAGCTCGACGGAGCTGCCTTTGGCGAGCTTCGCTCGACTCGGCCAGAGGTTGCCGATGGGACCGAATCCCGCGGGCCGGTCCGGTCGCTCCGGCTCGATGATCCAAGGTCTATCCGTCCCCACGGGGTTTCGCTCCGCCACCGCCGGTCCGGCTCCGGCACCCCCGAGGGCGAGCTCCCACGCGAGCGTGGTCGATTGGATGAGGTTCGGCTGGCCCGCGCCGTCGAGCCCTCCGTGGGCGACGACCGATTTCTCCACGATGGGCACCCCCGCCCGAAAGAGCGCGAGCCGCGCCCGCAGCGTCCGCGCCGGCACCTCCCCCGGCGCGACCGCGCGCCCGACGAGGGTCACGTCGCACGCGACCTTTTGGAGCGCTACCTCGTCCGCCCGAACGATGGATTGGAAGGACGAAGGCCGGAATGGGACCTCGCGAACGACGATCGGATCGGCCGGGATCATCGTCGCGATTCGCTCCCGCCCGAGGTCCAATACGACCTTCGTCACGATCGACAGGGCGGGGGTGCCGCCATAGGAGAAGGCCCGCGCCGCGACGACGGTGTCACGCGTGGCGTCCACCCAGATGGGCTCAGCCATCGTCGAGCCTCCCTTCGTCGAGGAGGTTGTGCTCGTCCAAGAACCAATCGAGGTTCGGCGCCTCTCCGGGGGGGCTGCGCCCGGCGAAGACCTCAGGGATGTTCAAACACCACTGGGGATGGTCGTTGTACTCCCAGGGCCGGACGACGATGCCGACCGGAGCTGCGGTCTCGTACAAGATCGCGTTCCCGTTGGCCTCGTCGATGTCGATGATCATCGCCACGTGCATGTACGAGAGCCAGTCGTTGACGGCGCTGCCGTCTTTGTCGGGCCAGGCGCGGACGAGGCGGTCGGCGTAGCGGAAGGTCCTCTCGTTGCCCTCGGCGTCGCTCACCGTGACTCGCCGGTTGCGCTCGACCGCGAACGCGAATGTCTTCTTGTCCGGGGGGAGCTGGAGGATGGAGGTCCCGTCCGCGTTCTGGACGCCCTGCTTGATCGCTCTCGCGAGCTGGGTCGGGTCGACCTTCGCGCTGCACGGCCCGAGATCGAGGACATACGCGGGCGGGATGATGTAGTCGTCGGACCGCTCGCCGTCCTTGATCCACTTCCCCCAGAAGAGGATATCGCCGCGGCGCAGATCCGTGAGCTTCTGAGGGCGAAAGAGCCCGACGAAGCTCGGGTCGGAGGGTGACTTCGTCTTCGAGGCCTTCCCATATCGGAAGAGCTCGTTCGCCATTCCCATCATGAACTCCTGATCGCCGATGGGGAGGCCGCGCAGCCGCGCGAGGATCGACGTCACGTCGTTGCAGACCACGCTGGTGAAATAGGGCTGGAACGTCCTCTGGTGGTGCTTCAGCCACAGCGATCCGTCGGTGGGGAAGACGCGGTTCCACGCTCCGACCTTCTTGATGTTCCAGTCGGCGTCGCTCGTGGCCGTCTTCGCGTCGGCGAAGTCGTTGAGCAGCGGCGTCGACGACATCGCTCGGATCCAGACGTTCTCGGGGATCTGGCCGCCATTGAAGTACCGATCCGCGATCTCGCCCAGGAACTCGCCCTCGTCGGGCGGGGCCCCTCCGCTCCTCTTCCCCTCCGCGCCCACGCCCTGAATCCACGCTTGGCACACCGCGCTCGCGACCGCCCGAAGATCGTAGAGCAAGCTCGGGCCCTTCGCGGGCGCCTTGCTCTTCGATTGGGCGTCGGGGGGGTCCACCGAGAAGGGGCCGTCGCTGAGCGCGATCTTCTTCAGGAGATCGATGATCTGGCCGGGCTTGAACGGCTTGCCCGAGCGACCAGCGTATTTGCGCATCGTGGTGCCGGCGTAGACACCTCCGATCTGCTTGTCGAAGAACGACGCGACACGCTTCGCCAGATCCTCGTCGCTCGAGAGGAGGGACAGGTACTCCCGCGCGAAGATGCGCTGCCTCTCCGCGTGCTCCTCCTTGGAGGAGGCGCCCCTGCTCGAGGGGTGCTCCCGCGTGTCGATCTCCAATTCGCGCATTCCGTAGACGATGTCTTCGGGAGGAAAGCAGCAGTTGTGCGAAGGGCGGTATCGCAGACCCGTCAAATGGATGATCGCGTACTTGATCCAGGGCTCGTTTGCGTACCGCGACTTCGGGAGCGCCTGTTTGACGACGTACTCCATGACTTGACGGTGCGTGCTCCCCCCGTGGCTCGCGAGGGCGACCTCGAGCGCCCGGTCGACCGCCTCGACGTTCGAGGCCTCGTCGAGCTTCTCCTTGTCGGCGGCGCGCTTGGCCGTGTCGTCGTCGAGCTTCTTTTGCAGAGCGGCCCGCTTGTCGGCGTTGACCTTCTCCTTCGCGCTCCGCTCGTCGTCGGAGAGCTTCGCGACGCGCGCGTCGTGGGCGTCCAGCGCCGCCTGGTCGTCCTTGATCCTCTTGTCGTCGATGCCGAGGGCCTTGTTGCGCTCGTCGATCAGCTTCTTCCTGGCCTCGACCGCCTTCTTCGCCTCGGCGATCTCCTTCCGGCCGCCCGCGTCGTAGACGCGCAGGCCTTCCCGCAGCTGCCACTCGCGGCTCTTGTCTTTGTTCGTCTCGTCGAGGCGGCGGTGGCCGGCGACGGGGACGGGGTCCATGTAGATCTTCGGACGCAGGGCGGGGTTCTGCCAGCCGAAGAGCTTGAGCAATCGGTACTCCACGGGGATACGAATAGTCGCGTGGACCTCGAGGTGGACGTTCGGGTCGGCGGGGGCCCCCGGGGGCGTCGGGTCGAAGGGGGCGATGGCCAGGCGCTGCTCTTTGAACACCCCCTTTCGGACGCCGAATTTTCCGAAGTTGGCCTCGTACTCGGCAGAGACCGTGAAGCTCCCTCCGCTCTTTCCCTTGATGACGCAAAGCCCCGCCTTGTCGGTGACGGTCGGGTCCTTGGGCCGGTCGACGAAGACCTTCGCCCCCTCGAGCGGACGCCCGGAGAGGTCCCGAACGCGGAGATACAAGTCGACTTGGGTGCCGACGCTGGTCGTGGCGGGCCCGCCGTGGGAAACCGAGATGTCCGATCCCTCTGCCATGCTCAGCTCCCGTGCGCCGCGACGAGCGCCGACATCGTCTCCGCGTTCGGCTCACCGGTCGGGGCGAGCTTCTGGTCTCTCTGGAAGGTCATGAGCGCCTCGACCGCCCTCTGGGTCAGCGCGCGCACCGCGTCGCCCGCGTCGTACCCGAGGTTGTTCAATCGATGAATGATCCCGGTCGCGGCGTCGGGGGGATCGAGCGCGCCAATGGCGACTTGCCGCTGCGCTCCCATCCTGTCCAGAAAGAGCTTCACTCGAGGCGTGGTGACGCGGACCGCGAAGGCGATTTTGCCGTCCGCGCCCGTCGTCCCCTCGGCCTTCTCTCCATTCGCCTCGATGTGCCACGGCTCTCCCGCGACGGGCCCGGTCTTCCCATCGAGGAGGAGCTCCACCTTCACCTTCGGAATGGTGGCGACGACGGTGTTGAGCGAGCCCAGCTCCAGGTCGATGGGTTTCGGGTGACGCCGCGCCGGCAAATCCACGGTGTCGCCCTCGACGAGCATGTGGGGCCCGGGTCGTCGTGACTTCAATCCCCGATTGCCGGGAGCGTTCCAGACCTCCTCGACGGAGACGCCGTGACGATATGCGATGACGTCGAGGTGCTCCCCGTAACGAACGACGCGCGGTGCCATCAGCCCTTCTCCCAATTGGACAGCTCGACGAAGTCGACCGTGGCGGCGCCGACGAGGTCGTCGAATTTCACGATGCCAGCTCGGTTCGTCACACCGGTTCGGGACGTCCCATCCGAGAGCCGAACGACACACGGCTCGTCCGCCACCGGATTCCCATCCTGGTCGACGAGCCTGATCCGGGTCGACGGCGCGCGCGGCTTGACGGCGGCGGGGCCGTCGCTCGGATCCGGGGGCGTGCCCAGTTGGACCTTCTCCCCGTCCAGCTTGGCGCTCGTCGTCAGGGAGAGGCTCGCCCCCCGCGAGAGCGCGAACACCTTCGGTGCGTCGATCCTCGCGAACGACTTTCCCTGGAGCTGCAGCTCGTCTCCCACGAGCTCGATGATGCCCGCGTCCACGCGCAGCTTCGCCGCCTTGATCTCGACCGCTTGGGGGGTGAGCGTGATGACGCTCTCTCCGCACCGCAGGCTGAGCTGCTCTTCGCTGGCGATCTCGAAGAGGCTCCTCGAGAGGTGGGTCGTCGCGCCGTCGCAGCGAACCGTGTAATTGGCGGGTTCTTCTCCCTTGCCCACGAGGACGGCCAGCGAGCCCGCGTGCTCAAGCCACGTCTCCCCAGCGACGGCGGCCACGAGATCGCCCGCGAGCGCCCCTTCGAGCCTCGCGTCGAAGTGGACAGTGGCATCTCCTTTGACGTGGACGTCCGTCGCCGCGAGCGCGACGCGCGTGGCCCCGGCGACGGTGCAGTGCGCCTCGCGGGCCACGTCGATGGTGCTCTTGCCGGCCACCTCCACCGCCCGGTCCCCGTCGATGTGCTCGCGCCGCATCTGGCCGACGTTCAGCACGGAGGACTCTTTCACGTCCGTGAGCTCGTTTCGGCCCGCGTGTTGTTCGATATCCTGGCGGGCGCGGACCATCAGCTTTCGCTGGCTCACCACGCGCAGCGACTCTCGCCCGCCCGTGTCGTCGAAGACGATCTCGCTCTGCCCGTCGCTCGAGAGGCCGCGGGACACGATCCCGCTCAGCCCGATGTCATTGGGCAGCGAGAAGGGAGGGGGATTCAAGCTGTTCGGCAGAGACCCGACGATGACGGGGCGATTGATGTCCCCGCCCACGTATCCCACGAGGACCTCCGCGCCGACGCGCGGCAGGAAGAAGGCCCCGTGTCCGGCCCCGTTCCAAGGCTGGGCAACCCTCAACCAGGTAGATCGGGCCGTCCAGTCCACCTCCGCGTCGTCGATGCCCGGCCGCGGGTGATCCCAGCTGAACCGGACCCGGACTCGCCCCAGACTGTCACACGCCGACGGCGCGTTCGGCGGGCCGACGACGACGGCGGTGTCGAAGCCGTGGTGCTCTCTGCGATGCACCCGCGCCGGTCGAAAGGCGTCGGTGGCGCGAACGGACGCAAGCTCCTGGACGAGCGTGTCCGGGTCGGCGGTCGCGTCGCCCACGAGCTGCGGCTCGTGTCCGCGCGTGCGCATCGAAGTGAGGACGTAGGTGCCGTCCAGCGAGGCGTCCGTACGGCCCTCCACTCGAAAGAGATGCCCCGCCGCGAGGAGGGGAGCGGACGCCTCTCCGGCGTAGACGCGGCTGTCTCTCCGGAGCTGCTCGAGGGCGATCGTCCCCAGGCGCGGGTGGATATCCATCGGTCGCGCAGGCAGATACTCATAGGTCGTGTGGAGTCGGTGCCCGTGTCCGCCCGGGCTCGAGGCTCCCGCTACCGTGTCCGCGTGGGCTTGGGTCGCCGTATGGTCGCGGATGAGCACCGTCCCCGTCGACACTCGCTGCGTCTCGGAGAACCGGAACAGGCGATCGTAGCGCTGCGCCGACCGGTCTCGGCGCACCGCGGGCAAGAGCTCGGGGATCGCGCCGCCCGCCTCGCGGCCTCCGTAGGCCGCGACCTCGTCGGCGAACACGACCGAGGGGACGGCGTCTACTCCGGCGTGGAGGGGCGCCCTCTCGAAGAAGAAGAAGATCCCCTCTGCGGCGAGGATTCGCTTCAAGAAGTCGAGATCCGTCTCCTGATGCTGCACGTTGTAGAGCCACGCCGCGGGGCGATTGGAGAGCGCCCACCGCCGCGGAACACCCCATTCGCCGAGGATGGTATCGACGACCTCGTCGACACCCACTTCCTGGAAGACTCGGCTCGTCTTCCGATTCCCGAGCAGCGCGAGCTTCGGGACGAGGGTCAGCTCGGCGTAGCTCGGCGCGCCGGCGATGCTCTCCGACGTTCCGCGCGATTCGACCGTTCGGATGATCCCGTGCACGAACCTGCCAGTGCTCGCGAGCTCGTCGACGGGACCGAGCCCGAGCGCCGATCCGCCGTGAGCCTGTCCGCCGAAGCCCAGGCGCGCGGGCTGACCCAGCACCCGAGGAGCGAGCTCTGCGGCCGACTCGTGCGTCTGGACCACGACCTTCGCCTCGAACACGTCGCTCAGCGCTTCAGTGAGCGTGAACGAGACCACCTCGAGGGCGACCCCTCCGAGGCATTCGAACGACAGCATTCGAAGCAGCGGGGCCCGAGCGCCCGCGGTCACCACGCCGCCTCCTCGGGCCCACCCGCGCGACTTTCATCGGGGATGGATGAGGGTCTGCGATCCAGATGACAGGGCTCGGTCGTCGGCATGGCACCTCGTTTCGTCCGAGACACCGTACGCGCGGAATCCCCTGTTCGCTTCATAGCGCCCGTCTATTGGCCCCATTGGTGAGACGACGGTGCAACGTTGCATGCAACGATGTTTGACCGCGCTCTAGGCAGTCCTCGTGGCGCGGTGGGGAGCAAGTCGCTCCCCTGTCCGGTCCCCGAGTTGCTCTATTGGGCTTCGCGAGCGGGCTTGGCGGACCCTATGTCGCTATCGGGGGGGCGCGGCGGCGCCGGTGGGCGGCGGCTTCATTTGCCACGTGACGAAGCCCATGATGGCGGCGGTCAGATAGATCACGGCGAACACGAGGAGGCCGAAGGCGACGGCTTGCTCTTTGGTGTAGCCGAAGGAGGGGAACACGGTCGCGAAGAGGGCCTCGCGGACGCCCATGCCGGAAATGGATATGGGGAGGAGGCCCAAGAGGCTCGCGACGGCGGTGAGGCACACGACGTCGAAGTAACCGATGGAGAGGCCGAGGCCTCGGGCGACGAGCCACGCCTGGAAGAAGTTGACGAGGAACGCGGCGACGGTCAGCGGGATGGTGGAGAGGAGGGGGCGTCCAACCTGGGCCCGGAGCGCGTCGAGGAAGACGGCGAGGTCCCGCCCGGTGGGGTCCTTCGTCACGCGCTTGTAGATCACCCCGACGACGCGCTCCGCGACGCCAGGGACGAGGAGGACGAGGGGGCCGAGGACGGTGGCGACGACGACGACCACCGAGGCGGTCTGGAGCTGCCGTCCGAGCACGCCGCTGTAGTGGACGATGGAGATCGAGACGAACGCGGCGAGGACGTAGAGATCGCAGAGGCGATCCATGACGATGGACGCCAGCCCCTCGGCGTAGGGCGCGTCGACGTCGTGACGCAGGTACTGCACGCGGAGCACGTCTCCCACGCGCCCGGGGGTGAGGAGGGAGAGGTACATCGACGACGAGAACGCGAGCCACGCTTGCTTCGTCGAGTAGTGGATGCCTCGAACGCGCAGGAGCACCTGCCAGCGCACGACTTTGATGTGGATGCTCGCGAAGTTGAAGAGGGCGCTCCCCGCGAGGAGGAGCGGATCGGAGGCGGCGACCACGGCCCCGAGCTGCCTCGGCTCCGGCAGACGAACGAGCACGATCACGAGCAGGATCGGCCCCACGAGCCGAAGCGCCCATCCGATCCACTTGCGCCCAGACACTTGCCAGGGCGGACACTAGCGGGTAATGAACGCCCCTTCACGATGAATGTGAGAGCGGCAGCTCTTCGAGTCGCACGCTGGTTCGACGAAGCGCTCCTCTGGGTCTCTCGCATCGGACGCGCGGGGGTATCGCATCTCGGGCTCGCGATCGCGGCGCCCATCCTCGCCGGCTCGGCCTATTGGTACTGGAAGGGCCCCGCGTCGAGGATGAAGCTCCTCGACAACAACCACGTCTCGTTCCTGGATCAGAAGGCGGCGCTGCGGCCGGTGCTGGTCGCGCTCCTCGTGGTGTTCGTGCTCTTCCACCTCGCGTACTTCCTGTATGCGCGGCGCAAGGGGCTCTCCCTCTCCTGGACGCTCTCTCGGATCGGCGCCTTTTTGACGCCGCTGCTCGGGGTGCCCTTCGCGGTCGCCCTCATCGAGCCCGGCATCGAGGCCGACAAGAAGAAGCCGTTCATCACCCTCGCCTTCTGCGCGATCATCGGGGTCGTCGCCGCCGTCTCTGCGTACCGCATCGCGCCTCCGCCGCGCCCTGACGAGACGGAGGGAGAGGGGCTCGCGAAGCGAGCTCGGCGTGACCGGCTCTTACGGATCGGCGGGATCGTCCTCACGTGGGTCGCGCTCCTCGCGATCTGGATGGGCTACGGGTGGTTCTTCACCAAGCTCGCCATCACGAACCACCACGCGATGCAGACGCGCACCGTGGACCTGGGCGCGTACGACAACGTCTTCTATCAGTCCGCCCACGGCAATCTGCTCGGCTGCTCCTTCTACAAAGGCGGCACCCACCGGTCGGCCCATTTCGATCCGATCCTGGCCGTGCTCTCTCCGCTCTACCGGATCTACCCCCGCACCGAGTTCATCCTCGGGCTCCAGAGCTTCTGGTGCGGCTCTGGGGTCATCCCCGTCTATCTCATCGCGAAGCGGCTGCTCGGCAGTCGCTTCCAGTCCGTCCTGCTCGCCGCGTGCTACGCGCTGCACCCCGCGCTCCACGGCGCGAACATGTACGAGTTCCACTCGCTCACGCTCTCGTGCGTGCCGATCCTCTGGGTGCTCTACTTCCTGCAGACCCGCCGGCTGAAGCTCTACTGGCTCACCCTCTTCGTCGCCCTGCTCGTCCGCGAGGACATCCCCTTGATGCTGGCGATGGTGGGGGTGACGACGATCTTGTTGCCGGACGGCCCGCGCAAGACCGGCTTGTTCACGATCCTCGTGTGCGCCGCCTACTTCGTGCTGACGAAGAAGGTCTTCATGCCGCCGTCCGAGGACTCGTCGAACTCGTATTCTTACAATTATTACTACTCGGACATGATCCCGGATCCGGAGAGCAAGCAGGGGCTGCTCGGTCTGGTCCTGACGCTGCTGACCAATCCCACGTTCGCCCTGCGCCACGCCCTCGCCGAGCCGAAGGTCCTGTACATGCTGCAGATCTTCTTGCCGCTCGCGTTCGTGCCCTTCGCGGCGCGCTCATGGCGATTGACGCTCCTCTACGGGCTGCTCTTCACCACCCTCGCGACCCGGGCTGCCGTCTTCTCGACCCACTTCCAGTATTCCAACGCGCTGCTGCCCTTCGCGTTCGCGGCCGCGCCGTTCGGCATCCTCCGCTTGAAGGAGGGCGGGTTCGCCCGCGCGTATGGGCTCGACTCGTCCCGGCTGCAGCGGGCGATCGTGGTGGGGGCGCTGTTCGTTTCGTTCGCGGTGTCTTACAAGTTCGGCGGCTTCTTCGAGAACGACGCGTTCCGGGGCGGCTTCGTGAAGGTGGTGCGCAAGCTGACCCCCGAGCAGCAGACCCACTACGCCTGGCTCGAGGAGACGAAGAAGCTCATCCCGCCGAAGGCTTCGGTGGGCGTGACCCAGAAGATGGGGCCCCACGTCTCCAATCGCAAAGACGTCTTCCTGTACGGTCAGAAGAACGTCCAGTACGTCTTCGTGGACGAGCGCGAGATCAAGGGCGACCGGCTCAAGCGGCACCGTAAGGACGTCGAGGATGGGCGGCTCGAGCAGCTCGCGAAGCGCGGAAGCTACGCCCTCTACAAGGTCGGAAAGCCAAAGCCGAAGCCGAAGGCGCCGGTCGACGACGACGAGGACGCGAAGCCGGAGGACCCGCGCGATGTCCTCGGGGACGAGCCCCAAGAGTAATCTTCTCGCGGGGCGGAACCCTTGCCATAGTCCCCCCATGAAGAGGTCTCGGCTCGCAAGCGCCTGCGTCGTTCTATGCACCCTCGGCGGCCTCGCCGGCTGCGGTGACGACGCTTCCAGCGGCGGCGGCGGCTCCTCCGCCGGAGGCGGCGCGGAGGGCGGGGCGGGAGGGCAGGGGGGAGGGCTCGTCTGCGACGCCCCGTTCGTGACCAAGGGCCCATGGACGAACAAGATGGCGCCGACCTCGGTCGTCGTGCGCTGGGAGGCCTGCGACGAGGCGTCCGAGCCGGGGGTCGTCGTCGAGCCCGAGGATGGAGGGGCCGCGGTCACGTTCCCGTCGACGGTCTCGACGGCGACGCTCGAGAACACCTACACCGCGGGTCTCTCTTCGATCGCGCCGCCCGACTACGCCGGGACCTATTACATGCACGAGGCGGAGGTGACCGGGCTCGAAGAGGGCACCTGCTATCACTATCGTCTCGTCGCCGACGACTCGCGGGAGGGACGATTCTGCACCGCGCGCCCGGCGGGGGCTTCCTTCACGTTCATGGCCATCGGCGACACGAACCCCGCGCTCGGCTCGACGCCGGAGACGCTCTCACACACCCTCGTGAAGAACCCCGACTTCGTCCTGCACGGCGGGGACATTCAATATTACTCGTCGCTCCTCGAGACGTGGGCCTCGTGGTTCCCCCTGATGCAGCCGATGCTCGCCCAGGGGGCCTTCATGCCCGCGATCGGAAACCACGAGCTGGAGGTGCCGGACGAGCTCTCGGACTACGCGCTTCGCTTCTTCGGTGACTCCGGCTTCGACGGGACCAGCGAGTACTATCGATTCCAATCGGGGGGGGTCTGGTTCTTCAACTTGGACACCGAAGAGTCCTTCGCGGAGGGGAGTGAGCAGGCCAATTGGTTGGAGGCCCAGCTCGCCGACGCCGCCACCCAGCCGGGCTTTCGCTTCTCCGTCGTGTACTTCCACAAGCCCTTCCTCACGTGCGGCGATACGGGCGACAACATGCCCGCCTATGAGCATTTCGAGCCCATCTTCGAGCAATATGGGGTCCTCTTTGTCCTCCAGGCCCATATGCACGGTTACGAGCGGTTCGAGCTCGGGCAGGGGCCCACGTACGTCACGACCGGTGGCGGCGGCGGCCTCATCGGCGTCATCGACGAGAACATCGAGCGGGCCTATTGCGAGGACCGCGTCTCGAGCGGAGCCTTTTACCACGCGACGATCTTCCACGTGGAGTCGGACACCGTGAGCGCAGAGGTGATCGACCGGGATGGGGCCGTTCGCGACACCTTCTCCCGTTCCATCCCCACCCCCTGATCGCCCATCCATTTCGGGCTTCGCGGCGCCCACGATATAGTCGCGGTCCATGCAGGACTCGGCCGACGAAGTGGTCTCGGAGCTCCCCGCGGACGTGACGGCGAGCCCGCTCTACAGCCCCGATCTCGCGCCTGTCCCCAAGGCGAGGCGCGTCTGGACGACGTACAACTTCGCGGCGCTGTGGATCAGCATGGCCCACTGCATCCCGACGTACCAGCTCGCGGGCGGGCTCCTGTCGAAGGACGTCGGGATGAACTGGTGGCAGGCGCTCCTGACCATCGGACTCGGAAACATCATCGTCCTCGGGCCGATCCTCCTCAATGCCCACCCCGGCACGAAGTACGGGATCTCCTTCCCCGTCCTCGCGCGCGCCTCGTTCGGTACGCGCGGCGCGAACGTCCCGGCCGTGCTCCGCGCGATCGTCGCGTGCGGCTGGTTCGGCATCAACGTGTACTTCGGCGGAGAGGCGATGAAGACCTTCACCGCCGCGGCGTGGCCGGGCTTCGCGGATCTCGGCAAGGGCGTGAGCCTCCTCGGGTTGAGCGTGCCCTCGGCGATCACCTTCCTCGTGTTCTGGACGCTCAACATCCTGATCATCCTGCGGGGGATGAACGCGGTCCGAATCTTCGAGAACTGGGCGGCGCCCGTCGTGCTCGTCATGGCGCTCGTTCTGCTGGCGTGGATCGTGGGCAAGGCGGGGACGTTCGGGCCCGCCTTCAGTCGCCCCTCCCAGTTCTCGAGCGCGGGTGAGTTCTGGGTGAAGTTCGCCCCCTCTCTCACCGCGATGGTCGCGTTCTGGTCCACGCTCGCCCTCAACGTCCCCGACTTCACACGCTACGGGAGAGGGCAGAAAGAGCAGCTCCTGGGGCAGACGCTGGGCTTGCCCACGACGATGATCGCCTTCTCCGCGATGGCCCTCGTCATCACGAGCGCCTCGGAGGCCCTCCTCGCCGGGGCGGACGCCCAGAACCTCTGGAACCCGGAGTACGTCCTCTCTCAGATCACCTCCGCCACCCCTCCCGCCGGGCAGGAGGCCCCCCTCATCGCGAGCGGGGCGGCCCGCGTCGTCGTCGCGCTGATCTCGCTCGTCGGCATCGCCATCGCGACCGTGTCGGTCAACATCGCCGCCAACGTGGTGAGCCCTGCCAATGACTTCGCCAATCTCTCTCCTCGCCACATCTCGTTCAAGACAGGGAGCATCATCACCGGCGTCCTCGGGATCGCCCTCCTGCCGTGGAAGCTGCTCGCCACCTTCGGCAACTACGTCTTCACGTGGCTGATTGGTTACTCCGCGCTGCTCGGGCCGATCGCGGGGATCATGATCGCGGACTATTGGATCATTCGCCGGCGCGAGCTCCACGTGGAGGATCTCTATCGCGAGAAGGGCCGCTATCCCTCCTTCAACCCCGTCGCGATCGGGGCCCTCGTCCTCGCCATCCTCCCGAACCTGCCCGGCTTCCTCGGGGCCCTCGAGCTCATCCACCCGCCCGCGTTCTTCTCGGCGATCTATGCATATGCATATTTCATCGGGTTCATCTTGGCGGCCCTGTTCTACGTCGTGGGTACCCGGCTCTTCGGGAGAGCGAGCGCGCCCGCGGCGACCGCCCGCTGACGCCTTCACGACCGAGCGCGGGCGAGCGACAATCGCCCGATGCGTGTCGGGTCGTGCTCGGATCGATGTTTGCGATCGCGCTCGCGGGCGGCTGCTCGTCGGAGCCTTCGGGCGGGGGCGGGGGCGCCGGCGGTGGGGGCGGGGACGGCTCCGGCGGCGGCGTCGTGGCCGAGGGAGATCGACGCCTCGCCCTGTTCGCGCCCCACGGCGGCCACGTCGCCCTCCTCGACGCAAGCGGGGCTCGGGGCGACGCGTTCATGGTCTCCCCCTCGCTCCGAATCCAATCGTCGCCCATCGCGGTCGCGGGAGATTTCGATGGTGACGGGCTCGACACGGTCAGCGTGCTGGAGACGGGGATGGGGTGGCCAATTCATCTTCGTCGTCCGCGACCTGGATCTGGTGGTCGTCGTCACGTCCGATTGGTGGGATCCCGCAGCGATCGACGCCGCCTATGCCGAGGCGTTCTCGTTCTTGGACGACGTCGTCGTTCCGGCCGCGACGCCCTGAGGGCAGGCGCCTCAGCTGGAGGGAGGGCGAGCGTGCACGAGCTTCGGCATCGAGTGGGGAGGGACGTGGATCTCCTGGGAGAGGTCCGGCCTCGCCCGGCGGACGACGCGCTCCACGGAGATGGCGCGACCGGTGCGGGCCGACTCCGAAATGGCGTGGATGATGCGGACGTCGGCGAGGCCCTCGCTGCCCGAAGGCTCCGGAGTGCGATCTTCCCGGATGCACCCCGAGAAATAGATGAGCTCGGACGCGACCTGGTCCCGCTTCTCGAAGGTCGTCCGCTCCGTCTTGCCGTCGACGCAGAGCTCATGACGGAGCTCGGTCGCCATTTCATAGGCAGGGTCGACGCGGAGGGTGCCCCGCGTTCCGACGACGTCGTAGCGCGCCTGATCGGAGGCCCCGAAGCCGGCGATGAACGTGGCGAGCCGAGCTTGGGGGAAGCGCATCACGACCCCAAACTGCTCCTCGACCTCCTCGAACCGTTTGTCGTCGTCGCGGCTCGCCGAGAACGCGGAGACCTCGACGGGCTCGTCTTGGAAGATGTATCGAGCGGCGTTGATGCAATAGATCCCGATGTCGTTCAGCGGGCCTCCCCCGAGGTCGCTCGATAGGCGCATGTTGCCGTCCCGGACCTGCATGGTGAAGACGCTGTTGAACGAGCGAACGTCGCCCAGGCGACCTTCTTTGACCAGCTGGATCGCGCGGAGATTGGCCTCTTCGAAGTGCAGCCGATAGGCGATCATCAGCTTCACGTTCGTGCTCGCGCACGCCTGGATCATCTTGGCGCACTCGTCTTCGGACGTCGCCATCGGCTTCTCGCAGAGGACATGGACCCCGGCGCGGGCGGCGCGAGCCGTGTATTCGCAGTGCATGTTGTTCGGGAGCGCGATGTAGACGGCGTCCACCTCGCCGCTCTCCAAGAAGCGGTCGTACTCTTCGTAGGTCTTGCCGTGCTCCACCCCGTAGCGCTTGGTGAGCTCGGCGAGCTTCAGAGGGTCGTCCGAGAAGATGGCCTTGAGCTCCGAGCACGGAGCGCGATTGAAGGCCGGCAGAATGGCGGCCTGGGAGAAGTAACCTTGTCCGATGACGGCGTAGCGAATCCGCCTCGCGTTCGCTTGGTCTCGATGCTCGGAGCCCATGGAATCGCTCCTCAGTGCGAGCTCTTGCGCCCGCGGCTCGCCGTCGACTTGCGCCGGGTGGAGCTGGCCTTCGACTTGGTGCCGCTCGACTTGGTGCTCGACTTTCGCTTGGGCACTTTGCCGCCTTCTTTGCGAGCCTCGGAGAGGCCGATCGCGATCGCTTGCTTCCGGCTCTTCACCGTCTTCCCGTTCCCTCCCGACTTCAGCTTGCCCCGCTTCATCTCGTGCATCGCCTTGCCGACCTTGTCGGACGCCTTGGGGCCGTACTTGCGACTCGTCGATCGCTTCGAACGTCCACCACTCTTGCTCTGTGCCATGGTTGCTCCTCTGGCGCGCAGCCCATGTCCGCGCGCTCTTTGTTCGGTCCTTGCCGAAGCAACGCGTGCGCCAGGGTGGCGGAGCGTCGCGGCCGCAGGGGCGCGTCGGCGCAATGGACGACGGGCGTGGCGGCCGCGCTCGCTCGACCGTGGCGGCACGCCCGTTGCCGCATCGTTCCCCCAGCCGATCATGGAAAGGAGCACAATCGCTGGGGAGCACCTCGCAGAGCTGGTCAGGAACTCGGTGGCGGCGGCGCGGGCGGCCGGCCTGCGCTACGTGTCCGACGAGGAGCCGGGTTATCGGCGGATCATGAAGCGCGGCCGCTTCATCATCCTGGACGATCGAGGCGCGGTCGTGCGGGATCGCGCCACCCTCAAGCGCGTCGCGAGCCTCGTCGTCCCGCCGGCGTGGACGGAGGTGTGGATATGCAAACACGCCTCGGGTCACATCCAAGCCACGGGGCGCGACGTCCGCGGGCGGAAGCAATACCGCTATCACCCGCGGTGGCGCGAGGTCCGCGACCTCGCGAAGTTCGAGGACACGCTCCTGTTCGCGAGGGCGCTCCCGCGGCTGCGCGAGCGCGTGGACCACGACCTCGCGCTCCCCCGATTGTCCAAGGACAAAGTCATCGCCGCGATCCTGCGGATCATGGAGGAGACACGGATTCGGATCGGCAACGACGAATATGCCCGCTCGAACGACTCATACGGCCTCAGCACGCTGTGCGACCGTCACGCCACGATCGAGGGGCCGAGCGTCGAGCTGAAGTTCCGAGGCAAGGCCGGCAAGATGCATCGGGCGCGGCTCTCGGACCCGGTGATCGCCCGCATCGTTCGACGCTGCCGCGACGTCCCGGGGCAGAGGCTCTTTCAATGGATCGACGAGGCCGGGGTCGGTCACCCGGTGACCTCCACGGACGTGAACGAATACATTCGCCGCGCTACGGAGGGCCCCTTCACCGCGAAGGAGGTTCGAACGTGGGCGGGCACGGTCGCGGCCGCGACGTTGCTCTATCGCGCCGAGCGCCGCGCGTCCGAGGCTCACGCCCGGCGGTGCATCAAGGCGGTGATCGTCGCGGTGGCGGAGCAGCTCGGCAACACCGCGGCCGTGTGCCGCAAGAGCTATGTCCACCCCGGCGTGCTCACCGCCTACAACGACGGGACGCTCCACGCGCGCTTCGGCCGGTGCCTCGCTTCGGCGCGGGCGCGGCGAGCGAGGCGGCTGCGGATCGAAGAGCGGGCGGTGCTTTCGTTCTTCGAATGGATCGCGAGCCGCCCCGCGCTCCCTCTCGCTGCCTGATCCGACCCCCGGCGCGCTATGCGCTCGCCGACCCCTCCCGGCGACTGCGCTCTTCGAGCTCCGTCGCGGCAGGGGTTGATCCGACCCCCGGCGCGCTATGCGCTCGCCGACCCCGGCGCGCTACGCGCTCAGGCAGGGGCCCGGAGCGACTCGATCTGGCGCTTTAGGCCCTCTCGCAGAGAGACCTTCGGCGCATAGTCGAGCTTCTCTCGCGCTCGGGACGTGTCGGCCTCGGTGTGGTGGACGTCCCCTGCTTGCTCCTCGATGCGCTCGAGCTGGAGCGGGGCCCCCACGAGCTCGCCGATGGTGTCGAGCACCTCTTGGAGGGTGACGCGCGAGCCGCCCCCGATGTTGTAGACGCCCTCCGCGCCCGGCTTGGTGCCGGCGGCGACGTTGGCCTGCACGATATCGTCGATGAAGGTGAAGTCGCGCGTCTGGGCGCCGGACCCGAACACGACGAGAGGCTTGCCAGCGAGGGCGGCGCGAATGAACTTGTGAAAGCCCATGTCGGGTCGCTGCCGCGGGCCATAGACCGTGAAGTAGCGGAGAGAGACCGTCGAGACGCCGAAGTTGTTGCGATAGAGCTCGGTGAGGTGCTCGGCGGCGAGCTTCGTCACCCCGTAGGGGGAGAAGGGGCGCGGCAAGCTCGTCTCTCTCATCGGCAGATCCAGCGTCTCGCCATAGATCGAAGACGACGACGCATAGACGAATCGTTTGACCGTCTTCTTCTCCTTCACCGCCTCGAGGAGCCGCTGGGTCGCGTACACGTTGTGGCCGACATAGCTCTCGAACGTCTTCCCCCAGCTCGCGCGGACGCCGGCTTGGGCGGCCTGGTGATAGACGACTTCGACCCCGTCCAGCAGCGTGGGGAGGTCGGCCGTCTTCAAGTCGTCCTCGATGAAGGTGAACCGCGGGCCCGCCCGGAGCCCGGCGAGGTTCGCCTCTTTGATCGGGCGGGGGTAGTAATCGGTGAAGCAGTCGATCCCCACGACGTCGCCGCCGTCGGCGACGAGCCGCTCCGCCAAGCTGGAGCCCACGAACCCCGCGACACCGGTGACGAGCGTTTTCACGGCTCCACCTACACCCCGGATGCCGGCTCGCGACAAGAGATCTCGTCCGTGGTCTTTACATTCCGGGCCCGCGCCGCGATAAAGCGCGCGATGCGCGTATTGGTCACCGGCGGCTCCGGCTTCTTGGGCTCTCACGTCGCCGAGCAGCTGCTCGCGGAAGGTCACGATCCGGTCTGTCTCGTTCGTGGCTCGAGCGACACCACCCACCTCCAGCGCCTCGGCGTCGCGCTCGTCTCGGGCGCGGTCGACAAGCACGACTCGCTCGCCGACGCGGTGAGGGACGTGGACGCGATCGTCCACTGCGCCGGCCTCGTGAAGGCGCGCAACATGGAGGAGTTCGATCGCGTCCACGCCGGCGGGACGGTCGCGCTCGCGCGCGCCGCCCTCGAGCGTCCCGGCAAGCCCCTCGCCCGCTTCGTCCACGTGTCGACGGCGGGGGTCATGGGGGTGGGGCATCCGGATCGCCCTCACCGCGAGAGCGACGAGCCCAAGCCGGTCACGATGTACGGCAAGAGCAAGCTCACCGCGGAGCGGGCGCTGCTCGAGCTCGCGCCGGCGCTCCCGATGACCATCCTCCGTCCGCCCGCCATTTACGGGCCCCGCGATCGGGAGATCCTCGCCTTCTTTCAAATGGTGAGGCGCACGCGAATGGCGCTCCGAATGGGGCGCTCGATGCAGAGCGTCTCGATGATCTACGCCACCGACTGCGCCGCCGCGTGCGTGCGGGCGATCTCGGCCGACGTCCCCTCCGGCTCGACCTACCTGCTCGACGACGGCAACACGTACACGTACGACGACATGGCCCACGCGATCGCGGCGGGGTACGGCTTCGGTCTGCTCGCGGCCCCGAGCATCCCCGTTCCGCTGGTGCGCGCCGCCGCGCTCGCCTCGGAGATGTTCGGGCGAGCGACGAATCGGGTGATGATGTTCACGCGCGACAAGCTCCCGGAGCTGCTCGCGGAGCACTTCGTCGTGGACGGCTCGAAGGCGCGGCGAGAGCTCGGCTTCGAGCCGAAGGTGCCATTCGCGGAGGGCGCGCGGCTCACCGCGAAGTGGTATCGCGACAATCGCTGGGATTGACGAGCTCGCGCGTCACTCGGAGCCGCAGAAGCTCATGCACTTCTTCCCGCGGCAGTTGCCGCTGATGCACGCTTCGTGGTTGTCGCACGCCTCGCCCGCCTTCTTGAGCGGCTCGCACTTTCCGAACGCGCCCCCTGCGATGTGACAGGCCGTCCCGAACCTGCAGTCGGAGGGGCCCATGCAATCGCCCCCGACGTCGGCGAAGACGCGGCATTTGCCCTGGTAGCAACTGGACCCGGGCGGGCAGTTGTTGGCCAGCGGGGTGCACGGGGCGCCGACGTCGCCCTTTACGCATTGAGGGGTCGCGGTCTGTCCCTCTCCGAGATCGCGGGCGACGCAAGAGAGCCCCGCCTCGCAGCTGGGGTGATCCGAGGTCTTGCCGAGGACGCCTCCTGCCATGAAGCTGCACTCCGCGTTCGCCGCCGCCGGCTTGTGGCATTTCCCCTTCAGCGGCGTCAGGCCCGCCTCGCACTCCTCGCCGAACGTGACCGCGTCGCCCTCCTTGGCTTTGCCGGTGAGGACGCCCTCGCACTCCGGAAAGAGGGACAGGGTGAAGAACATCGTATCGCCGCCTCGCTTCTCCGCCGCGGCGAGGCAGGCGGCCGCGACGTCGGGGTGGAACTCCACGTGGGTCGACGCGATGCGCTTGTCGCACTCCGCCTTCGAGCCATCGATGTCCTTCTTGAAGTTCAGATAGGAGACGGTGTTCTCGTCCTCCTTCGTGCACTTGGCGAAGTTGGCTCGAGACATCTTCTCGAGCCGATCGCAGAACGCCTCCTTCGTCACGGCGGCCGCGGCGGGCGCGGCGGAGACGGCGCCGGAGGTGGCGGGCGCGGTGCTCGCGCTCGTCGAGGAGGCGGTCGTCGGCTTGGCGCTCGTGCTCGCGGCGACCGTGGTCGAAGCGGCGGCGCTCGATCGCGGCGCGGCGGATGAGCTCCCCGCGCCCCCGGCCCCCTCGTTCCCGCAGCTCGCGACGAGGAGGAAGACCAAACCGGAGCGCGCGAGCAAAGCCTTGCTGTGCATGGCGGACGATTCAATCGCACGAACGGCCGGCGTCAAGGCCCGGCGCTTCGGAGTCAGACGTCGACTCCGAGCGTCGCGTCGTCGAGCTCCACGCCCGTAAAGTCGGTCGTGGTCGTACATGAGTCGGAGTCGAAGCCCCCGCACATTCCTGAGCACTCCGCCGTGGTCACGACCTTCGTGCTGCCGTCGATGACGGCGCCGTCGAGGTTGACGGTGATTGTCGTCTTGGTCGTGGTGGTGATTGTCGTGTTTCCACCTTTGTCGATCTGCTTGGTGGAGCCGGAGAACACCCAGCCCTCCTCCGTCTCCGTGCCTTGGAAGACGGCGTCGCCCACGTCGAGCCAGTACGTCGGCTCCCCATCGCCGCCGGTCGAGTAGATCATGAACGTGGTGCTCGCGCGGACGTCGGTCGAGCCGTCGTCCTGGTGGTGGCAGCCGCTGTCGTAGCTCGTGGGGCCGAAGGCGGCGCGATAGACGACGTGATCGCCCGCTCCGACGCCGCCGCAGGCGACGAGCCCCGCGATGCTGCACGCGAGGACGGTGAGGCCCAGCTTCCGAGAGGTCTTCATAGGAGAGCTCCTTCGGCGCGAAGGTCGGTCGCGCCTCAATCGAAATGAAGCGTCATCATCGAGTCGCCGAAGCTCTTCTTCGGCGGGTGAGCTTTGGACTTCTTCTCGATTACCAACTCTTTCACCAAGAACAGCACGATCCCGGTGGCGAGCGAAGTGCCACCGACGGCGAAGGCGACCGTCGAAATGGTGCCCTTCGTCGCCGCCTCGTCCACGACCGCTTTCCCCGCCTTCGTGCAGACCTTGTTCGGACACAAGGCGGGGTCTTCCTCCGCGCCGCCCGCTTCGTTGATCGACATCACGCCGAAGACCGTCCCGAGGGTGAGCCCGAGGAGACCGAAGCTGGTCGTCACGAACGCGGCGACGCCGATCGGGCTCTCCGTCCGATGGACGCCGGATCCGGGCGGCGCAGGACTGGGCGACGACTTCACCGGGGGCAGCCCAGTCGAAGCCGGCGGCGGCGCCTTGGGCGGCGTGCGCAGGTCGGGGACGACGACGACCTGGGCATCCGCGTCCGCCTTCACGACCACGCGAATCGACCGCTCGGCGTGGCCGGGGGCGCTCGCCGACACCACGTAGGCTCCGGGATCGACGGGGACGAGCGCTCCCCACGAGGCCTCTTCCACGAGGACGCCGCTCCGCTTCACCACCTCGCCGGGCACGGGCGCCATCACGTCGATGCGCAGCTTCGACAGCCGGGGGGCGAGAGCCGCGGCGAGGGCGCGCGCGCGATCCCCGCGGGGGGACTCCGGCTCGTTGCGGGCGGCGAGGAACGCCTTCGTGTAGCGGTCGTACGCCGTCGCCGTCTTGCCACGGAGCTCTGCGCACTGTCCCGACTCGAGGAGCGCCTCCGAGGAGGGAGACCGCGCGACCGCCTCGTCGAACGCTGCGCACGCCTCATCGGTCTTCCCCGCGGCGAGGGCGCTCCGGCCGCGCTCGAGGAGGGCGGTGGCTTCGTCGGCATGCTTCTCCCCAGCGGGCTCGGCGAGGGCGGAGCCCGCGAAGCTCCAGACACATGCGATGGTCGCGAACAGGTGGCGGGCCCTCATTTGGGTTGGATCCGGTTCAATCCCACGATCTCGTCCCACTCCGACCCGTACCCCTCGTAGTGGACTTTGTACCGCTCTTTGCCCACGACATCGACGATCTGAGCGGTGTAGAGCTTGTCTTTCCATTCCACGCGGACGTGGTCGCCGACGCGGTACGTGTTCGTCTGAGCCGCCTCCATCGCCTTTTGCCGCACCTTCGCGGGCGGCTCGGGGATGGGCTCGTTGCCGACGCGGAAGCCCTTGATGCGCGCCTTCGGGATCGACTCGTCCCAGGCGTCGTCGTAGCCCTCGAAGTGCACCTTGAACTTCGTCGCGCCCTCGGCGGAGAGGATGACGGCGGGATAGTCCTTGCCGTCCCACTCCACCATGACCTCGTCCCCGACCCGGTAGTTCCGGGCGCACCCGGCCAGCCCAGCGATGATCGCCAGGGTGGCTGCGCAGCGGAGGGGGCACGAGATCATGGGCGGACCATACTCTGTTTGCGCCAGGGCGTCGAAGCGAGCCACCGCCGCCGACTGCTACTAAAATGGTAGCGCGGTCAGGCGAGGCTGGCGGGCATGGGCACACCCAGCTTGCGGTAGAGGGCCCTCGCCACGAGGCGCGAGAAGGGGCCTTGGGGCTCGTAGGCGTCTCCGTGCACGGAGTCGCGGCCGGCGGTGGGCTCGCGGCCCTCCGCGAGGGCGTCGAGGTCGTCGATGAGCTCGGCCATGTTCGCGTATCGGTTCTCGGGCGCCTTCTTCAAGCAGCGCTCGATGACGAAGCCGAGCAGCGGGTCGATCTCGGGGCGGGTCGCGGTGGCGGAGGGGCAGGGCGCGATGAGGTGCCTCGCCAGGACGTCGTCGGGGGGGCTGTCCCCGAAGGGCAGGACGCCGGTGAACATCCGGAACGCGACGACGCCTATCCCATAGACGTCGGTGCGCTCGTCGACGGTGTCGGCGACGCACTGCTCGGGGGCCATGAACGCCACGGTGCCGATGGCCACCCCCGCGGCGGTGATGGTGGCGTCACGCAGCTTCGCGAACCCGAAGTCGACGAGCTTGACCCCGTAAGGGTCCCCCGGCTCGCCGAGCAAGAAGATGTTGTCGGGCTTCACGTCGCGGTGGACGACGCCGCGAGCGTGCGCCGCTTGGAGGGCGAGCGCGGTCGACCTCAAGACGGGGAGCCCGACGTCCGGGTCGATGGTGCCGCTCCGCTCGAGGTAGGCCGAGAGAGACTCTCCGAAGAGGTACTCCATCGCGATGTAGGGCGTGCCGTCTCCGCGCTGCCCGGCGAAGTGGATCTTCACGATGCCGGGGTGATCGATCGCGCTGATGGCGCGCGCCTCTTGGAGGAATCGCTCCTGTGCGACGCGGTCGTGGGCCCACGGCGGCTCGAGGATCTTCAGGGCCACCGGCTCGTTCGACTCGAGATCCTCGGCGAGGTAGAGGCGGCTCGTCCCGCCCTGGCCGATGAAGCCGCGGATCTGGAAGCGGTTCCCGAGGATGGCGCCGATGTGCCGCGTGCGTCCCGCCCGCACGAAGTCGATTCGGCGCGCGTTCGTCAGGAGCTCGCCGTCGTACGCGCACTTCGTCTCTCGCTCGGGATACGTCCGGTGGCAGCGCGGGCAGATCATCGCGATCGGAGGTGGCTCGGTTGGCTCCCGCTCGCCGGGCCGACCGTGGCCGACAGCATAGCCCCCGTGGACGTTCGAAGGAATCTCGCGGTCTACCCGCCTCATTTGCCCCGTTTCGCTGCTTGTCCCCTCGGTGGATCGCAAGCTACGGTCGCAGAAACGAGCCGCGCGCGGCGCAGAAGGACGCTAGAGCCCCGATCATGTTGAAAGCCGGCGCATTCGCGCGATTTCGCGCCCGATCCACACGGCCTCGTCGCTCCGCTCCTCACTCGGCTTTCAACATGTTCGGCGCTCCAGCCCCGTCTTAGCGGACGCGAGATGTCCGCAGAAACCCGACGGAGTTTCATCGACGCCGCGAGGGACGAGTGCGCCTCGCGCTGCGTCGGGCGCTCGGAGCTCAAGGACCGCCTGCTGGCCGCGCTCACCGCCGGACACGGACGTATCGTGTTTCTCGTCGGCGCTGGCGGCATCGGCAAGACGTCGCTGGCGCGGTGGCTGGCGTCGTGTGCCGAGCAGCGGGGGTGCGTCGTGGCGTGGGTCAGCGGCGAGCAGGTCACCCCTGCGCTGGATTCATTCCTCGCTGGCGTGCGGGTCACCTCGGCGGGCAGAGGCAGCGAGCGCTCCCCGACCGAGTCCCCGCCGACCCTCGCGGATCTCGGGCGCACGAGCGTGCGCGACCTGCTCGTCATCGACTCGTTCGAAAAGCTCGCGCCGCTCTCGCGCTGGATCCTCGGGGATCTGCTCGCCGAGCTTGGCCCGAACGTGCTCGTGCTCGTCGCGGGCCGCGAGCGCACCAGCGCGGCGGAGCGCGCGCGCCTCGGTGTGCTCGACGTGTCCATCGAGCTCGAGGTGGGACCTCTCGCGGAATCCGATGCGCGCGCGCTGCTCGACTCGTGCGCTGTCTCCCGCTCGGTACAGGACGAGATCGTCGCGCTCGCCGAGGGGCACCCCCTCGCGCTGCGTCTCGCGGCGGAGCGTGGCGCGGGGGCGGCCCTCCGGCCCGCCGACCGCGCACGCGTGCTCACCGAGCTGGTCGAGGCCTTCGTCGGCGCCGCACCCACGCGTCTTCATGCGCGCGCGCTCTACGCCGCCTCGGTCGGGCGCACGCTCGACGAGACGCTGCTGGGCGCGATGGTCGACACCGACGACGCCACGGCGCTCTTCTCGTGGCTCTCCCGGTCGGCCGTATGCGAGCAGACCCCGCTTGGCGTGAGCCTCCACGCGCTCGTTCGAAACGCCCTCTTCACCGAGCTGCAGCTGCGGGCCCCCGAGCTGCTCGCGAACCTGCAGCGCAGGCTGGTTCATGCGCTCGTCCCGCGCATGCTCGCCACCGATCTGTCGTCGGCGCACGAGTGGTACATGCAGGCCGCGTTCACGGTTCGAAACCGAGCGAGCTCGACCCCTTATGCGAGCGGCCTCTCCCACCAGTGCTCCGTGGTGTCGCTCCGCGAAGCGTCGCTCCCGCCGGTGCGGGACGCCGTGTTGCGCTTCGAGGGGGCGGCCGGCGTCGCCTCTCTCGAGGCGTGGCTCAGGCGCGAGGCCTTTTCGTCGGTGGTCGTCGACGGCGAGGGCGTGGTCAGCGGCTTTCAGATCGTGCTGCGCGTGCCCTACGACGCGACCCATGAGCACCTGACCGATCCTATCATCGCCTCCGTGTGGAGGGATTGGCGTGCCAGCTGCCCCGAGCGGGGCGGCGATCTGTTTCTCTTCCGGTGGTTCGCGGACGTGGCCCGCTACCAAGATCTCACGCCCGCGATGTCGCACCTCTTCACGCTCGGTCCACTTCAGCTCCTCCCGCGGGTGCCGGAGGTCGACCATATCGGCTTTGCGATGAGCCCGCCCGAGCTCTGGGCCTCGCTCGCGCCGAGCTTCACCCTCGAGCACCGCGGGACCTTCACCGACTTCGGTGGGCGGCGATACGGTCACTTCTTCGGCTCCTTGCGCCGCGGCTTCGAGCCGCGCTCGGTCGGACCGCGAGAAGCGCTGTGGACGTACCTGCAGCACCACCTCGGCCTCCCCCCTGAATCCGCGCCGGAGTTTCTTCCGTTTCCGTCGAAGGAGCCGTTCGTCGCGATCTCGCGCGACGAGCTTCCTCGCCTGCTGCCCGCGTTCTTGACGGGGCTCGAGGCCCCGAAGTCCATCGCCCAGAGCCCGATCGCGGAGGTGCTTCGGAGGGCGGGCCTGGCCTCGGACGCTGCCGCTGCGGTAGCGTGGGTGGAGCAGAGCTTGGACGCGCTCGCGAGCGCTCCGCGCACCAAGCGCTGCGCCGAGGTGCTTCGGGCCACGTACCTGTCCGGGAGCAACAAGCAGGTCGCGGCCGCCTGGGAGCTGGGCATGCCGTTCGGCACGTACCGATATCAGCTGCGCAAGGCCCTCGGGTTGTTGGCCGCGGAGATGTGGCCTCGGCTCGAGCCGCACCTGACCTCGGCCCGGTGACCCGTGCCCGTCGCGATGACTCTCAGCGCTTGCAGAGGTACATCTTCTCGGAGGACGCGCCGCCTCCTACCGTCCCGATGAGGCCGCTGCACTCACCATCATTGAGGCCCTTGCCGCTGCGCGCCCAGACTCTCGAGCCCGCCTTCGCGTCGTAGGTCGTGGAGGACCCTCCGTTCACGGACGACTTCTGGATGAAGCCGTCGTGGCGTTCCACACAGAAGTGGAACGTCTCTCTGCAGTCGTTCTTCAGCTCGAGGCGGACGATCCCACTGCCGCTGCCCCCGCTCGCTCCGTCCGATGCTTGCTCGCTGCACTTTTCCCGGCAGAACCTCCAGTCTTGCTTCTGGCCCTGCGCGTCGATCCAATGGCCCTTCAGGCCGCCCCAGGAATGCCAGACGAGCGCCGCCCCTTTGCCGGTGCTGTCTTCGTAGACGCAGTCGTATTGCTTGAGGATCTTCCCCGTCCACTTGCACGTCAATTTGCCGTCGGGGTACGTGCCAACCCAGTCCTTTCCGTCCTCGACGATGGTCATCGTTCCATACGACGTGTCCCATTGCCCGGCGACGGTCCACCACTCCGACGCGTGCGGGTCTCTCTCCCCCGAACCAGGCGCGGCCGGCTCGCCCCCGATCGGTTTGCCGCCCACCGTGATCGCTCCACACGCCGCCATTGTGATTGCCAGAAGACCGCTCGACGCAGCTCGCCATCGCATCGCTCATTCGCCTCCCGCCGCCCTGCGGGCAGCCGAGGCAACCTAGTTCGACTCGCCCGCGACCGAGCCGCGGAAGGGCGTCGAAACGATGTCGAACCCCGATCGGATCCCAACCCGTCGTGCAGGGTTCGACATCGATTCGACATCGTTCTCTCTTCTTCGAAGGCCTTGCCCCCGACTAGTGTCACGGGTGAGAGCGAACGACGATGAACCGCCTCTACCCCTTCATCAGCGCGACGATGCTCGCCTGCTCCGCTTCGCCCGCGCCCCGAACGGAGCCGGCGAATGGCGACCGGGCCTCGCCTCCCTCAGCGATTGCCGCGACGACGAGCTCCCCAGTCGCGGCGGCGCCGGTCGTGGACCTCGCGGGGGCGACGAATGACGCGAAGACGCCCGAGCAGGCAGGCTGTGAGCTTCGCGCCCGTGACGTGAAGGGAGCGGAGGGATCGAAGCGCTTCGTCCTCTGTCCCGGGAGCTGCCTCTCGCAGTACCACGCCGTGTGGGGCTCCGACGTCTACTCGGATGACTCTCACGTTTGCGCCGCGGCGATTCATGCGGGTGCGATCCCTCCATCGGGAGGCAAGGCCCTCTTCGACTTCTTGCCGGGTCAAGCCTCTTACGCGGCCAGTCGGCGAGCGGGGGTCCAGTCGCGCTCGTGGGGAACGTGGTCCCGGAGCTTTCGGGTCTGGGCCGTCCAGGCCGACGGTACGCCGAGCAAGGCGACGCCTCCCCCCGAGGATTCCCCCGGCGAGATGGTCGGGGACGTTGCGTGCGGCGTCCGCGGATCGGACCTGTTGGCGAGCAAAGACGAGGCACGAATCCAATGTCCGGCCGGCTGTGCTCCCGGGTCGATCTACGGATCGGGTCCGTACACGGACGACTCGGTCGTGTGCACCGCTGCTCGTCACGCCGGCGTCGTCGCCGACAAGGGCGGGCCTGTCGTGGTCAGGCGAGCTCCGCGCCAAGGCGGGTTCGTCGGATCGACGAGAGGGTCGATCACGACCGCGAGCTGGTCGTCCGAGCACGGCGCGTTCTCCGTGCACAGGCCATGAGCTCGGCCTGACCTCCTCGGGTCGTTGCACATGGCGTCCTCGATGAAGACGGCTCGGCTCCCCATTCATCTGGGCGTCGACGCGCTCTGGCGTCACGCGGCGCTCGCGGCTTGCGCGCTGCCCGGCGGCACGTTGGTCGCGACGGGGTGGATCCAAAGGACTTCGCTCCTCGGGATCTCGTCAGTCGCCGCGGGGGGCGTGCTGCTGCTTTCGACCCCGTTCCTGGCGTGGGCCGCCTGGCGCGCTCGACCGAGCGACGCGCGCCTCGACGCCGAGGGGCTGCGTATCGACGGGGGCCCTCTCGACGGCCTGTTCGTTCGTTGGGAGGAGGCGGCCCGTTCCAAGATCCGTCTGCTCGAGGTCGCGGGCACGGATTGCCGCTTGGAGCTGGCTCTCGAGGGCGGGCGCACGCTCACGCTCGGCGTCGCCTCCGACCCGGCGGAGGTCGCCTCCCTTCGCGCCCTCGGCGAGACCATCCGCGCTCGGCTCGGAGAAGTTGCCACGCCGGCTCCAGAGCGGGCGGACCTGGTCCTCTGCGCGCGATGTGGTGCTCCGCTCGCCCCCTCCGAGCGCGAGATCGTCCGTTGCGCCTCGTGCGGATCCGACAACACCCCTCCCGTCGCCTTGCGCGAGCGCGTCGCCGCCCAGCGCGCCGCCGACTCCGCGAGCCGGAGCGCGTCGCGAACGGTCGAACGACTCCTCGCGCAGCCCGGCGTCCAGCGAACCCGGATCGCGCTGTGGTTCGCGACGATCGCCGCCGCCGTCGCGTGGGGATTCGTGATCGGCTCCTTTCGCGCGGCTGGCCTCTCGGCGCTGGATTGGTTCTTGATAGGCAGTGGATTCCTCAATGGTTGGGCGTTCACGTTCGCCGCCTTCGCGTTCGCGCGCATCGCGCTGGCGCGACGGCGCGCGCTGCTGTTGCTCTCGACGACCTTCGGCGCGCGACCTCCTTCGCGTCGAGGAGAAGGGCCCGGTTGTCGCGAGTGTGGAGCGCCCCTCCCGACCGACTCGGGCGTCATCGCGCGCTGCGCCTACTGTGGATGCCAGAGCGTCCTCGGGATCGACGTCCGACCGCTGATGGAGCGCGTGCGAGCCCACCGCGCGTCCATCGACGACCTCCTCGGCGGCCAGCGCGCGGAGCGGGCCAAATGGCTCAAGCTCGGAGCGGGAGCGTTCGTCGTGGCGCTGCTCGGGGGGGGTTGGCTCTTGGTGCAGGTATCGGTCACCCGCGAGCTCTCAGCGGACACTCGTCGCTGCGACGCGGGTGACAGGGTCGCGTGCAGCAAGGTAGCGCTCGCTCACTTCAACGGGAGCGCGGTGAAGCAGGACCGCGCCAAGTCGTTCCAGTACTTCGAGCGCGCCTGCGCCCTGGGACACGCCGAGTCGTGCAGCGACCAGGCATCCGCGCTTCGGTTCGGATGGGGGGTAGCGAAGGATCTCGCCGGGGCGCGCGCGAAGTACGAGCAAGCGTGCAAGCTCGGTCACCAGAAGGCGTGTGCGGAGCTCGAAGCGTTGGACTGAGCTCGCCGGTCGCGAAGAGCCCCTCCCCGTTTCCAAATGAGCGAGCGCGGTTGTCGATCACAGGTCCTCGCGCGATTCGGTCGCTGGGTCTGGCCCGGATGCTCTCGCCGCACCTCAAATGCTACCTTCGCTTACGCGAGGCCCGCAGCGCGCGCCGGTCCGGAGGGCTGATGCAGCCCTCGCCCCCACCCCGCGCGGGGGGCTGGTCGAAACCTCCGCCGCCAAACGCGGTCGCGCCCATCGCCTGCGGGGACGGGCCCCATCCATCCAGTCTGTGGCGTCGTCTGTCGGGATCACGATCGCTGATTTGGCCCGATCTGTCCGAACGTCCGCGAAATCCACGGGCGAACCCCGCGTTCGGGTGCGGCTGCCCATCGCGGACTCCCTCGGCGGGGCGAAGCGCCCCGGAAGATCGCGTGATGCACGCCGCGAGCCGGTCACCGCCTCGAGAGGTCGCGAGGCGGCACATTGCCATGGTCCGAAGAGCCGGCTACACACGGATGCTACCGTGAGCACCGGACCCGCCAACACCGCCCAAACCGACGTCGTCAGCACCACGCAATCCATCGCCGCGGAGGTCGCTCAAGCCCACGCCGCCGATGTCGACGCGAAGGCGCGCTTCCCGCACGAGACCTTCGACGCGCTCAAGAAGGCGCGCGTCCTCTCCGCGGTCGTCCCGCGGGAGCTCGGGGGCCACGGCAGCTCGATGCGGGAGCTCACCGCTCAATGCACCGCCCTCGCGTCGGCGTGTGGCTCGAGCGGGATGGTCCTCGCCATGCACCACATCCAGGTCGCGTGCCTCGCCCGTCATGGCCTCGGATCGGAGTTCTTCCGCCGCTACCTCTCCGAGGAGGTCGCGGGCAAGCAGAAGCTGGTCGCCTCCGTCACCTCGGAGGTCGGGACGTGGGGAGATACGCGCTCCAGCATCTGCGCCATCGAGCGAGAAGGCGGACGCTACAAGCTCGTGAAGGACGCAACCACCGTCTCGTACGCAGAGGCCGCCGACGACTTGCTCATCACGTGCCGGCGCGCCGCCGACGCTCCCAACAACGACCAGATCCTCGTGCTCACGCGCAAGGGCGAGTACACGCTCGAGAAGACGGGGACGTGGGACACGATGGGCATGCGCGGCACGTGCAGCCCCGGCTACAAGGTCACGTGCGGCGGCGCCGAAGAGCAGGTCGTGCCCGGATCGTTCGCGGACTCGAGCGCCCAATCCATGGTCCCGTACTCGCACATCCTCTGGTCTTCGGTCTGGCTCGGCATCGCCTCCGATGCGCTGGGCCGCGCGGCCGCGTTCGTGCGCGCCGCCGCCCGGAAGAACCCCGGAACGGTGCCCCCGTCGGCGACGCGCCTCGCGGAGGCCAATGTCCTCTTGCAGACGATGCGGTCCAACGTGAAGAACGCGGCCGCCGAGTTCGACGAGCTCGAGGCGCAGCCGGGCGGTCGAGAGCAGCTGTCGACGATCGGCTTCGCGCTCAAGATGAACAACCTCAAGGTCGCCTCGAGCGAGATGGCGCCCGAGATCATCCACCGCGCCCTCCACATCGCCGGCGTCGCCGGCTTCAAGAACGATTCGAAGTTCAGCGTCTCGCGTCAGTACCGCGACTCGCTCTCCGCGGCCCTGATGATTGGCAACGATCGCATCGCATCGAAGAGCGCTTCGATGCTGCTCGTCTTCAAAGACGATTGATCTGATTTCGAGTTGGTCGATGTCGCGCGCCGCGCCCTCCACGCCGAGTGGAGCTCGGCGCGCTCGGTGGTCGCTCCGCGCTCACGAACGCGCGCAGCGTCTTCTTCGCGAACCCACGAGAGAACAACGTGACCGAATACGACCCGAAGAAGTTCTACGACGACCTCGTCGCCCACAAGCTCATCTATCCGACGGCGGTGAAGGGCACGTTCGGGCGAAGCGGCGTCTTCGAAGACGTGCTGAACCGCCTCAATCAGCTTATCGACCGCGAGGCCCACGCGGACCAAGCGGAGTTCGTGCAGTTCCCGCCGGTGATCGACCGCACCATCATCGAGAAGTGCGGCTTCATGGATTCTTTCCCGCACTTGATGGGCGCGATCTTCAGCTTCGCCGGCCGCGACAAGCACGCCCTCGAGATCTCTTCGCGCATCGGCAAAGGCGAGCCCTGGGGTGATCTGCTCGGCATGAGCGAGGTCGTGCTGGCGCCCGCCGCCTGCTACCCCGTCTACCCGACGATGACGGGCACGCTTCCCGAGAAGGGCAAGCTCATCACCCTCACCGGGTGGGCTTTCCGACACGAGCCCTCCGACGAGCCGACGCGCATGCAGAGCTTCCGGGTGCGCGAGCTGATCCGCTTTGGTACGCCCGACATGTGCCTGGCGTGGCGCGACGAATGGCATGTTCGCGGACAGTCGCTCCTCGAGAAGCTCGGTCTGCCGGTGGCGTCGGACGTCGCCGCGGACCCCTTCTTCGGGCGCGGCGGGAAGATCATGGCCGACGGACAGAAGGCCCAGAAGCTCAAGTTCGAGGTGCTCGTGCCGGTGATCTCGAAGACGGAGCCGACCGCGGTCTGCTCGTTCAACTACCACACGGATCATTTCGGCAAGCCGTTCGAGATCCTCACCGCGGATGGCCAGATCGCCCACAGCGCCTGCCTCGGCTTCGGGATGGAGCGCTGCACGATGGCGCTCTTCCGGACGCACGGCTTCGACCCCGAGAAGTGGCCGAAGGCGGTGCGCGAGCAGCTCTACCCATGAGCCGCGCGAGCGTCTTGTCGGAGCTCTCGGCGGCGGCGTACGCGCGCCACGCCCTCCACGCGGAGGAGCGCGTCTGGGTCGAGAAGAACTGCTACATCGATCTCTGGATCGAGCTGCTCGGCGCGCTGAAGGTGGACCCGGTCGCGATCCTCCCGTTCACGGTCGCGGTGGACTTCGAGGGCGATCAATGGACGTTCTTCAAGCCGCCGCACGGGGAGCTGTTCGATCTCTACGGCGTCGACGTCCAGGAGCTCACGGTGTGGAGGCCGCTCGTCGAGCACGCCCTCCTTCACTTGAGCCGAGGCACGCTGATCAGCACCGAGGCCGATGCCTTCTATCTGCCCGACACGTCCGGCACGGACTACCGGCGCAGCCACACCAAGACGACGATCGTCCTCAACACGATCGACGTGGAGCGGCGGCGTCTGGGCTACTTCCACAACGCCGGTTACTACGAGCTCGAGGGGGAGGACTTCGAGAAGCTCTTTCGCCTGGGGGAGCCGCCGGACCCGGAGTTCATGCCTCTCTTCGCTGAGATCGTCCGCGTCGATCGCAAGGTCGTGCGGCCTCGCGCCGAGCTCGTCACGCTCTCGCGGGCGCTCCTCGCGAAGCACTGGGCGCGCCGGCCGACGAAGAACCCGGTGGCGCGCTTCGCCCAGGATTTCCAGGAGGAGCTGCCGCGTCTCCAGGAGCGCGGGCTGGAGCACTACCACCTGTGGGCCTTCGCCGGCATTCGCCAGCTCGGCGCCGCCTTCGAGCTCTCGGCCTTGCACGCGCGGTGGCTCGAGGACCCGGCGTTCGAGCCGGCGGCGCGGTCGTTCGACGTCATCGCCTCGAGCGCCAAGACGTTCATCTTGAAGGCGGCCCGGGCCGTGAACGCCAAGCGAGCCATGGACTCCGCGTCGCTGTTCGAGGGGATGATCAAGGCCTGGGACGAGGGGATGGGCGCGCTCGGAGAGGCGCTCGGGGCGTGATGGCGGCGACGCATCGGTGGCACCCGGCGCGGCTCGGAGATGGCCGGGTGGAGCTCGAGCCGCTCACGGTCGAGCACGTCGACGCGCTCGAAGCGGCGGCCTCCGATCGATCCACCTTCGGCCTCGCCCCCGTACCCCTCGGGCGCGATGGAGCGCGCCTGTACGTGGAGGACGCGGTCGCGGAGCGCGACGCAGGCAAGAGCGTGCCCTACGCGGTTCGACGCGCGCGCAGCGGCTCGATCGTCGGATCGATAAGGTTCATGAGCCTCGAATGGTGGAGGTGGCCGCGCGGGCCCATCCACGTCGAGGGCGAGCCTCGGTCGAGCGAACGCGGTGATCCGCCGGACGTCGTGGAGATCGGCCACGCGTGGCTCGCGCCCTCTGCCCAGGGCACGGAGGTCTTCACGGCGTGCTGCGATCTCATGATGACGCACGCGTTCGATCGATGGAACGTGCACCGCGTGACGCTCAAGACGGATGCCCGGAACGAGAGATCGCGCGCCGCGATCGCGCGGGTGGGCGGCGTCTTCGAGGGCGTGCTGCGCGCGCACCTGCCGGCCGCGGACGGGATCGTGCGCGACACGGCGATGTTCTCGGTGGTGCGAGCGGAGTGGCCCGCCGTGCGGGCGCGGCTGGCCGCCCTCGCGTCCGAAGACCAGCCGGGGGGGGCGACGTGAGCATCGGCGTGGATCTGGTCGCGATCGATCGCGTGGCATCCAGCGTCGCTGCGTTCGGTGAGCGCTACCTGAAGCGCGTCTACACCGCCGGCGAGATCGAATATGCGAACGCCGGTGTCTCCGCCGCCCAGCGGAACGAGCGGCTCGCCGCTCGGTTCGCGGCGAAGGAGGCGACGATGAAGGCCCTCGATTTGTCGGAGCACGGCGTGGCTTGGACCGACATCGAGGTGCGCCGCGCGAGATCGGGGGGATGCAAGATCGCGCTCTTCGGGCGGGCGCGCGAGGCAGCCGAGGCAGCCGGTATCGAAGATGTGGCGGTGAGCTTGAGCCACGATGGTGACTACGCGATCGCGTTCGTGGTGGCGCGCTCGCGGAGCGATCGCGACGACGAGGCTAGGACATGACCGACAAGATTCGACGCATCCTCAAGGACCACGGGCGGCTGAGCAAGGACATCGAGGCGCTCTCCGACGAAGACGATCTCTACCAAGCGGGGCTCACGTCTCACGCGAGCGTGAACGTCATGCTCGCGCTCGAGGGCGAGTTCGATGTCGAGTTCCCCGATCGCATGCTCAAGCGGAGCGTCTTCGAGAGCGTCTCCGCGATCCGCGCCGCGATCGAAGAGCTGACGGGCGGCTGAGGGCGTGAGCGGACGGGTCGAGTCGATCGAGGGGCACGAACGCGTGCCGGTCGGCGAAGGCTTCGAGATGGCTCTCGCGCCCGCCGGAGCCGCGGCGGGGCTCGAGGACTTCGCGAAGGTCGGCGGCGGGTTCATGCCCGCGACGGTTCCTTCGACGGCGGCGAGCGTCCTCGCCTCGCATCGCCAGCTCTCCCTCGATGGCCCGCCTCGGAGGCTCGACGCGGAGGACGTCCTCTATCGCGGGCCCCTGAAGGGCGGGCCGGCCGAGAAGGGCGAGCGCGTCGTGCTGGCGTTGGAGGGCCTCGCGACGATCGCGGACGTCTTCATCGACGGAGAGCGGATCCTGTCGAGCCGGAGCATGTTCCTCTCGCATCGCGTCGACGTGACCGAGAAGCTCCGCGCGGGGAGCGAGCTCGCGCTGCTCTTTCGGGGTCTCGATCCCATCCTCCAGGTGCGAAGGCCGCGGCCGCGCTGGCGGACGCCCATGGTGGAGCATCAGCAGCTCCGGTTCGTACGAACGACGCTCCTCGGCCGGACGCCGGGGTGGTCGCCGCCGGTGGCGGCGGTCGGGCCGTATCGGGCGATTTGGCTCGAGCGACGTCGCGGGCTCACCGTGGAGTCGGCGCGGCTGCGCGCCCACTTCGACGGGCGCGACGGGCACGTCGACGTCGAGGTGGTCGTGGGCTCGGCGGGGGAGTCGCGCGTCGACCGCGCCGTCTTGACCGTCACCCGCGGCGGGCACGTCTTCGAGAGCCAGCTCGAGCGATGGGGGGTCACCGAGGATGGTCACGTCAAGCTCGTCGGGTCGCTCGTGATCCGGGGGGCGTCGCCGTGGTGGCCGCACACCCACGGGGAGCCCGCGACGTATCGAGCCTCCGTGCTGCTCTCGAGCGGCGCCCGCGCTCAGCGGGCAGAGCTCGGCGCGATCGGGTTCCGCTCCGTCGTGCTGGACTGCCGCGACGACGAGCTGCGGTTCGAAGTGAACGGCGCGCCCGTCTTCGTGCGCGGCGCGGTCTGGATGCCGCTCGACCCGCTCACGCTCCGGTCCGAGCGCGAGGCGTACCTGGCCGCGGTCGCCCAGGCCAAGGACGCAGGGATGAACATGCTCCGTGTCTCGGGCACGACGGTCTACGAGGACGAAGCGTTCTACGACGCGTGCGACGAAGCGGGGATCCTCGTCTGGCAGGACCTGATGTTCGCGAACATGGACTACCCGTTCGACGACCCCGAGCTCGGGGCGCTCGCGACCCGCGAAGCGGAGGAGGTGATGAACCGACTCGGCTCGCGGCCCTCGATCGGTGTGATCTGCGGATCGAGCGAGGGCGAGCAGCAAGCGGCGATGTGGGGAGCGCCGCGCGAGATCTGGTCCCCGAAGCTCCTCGCGCACGACTTCGCCGCGCTCGCGAGGCGCCTGACGCCCAAGACCCCGTATTGGCCTTCGAGCGCGCACGGCGGAGCGTTCCCCCATCAGAACGATCGCGGCACCACCTCTTACTATGGAGTCGGAGCGTACCTCCGACCGCTCGAGGACGCGCGGCGGTCGGACGTGAAGCTCGCCACCGAGTGCCTCGCGTTCTCCAACGTCCCCTGCGAGGCGACCCTCCTCGCGATGCCGGGCGGAGACGGGATCCGCGCCCATCATCCGGTGTGGAAGCAGCGGGCTCCCCGCGACTTGGGGGCGGGTTGGGATTTCGAGGACGTCCGAGATCACTACCTCTCGGAGCTCTTCCGCGTCGACCCGGTCGCGCTGCGGGCGCGCGACCACGAGCGGTACCTCGCGCTCTCGCGCGTCGTCACCGGGGAGGTCATGAGCGCCGTCTTCGACGAGTGGCGACGAGGGCGCTCGCGCTCGAGCGGAGGTCTCGTCTGGTTCCTCCGCGACCTCTGGGCCGGCGCCGGTTGGGGCGTGGTCGACGCGCGCGGCGAGCCGAAGGCTCCTTGGTTCTACCTGCGTCGCGCGTTTCGTCCCCTGCACCTCGCGCTCTCCGACGAGGGGACCAACGGCGCGTTCGCCCACGTCGTCAACGAGACGGAGCAGCCCTTCGAAGGAGAGCTGGAGATCGTGCTCCTCCGCGACGCGGAGACGGTCGTCGATCGGGCTCGCTGCCCCATCCTCGTGGAGGGTCGAGGCTTCGCGGAGATCCCGGTCGCCTCGATGTTCTCGGCCCTCGCCGACACGACTTACGCGTATCGGTTCGGCCCTCCCGCGCTCGACGTGGTCTGGGCGCGGCTTACGGCGGCGGGGTCGTCTGCGCCGGATCGGGAGGCGTTCCTCTTCCCGGTCGGGAGACCGGTCGAGGCCCGCGCGGACCTCGGTCTCGTCGGGGAGGCATCTCCCCGAGGGGACGGGAGCTTCGATCTGCGGGTGCGCACGCGGCGCCTCGCGTTCGCGGTCTCGATCGCCGCGGATGGCCTCGCCCCGAGCGACGACTTCTTCCACGTCGGCCCCGGCTCGGAGGTGCACGTCGTCCTCACGCCACGGCAAGGTAAGAGCGTGAAGACGCTCCGTTGCGCGCTCTCGGCGCTCAACGCCGCGACCTCGGTGCGGGTGTCGCTGCGGGCGCCGGCATCAGGCTCGGATATCGGGGGCTGAAGGAGACCTCTTTGGATTCTCAGTTGGAGGCGCGGAAAGGCGGCACGGTCGCGGGCTACTTCGGGCCCCTCGAGCGTCGACGCGCGGGATGGGTCCACACGCCCTCCGGAGCGTCGAGCGGCGTCGCGCTCGTCGTCTGCAATCCGTTTGGCTACGAGTGGATCTGCGCACATCGAAGCCTCGTCGCGTTCGCGGACGAAGCGGCGAGGAGAGGGGGGCTCGGGGTCCGCTTCGACTACGACGGCACCGGCGACTCCTTCGGGGACGACACCGATCCGGATCGGGTGGGCGCGTGGCTCCGAAGCGTCGATGACGCGATCGATCTGGCGCGCGCGAGCGGAGCGACGCGGATCGTGCTGATGGGCGTTCGGTGGGGCGCGGCCCTCGCCGCGACCGCCGCCTCTCGTCGCGACGACGTGGACGCCCTCTGCCTGGTCGCGCCGGTGGTGAGCGGGCGCGCATACGCGCGGGAGCTGAAGCTGCTCCAAGCAGCGCTGGCCCTCGCCCCCGATCCGGCCCGCCCCGCCTCCGACGAGGCGCCCGATGAGGCCCTCGGCTTCGTCCTCGGCAGCGAGACGCGGGCAGCCATGGGGAAGGTCGACCTCGCGAAGCTCCCGAAGACGGCGCCGCGGGTGCTCGTGATCGATCGCGACGACATGCCGGCGACGGATGGTCTCGCGCAGCACCTCCGGGCGCTCGGCGCGCAGGTGGCGGTGGAGCGCCTGCCAGGATACCTGGAGATGACGGCCGATCCCCACAAGGCCGTCATCCCCGCGCGGATGTTGGACGCCGTCGGCGAGCTCGTCGCGGCATCGGCCCCCAGCGCGACGGAGGGCGTCGCGATCGAGGCCGCGCTCTTCCCGACCATGACCGCCGCCGAAGGCGTCGTCGAGTCGCCCCTCGTGCTCGAGAAGCGACCGGCGGGCGGGCTCTTCGGCATCCTCACCGAGCCGGCCGCGGGGACGTCGCCGGCGAGGGGGAGGCTCGGAATCCTCCTGATGAACGCGGGCGCCGTCCACCACGTCGGTCCGAATCGACTCTACGTGACGCTCGCGCGCCGGTGGGCAGCGCGCGGCCACGTCGTGCTCCGCCTCGACGTGTCCGGCCTGGGCGAGAGCGCACCTCGCGCCGGCGACGCCGCGGGCGACGTCTACACCAGCCGCGCTCGCCAAGACGCGACGAAGGCGCTCCAAGCCCTACGGGAGAGGGGAGCGAAGAAATGCGTCTCTGCCGGGATCTGCTCCGGGGCCTACAACAGCTTCAAGAGCGCCTCGGAGGCGCTCGCCCTCGACGCGATCGTCGCGATCAACCCCGCCACGTTCGCGTGGAAGGAGGGCATGAGCCTCGACGTGAAGAAGCAGCCCTACGGAGAGGACGTGGTGGTGCGCGAGGCCAAGCGATACGGCCAACGCATGCGCGATCTCGAGTCTTGGAAGCGCCTCCTCCGAGGCCAGGTGAAGCTCGACGCCGTCGCGCAGGTCATGAGCCGGCGGCTCGTCGGCAAGGCGCGCGACGTCGGGCTGGGGCTCGCCCGGCGCGCGGGGCTTCGCGTGGCCGGTGACCTCGGAGGCGAGCTCACGTCGATCGCCGAGCGCAACGTGGACATGACGTTCGTCTTCGCCGAGGAAGAGCCGGGCCTCGCCATGATCCGCGACAAGGCCGGCTCGGTCGTGCAAGCGCTCGAGCGCCGAAAGGCGCTGTCGCTCGTGACGATCGAGGGGCCCGACCACACCTTCACCGCGACCTGGGCGCAGGCCCGCCTCGTCTCCGTCCTCGACGGCGTCCTCGAGCGACTCGAGCGAGCGTGAGCGAGATGGTCGACGCCGCGCGGGTGAAGAAGGCCCTCGGAGGAACGATCCCCGCCCTCGACGGCCTGCGCGGCCTCGCGATCCTTTTGGTTCTCGCGCACAACTTCAACCCGTTCGACGGGGCGACGTCGTTGCCTCGCAAGCTCGTCGACATCGTGATGAACGCGGGCTGGGTCGGGGTTCAGCTCTTCTTCGTGCTCTCCGGCTTCTTGATCACTGGGATCCTCATCGACACGAAGCCGGCGCGGAACGGGTATCGCGCCTTCTTCGGCCGGCGCCTCGTGCGGATCTTTCCTCTGTACTACGTGTCCCTCTTCGTCGCGCTCGTGGTCCTGCCGCGCCTGTCCCTCCCCGCCTCGCTCGCGGCGGGGAGGGAGCACCAGATCTACCTCTGGACCTACGTTTCGAACTGGGTGCAGCCGTTCGGGATGACGGTGGCGCTCGTGCCGCACTTCTGGTCGCTCGCGGTCGAAGAGCAGTTCTATCTCGTGTGGCCGTTCGTGGTCCGCGGGCTCTCTGCGCGACGGCTCTTGCAAGTGGCGGTGGCGCTCCTGATCGTGGGCCTCGCGTCTCGGCTCGCCGTACGCGGGGCGCTCGGCAACGAAGAGGCCGCCTACATGTGGACGGTCTGCCGCGTCGACGCGCTCTCGTTCGGGGCCCTCGCCGCGATCGCCGTGCGCAACCCTTCCATGCTCGCGTGGCTCGTCGCTCGGGAGCGCGTGTTGCTGGTGGCGAGCCTCGCCGGGCTCTTGATCCTCTTCGGGGTGACGAAGGGCCTGCCGCGCGTGAGCTTCCTCGAGGAGTCGCTCGGCTACACCGCGCTCGCGCTCTGCTTCGCGGGCTGGTTGCTGGCCGCCGTCGTTCGGCACGTCCGCGCGGACGGAGCAGGCGGCGTGCTCACGCTACGCCCGCTGCGCGAGGTCGGGAAGTACAGCTACGGCATGTACGTCTTTCATCTGCCTCTCCATCTGCTCGCAGGGCAGCGTCTGCTGGGAGGCTCGGTGTCGGACGCGTCGCTCCCGGTAGGCCTCGGCTATTTCGCGGGCGCGACGCTGGCCACGTTCGCGGCCGCGTTCGTCTCCTATCACCTGCTCGAACGGCACTTCCTCCAGCTGAAGCGCTATTTCGTCGCCGAAGCTCCGAGGGCGACGCCGCGGTGAGCGACGAAGAGGCTTGGGTCCGCATCGGCAGCCTCGACGCGGTGCGCGTGGGGTCGGAGCGGGGCGCGCAGAGCGTGGTCGTTCTGCTCCACGGCCTTTCGATGAGCGAGCGTGCCCTCAGCGTGTTCGCGGCTCCGCTCGGCGTTCGGGCCCTCTTCTTCTTCCCTCGCGGGCCGATCGCGTACGGCGCCGGATACTCGTATTGGGCCGTCGACGAGGAGGCGCGCCGCGCGTCCCTCGCCGCTGGTCCGCGCGATCTGGAGGCGCACCGCCCGGCGGGGCTCGAAGCGGCGCGCGCGGCGTTCGACGAGGTCATGATGGAGGCGCGGCGGATCGCCGCGGGGCGGCCGGTGGTCGGCGGCGGGTTCTCTCAAGGCGCGATGATCGCGTGCGACGCGCTGTTCCGCCGCGGGCCCTGCTTCGACGCGCTGCTCGCCTACTCGGGCTCGAGGGTCGGCGGGGATGCGCGCGGTGCGCGCACGCTCGAAGGGCTCCCCGCCCTCGTGAGCCACGGGACGCTCGACGACGACCTCGCGTTCGAGGCGGGGGACGCCCTCCGCCTCGAGCTCGCGGCGCGCGGCGCCGACGTGACGTGGGTCCCCTTCGAAGGCGGGCACGAGGTGCCGCTTCTCGTCTGGAAGAAGACGCGCCGTTTTCTCGAGAGACTTCAGCGGGCGACGAGCACGAAGTAGCCCGCGACGCCGACGAGCCACAGGGCCATCGCCGCGAAGCCGAGCGCCCTGCCCGCCTTCGCTTTCCCCGCATGCTGGCGGCCCACGTCGTGCTGCTCGATCAAGCGCAGGGCTTTGCTGCCCCGAAAGACCGCGAACGGGCCCGTGAAGAGCCCGCAGATGAAGAGGGCGGTGATGCCGTTGATCAGCGACCACGTCGCGTAGTCCGAGATCTCTCGCTCTGCGAACGCCCGCCTCGCGGCCGCCGCTTGCTCCGGCGTGGGCGGGTAGGGCGAGGGGGCGCCGAAGGGAACGGATCCGAACGGCGCTTGGGGCGGAGGGTACCCTTGCGGGTATCCGGGACCGCCGTAGCCCCACCCGGGGGGCTGCCCCGGCGGCGGATTTCCAGGAGGTTGATAAGGGTTCAACGCGCGTCCTTCTTTCGTCCCGATCGAATCAGCGAGCAGACGCGAAGGCCAGCCCCAGGATGGCCTGGAGCGCGGCGGCCGGATTGACTCCCGTGATCAGGTAGACGCTGTGGCGCGCCTCGCCTTCGCGCGACATGAGCTGATAGCCCGCCTCCAAGCTGAAGATGTCGAAGAGCGCGTGGAGGGCGATACCCTGGCGCGTTCCGATCGCGACCCCGCCGCCGTCGCCGCCGCCACCCACGAGGAAGTGCGGTCGATACGCGACGTACGCGAGCACGTCGCCGACGCCGAGGCCGCACGCGATATCGAAGAGGTGCGCGCCGCCCCCGCCAGCGTCGTAGGTGTACCCGGCCTCGGGGGCCACGACGAAGACGGGGCTCTTCGCGAAGAGCAGGTCGACGCCCGCGCCGACCGCGGCCGTCCCTTCGATGGACTTCGCGGCGTCGGGGGCGACGGTGAAATCCGCGCCGCCCGAGACGCGCACGATCGGGATGAGCGCGAAGTCATCCTCTGCGCGGGCCGCCGCCGGCAGGAGCACGCCCGCCGCGAGCACCGAAGCAAAGACGAGAGCGCGCATCCTCGAAAGCTATCGCTCGTCCGCTCGAGCGTCGAGAGCTCGGCGCGCTCAGGCGGCGCGATCGAGGCGGATGATCGGCCAGTGGTACGTGCTCGCGAGGAGCCGCAGCTTTCGATCGGGGTTCACCGCCGCCGGGTGTCCGACCACGCTGAGCATCGGCACGTCCGAGTAGCTGTCCGAGTACGCGAAGCACTCGTCGAGCACGTGCCCGTGCTCGTGCGCGTGATCGCGCAGGAGCTTGGCCTTCTCGGGCCCGGCGACGACGGGACGGAGGAGCTTGCCGGTCGCGAACCGGTCCTTCAGCTCGAGGCGGTTCGCGATGATGCCGGTCGCACCGAGGTGGCGAGCGAGGTGGACGATGATGAAGTCGAGCGCGCCCGAGACGAGCACCACGTCGTGTCCTCGGTCGAGGCAAGACCGCACCAAGTCCTTCGCGCCCGGATAGAGCGCGGGCTTCATGACGCGAATGAACGCCTCTTCGGCGAGGGTGAGGAGCCGGTCCTCGCTCATGCCCTCGTAGGAGGTGAAGAGCATCTCGTTGAAGAGCCGCCGGTCCTGCAGCTCTGCCACCGCCATCAGCGGGGCCCGCACGAGCGCCTTGCCGAGCTTCTTGAGCGAGTGGAGCGGCGTGGGCTGCCGAAGCATGTAATAGAGCGTCGGGTGCACGAGATTGGTCGTCACCAACGTGCCGTCGACGTCGAAGTAGCTCGCTGCCATGATCGGGATCGCCTCCGAGGGGGCGCTTTTCGTCCGGTTCTTACCGCGGGTCAAGGCGACCTTGACGCCCCGGAACGGACGTAACGACAATCCTCGGCCTCTCCATGATCTCCTGCGATCTCCTCGTCCTCGGCAGCGGCGTCGCGGGCCTCACGTTCGCCCTCCGCGCGGCTGACCACGCCCAGGTCGTGATCCTCACCAAGCGCGCCCGCGAGGACTCGAACACGCTCTGGGCCCAGGGCGGGATCGCGGCCGTGATGGATCCAGAGGACTCTCCGACCGCGCACGTCGAGGACACGCTCATCGCCGGCGCGGGGCTCTGTCATCGCGTCGTCGTGGAGATCTGCGCGAACGAGGGACCGGCCCGGATCCGTGAGCTCATCGAGCGGGGGGCGCGCTTCGACAAGCACGAAGACGGGACCCTCGCGCTCACGCGTGAGGGAGGCCACTCGGCGCGCCGGGTGGTGCACACCGCCGACGCGACCGGGCGCGAGGTGGAGCGGGCGCTCGTCGAGCGGGCGAGCCACCACCCGAACATCCGCATCCTCGAGCACACGACGGCGATCGACCTCATCATGCTGTCGCGCTTCGGCGGGCCGGAGCTCTGCGCGGGCGTCTACGCCCTCGACGAGCGCACCGGCAAGGTCGAGACGTTCCTCGCCCACGCGACCATCCTCGCCACGGGGGGAGCCGGAAAGGTCTACCTCTACACGACCAACCCCGACGTCGCGACGGGGGACGGCCTCGCGATGGCCTACCGCGCCGGCGCAGAGATCGGGAACCTGGAGTTCTACCAGTTCCATCCGACGTGCCTCTATCACCCGCGCGCGAAGAACTTCCTCATCACCGAGGCGCTGCGCGGCGAGGGCGCGATCCTGCGGCTCGGAGACGGGACCGCCTTCATGGAGAAGCACGATCCGCGGAAGGACTTGGCCCCTCGCGACATCGTCGCCCGTGCCATCGACTTCGAGATGAAGCGGACTGGCTCCGACTACGTGCTGCTCGACATCACCCACAAGCCCAAGTCCTTCATCGAGGAGCACTTCCCGACGATCCTCGCGGAGTGCAAGCGCTGGGGCATCGACATCACCACCGAGCCGATCCCGGTCGTCCCCGCCGCCCATTACATGTGCGGCGGCATCACGACGAACCTCCACGGCAGCACGACCATCCCCGGCCTCTACGCCATCGGCGAGTGCGCCTTCACTGGGCTCCACGGGGCCAACCGCCTCGCCTCCAACTCGCTCCTCGAAGGCCTCGTCTTCGGTCATCGCGCCGCCGAGCGCCTCGTGGCCGACCTCCCTGGTCTCAAGAGCGCGACCCTCCCCGAGGTCCCCGATTGGGATCCGGGCAGCGCCACCCCGAGCCACGAGGAGGTGGTCGTCACCCACGATTGGGACGAGCTCCGCCGGACGATGTGGAACTACGTCGGCATCGTCCGGAGCGACTCGCGGCTGCGCCGCGCGAGCCGTCGCATCAGCCTGCTCCAAGAGGAGATCCGCGAGTACTACTGGCGCCACTTGGTGACGCGCGATCTCCTCGAGCTCCGCAACATCGCGACGGTCGCGCAGCTCATCGTCGAGTGCGCTTCCGCGAGGCACGAGAGCCGCGGGCTCCATTTCACCATCGACTATCCCGAGACCCGAGACGAGCTCGTGACGGACACGGTCGTGAAGCGCGGCGTGCCCGCCCACCTGCGGAGAAACCAGCATCCGTGACGACGCGCCCGCCGAAGTCCGAGACGGGATCCTCTTCCGTTCGCCCGATGTCCGCGTTCGGGGCGTTCGGATGGACGTTCGCGACGCTGCTCGTCAAAGACCTCCTGCTCGTCCTGGCGTTCTTGGCTCGAGAGTCGGCCAAGCACGACCTGGTCACGCTCGTCTTCGCGCAGCTCGTCTCGACCCTCCTGGTGCTCTACTTCGTCCTGCGCGTGTACGCGCCCGAGGTGAGCGTTCGGCGCTTCATCGCGTTCCGGCCGACGGCGGTGGCCTTCTATCCGATCGCGATCGTCCTCGGCGTGGGCCTCTCGTTCTCGACCGACAAGCTCTACGAGCTGATCCTGATTCGGTTCCCGCCCTCCCAGGATCACTCCGTCTCGCTCTTGCTCCAGTCGGCCTCGCCTCTGCGCCGGATCGTCAACGGGGTCATGGTCGGTCTCGTGGGGCCGATCGTCGAGGAGACGTTCTTCCGTGGGGCCCTGTTCGTGCCGCTCCGTCGCTTCGCCGAGCGGACGACCCTCCTCGCGCCCACCCTCCCCAGCGCCCCCGACGACGGACCCTCGAGCGCGCAGTCTCCCGCCCCACCCCGTTCGCGCGTCCGCAGCCTGATCGGCGCCGCCATCGCGACGGCGGTGCTCTTCACGTTGACCCACGGCGAGTGGCAGATGTTTCCGCCGATCCTCCTCGTCGGGCTCCTCCTCGGGGGGCTCCGGGCCGCGAGCGGGTCGATGGTCCCGACCGTGATCCTGCACGTGGTCTACAACACCACGAGCGTCCTCATGACCTTCCTCGCCGCGGACATGGACGTCATCCCCGCCTCTTGGGCCCTCGGCGGCGCGGCGCTCGCGCTCGTCGGCGGGGCGCTCGCGTACCTCGTCGCGAAGACGGAGCGCGCCGCCGTCGCGCGCGCGGACGAGCTGTGATGGAGGCAACGAAGTGAACCGCGTCGCGCTCTCCCTCCCGGGCGGTGGCGTCTCGGGTGCGCTCTATCAAGTGGGTGCCCTCGCCGCGCTCGAGGACGGCATCGAAGGCATCGGCCAGTTCGGCACGTACATCGGCCACGCGGGGGGCGCCGTCGTCGCAGCCTGCCTCGCCGGGGGCATCCGACCGAGCCGGCTCTATCGCGCCCTGCTCGACCCTGCCGATCCGTTCTTCCCGGTCGAGCGCCGCCACGTGCTCGCCTTCGACGTCCTCGAGTGGCAGCGGATGCTCAGGACGGCGTACCTCGCGCTCCGCCACGCGCTGCCGCGGCTCGATCCGCGCCGCGCCGGTCCGACCCCGGTCGGACTACAGGACCGGATCGTCGAGGAGCTCGATCGGTTCGAGGACTCGTTGCCGGCGGGGATCTTCACCCTCGACCGCTTCGAGCGCGTCCTCGCCGAGTTCTTCGAACGGAGGGAGATCGGGAACGCGTTCAAGCCCATGCAGCGCAAGCTGCGAATCGTCGCCTACGATCTCGACGCAGGGACGCGGGCCGTCTTCGGCGGAGAAGGTCAGGCCCACGTCCCCGTCTCCCTCGCCTGCGCGGCCTCGTGCGCGGTGCCGCTCTTCTTCTCTCCCGTGCGCGTCGGGGACCGCCATTACATCGATGGCGGGCTCTGCTCGATGACCCACTTCGACGTCGCGAAGGCCGAGGGCGCCGAGCTCACCATCGTCGTGAACCCTCGCGTGCCCGTCTCGACGCGGGGCGAGTCCGTCCCCACTGGGCACGGCGTGGGCCGCAGCGTGCGAGACAAAGGTCTGCTCTGGGTCCTCAACCAATCGCGACGCATCGCGAGCCATTCCATGCTCGAGCGCGAGATGATGCACCCGCCGGAGGGGATGGCCGTCCTGCGGCTCGAGCCTCACCCCGAGGACGCCGTCCTGTTCCTCCGGAACACGCGCAGCTTCGAAGCGCGCAGGTTGGTGCTCGAGCACGCCTACCGGACGACCCGGGCGAGGATCGCGACCTGGCTCGACAAACACGGCGACATCGCGAGCCTCGGGCTTCGGCCGCGCGCGGGGGGGTGATGAACGCCCGGGGGGGCGGCCTTCTCCTGATCGGCGCGCTGGGATGCGGCGCCCCGAGCGAGCGGGCCACCGGCGTGTCGGTTTCGCCCGCGACCGCGAAGGAGGTGTCGTCCGCGCCGCCGGGAGAGAGCGTTGCCACTTGCACGGTGAGCGGCGGCTTCGGCGACTTCGCGGGCGACGTGCAGCTCTTCGACAGCACGGGCGCGCCCCTCGCCCGGGTCCAGGTGCGGGGGGCGACGGGGAGGGTGGAGCTCCTGAACCGCGAGCGGAGCGCCCGCGCTTTCTTGGACCGCGGCCGCGTTCACCTCGAAGGGCGCGTCGACGTCAACGCCCATCCCTGGGAGCTCGCCGAGCGGAGCCGGTTGATCGACGATCACCTCTTCGCGCCGTCGGGCATCGCGGTGCGCGTCTTGGGGGTGGGCCCTACCGGCGTCCGGGTCGAGGCTCGCGGCCCATTCGAGCGCCCGAAGACGATCGACGTGCCCTGTGCGGGCATCGCCTTCGACGCGGCGTCGGACGCGCCGAGCCCGCCCAAGCATCCGGACCGCGCTGCGCCCAAGCGTCCTCGCCTCGCGCTTCGCATCTTCGATCGACCGAAGGGCCGCGTCCTGGTTGCAGAGCCGGTAACGGCGCCATTCGTCGTGCTCGAAGAACGAGAAGGCTTCGCCCACGTGCAGATGGGGACACTCGGGGCCTCCTGCGAGCAAGGCCTCGTCGCCGACGGATGGGTCGTGATCGACGACATCACGCCCGCCCCCGAGCCGCCCGATCGCGACGACGTCTGCGGCGACGTGCTCGACATGTCCGATCGTTGCTCGAACGCCACCATCGCCCGAGCTTCGGAGCTGTTCATCGCGGGAGTGGAGGGCGATCATCCGCGTCGCCTCGGGCGGATCGACGCGAACGCTCGGGTCGAGGCGGTCTCCGCGCCCAAGGGCAGGCTCACCGCGATAAGGGTCAGCGAGCTCGAGGTCCGTCCTCCCGCCCGGCAGGCGCTGTTCGTGGAGTCGGCTGCGTTGACGAAGACCTGCGCGTTCTTGCGCGCCGACGAGGATGACGGCTGCCCCTGCGACCCGTGAGTCTCACCTGCCGGCGTTCGAAGATGACGAACCGATCATGTTCGCCGTCTCACCGTTCAGAGCGTTTCGGCCCGGGCGTTGCGCCGTTATACGCTCTCGTCGATGGTGCGACCGTGCGCGTTCCCCGCGACCGACTCCTTGGCGGCGCGCGACCTCTCCGTCGCTGCTCTTGCTTCCACCGACGCGCTCCTCGAGGTGGTCATCGAGGCGATGTCGTCGTCGCCTGGGCTTCAGATCGCGATCATCGAAGCGGGCGGTGGTGCAGGTCGGTCCATCGCCGGCGGGCTCCGTTCCTTTTTCGATCGTCTCGATGGTGAGCCCGCGCTCGCGCAGCTCACGCTCGGCAAGCTCGGACGAGCCGCTGCTGCCGGCGGAGTACCCATCGAGATTTGGGTGAGCCTGGCGTCGCGCCTTTCCTCCGGGATCGCCCCCGAGCTCGCGCGCGCGCTGGCCGGTGAGCCGGAGCGCCTCGTGAGCGCCCTCCGACTCGAGCGGGAGCTCTCGGCGTGGGCCCTCGGGTGCGTGGTCCACGGCTACCCGATCGAGGCCCACCGCGCCCACGGAGATCCGCCTCGGCGTGAGGCGGGCCCCGGCGCCAACGCGATCCGTCGGCTCATCCACGACCTTCGGTCCCCCATCCACGCGCTCCTGGGCATCACGGAGGTCCTCTCGGGCGGAGAGGTGGAGGCCCACTCCACCGACGGACGCGAGCTGATCGCCGACCTGCACGCGAGCGCGCGCAAGCTCGCCTCCCTCGTGGAAGAGACGGCCCAGGAGATTTCCAGCATCGACGCGAAGGAGCGAGAGCAGCACGACCGATGAGCCGCGTGTTGTTGATCGAGGACAACCCGCTCACGCGCCGGGTCGTTCGAGCCGCGCTCGCGAAGGAGGACTGCGAGCTGCTCGAGGCGCCCGACGGCAAGTCCGCGCTCTCGACGCTCGCGCGCACGAGCCCCGACCTCGTTCTGCTCGACCTCGCGCTTCCGGACGTCGACGCCTTCGCGCTCCTCACCGAGCTGCGCGCTCATCCGAACGCCGCCGAGGTGCCGATCCTCGCCCTCACTGGCCTCGTGTCGAAGGCCGACGAGGCGCGCCTCGCGAGCGCGGCCTTCGACGGCGCCATCCAGAAGCCCATCGAGGCGACCGCGCTCGCCCACCTCGTTCGAGGGCTCGCGCCCGCTCGCGAGGCCCAGCGGCGGCCCTTCGGAGGGGGGCGCTCGCTCCTCGTCGTGGACGACGACCCGGTGCAGCTCCGCCTCGCGAAGTTCCGCCTCTCCAAGCTGGGCTTCCGTGTTTCGAGCGCGGGCGACGGGGTCGAGGCGCTGGAGATGGCGCGGCGAAAGCCACCCGACGTGATCGTCACCGACGTCTTGATGCCGCGCCTCGACGGCTTCGGTCTGTGCCTGGCGGCGCGAGAGGTGGACGCGCTGGCGGACGTCCCCATCGTCCTCGTCACGTCCAGCTACGTCGAGGAAGCGGATCGAGAGCTCGCGTGGCGGGCGGGGGCGAACGCGTTCGTGCTCCGGACATCGGATCTCGGATCGGTCGTGCGCTCCCTCTACGAGATCCTGGGTGACGGGTCGCCGCCCTCTCGCGCCTCACGGGTCGCCCCCCCGCCGAGCGGCGAGGTCGAGAGCGCTCGAGCCCAGCGCGTCGTGCGGCAGCTCGAGCGCCAGGTCTCCCTCAACGCCGGGCTCGTCCAGCGATGCTCCGTGCTCGCGTCGGAGCTCGCCGTCCTCAGCACCGTCGCGGAGGCGCTCGTCGGGACGAGACCAGTCGAGGCCGCGTTGTTCGACGTGCTCGCGAGCTGCCTCGACGTCGCGGGCGCGCCCCGCGGCGCCATCTTCGTCCGCGCCCCGTCGGGCACGCTCGAGCTGCGGGCCGAGCACGGCTTCGGGGCCCAGGCCGCCCCGCTCGGCCGAAGCCTCGACCGGGCGCGACTCTTGGAGGCGCTCGCGAAGGAGGACGGCATGCTCGAATCGGCCGCCCTCGCGAGGCTGTGTCCGGCGCTCGAGGGACAGCTCGGACGCGGTGCCCTCCTCGTGCAGCTCTTCGCGCGAGACGAGGCGCAAGGGGCGATGCTGCTGGATGCACCGGCCCAGGTCTCCGAGGACTGGCCCGCCTTCGCGCGCGCGATCGGAACTCAGGTGAGCCTCGCCCTCTCGTTGGGCCAGGCGTTCGAGCGCGTCGAGCGATCGGAGCGGAGGGCGCGCGCGCTCATGGAGCACGCGGTCGACGCGATCCTCGTGGCGAGCGAGGAGGGAATCCTGCTCGAGGCGAACCACGCCGCGCTCCGACTGCTGGATCGCAAGGAGGCAGAGCTCGTCGGGCGCCGGTACAGCGAGCTGATCATCGAGCAAGACCGTCCGCGCGAGCCCCACGGGAGTCCTTCCGAGGCTCGGCTCCGCGCGACGAGCGCGAGGGCGCGCCGGCGCGACGGTACGAGCGTCCCTGTCGACGTCAGCTCCGGGATGGTGACGCTCGGGGGCGAGCGAGTCCTCATGACCATCGTCCGCGACGCCTCGGAGCGGAACCTCCTCGCCGAGCAGCTGCGCCAAGCTCAGAAGATGGAAGCGATCGGGCGCCTCGCTGGGGGTGTCGCCCACGACTTCAACAACCTGCTCTCGATCATCATCAGCTACGCCGACCTCATCGTGGAGGCCCTGCCTTCCGCGACCGACCCCATCGCCCAGGATCTCGGGGAGATCCGACGCGCCGGAGAGCGGGCAGCGGAGCTCACGCGGCAGCTCCTCGCATTCTCACGCCAGCAGATCCTCCAGTTTCGGATCCTCCATCCGAACGACATCTTGCTGCAGATGGAGAAGATGCTGAAGCGCCTCATCGGCGCGGACATCGTCCTCACGGTGCAGCTCGATCCGTCCATCGGCAACGTGTACGCCGACGCGAGCCAGCTCCACCAAGTCCTCATGAACCTCGTCGTGAACGCGCGCGACGCGATGCCGCACGGAGGCCGTCTCCTCATCGAGACGCAGGACGTGGAGATCGTCACGCCCTCTCCGCGAACGAGCCCGCCTCTCGCCCCCGGCCGCTACGTCGTCCTGCGGGTCGCCGACAACGGCGTCGGGATGGACGATGCCACGCGGGCTCGCATCTTCGATCCCTTCTTCACGACGAAGGACCCGGGCCGCGGCACCGGGCTCGGCCTGTCGACCGTCTTCGGCATCGTCCAGCAGAGCCGGGGCGCGGTCGCGGTCGAGAGCGAGGTGGGGCGGGGAACCGTGTTCGAGATCTTCCTGCCGCGCAACGACTCGGCGCCGGAGCAGGCGACGAGCTCCCTCGAGGTCGCAGACGCGCGCGGGACGGAGACGATCCTCATCGTCGACGACGAGACCCAGCTGCTCACCCTCGCCCGAGCGATCTTGCGCAAGTACGGCTACCGCGTGCTCGACGCGTCGAACGCGGGCGAAGCCCTCCTCGTGGCGGAGCAGCACGAAGGGCAGATCCAGCTCCTCATCGCCGATATCGTGATGCCCCGGATGAACGGGCTCCAGCTCGCCGCTCGCCTCAAGCTCCTCCGGCCGGAGATGAGGACGCTGTTCATGTCCGGCTACTCCGACCGGGACCTGCTGCCCGCCGCCACCGGCTCGATCGAGCTGCTCGACAAGCCGATCACGCCCGACCGGCTCGCGCGACGTGTTCGTGAGGTGCTCGACCGCAGGAGCTGAGGGCGGTCTCGCGTCAGCTCTTGCGGAACAAGGCGACCGCGCCGCCGACGATCGCGAGGACCATCACGAGGGCGACGACGCCCACCCAGACGCCGGCCTTGAAGATGCCGCCCACCACCTTGCAGCTCTGGGCGAAGAGGGCGGTCGCGATCGCGAGCGCGGTGAGGACGGTGTGCGAACGATGCTTCGGGCTCATTGGATTCTCCTCGAAGTGCGACTGAGCAGTCCGCATGCCACGCGTGAACGCGCCCGCATCGCGGGCCGAGGCGGATCGGCGCGGCGCGTCGGCGTGCGCGCGCGCCCCGCTGTGCTCTTCTTCGGCGCCCGCCCGCGGCTTGAGCTTGACCGTTGTCAGAATCCAGGCGATTGCCCGCTCGAAAGAGCATGAGCCACCCCTGCGTCGTCACCCTCGACAGCCGAAGCGCGCCCCGGACTTTGTTCTACGGCGACCAGCTCATGGACGTGGACCTCCCCACGGGCACGCGCGTCGTCTATCCGAAGCCGCCGATCTCCCCGCTCAAAGACGTGGACGCGGCCATCCGTTACGCGATCAACCACCCCGAGGGCTCGGAGCCCCTGTACGCGCTGCTGAAGCCGGGGATGAAGGTCACGATCGCGATCGACGACATCTCGCTCCCCCTGCCTCCGATGAAGCGGCCCGACATCCGGGAGCGCGTCCTCACGATCGTCCTCGACCTGCTCGCGGACCACGGCGTCGACGACGTCGAGCTCATCGTCGCGACGAGCTTCCACCGTCGCATGAAGGACTGGGAGATCCGTCACATGGTCGGCGACAAGATCATGGACCGCTTCTGGCCGAAGAAGCTCTACAACCACGACGCGGAGGCGCCGAACGGGCTCGTCGAGCTCGGCACCACGGAGGTCGGTGAGGTCGTCGAGATCAACCGCCGCGCCGCCGAGAGCGATCTCATCGTCTACGTGAACCTGAACTTCGTCCCCATGGATGGAGGGCACAAGTCGGTGACGATCGGCCTGTGCGGTTACAAGAGCCTCCAGGCGAACCACAACCCGCGCGTGATGCGGAACTGCTGGTCGTACATGGATCCGGGGGCGAGCGAGCTCAACTCGAGCGTCGTGCGGATGGGCCGGGTCCTCCAGCAGAAGAAGAAGGTCTTCACGATCGAGACCACGATCAACAACCGAATGTTCGATCGTCCGCTCGAGTTCCTCGCCAAGAACGAGGACGATCTGAGCGCGGTCGAGCGGGCTTCCCTGCGCGCGCTCAAGCTGACGCTCGACAAGACCCCTCAAGGCCTCCGCCAGGCCGTGTTCGATCGTGTCCCATCGCCTTACGGCGTGACGGGCGTCTGGGCGGGCGCGACGGAGGCGGTCCACGAGCACACGATCCGACGCAGCTACGAGCAGTACCTCGTGCCGGTCGTAGGCCAGGCCGATATCCTCGTCACGGGCGTCCCCAACATCAGCCCCTACAACGTGCACGCCTATCTGAACCCGCTCCTCGTCCAAGTGATGGTGAACGGCTACCTGTTCAACCTCTACAAGGGCGCGCCGATGGTGAAGAAGGGCGGCACGATGATCGTGCTCCACCCCTGCACCGACAAGTTCGATACGGAGCAGCACGCGCCGTACATCGAGTTCGTGCATCGGCTCCTCCCCGAGACGCGCGACGCGATGGAGCTCCACAAGCGCTTCGAGCGGAAGTTCGCGGCGAACCCCGCCTACGTGGAGATGTATCGCTCCGGGCACGCCTATCACCCCGCCCACGCGTTCTTCATGTGGTACTGGGGCGAAGCGGGCCGCCAGCACGTGGGTCGGGTCATCGTGGTCGGCGCCGACAACGAGTACATCCCGAAGCTCCTGGGCTGGGAGACGGCGCGCACGATGGACGAGGCGCTTCGGATGGCTCGAACGACGGCGCCCCCGCAGCCCGACATCCTCGCTCTCCACGTCGCGCCGATGATGATGGTCGAGATGTTCCCCGAGCGCGCGCCGCGCGGGCTTTCGGAGCCCCCGCCCAGTTTCCGCTGAGGGCGGCTGCCTTTGTTCAAACGCTTCTACGACAGCGCCTTTCACCACCCCGGGATGGCCTTCGTCGGCGCTGTCCCGTTCGTCATCGCGTTTGCGCTCCGGCGGCCGTTCCTCCTCGGGTTCCTCGCGCTCTTCACGCTCGAGATCCTCGCCGACGCGCTCTTTACGGGCGCCCTCAACCCCGCCGCCTCCCTCGGCTACGACAAGTGGATCGGGATCGCGTTCGTCATCCTCGGTGACCTCCGGTTCTTCGTCCTCGTCGAGTGGATCGCGAGCGCGCGCAGGCGGGGCGTCCGCGCCGAGGACGTCGCGCGCGCCGGGATGGGGCCCCTTGGCGTCTGGCTCGTCGCTCTCGCGTTCGCGTTCATCGTCCCGGTCCTCTCGACGATCCCTCAGCTCGCGCTCCCCTCCGTCTTCGCGGCGAGCGATCCCCTCGTGATGAACCGGATCTTTCTCCTCTACGAGTCGATGTTCTTCGCGCTCGCGTGGATCCTCCGGCTCGCTGTCCTCCCGAAGCGGCTCGCGGGAGCGGACCCGGCGCTCGCGCGGTGGGCGCGCCTCGCCACCGGATTCGAGATCACCCAGTACGGGCTCTGGATCCTCGCCGACGTCCTCATTCTCGCGACGAAGCTCGATGTCGCGTACTTGCTGCGTGCCGTCCCGAACGCGATGTACTACGTCTTCTTCGTTCCGTTCGTCGCGTGGACGGCGCCCCCGGGCTCGCTCGATCTCGGGGTCAGTCGGCAGGGGAAGAGCGATGGTGAAGCCCGGTGACCGTGTCGACCGCTACCTGATCGAAGAGGTGCTCGGCGAGGGCGGGATGGGTCGCGTCTTCCGCGCGTTGGACGAGCGCCTCGATCGGCGCGTCGCGCTGAAGGTGCTCCACGATCGCGGTGAAGGTCCGGAGTCGCGGGCGCGTCTCGTGCGCGAGGCGCGCGCCGCCGCCAAGCTCGATCACCCCAACGTCGTGGCCGTCTACGACGTCGGAGAGCACGAGAGCAGCCCATTCGTCGTGATGGAGCTCGTCAACGGCAAGAGCCTCCGCGCCCTCATCGACGACGCGTCCGTCGGCGCCGACGAGCGCATCCGCATCATGACCGAGGTCGCCCACGCCCTCGCCGGTGCTCACGACAGCGGCATCGTCCACCGCGACGTGAAGCCGGAGAACGTGCTCGTCCGCTCCGACAAGCGCGTGAAGGTCGTCGACTTCGGCATCGCCCGGCGGACCACCCCGCAAAACCCCGACGGTAGCGCGCCCACCGAGATCCAGCTCTCCACCCTCACCGCCGACGGGGTGAAGGTCGGAACGCCCGCGTACATGGCCCCGGAGCAGATCCGCGGCAACAAAGTCGACGGTCGCGCGGATCAGTTCGCGTGGGCCGTCACCGCCTACGAGCTCTTCGTCGGCAAGCCGCCGTTCACCGGTGATCCGATGGCGGTCATCGCCGCCATCCTCACCGAGGAGCCCGTCCCTCCGCCGCCGGCCGCGAAGATGCCCCTCGCCTTCGCGAGCGTCTTGAGGCGGGCCCTCTCCAAGCGCGCCGAGGATCGCTACCCCAGCATGCACGCCGTGGTCGAGGCGATCGAGGCGGCGCGAGAGCCGGCCCCGGCGGCCGCGCCCGCCCCGCCTCCACCGCGGCCCGCGTCGATGCCACCCGGCTCGATGTCTCCCGGCTCGATGCCTCCCGTCTCCCCGCACGTGAGCTACCCGATGCCCTATTCGCAGGGCCCCATGCTCACCCGGCGCTACGCGCCTCTCGAGGTCGCCGCCCTCTTCGATCGAGCGCTCGCCGCTCAACCGCGGCGCTACGGGTACGACGACGTGGCGCGCGCCGCGAACGAGGTCGGCGTCGACGCCGCCACCGCTCAGCAGGCGATGAATCAGCTCGCCCTGCGCGGGACGGTGGAGCAGTCGCCGCGCGAGAAGGAGGCGGACATGATGCGCGTGAGGCGCCTCCTCGGCATCTTCGGCGTGCTCGCGTCCTTCTTCCTCCTCCTCAACCTCTCCGATCTGCACGACATCTGGTTCCAGTACCCGGTGATCTGCCTCGCGGTGCCCTTCGGGCTCATGATCGTCACGACCATCTTCCGATCGCCGAAGAAGGTCGGGCTCGTCCACGGCGACGCGATGTTCGAGCACGACGTGGCCCGCCTCACCGAGTACCTCCGCGTTCGCCCGGAGGCGCATCCCGCGTCGTTGGCCCCGCCCCCGCTCCGCATCGCCACCCCGTCCGCGCCCCCCGCTCCCGCGCAGAGCGAGACGATGCGACAAGCCGAGGCCGAGGTCGAAGCGTTCCTCGCCTCCTCCCCGAGTCGCGCCGATCGGGCCCAAGGGAAGTAGCTCCTCCCGTCAGGCTCCTCTCGCCGCTCGCGTCTGGGCCTCGTCCCCGCGAGGTGTCGCCATGTCTTCTTCCGAAGCGATGCAAGGAGGTATCTCCTCCGAAGATCGCATACCCATGCCAAGCGTGTCGCTGCGAGAGCTCACCAAGGAGGCGCGTGAATCGTTCCAGCACGCCTGGCCTCTCGTCCTCGGCAACCTCGGCCAGAACATGCTCGGCGTCGTCGACACCGCGATGGTCGGACGCCTCGGCGCCGTGGACCTCGCCGGCGTCGCGATCGGGAACGGCCTCTACTGGACCTTCGCCGTCACCGCGATGGGCCTGCTCGGCGGCCTGGATCCCATCGTCAGCCAAGCGATCGGAGCAAAAGAGGGACGCCGCGCCGAGGCCGGACTCCGGCTCGGGTTTCGCCTCGCCCTCTTGATCGCCGGCCCCGCGTTGCTCGTCATCGTGGCGACGCCCCTGCTCCTGCCGCTCTTCGGTGTCTCGCAGGGCATCTCCCGGGTGGCGACCCACTTCATGTGGGCGCGCGCGCTCGGTGTCATCCCGTTCATCGTCCACGTGCCCATCCGCTCGATGCTCCAGGCGCGTGGCGTGACGAAGCCCATGCTCACGAGCTCGATCGTCGCGAACGTGGTGAACCTGATCGGCAACGTGCTCCTCATCTACGGCGACAAGTCGCTCGTCGAGATCGGCCTTCCCGGCGTCGGGTTGCCTGCCCTCGGAGCGATCGGCTCGGGCATCGCGAGCAACCTCGCCGTGGTGGCTCAGCTCCTCGTCCTCTACCGCGCGCTGCGGAGCCTGCCTCCCCTCGCCGGTGAAGGAGACACGAACGTCCCCGCCAAGAAGGTCATCTCCCTCGGCTGGCCCATCTCGCTCACGTTCCTCGCCGAGCTCGGCGCGTTCACGATCGCCGGCATCGCCGCGGGCCGCATCGGCGCGGAGGCGGGCAGCGGGCATCAGGTCGCGATCCAGCTCGCGAGCGTCACCTTCACCGTCTCGATGGCGATCGCGACCGCCACCGGCGTTCGCGTCGGATACGCGGTCGGGAAGCGGGACATGCACGCGATGCGAATCGCGGGATGGATGGGCTTCGGGCTGTCGGCGGCCTACATGACGGTGACGTCTCTCGTGTTCCTCCTCTTCGCGGAGCCGCTCGCCCGCATCATGACCGATCGATCCGAGGTCATCGTGGTCACCGTCCCCCTCATCCACATCGCCGCCGCGTTTCAGCTCTTCGACGGGATGCAGGTCGTCGGGGCCGGAACGCTCCGCGGGCTCGGCGACACGAGGACGACGCAGATCGCCAACCTCGTCGGTTACTACGTGGTCGGCGTGCCCGTCGCGTGGGTGCTGGCGTTCGGCTTGGAGATGGGCGCGAGGGGGCTCTGGTGGGGCCTCTGCGCCGGGCTCGGGACCGTCGCATTGACCCTCCTCGTGCGGTGGGCGCGGCTCTCTCGCACGGAGGTCGCGCGGACCTGATCAGCACCCCCGGCGCGCTCCGCGCTCGCCGACCCCTCCCAGAGCACCGATTCATTTGAAGGCCGAGTGATGTCGCGCGAGTTTGCGTGGGAGGCGCGCGCCCGAGGAGTGAGCACCACAGCACGACTCGCAGTCATGCGAGGAGCGGAGCGACGAGGCCGCGTGGATCACGCGTGTCAAACGGATCGGTGCTCTAGGCGACCGCGCTCTTCGAGCTCCGTCGTGGGAGGGGTTCTGATCGAAGTCGGGAAGCGCGCGTGTCGTTCCGTCGTTCCACCCCGGCGTGGCTGAACTATGACGGGATGGATGGCTCGCTCCACGGTCGCGCTCCTCGCAATCGCGCTCGTCGCGTGCTCGGACCCGGGGGCGCCTCGCCTGCCGAGCCAGACCTCGAGCGCGACCGCGGCTGCTTCCCAGTCCGCGGCCGATCCCACCGCGTCCGCCGCGTCGTCGAGCGCCTCCGCGTCGGCGGCCCCCGTCCCAGAAGCGGAGCCGCCCCCCGTCCCCGTCCCGAACCCGCCCATCGTCCTTGCCTACGGCGGTCGAGACGCCGTGCGATCGAAGGCAGGGATGGTGGTCAGCGTCGAGCCCAACGCGACCCACGCCGGCGTCACCGTCCTCGAGCAGGGGGGCAACGCCGTCGACGCGGCGGTGGCGGTCGGATACGCCCTCGCCGTCACGCACCCGAGCGCCGGCAACATCGGGGGCGGCGGCTTCATGATCGTCCGCCTCAAGACGGGAGAGAGCTACGCGATCGACTTCCGTGAGACCGCCCCTGCCGCCGCGACCACGGAGAAGGTCCTCGCCGAGATCAAGGCAGGCGCGGCGGGCTACGCGTCCGTCGCGGTGCCGGGGACGGTCGCCGGCCTCGATCTCGCGCGCGAGAAGTTCGGCAAGCGACCGCTCGCGGACGACCTCGCCCCCGCGATCCGCCTCGCCGAGCGGGGCCACAAGATCACCCCCCGCACCGCGATGAGCCTCAAGGCGCAGTGGGACAAGCTCTCCGCCGATCCGGGGGCCCGCGTCATCTGGAGCAAGAAGAAAGGGCCTCTCCAAGAGGGCGACCGCGTCGTTCAGAAAGATCTCGCGAAGACCCTCCGCGCGATCGCGGAGCACGGCGACGATGGCTTCTATCGGGGTCCCGTCGCCGACCTCATCGAGGCGGCGATGAAGAAGTACGGCGGCGACGTCACCAAGGCCGATCTCGCCGCCTACAAGGCCAAGCTTCGAGCTCCGCTGTCCTTCGCCTATCGCGGCTTCACGATCGAGACGATGCCTCCCCCGTCGATGGGAGGCGTCGCCGTCGCGGAGACGCTGCTCCAGCTCGAGCGAGCGAGCGCGTGGGAGGCACCCTTCGGATCGACGAAGAGCCTCCACCTCTTCGTCGAAGCGGCGAAGCGCTCCTACGCCGATCGGCGAACGGTCGGAGCCGACCCGGACTTCTACGGTGATCGCGTTCCGGAGGGCGCCCTCGCCCGATTGCTGTCGGGCCGGTACCTCGTGCACCGAGCGCCGGCGATCGACCCCGAGAAGGCCACCCCCGCGAGCGCGCTCGCGCCGTCGAGCGGCGCGAAGGAGTCGACGGAGACGACCCACTTCTCCGTCGTCGACGCGGAAGGCAACGCCGTCTCGTGCACCGTGACCCTCTCCGCGAGCTTCGGCTCGAAGGTCGTCCCTCCCGGAACGGGTGTGGTGTTCTCGAACGCGCTCGGGGCCTTCTCCGCCTCGGGCCCCAACGAGGTCGCGCCCGGCAAGCGCATGGCGAGCTCGATGAGCCCCACCATCGTGAGCCGCGCCGGGCGCGTCGAGGCGGTCGTCGGATCGCCGGGCGGCGACACCATCCCGAACACGGTCGCGCAGGTCCTCCGCAACCTCATCGACTATCGCATGACGGTCGACGAGGCGGTGCGCGCCCCGCGCGTGCACCACCAGCTCGACCCCGATCTCATCCGCACCGAAGCGGGCCGAGAGCCGACCGAGCCCACCAAGCGCGCGCTCGAAGGGATGGGGCACAAGCTCACGCCCAACGTCGCTCCCCTCGGCGACGTGAAGGCGATCGTCGTCAACCCCGAGACCCACGAGTCGTATGGCTTCGCGGACGCTCGCGAGGGTGGCCTCGCCCTCGCCCAGAAGCCTGCCTCCGAGAGCGACGCCAAGCCCGAAAAGAAGCGCAAGAAGAAGGGGCGCTGATCGGTCGCGCGCGAGCTTGTGTCCCACCGCGCGCCGGGCGAGATGGGAGCCATGATCCCGCGCTACACGCCGCCCGATTTCGCCGAGCTGTGGTCGCCCGCGGCCCGTTACCACGCCTGGCTCGACGTCGAGCTCGCCGCGTGCGAGTCGATGGAGGCGGTCGGCCTCGTCCCCGTCGGCACCGCGCTCTCCATCCGGACCCAAGAGATCCGCCTCGATCCGGACCGTATCGAGACGATCGAGCGGACGACGAAGCACGACGTGATCGCGTTCCTCACCCACGTCGAAGAGCTCGCCGGGGAGGCCGCCCGCTTCCTCCACCTCGGCATGACGTCGAGCGACGTCCTCGACACGAGCCTCGCCGTGCTGCTCGCGCGCGCGACCGATCGCATCCTCGAGCGCGCCGATCGATTCGTCGACGTCCTCACCAGCCGCGCGCGCGAGCACCGCCGCACCCCGATGATCGGCCGCAGCCACGGCATGCACGCCGAGCCGATCACCTTCGGGTTGGTCCTCGCCGGGCACCTCGCGGAGGCGAAGCGGAACCGAAGGCGGCTCCGGGCCGCCCGCGAGGAGATCGCCGTCGGCAAGATCGCGGGCGCGGTCGGGACGTATGCCCATCTCTCTCCCGCCATCGAGTCGGCCGCCCTCGCCAAGCTCGGCCTCCGCCCGGAGACGGTGAGCACCCAGGTCGTGGCGCGGGATCGCCACGCCGCTCTCTTCAGCGCGTTCGCCCTCCTCGCCGCTGGCATCGAGCGCCTCGCCACCAACGTCCGTCACTATCAGCGAAGCGAGGTCGGGGAGGCGGAGGAGAAGTTCACGAAGGGACAGAAGGGCTCGAGCGCGATGCCCCACAAGCGCAACCCGATCGCGAGCGAGAACCTCTGCGGCCTGTCCCGCATCGTGCGGGCGGCCGTCATCCCCGCTCTCGAGGATGTGCCCCTCTGGCACGAGCGCGATATCAGCCACTCGTCGGTGGAGCGGATGATCGCCCCCGACGTCACCACGACCGTGGCCTACATGCTCGACCGCGCCACCGCCCTCGTCGAAGGGCTCGAGGTCTACCCCGATGCGATGCGGAAGAACCTCGACCTGTCGAACGAGCTCTTCTTCAGCGAAGCGGTGCTCCTCTCCCTCGTCCGGAAGGGCCGCCCGCGCCAGAAGGCCTACGAGCTCGTGCAGAGGAGCGCGATGCGAGCCTTCCAAGGTGACGGCCGCTTCCGCGAGAACCTCGCCTCCGACCCGGACGTGAGGGAGCTCATGTCCAAGGAAGAGATCGACGCGTGCTTCGATCTCGATCACGCGCTCTGCCACGTCGACGCGATCATCGACCGCGCGATCGAGGAGACCTGAGATGCGCGCCCTCGCCCTCGCCTCGATCTCCGCCGCGCTGACCGTGATCGGCTGCCCGCCCCCCTCCGGCCGCGACGGCCCGCGAGGGCCCGCGCCCTCCGCCCCCACAGAGGCCCGCTTCGAGGCGCTCCTCGACACGTTCATCCTCGGGACCCCGAGTGACTGCCGAAACCTCGGGATGCACGCCGCGTGCGACGGGCGCGTCGCCGACTACTCCAAGAAGGGCATCCAGGGGAGGATCGCGACCCTGCATTCGATCCTCTCCGAGCTCGAGCGCTCGCGCCCGGCCGAGGATGCGAAGACGCGCGAAGCCCTCGATCGAAAGCTGGATCACCAGCTGCTCGAGATGGCGGTGAAGCAAGAGCTCTTCCGGGTCGAGGGCCTCGGCCTATGGAAGAAGCGCCCCCAGTTCTACGAAGAGCTCTTCTCGCTCGATGGCTACCTCGTGCGCGACTACGCCCCCCTCGACGACCGCGCGCGCGCGCTCCTCAAGCACGTCAACGCCGCCCTGGAGCAGACGGCGTACGTCGTCGAGAACATCGAGGGGCCGATGCCTCGCGCGTTCGTGGAGACGGACATCGGCATCTACAAGGGATACGCCGAGTACCTGCGGGGAGACGTCGTGAAGCTCCTCGAGGGGGTGAAGGACGCGGACCTCCGTCGCGCCGCGATCGGCGGGGCGCGCAAGCTCGCCGATCGCGCGGAGGAGATCGCCCAACATCTCTCGAAGAACGAGCTGCCCCGCGCCGACGACAGCTTCGCCCTCGGGGCGGCGAAGTACCGCGAGCTGCTCCGCGTCCAGGAGGCCCTCGATCAAGACCTCGACTCGTTGATGCAGCTCGCCGAGAAGGATCTCGCTCGCAACTTGAAGGCCTACGACGCCCTCGCTGGCAAAGGGGTCAACCCCTCGCGACCGTCCGCGTTCGCCCTCCTCGACGTCGCGCGCAACCTCACGACCGACGCGCGAGCGTTCATCGCCGAGAAGGGCCTCATGACGATCCCCGAGGCGGGCAAGCTCGCGGTCGCCGAGACACCCCCGTTCATGCGATGGAACAGCGCCTTCTTGAACGGCACGGGGCCCTTCGATCGCGCCGATCTGACCTCGTACTATTACATCACGTTGCCGGATCCGGCCTGGAGCAAGGCCGAGCAGGACGACTACATCATGCCGTACGGGACGCTCCTCGCGACGAGCGTCCACGAGGTCTTCCCCGGTCACTTCCTCCAGGGGCTCGCCATTCGCAGCGCTCCCACGCGCGCTCAGAAGATGCTCGCGAGCTACTCGTTCGTAGAGGGCTGGGCCCACTACGGCGAGCAGCTCATGATCGAGCAGGGCTTTGGCGCTCGGGATCCCCAGAACGCGCTCGGTCAGCTCGGCGACGCGCTCCTTCGCAACTGCCGCTTCGTCGTCTCCATTGGCATCCACACCAAGGGGATGACCCTCGCCGAGGCGGAGCGGCGCTTCGTCGAAGACTGCAAGCAAGACAAGGCGACCGCGCGGCAACAAGCGCTCCGCGGCACCTTCGATCCGGGGTACTTCGCGTACACCCTCGGCAAGATCCAAATCCTGGCGCTACGCGACGAGGCACAAAAGAAGCTGGGCGCGTCGTTCGACCTGAAGAGGTTCCACGACGCGCTCCTGTCTCACGGCAGCCCCCCCGTCCCCCTCATCCACGATCGCGTCCTCGCCGAGATTGGCGCGAAGTGATCGAGGGGGCAGGCCGCTTCCTCAGCCCTTCTTGGCGTTGCGGCGCGCGCGGCGGGCGATGACCACCGAGACCGCGGCCGCGCTCAACCCGGCGAACCCAAGGTCGGTCGCGGGGGTGCTAGGGGCGGCCGCGCACGTCGCGGTGCAGCCCGCCTCCGCCTTGCAGGTGTTGCCCGAGCAGCTCGCGTCGGCGTAGCCCGTCACCTCGATGCTGAAGGCGTCGACGATGGCATCGACGCAGCTGTCGAGATCATCGGTGTTGATCCACTGCCCGTCACAGAAGATGGCGCCGCTCGGCGACTGGCAAGCCACTTCGCAGCCACCCTGCAGGCTGGCCTCGCAGTCGATGTAGCCGCCCGCCTGGCATCCGACCTGGCAGTCGATGTTGGCGGACGCGTGACACTCGCCTTCGCAGGACGCGTGGCAGCTGGTCTCGCAGTCCGGGAGCTCTACGCTGCAGCTCGCGCCGCATTCGGCCGAGCACGTCGCGCTGCAGCTGGAGTGGCACTCGTTGTCGCCCGGGTCACAGTAGCTGTCGCACTCCGCGCTGCACCCCGCCCCGCAGTGGGCCTCGCAGTCGAAGCCGCCCCCGCTGCACTCCGTCATGCAGCCCGCCTCGCAGTCCGCGGTACAGCCGACGTCGATGTCCACATCGCACTCGGCCTGGCAGTCGAGGTACAGGGTCGACGCGCATTGCAGCTCGAAGGACACCGGCTCGCAGTGCGCCGTGCATCCGCCCTCGAACTCGACGCTACACTCCACGTCGCCGAGCGGGTCGAACAAGAAGTCACCGCACGCGTCGAGGCCGCGCGCCTGGGCGCTGTTCGCAACGAGCAGCGCGGAGCAAAGACCAAAGGCACCCACAAGCAAGCGCGCGATCCGCATAGATCCGATTCTCCTGTTCGAAGGGATACGCGCATCCTACGCAAGACCCCCCCGAACAATCGAGGCGCATCGCATCTTCCAGCACGGGTCCGCCGCCAAAGCGCTGAAACCCTGCTGAAGATTTCACCTCACGCGCTCGACGCGTGTCGAAGCCGTCCCCTCATTGGAGGGCGGTCGAGACGTGGCCCTTCCCGTAGCGAGCGATGATCCCGTTCCGGGCGACGTTCGGCTTCGGCGTGCTGAAGAAGTCCCCTCCGACTGCCCAATACGATCCCTCGCCGTCTCCCCACACGGCGTGGAGGTTGCCGTGGGGGTCCTTCGTGAAGTCGTCCTCCCATGTCCCCGCCACCAGCCGTTGCTTCAGGCCGCCCGTGCCCACGATCGCGGCCTCGCCGGCTCCCGCGCAGAAGACCCCGTTCACGTCGTTCGAGAGGAGCTTGTCGGAGCGGGTCCAGCCGGTCGCGTCTCGCTGGAGCAAATCACGGCCCCCGACCGCGTACACGTCGGCCGCCCCACACCCGTGCACCGTCGTGAGGTTGCCGGTCGCGACCGGCGGCGTCCCGCTCTCGTCGATCCAGGTGTCGCCGTCCTTGTGCCAGATGACCCCCGCTTCGCCGACCACGTAGAGATCGTCGGAGCCGGTCCCCCAGATTTTGAAGAGGGCTCGACCGAGCGGCTCCCCCGGCAGCGTGACCGCCTGCCACGAGGAGCCGTCGAAGTGGAGGACGACGTCGTCGGGCTGCGTCGACGGCCCCCCCACCATCCCTCCGACCGCCCAGACGTCGTCGGTCGCGAAGGCGACCGCCCCCCACAACGTGGCGGTGGTGATCGGCTCCGACTCCGCGAACGCGGCGCCGTCGTAGTGGGTGATGCGTCCGCGCTCCCCCACCATCCAGAGGTCGTCGTCCCCCGTGCCGGTGACCCACCAGAAGGTGTCGGTCCCGCCCGCGTGCATGTCCGTCCACGCGCTCCCGTCGTAGTGGAGCGCGAGCGCCTCGAAGCCTTCATTGCCGAGCGGTCCGCCCACGGCATACACGCTGTCGGGACCGGTACCCCATATCGAGAGCAGCGTCCGATCCAGAGCCCCATCGTCGAAGACGACCTGCCACGCGGGGGGGCCGTCGTCATGCCCGCCCGCGCCGCCGGTGCCCTCGCCGCCGCCGTGTCCGGCCGCCCCGCCGTCGTCACTCTCGCTCGGGCACCCGGCGATCGCTACCGCGAGCATCGCCAGGATCGGCGCCGCGCGTCGCAGCGGGATCATCCTCCACCTCCCGTTCCACCACCGCCCGCTCCACCACCGCCGCCACCCTCGCACGTGTCGCCGAGCATGTAGCCGGCCTTGCAGATGCAAAGGCACTGATCGAGGGCCGTCGGCCCGGTGTTTCCGCCCAGGCTCTTGTCCGTGCAGGTCGCGGCGGCCTCGAACGAAGCGCTCGCGGAGAGCCCGCCACGATCCTCGAGCTTCACCTCGAGCTCGAAGCTCCCATCGTAGATCGTCTGATCCGACCAGCTGTTCTGGCAGACGGCGACGTTCGCGTAGACGCTGAGGTCTCCGAGATGGACCGTCCCCCACCCGTCGCTCGTCTCTTCGAGGTTCACGTTCCGCGTATCGAAACGGACTTGATTGTTCGTCAGGTCGCGGAAGCTGCCGGTCAATGTCGCCGCGCATCCGTCGAGGTTCCTCGCCCGCGCCCCGATGAAGATCACGCGGCCGCCTTGCGGAGGCTCGATGATGTCGATCACCGCGCCGTCGGCGATCGCGTGATCCGCCTCGTCGGCGCCCCAATAGAAGGCCTCGATCTCCGGCTCTTTCGCCGGATCGCCAATGAACCCCACCGGGCACACGATCGGGCTTCCGCCTGCGCCGCCCGCCCCCGCGCCTCCTCCTCCGCTCGATTGGCCGTCGTCGGGGCACCCCGCCCCGAGCGCCGCCGAGAGCATCCCGACGGCGGCCGCGATCCCCCCCGGGACCTTCTTGTTCACTGGCACGTGATGTTGTCGGACTTGGGATAGTAATAGACGAACGCGTTGCAGTGCTCGTTCTTCTCGACGATGCCGCCGAACGTGTAGCAGCAGTCGAGCTGATCCTCGCCCGTTCCCCATTTCATCGAGTCGTAGTCGTTGAGGCCCTGGCAGCCCACTTCCATCGCCGGCTGCTGCCATTGGAACTCGCAGGTGTAGAGGACGCCGCCGTTCGCCGGCACCTGGGCGATGTCGTCGCCGAAGCTCATCGGGGGCTCGTCCCAGACATCGGACTCGTAGAACTTCTGGGTCTCGGGGGGCGTCTCCACCGTCTGTCCGTCCCACGTGTAGATCTCGAACTTCTTGCCGCGGCTGTGGAAGTGGCCATTGGCCCCGACGACGGTCACCGGCTCCTCGCTGTGGAATTGGCAGCCCTTCTGGAAGGTCGGCTCGGGCAACGACTGACAGATCCGAACGTTCTGGTTCGTCGCGAAGAGGGTCCCCATCTCGTATTGCATCTGGTCGGGGGGGAGGTGGATGAAGTTGACGAGCACCTCGCCGGACCCTTCCGGTGTCGCTTGGGTCGTCGCGTTCACGTAGTGCGATTGGAGCATGATCCAATCATCGGGCTCGAGGACGTTCGCGACGCCTTCGGGGAACTCCCAGTCGAGCGTGCCGTCCTGCTGCGTGTTCGCGATCAGCGGCCAGTCGGCCCAGTTCGGGCTCTTGAAGCAGGCGCCTACCCCGTTCTTGTTGAGGTAGGGGCCCTCTTCCGGCACCAACGCGTCGGCCTCTTGGCTGATCGTGTTGACCTTGAAGATGTTCATGTGATGCGAGCCCTCGGTTTGCCAGATCTGCACGTGGTGCAGGTTGAGGTTCTGGGTCGGATCGAGGCCGCCTTGCTCGAGCAGGTCGCTCACCTTGAAGAAGTAACAGTTCTGCACTTCTTCCCCCGGGCCGACCGCCTGCGGCCCCGTCCCGAACTGGAAGCCCTCACCCTTCGCCGGCGGCTCGAGGTTCTCCTGCGGCGTCGGGTTCGGGTCGGTCTCCTGCGGGCATCCGGCGAGGAGAGGGAGGAGGAGCAACGCGGGGAAGAAGGAACGGTTCATGGGGCTCCGAAGGGGCTCGAGGAGGGCGCGACGGCTGGCTCGTCGGGCAGCTTCCGGCCCCGAGCAAGAAGCAGGCTAGCTACGGCACGCGCAAAAATCACCGCTCGAATGGCGGCTTGGCACAACGGTGCTCACCGTCGATCTGACATCGCTGTCGCGGCCCCGGCCGCCCCGCCCATCTCGATCAATCGAAGCGCGAGCAATCGGCGGCGCAGCCGTCCTTGTCCACGTTGTTCCCATCGTCGCAGGCCTCGCCCGCGTCCACGATCGCGTCTCCGCATCGAACGGCTGTACAGGTCAGCGTGCACGAGGGCCCGCTCGCGTGGCCGATCAACGTGACCGTGCTGTTCAAGTCGACCGAGATCGGGCCGGTCGCGTCCTCGAACGCGAGCGCCTCGATGGGCCCCAAATCCGACGTGACGTCGATGCGGAACTCGCCCGGGAAAGGGATGCCGCCGAGGATGCCGCCGTCGGTGTTGTCGTGCCACTCCCAATCGCCCGCCGCCTCCGTGTCGCTCAGCATCGCCAGCTCTTCGTTGTCGTCCGAGAGCGCGACGAAGGTCCCGGACGGCAGGCCCGTGAAGGACTGCGACGCCACGCCGTCCCCCGTCACGATGCCGGACGTGTCGACGTCGATGTTGTGAATGGTGACGAGCGAGAGCCCCGTCACGCCTCGCTGCGCGTACAAGAACAGCTCGCTCTGCAGCGGCTGCTCGAAGCCCGAGTGCGCGCTTGCGGAGCCGTAGGCGTAGAGAGAGACGGCATCGGAGAACGACGCGACGGGGATGATCCGCGTCTCGGGGCCACCGTCGACGGACATCAGGAGGGCAGGGATCCGATCCCCGTTCGCGGAGCCGTCGTCGCACTCCTCGTTCGGGGCGACGAATCCATCGCCGCAGATAGGGATGGTGCAGATCGGAGTGCAGAGGAGCGGGTTCGGCTCGTCGCACGCCTCGCCAGGATCGACCTTGCCGTTGCCGCACGTGATGAGCGTGCAGTTCGCCTCGCATCCGTCGCCGCTCGTGTTGTTGCCGTCGTCGCAGGCCTCGCCCGGCTGCACGACGCCATCGCCGCAGCGGTCCTCGGGCGCGGTGCCGCCGCCGCCTTCTGCTCCCCCGCCGACCTCGAGCGCGCTCCGGGCCCCGCACGCGACGCACGGGATCAGACAAAGCCAGCCGAGCAACGCCGCCCGCTCAAGGTACCTCGCATGCCTCATGGTGGCATTATCGCCCGCACGCCAATCCGCGCTGGCATTTCCTTCTCAGTGCCACAACGTTCTCGGTGAGGTGAGTTTTCTACGCAGCCGACGCGTTCGATGGATCGTTCATGGAGTGCTCCTCGCGCTCGGGGTCACCGCGATCGTCCTCTTCGCTCGTCATGTCGGCGTCGCGCGCTTGATGGTCGCCCTCCGCGCCACCGCGGTCGTGCTGCCGTTCGTGTTCCTGCTCGAAGGAGCTCGCATCGTGCTCGACGCGTGGAGGACGCGGCTGCTCTACGGGCGCGCGGGGCGGGTGACGCGGTTCGGACGCATCCTGAGAACCCAGCTCGCCGCCTACCCCATCGCGCTCCTCGTCCCCGCGGGCGGCGCCGCGTCCGAGGCCTTCAAGGTGGCTGAGCTCTCCGACGAAGCGGGCCCCGACGTCGCCGCCGCGACCGCGACGATCAACCAAGCCCTCGTGCTGTTCGCCGGGTTTCTGATCTCGATCCCGTGCTTCGTGACGGCGGCGCTCGTCTGGGGCGCGGGCGGTTTGACGGTGGCCATCGGCGTGCAGGCGGCGACCGCCCTCGGACTGGGCCTCTTCATCCAGCTCGGGACACGACAGGCCTTCGTCGGTCGGCTGCTCGCCCGGTTCTCGAAGCGCGCAGGAGAGGCCGTCGGGTCGTATCAGACGGCGGTCGTCGAGATGCGCTTCCTCCCGGTCCAGCCCCTCGGGGCCGCGGTCGCGAGCCGCTGCGCTCAGCTCGTCCAGCTCGCGATCCTCGCGTGGGCGGTGGGGGGGCACATATCCATCGCGTCGGCGTTCATCGCTCTCGGAGTGCAGCTCGTGGGGAGCGCAGCGGGCGATATGGTGCCCGCTCAGATCGGGGCGCTCGACGCGTCCTTCGCCATCGCGTCCTCTTCCCTCGGCGTCGACACCGCGCGAGCCCTCGCCATCCCCATCGTCATGCACGTCGTCCAGCTCGGGTGGGCCGTCATCGGTGCGCTGTTGCCGCAGCGACCGCGGCCGAAGCCGGGCCACGACGCCTCGACCATCGCGCTGATCCCGCCGCGGCCGTCGCGTGCCTGATAGACATAAGAGACTGCATGGCGAGGGTCGGCACGGTGCTGGGCCGGACGTGGCGTCTCGACGAGCCCCTCGGAGAGGGCGGCCTCGCCACCGTCTTCCTCGCCACCCACGTGACGAGCGGCGAGCGCGTCGCGGTGAAGGTCCTCCACGCGGACCTCGCGGGAGACGCAGAGATCCGGGCGCGGTTCGCGCGCGAGGCGTACGCCGCCAATCGCATCGACCACCCGGGTGTGGTGCGCGTGCTCGCCGACGGCCACGATGGCGACGACAGCTACCTCGTCATGGAGCTCGTCCTCGGGCGCAGCTTGAAGCAGCTCTTCCGCGAGCGAGGCCGACGCATCCCCCTCTTGGAGCTCGAGCCCGTGGTCACCCAGATCCTCGGGGTGCTCGCGGCAGCGCACGCGCGCGGGGTCATCCACCGCGACATCAAGCCCGACAACATCCTCCTCTCGAAGGACGGCAAGGTGAAGCTCGTCGACTTCGGCATCGCCCGTGTCCGCGGCGACAACACCGCGAAGACGGCGACCGGCGTCGTGCTCGGCACCCCCACCTTCATGGCCCCGGAGCAGGCCCTCGGGCGATGGAGCGACGTCGACGGTCGCACCGATCTGTTCGCTTTGGGTGCGACGATCTACACGTCGCTGTCCGGCGCGTTCGTCCACGAAGGGACCACCGTCCCGGAGCTCGTCATCTCGGCGGCGACCCGCCAGGTGCCTTCCCTCGCGAGCGTGATCGACGATGTGCACCCGTCGATCGTGCATGTCGTCGACCGCGCCCTCTCGTTCCATCGTGATGACCGCTTCGCGGATGCGGTCGCGATGCAATCGGCGTGGCTCGACGCGCTCGCGGGCCGCCCTGTGGCGCGACCGCGCCGGCGGACCAGCGCGAACGCGGCCCCCTCGCCACCGGCGGTGATCGAGACCACGACCGCCCCGGTCGGCGCCTCGATCGAGGCGCTCCCTGCACCACCGAGGACGAGCCGCCGCGCCATCGTCCTCGCCGCCGCGTCGGCGGTGGTGATCGCGTCGGCGGCAGGGTTCGGAGCGGCCGCGCTCTTTCTCGGAGACGGCAAGCGATCGAAGGACGCGAAGAAGACGTCGCCCGCGACCGGCCATCCACCCCCCGCGCCGAGCGGCGCAACGGAAGCGCCGAGGGTGGCTGCGTCCACCTCGGCCCGAGCGGCACGTTGCTCCTCCGTCCACGATCTGGAGGAGCTGAGCCATCTCCTCGAAGCGTCGGTCGGCGCCGCCCCGCGATACATCCAGATGCACTCCGGATCCGGCTACGCGAGCGCGCTCGTCGTCGAGGGGAAGGAAGCGATCGTCTATTGGCTGCAGCCGGAGCGATGCGAGATCGTGCGCACGAGCGGGGTGGAGCTCCGGCCCGAGAGCCTGTCGTTCACCCTCGCCGAGGTCCCCTGGCCGATCTTGAAGCGGGTCTCGACCCGAGACGGCATCGACCGGTACCAAAGGGAGACCGGCCACGAGGGAAAGCTCACGATCACGCTGCTCTCCAAGATCGGGGGGAGGCTGATGCTCACGGTTGGCGTGGACGGCGCGGGCGGCAGCAGGACGTACCTCTATGAGAGGAGCGGCGAGCCCTGGACGTCGTGGCAATGACCCTACCCTCGACGGCGATCTTTCCGCCGGCGGGCCCACGTGGGATGGCTCCCCCATGCCCATCACCTATCGCGACGCAGGCGTGGACATCGACGCAGGCAACGCTCTCGTCAGCCGCATCGCGCGCCTCGCGAAGCCAACCCGCATCCCCGAGGTCGTGGCGGACATCGGCGGATTTGCCGGGCTCTGCGCGGTGCCGAGCGGCCTCGTCGACCCCATCCTCGTCTCCGGCACCGACGGCGTCGGGACGAAGCTGAAGGTCGCGTTCGAGAGCGGGGTCCACGACACGGTCGGCATCGACCTCGTCGCCATGTGCGTGAACGACATCGTCACGTGCGGGGCCCGGCCCCTGTTCTTTCTCGATTACTTCGCGACGGGCGCGCTCGACGTCGACGTCGGAGAGGCCGTCATTCGAGGTATCGCCGAAGGCTGCAAGCAGGCCGGGTGCGCCCTGCTCGGCGGTGAGACGGCCGAGCTGCCCGGCATGTACGCGCCGAACGAGTACGATCTCGCCGGGTTCGCGGTCGGCGTCGTCGAGCGCGCGAAGATCCTCGATGGGAAGAGAGCCAGGCCGGGAGACACCGTCATCGGCGTCGCCTCGACCGGGCTCCACTCCAATGGCTATTCGCTCGCCCGCCGCGTCCTGCTGAAAGAGCTCGGCCTCGGGATGGGTGATCCGCTGCCTCGCGACCCCGAGAGGACGATCGGGCACGCCCTCCTCACGCCGACCCGCATCTACGCCAAGACGGCCGCCGCGCTCGTCGCCGCCCTCGGCGATTCCCTCCGCGGGATGAGCCACATCACCGGCGGCGGCCTGCCCGAGAATCTCCCCCGCGTCCTCCCGGAGGGTCTCGGCGCCCAGCTCGATTTGTCGACCTACGAGCGCCCCTCCGTCTTCGTCGCCATCCAAGAGGGAGGGCCGGTCGAGGAAGCGGAGATGCGCCGCACGTTCAACCTCGGCGTCGGCCTCTGTGTCGTGGTGGCCAAGGGCTCCGAGGCCCGCGCCCTCGAGGTCCTCTCCGCCTCCGGAGAGAAGGCATGGCCGCTTGGCTCCGTCATCGAGGTCCCTCCCGCCGAGGTGCATGGCCCCCTCGACCGGGTTCGGTTCGCTTGATGCGCCGCACAACCAGTTTGCCGCTGAATATGCGTTGACTCCGGCGTGACCATGTTGCAACGCAACATGACCATGCTGGAGCGCTACGAGCTGTTCGGACCTTCTCAGGATCGATTCGGAAACCCTGCCCCGCTTGGGTTGCTCGGGCTGGCCATTGCGTGCGCCGCCCTCGTGCCCATCGCCCTCGGCTCGAGCCTCACCGCGGGCGCGTTCGCGAGCGCCGCCGCCTACGCCATCCTCTTCGGCGGTGGCTGCCAGATGCTCTGCGGCTTGATGATGTTCGCCAACAAGAACAGCTTCGGGGGGACGGTCTTCACCTGCTTCTCGTTCCTGTGGGCGATGAACGGTTACGGATTCTGGGGCCTCTCTCAGGGCCGCGTCCCGGACCTCGCGGTCTCGCTGGCGGTCGAGGTTGTCCTGTTCGTCATCTTCGTCGCGCTCACGTGGGGCTTCGGTCACTTCGCCCGGATGCTGTTCCTCTTCTTGCTCGACATCGACCTCCTGTTCGTATTCCGGATCATTCGATCTTTCGGCCACATCACCAATCCCGGCCATCACGCGGTCTGGCTCGACAAGGGCGTGCTCGTCACCACCCTCGGCCTCGGCGCGATTGGACTGTGGCTCGCCTTCGCTGGCCTCCTCAACCCCATCGTCGGGCGCCCGGTCTTCGGCGTGGGGGGGCCCATCTTCCACGCCCCCAAGCCCAAGGCCTTCGATTGGACGGTACGGCGAACGCTCTTCACTGCGCTGTACGAGCACTGGAAGAAGGCGGCGTTTCGCCCTCTGGCGATGGCCGACCTCGGCAAGGCCATGAGCGCGCAGGGCGTCGAGGCGTCTCTCGAGCCCGACTTGTTCTACCTCGCCGAGCTCGGCTTCGTCGTGCTCGTCACCGCGGCCGACGACCCTCACCGGATCGACGCCGTCCGGCTCCACGCCAAAGGCGTCGACATCCACGAGCAGCTCGTGCTCGGCAAATACAACCCGCTCCCCGCAGCCCACTGAGCGGCGGCGCTCCCGCTAGAGCACCGAACAGCTCTAGCAGGGTGGAGAAAAAGGTTTAGCGCACTGCTCAGCCCGCCGATGATCCGCTCCAGCCGGGCAGCTTCGCGGCTTGCTTGATCCACCTCTCCAGCTGCTTCTCGTCCATGTCGTCCTCGTGGACGTCCACCCAGCGACCCTCCTTGCTCGTGCCCCCGGAGGGGACGGGCTTCAGGGACGTCCCTTTGAAGAACGTCACCTTCACGTACTTCGCGAAGACGTGAAAGCTCATGAACCATCCTCGCCCTTCGACGCCATAGAATGGCGAGTTCCACTTGACCGCCTTCTGTACGCCGGGGACGAGGCGCGACACGAGGGCGTCGAGGCGCGCGCCCACGTCGCGCTTCCACCCCGGTATGGCCGTGATGTACGCCTGAACGGGGCCGTCACCGTCTGCCTTGGCGATCTGCGGATTTCCTCCCGAGAGGAGGGCGGGCTTCTTCGAGGCGGGCTTCTTCGTCATCTTCTTCGGAGAGGGCGTGGGCACGGGGGGATCTCCTTTTCGAGCGCGTCGCGAGACTGACACCGAGGGCCGCCGAAACGCTCTCTTCGAGCAAGGCGACCAGCTCGGGATCCATGAACCGATAGTCGTCAGGAACGTCGAGCACGGCGATCGGTTTCTGATCGAGCGCGCGTCCGAGCTCCGATCTCAGCCGTGACGCGTGCTTCTCCTCCATGACGAGGACGACGTCTGCCCATCGCAGGTCTTCGACGGTGACCTTCCGTCGGGCGCTCTTTGCCGTCCCCCCCGAACGCACCGCGAGGTCGGGATGATCGCGCCAAATCGCCTCCGCGGTCGGGCTCCGCCAACGATTCCGGCTGCAGACGAACAAGACATTGCGAGCCACGGCGCGAGCTCAGCTTAGCCGAGGTCTCCGCCTCTGCGCCCGCGGAGAAAGTAGGTCCTCATCTCGCCCTTGCCCTTCACGTGGATGAGGCCGCGCTCTTCGAGGTCGAAGGCGTCTTTCAGGCGATGGAACGTCGCCTCCGTCACTTGGACGAGGCCGGGCTCCCCGTGGGACTCCATGCGTGAGGCCGTGTTCACCGCGTCGCCCCACAAATCGTAGATGAACTTCCGGTGCCCGATGACCCCGGCGACGACAGGGCCAGAGTTGATCCCGGCCCGGATGCGGATCGCGCTTCCGTCGGGGAGGCGGTGCCGACCGATCGCCTCCTGCATGCGGAGCGCGAGCTCCGCCACCGCCTCTGCGTGATCTTCGCGCGGGACCGGCAGCCCGCCCACCACCATGTACGCGTCGCCGATCGTCTTGATCTTCTCCAATCCCAATTCGTCCACGAGATCATCGAACTCCGAGAACACCGCGTTCAGGAGCTCTACCAGCGCTTCGGGGCTGATCTGGGAGGCGAGTCGGGTAAAGCCGACGATGTCGGCGAACAGGATGGTGACCTCGGCGAATCCCTCCGCCAGTGAGACCTGCGATCGCTTCAGTCGCTCGACGATGCTCTCGGGGAGGATGTTGGCGAGGAGCTTCTCGGAGCGCCCGCGCTCCTCTTCGAGGTCGGCCTGAGTATCGAACTCACGGCGATGCACGAGGCTGCGATGGTGAGCCGCCGAGACCCCGACCGCCGTCCCCGCCAGCACGAAGAAGAAGGGGAGGATCGCCGTCTCCAGGCGCAAGCCCCCCGGCAGGAGCGGCACCACGTAAATCGCCGTCGCCGTCGCGGCCGCGATCGCCGCCTCGCGCGCATTGAAAGGAAACAACAGCCCCAGGGTCGCGGTGAGGAGGCAGAACCCAGTCGAGTAGGGAGAGGCCGCGCCCCCCGAATGAATGACCATGACCTCCAGATCGACCGCCACCACGAGCGCGAGCAGCTGCGCCATGACGACTCCACGCCCCCGCGCCACACGTCGCATCGCCAGACGCCTCATCACGAACGCGAGGGCGATCACGACGGCGCGCACCATATGGTGTCCCCACCGCGGGGTCGGCTCCGTGACGAACGCGATCAACGCCCCGCCCGCCACCAGCATCACCACCAGCCCAGAGGCCATGTGCACGCGCTCGCGCGCGACCAAGTCTTTGTGCGCGAGGAACTGCGAGCGCCGATCCGAGGGCGGTCGCCGGCTCAGCAGATCCTGATTCGACACCTCTCCAGTCTACCCTCGTCGGTCCGCGCCCGATGCAGCCGAGGAGCTCGTCGTGCACGCGTTGCGCGGGCTCAAGCGCGATGCCGTCGCGCTGCACCTTTCTCGATTGTCCGCACATCCTCTTGCTCGGCGAGGCGGTGGATATCCGCCGCGATGAAAGGGAGCTCCGTGTCGTCGCTCGCACCGAGGAATGGTGTGACACGAACCAAGCTCGCGCTGTCCTCCGGCAGCTTCTCGGGCGAGTCGTCGACGACGAGCACCCGGGCGAGGTCGAAGCCCAATGCCGCGACCCTTCGAAGCGCCTTGACGCCCCCTTCCACGACGCACTCCTCCGCCGACCAGAGGAAAGCGAGCTCGCTCCGAAATGGAATGATCTCGGCAACCACCGCCTCCGCATAGGCCGCGACGGCCGTGGTCCATATCGCGACTTCATACCGGCCGCGGAGCTCCTTCAAGAAGCTCTCGAGGTGCGGCCGGCGGTAGGCGGGATAGCCACGGACTCGGAAGTCGGGGGGACGGCTCAGCGGTTGTTCGGGGACGTGGACCAATGTCTCGTCCAGGTCGAGAATGACGAGCAGGCGAGCCACGCCATCGACCCTACCACAGCGGCGCATTCAGGTTCGTACCGTGACCTCCACCTCGGGCCCGACCGCGAACGACACATACGACCCGCCCGGCGCCCGCACCCGAGCGAGATAGTCCGGTGCGTCGTCGGCGTTGTCGGCGACGAGCACCGCCCCCGGGCGCAGCCGAGGCGCGAGCAGCTCCAGCACCGCCGGATAGAGGCTCTTGGCTCCGTCGAGCAACACCAGGTCCACCGACTCCGGCACCCGGTCGGAGAGCGACACGAGCGCGTCTCCCTCCCGCACCTCCACGACATCGGCGAGGCCCGCTTTCTCCAGGTTCGCTCGGGCGCGGGCCGCCTTCTTCGAGTCGAGCTCGGTCCCGATCACGACGCCGCCGCCATTGTCGCGCACCGCGGCCGCGAGGTGGATCGTCGACAATCCGAACGACGTCCCGAACTCGACGACCGCGCGCGCGCCGCGGGCGCGCGCGAGCGCATAGAGCAGCACCCCCGTCTCGGGAGAGACGGGGAGGTAGAGTTCGCGGGCGGTCGTCCCATAGAAGGTCCGCCAATCGGAGTGGGCGCGGGATAGGAGCGAAGCGCGCTCCTCGGGAGACATTGCGGCGAGGCGCGCCCGCACCGGGCCGTCCACCCGCGCCGCCTCCTCGAACAGGTCGTGGAGGAGCGCTTTTACGTTGGGCTCATGGAGGGTATTCATGGGGACAAGGATGGGATCGCCCCTCGGCTCGCGCGATTCGCGTTCGGAGTCACCCCTTGCCCCCCGCCAAGAAGCCCGCCGTTTCGCCCCGGAAAGCCCCTCGCCAGCAGCGCTCCGAAGCGCTCGTAGAGGCCCTCCTCGAGGCCGCCCTTCGCGTTTTGACTCGGGACGGGGAGGCCGCTTTCACCACCGTCCGCGTCGCCCAGGAGGCGGGGGTGAGCATCGGCTCGCTCTATCAATACTTCCCGAACAAGGCCGCCCTCTTGTTTCGCCTCCAATCGGACGAATGGGACGATACCGTGGCGCTCCTCCGAGACCTCTTGAGCGATTCGTCGCTCGACCCGCGCGACCGGTTGGAGCGTGCCGTCGTCACGTTCTTTCGGTCCGAGCTCGAAGAGGCGAAGCTGCGCACCGCATTGGCCCGCGCCGCCGGCGATCTGACCGATCATCCGGACGCGGCCAGCCACCGCACGCGGGCCCACGCGACCGTCCGTGGCTTCGTGGACGAGGTGTGCCCGAGGGCGACCGACGAGGACCGCGGATTCGCATCGGAGCTCGTCGCGACGACGCTCTCCGCGCTCGGAGAGCGGGTGACGCGCGATCCCGTGCCGCGCGCGCGGCTCGACAGCTACGCGCGCGCAACCTCCGCGATGCTCTGGGCCTACCTCAAGGGGTTGGAACCAACGTCTTGAACCTTTGACGGCGGCTATCGAGGGTTCTCTCCGCCTCCAGCTCGGCCTGGGCCCGCCGCTCGTGGTCGAAGAAGCGAACCGCTCCGATGAACGTCCCGGTGGCGCAGGCCGCCCCGACCCACAGCGCTACGATGAGGCGCGCGAGCTTGCCGCGACGATGCGCGGCCCCCCGCGCGGGTCGCGCGTTCCCAGGCCAGCTGCTCCGGTGACTTGATGACGGTCCTTCTCTTCGAAGAAGGCAGGAGCCCTATCGGCGACGGCGTGGAGTGGCAAGGGCCGTTGCGAATCGTTGGCGCGGGGGGACACGGGCCCTTTCCTCGGCCGCCCGCGCCCGCTAACTTCGACGTCCACACGATCGGAGGCATCGAAGTGAGCCGAGCAGAAGACGAGACCCAGCTGATCCCCACGCGGTCTCGTGACCATTTGTCCCGCAGCTCTTCCTATCCGTTGAGCGCGTCGCTGCTCTCCGAGGGGCTGCGGGACGTCCCTCAGTTCGCGCGTCTCTCCTGCGATTTCTACTCGCACCCGCAGGAGAGCCCCCTCGATCCCGGATACATCGTATTCGGCGGCGTCGGCTCACGCTCCTCGGACGAGTGGCGCGTCTGGGTGAGCGCCGTGCCCAGCGAGCTCTCCGCGGCGGCCCGGGAGTTCGCGGTGAACCACGCGTTCCCCTTCCTTCGGGCGTGGCTCTCCCGTCCCCGGGAGGACACATGGTTCATGCACTATCACTGGTGCGCCATCGCGATCGACCCCATCACCAACGAGGGCATCCTCGCCGAGCTCGAGGAGCAGCGTGTCGTGCAGAAGCTGCCGCCCGTGCACCTTGCCCCGAGAGGCTCGGCGCCGCGCTCGGCGCCAGGGCGCTGACGGCAAACGAATCGAAGGAAGGTGATTGAGCGACGCGCCCTCCGTTGCTCGCTCACCCATTGAACTTCTTCGCCAGCTTGGGGTGAGTCACTTTGCTCGACGACAAGATACCAAGGGCCAAACGCCAAGGACAGGCGAGCTATCCCCCTTGGCCACAGAGGAAACGGGCGAGGTCCGGCGGCAGCGTCGCCCAGTCGGGCGGCCCGGGGGAAGGGTTGGAGCTGCAGGGCTGGCCTGCGTCCTCGACATATCGTGTCGCCCCGGCCCCCTTCAGCTCGGCGGTATAGGTGCTCCCGGTCGCGCCCACGAACTTCTTGGTGGTGAATACGGTCACGGAGAGGACAATCCAGTGCCGGCCATTCCAGCTCGCGGGCAGGAATGACTCTTCGCATATCACCCCCTCCTCCAGCGTGCCGAGTCCTACGGTCAAGACCGGCGTCCCGATCCGTGCCGCACAGCCGAGGATGGCGGCGGTGCGAGCCTCGGGTCCGAAGCAGTGCGTGGGAAGCACCTTCCCGGCCGTGACGACCTCCTCGACCGCGGGCACCCAGACGCCATAGTGGCCCTCGGCCGCTCGGCACACTGTCGTTCGTGGCGGCAGCGGGGGCGCCTTCGTTCGGCGTGCCGGGGCTCGGGGAGGGGCACCTGCCTCCTCCGCTGAAGGGGACTCGATCCCGCGTCCGTCGGTCCCTCCGCGCGACTCCCCAGGGACGGGCGCGCAGGACACTCCCAGCAAGATCGCGATTGGCGCGGCTCGTGCTGCCAGCCCGAAATTCGTGCCTGGAGCTGCTCCGCCCCCGCGCACGGCGCGGCAAGTGAAGGGCGGAGCAGCTCCAGCCACGAAGCCCGAAGTCCGGCCGTAGACTTCTGTGTTCCTGGGTACTGCCGGATCCGGAAGCGGACTTCCGGCCGGCAGCTCTGGACGAGCTGCGTCAGCCACGCGTTGTCTCGAAGAGCGTGACGGATTCGGCGGTAGCCATGCGATGGTCTCAGGAGGAAAAGGTATCCGTCTTCTGTTCGGCGAGCGCGATCAGCAACCCTTCGGGTCCTCGAACATAGCAGAGCCGAACAACGTCGCCGTAGTCCACCACCTCTCCGACGAGCTGGGCGCCGTGCGCGCGCAGCCGACCGAGCGTCTCGTCGAGATCGTCCACCGCGAACATCACCCGCAGGTAGCCGAGCGCGTTTACGGGAGCGCGCCGGTGATCAGCCACTGGACGCGGCGTGATGAATCGCGAGAGCTCGAGCTTGTTGTGACCATCGGGAGTCACCATCATCGCGATCTCGACGCGCTGGTCCTCGAGCCCCGTGACGCGGCCCGCCCACGCTCCCTCGATCATCGCCCGACCCTCCAGCCTCATGCCGAGCTCCGTGAAGAAGGCAATGGCGGCGTCGAGCGACTCCACCACGATCCCGACGTTGTCCATCCGTATCAGCGCCATATCCAGCCCTCCGTATGTCCAGCCTCGGATCTGGTCCGATGTCTTCGGATGCCTCAGCGGAAGTAGGCAAGGCAGGTTCGTCCCAGGGCGTGCCCGTCTATCGACCACCTCACTGTCCCCCAGCTCCATGCCGTACCGAGTCGCCGAAGAGCACGGCCTTGACCGTACATCATGTCGTGTCGGCCGTCGCGAACGTGGCTCCGTCAAGCGTGTGACCCATTCGAAGGTCTCTGACGGCTGCGTTCATCCCCTGAAGTCCGCCGGCGTGAGCCGCTCCTCTCCGAGAGCGCCTGAGCGCAGTCGGAGCGCGCGTCTCGTGCGAGCTCGTACTCCGGATCGTGCTCGAGAGCGAGGTCGAAATACGATCGGGCGGCCTCGTAGCGACGCTCAGCCCGGAGGATCAAGCCGAGATTGTAATAGGCTTCATCTGGATTGTGCGTGGCCAGGCGAGCCGCCCGACGGTGACATCGCTTCGCTTCCTCGAGCGCTCCGGTCCTCGCGAGCGCACAGCCGAGGAGGACGAGCGTGTTCGTCGTTGGTCGAAGCACGGCCGCCTCTCGATAGTATCGCAGTGCGCGAGCTTTACGACCGCGTTCCATGAAGAGCTCGCCGAGCGTAGTCAGGACGAGGGCTCGATACCGCTTGGAGGAACGGGCCAGGCGCTTGGCGCGATAGAGCGCAGAGGCGGCGTCGTCGTACCTGGCGAATCGGATGAAGACCTCTGCGAGAGAGAGCCAGCCGGCGACGTTCAAAGGATAGCGCCGCGTGTACTCGCGGGCGAGCTCGTGGTGGCAGGCGATGTCGCCCCGAAGCCACGCTCCCATGAGGCGTTGCCACCGGGCTTGCTCCTCGGGTGATGTCGTCGCGTAGCGCGGGTCCGGGCCTACCATGTTCGACCGACGTGCCGCCCGCAGCGACGAGGCAAGACGAACCCACCTGACGGCTTCGCCACGAAGCCCGAGTCGGCACCATCGAGAGGCTCTCATCGATTAAGAGCGCGAGGTGATCGCCGAAGTCGGACGACCCGCTGGAGCCCTCGATATCGTTGCTGGGCTCCGGAGGGCGGCCATGGTGGAAGGTACCTTCCTACGTGCGAGCGTCGAGCATGCCTTGCCGACCGAGGGCTCCCTTCGCCGCTGAAGCCTCGCCGGCGCCGCCGTCGATCAGGAAGGGCGCTCCTCCGAGGGCCGATACGTCAGGAGAACGACCCCCGACCGGTACGGCTTTGCTTCGATCAGCTCGAGCGTGCCGGCGGCGATCGCCCCTTCGAACAGGCGCCGACCGCGCGCCACGATGACCGGGTAGACGAACAACCGATATTCGTCGACCAGCCCCGCGGCGATGAGCCCGTGGACCAGCGTAATGCTGCCGGTGACCCCAACCTCCCCGGGCAAACGTTGCCGCAGCAACCGGACCTCGGCAAGGCTGCCGCGGAGGAGCGTCGTTCGCTCCCATTCCGGGGCGTCGATCGTCTTCGACACGACGTACTTGGGCACGTGATCGAGGTGGGCAGAGATGCCCGTCGTGTCGCCGGCTCGTGCCCGCCAATACTCGCGGAACGCCTCAAACGTACGGCGGCCCAATAGCAGCGCGCTCTGCGCAGCCATCTGCTCCCGAAGCGTCGCCACGAGGTCGGAGTCGTCTTTGCCAGTGCTACCAGCGGGGGAGAACCAGTCCCCAATCTGCTCGATGACCCCGTCGAGGGTCGCGTTCTCCGTTACAACGATGCGGCCCATGGTGGCTCTCGGGTAGACGACCGATAGTTGGCGCGGCAGACGATCTGCCCAGGCGCGACTGGTGGAGAGGGCACAACGTACCGCCTTCAACCTGCAGGCGCCAGGACAGCGAAGCGACGGACGGGCGGCCGTTAGCAGCGTGCGGAAAAAGGCGGTCGTCAGGCCACTGGGTGGGCAGTTGCTGCTCTTTCACCCCCCCAGCCCCCCTCGGCGACACGCCTCCCCGACCGAGCGACATCCAATGGGAGGCCAGGCCCGTCATCTCGAACGGTGGCCGATCCTCCCGGGCGTAGAATGACGGTCGCAGTGGTGCAACGACCCGCCAGCGCGTCGTCGCGCGCGCAGCAAAGCGCTTCTTTCAATAGGAAGTTGGGCGTGCTCGGATTGCTCAACGGGCCGATGTACATCTCCGGTCGTCGCCGAATCGGCTCGAGGCCCTCGAGCACGGCGATCTCCGACCCGCGATAGCGGCTCATTGTCCGGCGAGCGTACCGCCGTCAACCTACGGAAGCCAGAGGGAGCGAGGAACGAGCGACCGACGATGGCCGTCAGGTTCAACGGCATGTTACGCAGCGCCTCCCCAATAGCGAGGGTCGATTGCGCTCGCTCATTCAGCGGATGGCGTCGCGGTCTTCCCAGAACTTGGCGATGGCGGGCCAGAGGCCTTTGGCGGCCTTCTTGGAGACGACGGCGCCGACGTGGCCGCCGGAGAGGTGCATTCGGTGTTTGTCTTTGGACGATATGGCGTCCATGGCGGCGGCGGCGCTCTGCCAGGGGACGATGCTGTCGTGCTCGAAGGTGATGACGAGCGTGGGGCGGGTGATCGCGGCGAGGGAGACCTTGTGGGGGCCGAGCTTGAGCTGGCCTTGGATGAGCGCGTTCTTGCGATAGAGCTCCTCGACGTAGGTCTCGTAGGCGGCGCCGGGGAAGCTGACGTTGTCGTTGCCCCAGGTCTCGAGGGCAAAGAAGCCGTCGAGGAACTCGTCGTCCCAGGCTCGGTCGAGCATGCCGACGGCCTTGGCGGCGGTCATGGTGGGGCGGAGCATGTGGAAGGCGGACTGCATGAGCTGCCAGGGGACGTTGCCCATGGCATCGACGAGGGCTCTGAGGTCGAAGGTGGAGACGCGGGTCCAGCGCGAAAGGAGGCCTTCGTCGTGGAAGGCGACGGGGGTGGCGAGGAGGGTGAGGGTGGCGATTCGCTCGGGGCGAATGGCGGCGTGGATGACGGCGAGGGTGCCCCCGAGGCAATAGCCGAGGACGTGGGCCTTCTCCGCGCGGGAGAGCCGGCACGCGACGGAGATGGCGCGGCCGATGGAGTGGTCGGCGATGTCTTCGAAGGTGACGAACCGGTCCTCGTCGGTGGGGGTTCCCCAATCGATGCAATAGACGTCGTGGCCGCGGGCCACGAGCCATTGGACGAAGCTCTTGTCCTTCATCAGATCGAGCACGTAATGGCGATTGATGAGGGAGGGGACGAGGACGATGGGCGTCTTGAACGCCGTCCCCTCCTGGCGCGCGTCGTAGCGCAACAGGCGCCACTTGTTCTCGCGGTGGACAGTGGTGGCGGGGGTGACCCCGACCGGCGTCATCGGGCGCGCGAGGCGCCGGGCGATGGCGAAGGCGCGGTCGATCACGGCGCGCTCGCGTAGAGCGATTCGAACTCGGCCTCGAAGGCCTTCCACACGTGCTTGCGGCGGACCTTGAGGGTGCTCGTCAAATGGCCGGCTCCGACGGTCAGCGGGACTTCCATGACGCGATAGCGCTTGATCTGCTCGAAGCTGGCGAGCTCCTTGTTGGCGCGCTCGACCGCCTCCGCGACCCACTGCTCGACGGCGGCGGCGCGGCCGGCGGCGTCGATCCCCTCCCGGGTGATGAGCTCTCCGACTTCCTCGTGGTCTAGCCAGATGCCTGCGACGAGTTACTTCCTGACGACGCCATAGACGACGGCGTGGGAGACGAGCGGCTCGTCCGCGAAGCGGATCTCGATGTTGGCGGGGGGGACGTTCTTGCCGCCGGCGGTGACGAGGATCTCCTTCTTGCGATCGATGATCTGGAGGAAGCCGTCCTCGGTCATGCGGCCGATGTCGCCGGTCTTGAACCAGCCGTCCTCGGTGAAGGCCTCTCGCGTCGCGGCTGGATCATCGTGGTAGCCGGAGAAGACGTTGGGGCCTTTGGCGAGGATCTCGCCGTCGGGGGCGAGCATCAGCTGCACCGAGGGGAGGGCCTTGCCCACGGTGTCCATTCGGAAGTCTTGGGGGCGATTCAGGGTGAGCGTGGGGGAGCACTCGGAGAGGCCGTAGCCCTCGAGGATGAGGCTGCCATTGCGATAGAAGAGCTCTTTGACCTCTTGCTTGAGGCCGGCGCCGCCGGAGAGGCAGAAGCGCAGTCGCCCGCCCGTGACGGCGGCGAGCTGGGCGCGCTGGCGGGCCGGGTCCTGGACCTCGAGCGCGGCGGCGGCGAGCTTCTCCCAATAGGCAGGGACGCTGAAGAACACATCGGGCCGGACCTTCGGCAGCCGGGACAACACCGTGTGGGGCTCGGCGAGATAGGTGGTGAAGCCCAGGGTGTCCCCCACGCAGCCCTCGCCGAAGCCGAAGATGTGGCTCATGGGCAACCACAAGAGATCGACGAGCCCCTCTTCGAGGGCAGGGGCGAAGCACTTGAGCCAGTCGAGCCCGTTGTGACCGACGTTGCCGTAGGTGAGGGGTACGCCCTTCGGGTTCCCGGTGGTGCCGCTCGTGTAGAGCATGAGGGCGGCGTCCTCGAGTCGCAGGCTGGCGAGGCGGTCGTCGAAGATCGAGGCCTCGCGGTCCTCGCCGCGGGCGCGGGCGGCGCTGAAGGTGACGACGCGCGACTCGATCTCCTCCAAGCTGGGCAGATCCGCCTTGCGCTCGCGGGCGGCGCGGACGGTGGCTTGGACGTCGATCGCGTCGTCGAGCAAGACGATGCGGCTCACCTTCTCGTAGGACTCGTAGGCGCCGAGGATCCGCTTGAGGAGATCGGCGTCGCCGACGAAGACGACGCGGGCCCCCGAGTGGCGCGTGACGTAAGCGGCCTGGCTCGCGGTGCTGGCCGGATAGACGGGAACCATGGTGCCCCCGACCGATTGAATGGCCATCGCGGCCGCCATCCACTCGACGCTGTTGTGGGCGAAGATCGCCGCCCGCTCGCCCTTCTCCAGGAACCCACCCGCGAGGTAGCTGCCAATGGCGCGGATCGTCTTGGCGTATCGGCTCCAGGTGACGGCGCGATAGTCGTCGCCCTCTGGGACCATGAAGCGGACGCGGGTCGCCCGCTCGTCGAGCCTTTCGAAGATGGTGCGCGGGGCAGGCTTGAGGGTTTCGTAGCGGGCGAGGTCGAGCATGGTGATACCGGAGCGGTCAGGCGTTGGGGGTCGTCGCGCGGGCCTTCATCGTCTCGAGCTGCTCCTCGAGATCCATGAGGCGGCTCTGGATCTGGTTGAGGGCGTGGAGGGTGCGCTCTTGGTCGCGCTTGGTGGGCAGGCCGATGGTGCCCCAAGCGGAGGCGATGTTCTTGTCGGCGGCGGCCTTCGTCTTCATGACGACGGAGAGCCAGGCGCCCGCCGGCTCGAGCACGAGGGGGCTCTTGAGCCACTCCTCCATGAGCTTGGCCGTCGCGCCTTCCCACGCATTGAAATAGCTCTTGAACAGATCCCAACCGAACATTGGACGGCTCCTTTCAGTAACCCAACCGGCGCAGCTCGCCGGCTTCCGTGAAATCGGGGCTGGTCTCACCGGGGGCGCTCGTCGCGCGGGCGACCTCGGCGAAACACTCTGCGTAGAACGACGTCTGATAGGTGATCTGCGTCTCGCCGACGGCGGGCTGCGTCGTCACCTTGGTGCGGACGCGGTGCACTTGCTCGAACGTGAGCTGGAGCAGATCGATGCTGCCCTCCGCGTCGACGCTGACCTCGTAGGTGTCTTGCCCGGCGTAGGGGAGGCCCTGGATCAGCCCATTGACGATCTCACCGGTGGAGACGAAGGACTGTCCCACTTCGACCGGGAACTGGAGGACGACGATGGGCGGATCGTAGACGAGGAGCGTCTTACCCTCCTTCGGATCCTCTTCGCTCGAGGCGAGGCCGAGGAGCTGGAGGGAGTCTTGGGTAAGGAGCCCGATCGAGTCGAGCTTGCCCGAGCGATCGAACGGGGTGACGAAGGCGTCCGGGTCGAACGAGGCCTGGTACCACTTCCCCTCCAGCGTGGTGGGGACGATGGAGAGCGTCTGGTCGGTCGCGAAGTCGGTCGCGAAGTCCCAATGCGTCTCTCCGTCCTCGTCGAGGGTGCCGGCGAGATCGACCTTGCGCGTCTCGTCGGGGGCGGAGACGACATAGCGAATGGTCGTCCCGATGGCGGGGGCGAGCTCGCCGCGGTCGATTTGGTCGTCGAGGTTGGGGACGCAGGAGAGGGGCGTCGGATCGGGATCGGCGGCGGGATCGCGATCGGGGGGGACGGTGATGTTGTCGCCGCAGCCCGAGAGGGCGAGGCCGAAGGCGAACAGGACGGTGGAGCGGCGCATCACGGACCCCGATAAGAATACGAAAGGCGCAGCCGCCACAGCTGCGCGGGTTTGGCAGGGAGGGAGAGCTCGAGGTTGTCGAGCCCGGCGAGGGGGACGAGGGTGGCCTGCTCGAGGTCGGCGCGAAACCCGACGTCGCTCACGTAGGAGATCGTCGGATCGATCTCGACGCCGAGGGGAGCCGCCTGTCCCGGGGCCGACTCCGGCACCGCCGCGAACGAGATGACGGACGCGAGCCCGACGGAGAGCTTGCCTTTGATGTTGGTCAATAGATCGTAGCGGAGGTGGGGCTTGAGATAGACGGCGTCCGTGACGGTGCCGATGATCTCGCGGAAGAGGATCCGATCGATGTGATAGTCGGGGTGGAAGCGGAAGTTGTTCACTTCGTTGTCGAAGGGCGGGTTCGCCTGGGGGCCGTTGAGATCCCCGGCCACCGCCGGGAGCTGGCCCGGTTTTGCGATGGCGCCGAAGCCCGGGGCGCCGTCGCCGCTCGCGACGCCCGCGTTCACCCCGGCCCGGAAGCGGCCCGCGCTGTCGCCGAACTCCGTCTCGATGGCGGCGCCGATCTGATTGGACAGCGCGGGCTCGCGATAGAGGACCCCCGGGATGAGGCTGGGCTGGTCGACGGACGCGTGCAGATAGGCGCTCTCCGCCTCGACCCGGAAGTTCTTCCCCTCGAAGCGAAGCCATAGATCGGCGGCGAGGGCTTGGTAGCCGCGCGCCATGACCTGGCCCGCCTCGAGGGGGATGGGGGAGGCGACGGGCAGGTAGGTCGCGGGGACGTCGGAGTCCTGGAACCGATAAGAGACGAACGCTCCGTACTCGGGGGTGACCTTGCCGGCGCGGTCGCGTCGGGCGCGCGCTTCGGGGCCGCGATAGCGAGCGGCGGCGAAGGTGAGGGTGTGGACGATGGCCTTCGGGTCGACGTCGATGAAGCGGAACCCGGAGCGGTCCTCGACGGAGGGGCCGGAGGCAGTGAAATCGTAGGCGAGGGCGAACAAGTGGCCCGCGAGCGGGGTGACGAAGGCGATGCGATCGGCGGAGTCGCCGCTGTCGCAGTCGAGGCAGTCGCCGCCATTGGCGAACATGCCGAGGCCCCAGTCATTGCCCATGCGGCCGAACGACAAGAGCCCGAACGGCGTCAACACCTCGGCGTAGGCGCGGCGCAGCTTGAAGAGGGGCTGGCCGGTGCGCTGGCTCGTCGAGGCGGAGGGGACGCCGTCCGGCATGGAGCCGAGCAGGACGTTGTCGAGCGTATCGAGGCGGACCTTGAGCGCCATGCTGCCCCAAGGCGCATAGAGCGCGACGTCGGAGCGGATGCGGGTATCGAACGCGGTGAGGAGCTGGGCCTTCGGGTCCGAGAGGGAGACGGGAAAGAACACCTCGCCCGAGGGGGTGGGCCCCCGATCGAGATCGAGGTTGCCGTAGAGCGACCCGCGTACGCGGAAATAGCCCGACAGTGAGATGAAGGAGGCGGGCGCCTCGAGATCTTCGCCGTGATCGGTGAGCCCGGAGGCGGCCGCGGTCGAGGCAGCAGTCACGAGCGCGAGGCCGGCGGCGATGGCGAGGCCCTTCACGGCGCCTCCTTCTTCGGCTCTTCGGGCGCGGCGGCGGGCTTGGGGTTGGGGGCGGGGGCCACGGGAGGCGCGGTCGCCGGCGCTGCGCCTTGCTCCACGAACTCGACGAGGTCGCGGGTGGAGGGCGTGGCCGCCTCGATCATGGGGAAGTGTCCGCACTGCGGATAGACGACGAGGCGCGCCCGCTTGAGCTCTTTGGAGAGGCGCTCCCCGAACTCGAGGGTGGTGACGCGATCTTCGCGGCCCCACAGCAGGAGGGCGGGCTTGTCGATGTTCTTGTAGAGCTTCTCGACCTCGGAGAAGCGCTGTCCGCGAATGGCGGCGAGGGCGGCCGCCTTGGTGCCCGGTCTGTCGAGCTGCTCCTCGACGGACTCGACGAGCTCCTCCGTGACATACGACTTGTCGTAGAAGGCAATGGCCATCTTGTCGTCGGGGCGCTCGTCATAAAAGGCTCCGATGAGCATTTCGCCCAATCCATCCGCCCGCGACCACAAGAAGGTGGTGGGCAATTGCGACTCGTACACCCAAGCGTCATAGAGGGCGATCCGCTCGACGCGCTCTGGGTGGAGGAGGGTGAAGCGGAGGGCGACCGAGGATCCCCACGAGTGGGCGACGAGGCGCACCGGCTCTTTGACGCCGAGGTGATCGAGCAGGCCGAGGAGGATGGCGGCCTCGGCGGCGGGGGAGTAGTCGCCGGGGGGGCGATCGCTCAATCCGAACCCCTTCAGATCCAGGGCGATCACGCGGTGCTTGGGCTCGAGGGCCTTCATCACGCCTCGCCAGGTGTTGAGGGAAGAGGCGAACCCGTGCACGAGGAGGACGGGGGGACCCTCGCCGCGATCGACGTAGTGGATGCGGGCTCCTTCGATCTTGGCGAAGGTCGATCCCTTCGGCTCGGCGGCGACGGAGCCGGCGTGGAAGTCGAGACATCCGCCGAGGCCGGCCGCGGCCGCTCCGAGGAGGAGCCCGCGCCGCCCCAACTCACCCCCGGCGCGCTGACGCGCTCGCCGACCCCCCGCAGGCGGCTCTGCTCCCGAGGGAGCTGGTACTGCCGGCCCGAAGTTCACTGTGTAGACCTCCTTGGACTCCGTCCGCTGCGTGGACTGCGTCCAATCCGGTTGGTGCCTGGATCTGCTCCGCCCCCGCGCACGGCGCGGCAAGTGAAGGGCGGAGCAGCTCGAGGCACGAAGCCCGAAGTCTGGCCGTGGACTTCTGTGTTCTTGGGTACTGCCGGATCCGAAAGCGGACTTCCGGCCGGCAGCACTAAATCACCGATCGTGATCCTGACACACTCGACGCCACAGAGCGGATGGATGGGGCCCCGTCGCCGCAGGCGATGGGGCG
>JBGAID010000028.1:0-109674 GCA_044225865.1 Polyangiaceae bacterium | reverse complement strand
ATCCGGTGGGCCCTCCTCGCGGCCGCCGCGTGCGCGTGCTCGCTCGAAGGGCTCGCCGATGGAGGAGGAGCGAGCGGGGGAGGCGGGGCCGCGAGCGGCGGATCCTCGACCGGCGGCGCTCCTGTCGGCGGGGCGGGGGGGATGGGGGCCGGTGGAGCGGGCGGGGCGGGCGGATCAGGCCCCGCGAGCGCATTCGATTGGATCCGCAGCTTCGGCAACGCCGCGATTCAGGGGACGAGCCCGGTCGCGACCGACGCCGGCAGCGGCTCGACACTTCGAATCAGCGAGGTGGGTCCGGCGGGGGACGTCTGGGTCGTCGCGGCCACCAAGGGCTCGATCGATTTCGATGGTCCCGGGCCGGAGCCCGCCCTCGGCAACCCCCTCTCCACGAACCTCTTCGCGGTCCACCTGGACGACCAGGGAGGCATCCTTCGCGTCGTCTCGTTCGAGGGAGAGCTCGCCGACATCGACGACGCGGTCACGGTGGGCAGCGTCATCCGCTTCGACGACGGGTCGATCGCGGTCGCCGGCAGCTTCAAGGGGGGCGTCCTCCATTTCGACGACGCCCTGTCGGTCACCCAGACGAGCCAGTCCTCCGAGGATTCCTTCGTGGTCCGCCTCGACCCGGAGGGGACGGTTCAGGCGGCGCGCCAGCTCGGCGGCGCCAATCCCCAGACGGCGCGCGCGATGACGAGGAGCGGCGCCGGGTTGCTCGTGGCCGGCAAGCTGAAGCGCGCCCTCACCGTCACCAATCCCGCCAATGGGGTCAAGGACAACGCGTGCTCGTTCTCCATGGGGACGGAGGACTTCGAGCGCGTCATGGTCGTGGAGCTCGACGGCGAGACCCTCGCGTGCTCGCGCCTCCTCACCGCCGTCGGCCTCGAGACGTCTTCCCAGCAGGCGTTCGCGCTCGCCACCGACGCGGACAACATCTACGTCGGGGGCTCCTTCACGAGGCAGATCGAGGCGCCGCCATTGCCGCCGATGGCGGCGAGCGCGAACGAGGACGGCTTCGTCATCGCGTTCGACGCGGCGGGGGTGCACGCACCCCGTTGGATCGTGCGCGCGTCGAGCAACCGCTCCGCCTCGAACGACGGCGTGCGCGCCCTCGTGGCGGACGGGAGCGCGGTATGGGTGGGCGGCTCTCTGGATCAAGGCACCACCGTGATCGACAGCGTCGACCTATCCATTGGAATGGTCGACACCGACCCGAGCGACGATTGCCCACTGCCGCAGACGAACGACCGCGATGGATTCGTGGCCATGCTCGATCCGGTCACCGGCGCCTGCGGGGGCGCTTCATTGATCGGTGGCGATGGTGACGACGAAGTGCGGTGGCTGTCGCCGCGTCCGGGAGGGGTGGTGGCGGCGGGGTATGTGACGATCGGCGTGCCGGGCTTCGACGCCACGCTGGGGGGAGGCTCTCGAGACGGCTTCGTCGCGTCCATCGCCGCCCCCGGCGCGGTAGAGAAGGGCCTGCTCCTCGGAGGCGGCTCGTGGGACTACGTCGACGGCGCGGGAGAGACCGGGGCGGTGTTGATCCTCGCGGGCTCCTTCGATTCGCCCTTCGACGAGCTGGAGGGCCACAGCGATTTCTTCGTCGGCGCGCTGCCGACCCCGTTCTGACGCGATACCCTCCCGCGCGTGCTGGAAGCGTTCGCGAATGGGATTTGGACCGTCACCCGGCGCGCGAAGTTCTACGGCGTCGAGACGGGCAGTCGGATGACGGTCGTCGCCCTCTCGGACGGGGGGCTCTTCATCTCCTCCCCGGTCGCGCTCGATCCTTCGCTGCGGGCGGAGATCGACGCGCGCGGCGAGGTCCGCGCGGTCGTGTCACCCAGCCTGTTCCATCACCTCCACGTCGCGGGCTGGCGCGCCGCCTATCCAAGAGCGCTGTTCGCCGCTTGTCCGGGTCTCGAGTGGAAGCGGCGCGATCTGGCCTTCGACGTCGTCCTCGGCGACACGCCCCACCCCATCTGGGCGAAGGATCTCGAGCAGGTCTATTTCTCTTCTCGGAGGGAGAACGAGGTCGACTTCTTTCATCGCGGAACAGGCACGCTCCTCGTCACCGACGCGCTCCTCAACTTGTCGAAGCACCCCGATTGGTCGACGCGGGTGGTGGCGGCGCTGATGCGCAACACCGGGCCCGGTGAGGGCTGGATGGAGCCCCTGATGGTCCGAGATCGGGGGCTCGCGCGTCGACAGGTCGACCGAATGCTTCAGTGGCCGGCCGAGAGGATCGTGCTCGCCCACGGGGCAATGGTCGAGCGCGATGGGCGAGACGTGCTCCGCCACGCCTACCGTTGGCTCTGAACGGGGTCTATAAGAGCGAGCCATGAAGCTCGACGGCAACACGATCCTCCTCACCGGCGGCTCGTCGGGAATCGGCCTCGCGCTCGCGGAGCGCTTCGCGAAGTCCAATCGGGTGATCGTGACGGGGCGGCGCGCCGACGCGCTCGAGCAGGTCTCGAAGCAGGTCCCCGGGGTCACCACCATCGTCAGCGACGCCGGCCGCGCCTCCGATCGTGAGCAGCTCGCCCGCGAGGTCATCGAGCGATTTCCTGAGATGAACGTGCTGATCAACAACGCCGGCATTCAGCAGCAGATGGACCTCGCCGACGCCGGTGTGTGGCCGAGCGCGCACGAGGAGATCGCGATCAACCTCGAAGGGCCCATTCACCTCGCGAGCCTCTTCACCAAGCATCTCGCGACGAAGACGGGGGCCGCGATCCTCAACGTGAGCTCGGGCCTCGCGTTCGTTCCGCTCGCGCGGGTGCCCGTCTACTCCGCGACGAAGGCGGCCCTCCACTCCTACACGCTGTCGCTCCGGCATCAGCTCGCGAAGAAGGGGATCGAGGTGATCGAGATCGTGCCCCCGGCGGTGCGCTCGAACCTCGGCGGGTCCCACGATTTCGGCGTGCCGACGGGAGAGTATGCGGACTCGGTCATGGCCCAGCTCGCGGAGGGAAGGACGGAGCTGACCTACGACTTCTCGACGAAGTCGAGCCAAGCCTCCCGCGCCGAGCTCGACGCCATCTTCGCGAGGATGAACGGCGGCTGATCGAGCGGCCGCTCGCGCCCGATCTCAGAACGAGAAGCGGAGCCCGAAGGTCGCCTTCGTCGCTCCCTTGTCGGAGAGCTCCAATCCCAGCCAGACGCCGGACGCGACGAGCGCGGCGCCCCCCGCCCCCGCGAGGATGCCGGACGCGGTCCACAACGATCGCACCGTCTCCACCCGGTGGTCGGAGCACGTGGGGGCGCACGAGTGCCGCATCTTGGACACGTCGACGTGCCCGGCGATGGTGAGCGCCCCCGCCACCGTCAGGACGACGAGCCCCGCGATCCCGAGGGTCAGCGGACCAGCGAGGGCTGGCTCGGGGCGCGCTCGCGAATTGGGGCCGCCCGAGGCGGCGAGCCGGACGGTGTGCTGGATGGTCGCCCCCGGCGCGACCTCGATCCTCAGGGCCGCCGGCTGCCTCTCCTCGGCCTCGACGCGCACGTCGTGACCTCCCGGATCGATCTCGATTCGCTCATTGAATGATCGCGGCACGCCGTCGATGGTGAGTCGCGCGTTGCGCAGGGGAGGCCCTCCCGCGCCCTCCACCCGCAGATCGAGGTGCCCGATGTTGCGCTGGACGTCTTGGAGCCAACCGTCGCAATCGCGGACGAGCGCCTGGGGGCAGGACTTCATGCAGAGCCGCAGGTTCGCCTTGCTCCGCACGAGCTCGCCCGCGTTTCGCGCCTGCTGCGCCTCTTCGTAGGAGGTCACGCACGCGTCGCCCGGATCCGCGCTTGCAATGCGGCCTTCTGCGAGCACGCCGACGACCGCGAGTGAGATCAGAAGCAGTCGCGCTTGACGCGACGGATGCCGTTCGCGTCGACGTAGTAAGGCGGGTCGCATGACTTCTCGGAAGCGGCGGCGGTAGAAGACGAGGCGCGGTGGGGCAGGCGCGCCATTGTATCGATCGGCGCGCCCGACGTCCCTGCCCTCGAAGGACCCGTGGAAGCGGAGGGAGCGGGCTCTTCAGGCTCCAGCGCCGCGCTCGGCAGCGGCGAAGGCGGCGCCGCGACCTCCGTCGAGCTCGAGACCGCCGTCGCCGTGGGCGGCAGGCCGGCGAGGCTCGGCGTGACGGTGGTGGCTCGCCCATCTGGGGCGGCGGCGCGCGCGGAGCGGCCGACCACGATCCACGTGATGGCCACGCCGAGCGCGGAGGCTACGACGATCGCCCCCACGAACGCGACGAGCAGCGAGAGCCGTGAAGAGGCGCGGGCGGTGGCCGGGCCTTGGCTCGTGAGGGTGTGCGACGCCCGATCGCGCGCGTTCTCGAGGACATGGGGCGGAGGCGCAGGCAGCGAGATCGGCCGAGCGGCGCGGGGCTCGATGGCCGGCGCGACGACAGGGGGAGCGGGCCGGATCGAGGTCGCGCCACGATCGAGGCGGGCCGCGATCTGCCTCCGCGCCGCGAGGGCGGCGTGCGCGATCGACTCCACGAACGCGGCGATGTCGTGCGCCCCGGCGGGCGGCTCGGCCGCTTCGATCGCCTTCGCCATCTCGCTCGCGTCCGAGAAGCGCGCCCTCGGGTCGCGCTGCAAGGCCCTCGAGACGACGGCGGCCATCTGCGGCGTCACCCAAGGAGCGACCTCGACGAGGCTCGGGATCGCGCCCGTCATCACGCGCGCGATCAGAGCGCCTTCATTGGAGGTGTCGTAGGCGCGCCGGCCGGCGCAGAGCTCCCAGAGGATGACGCCCGCCGCGTAGATGTCGCTCGCGCGGGTGACCTCGTCTCGCGAGATTTGCTCGGGGGCCATGTACGCGGGCTTGCCCTTCACCTCCCCCGCCCTCGTCGCGGTCAGGCGTCCACGCGCGAGCGCGATCCCGAAGTCGGTGACGCGCGGGATCCCGTCCGCCCCCACGATGACGTTCTGCGGAGAGACGTCACGATGGACGATCCCGAGGGGAGCCCCGTCGGGCCCCCGGGCCTCGTGGGCCGCGTGGAGACCGCGACAGATCGCGGAGACGATGGCGGCCGCGATGGGGGGGGGCACGCGTCGCCCCGCATCTCGCATCGATCGCAATAGCTCCGCGAGAGACTCTCCGTCGACGTACTCGAGGACGATGAACGTCTCCGATCCTTCGTGGACGACGTCGAGGGTCTCGACCACGTTCGGGTGACGGACGCGGGCGGCGAGCCGCGCCTCGTCCATGAACATCCCGATGAACTCGGGGTCGTTCGCGTAGTGCTCGTGCAGCCGCTTGACGGCGACGAGCCTCGAAAACCCAACCGCCCCCGCCTGGCGCGCGAGATAGATGCTCGCCATCCCGCCCGCCGCGACCCGGTCTGCGAGCTCGTAACGACCGAGCGCCAGAGGAGGGCGGGCCGACGACATGCCTTAGAAGGTAGTCGGTTTTTCGCTACGCTGGCGCCTCAGATGAAGGGCTCGCCCGACCGAGGCACCGAGATCACCCAGACCGATCTCCTCCGCACCGACGTGGTCGAGCTGCCGAACCTCCGCCTCGTGCTGACGCCGGCGCAAGGCAAGAAGCTCGAGATCCCGCTCGGGATGGCCCCCGTCGTCCTCGGCTCCGACGCGACCTGCGACGTCTTGGTGGACGATCCGCGCGTGTCCCGGAAGCACTGCGAGGTGCGTCGTGAGGGCAGGGGCGTCATCGTAAGAGACTTGGGCAGCAAGAATGGAACGTTCATCGAGAAGATCTCGATCCGCGAGGCGCTGCTCGAGCCCAAGCACGTCGTCACGATCGGAGGAGCGCGCTTCGTGCTCGAGGCACCGCGGGGCTCCGCGCGGGTGGAGCTCTCTCGAGCCGTCCATTTCGGCAGCGCGCTCGGGGCGAGCGTGGCGATGCGTGCCCTCTTCGCCAATCTCCAGCGGGCCGCCGAGACCGACGAGACCATCGTCCTGCTCGGTGAGTCCGGCACCGGGAAAGAGCTCCTCGCGCGCGGGATCCACGACGTCTCGAGGCGCGCCCAGGGCCCGTTCGTCGTGTTCGACTGCAGCGCGGTCGCGCCGACCCTCCTCGAGGCTGAGCTCTTCGGCTACGTGAAGGGCGCGTTCACCGGCGCGGTCCAGCCCCACCCGGGCGTCTTCGAGCAGGCCCACGGCGGCACGCTCTTCATCGACGAGCTCGGCGAGCTACCGCCCGACCTGCAGCCCAAGCTGCTCCGCGCGCTCGAGGCGAGGCAGGTCCGGCGGATCGGGGCGACGGATTGGATGCACGTCGACGTTCGAATCGTCGCCGCCACCCACCGCGACCTGAGGGCCCGCGTCGCGGCCAAGCAGTTCCGAGAGGATCTCTATTATCGACTCGCCGTCGTCGAGGCCTCGGTTCCGCCGCTGCGCGACCGCCGCGACGACATCCCCCTGCTCGTCGAGCACTTCCTCGCGTCGATGTCTCCTCCTCGCACGTGGGCGGACCTACCGCCCAACGCGCTCGAGCTGCTCCGGGCCCACGATTGGCCCGGCAACGTGCGAGAGCTCCGGAACACGGTGGCGCGGCTTCTCCTGTTCCCGACGAGCGTCCCGCAAGGGGCGACCGCCGCCGCTCGCCCCACCCCGTTCGATGCTCCGTCGCAGGCGTCCGCCCTCCTCGGCCTCCCGCTCCGCGAGGCGCGCGAGGTGATGGTCGAGCAGTTCGAGCGCTCCTACATCGCGGCCAAGCTCGGCGAGCACGCCGGCAACGTCTCCCGGGCGGCGGAAGCAATGCGAGTGTCGCGTCAATTTCTCCACCGCCTGCTCGAGCGCTATGGCATCCAAAGAGGCGGATGATGAGCGATCCGCGAACCGATCCCGAGCTGCTCGAGGCGTACCGCAGCGGTGACGACGACGCGCTCTCCGTGCTCCTCGCGCGCCACGCCGCCGCCGTGCAGCGCTTCGGGGTGAAGATGTGCCGCGATCCCGAGGACGCCAAGGATGTCCTCCAAGACACCCTGCTCGCGGCCGCGCGGGGCGCGCGCGAGTTTCGCGGCGCCTCCTCCCTCTCGACCTGGCTCTACACGATCGCCCGGAGCTTCTGCATCAAGAAGCGCCGTGGCCTGGCCGCCAATCGCACCGAGGCCCTCGACGAGGACGCGGTGATGGAGCTGGCCGCTCACGAGAAGACCCCCGACGAGATCGCGGCCGATCAAGAGATCGGGATCGCCCTCGAGGAGTCGATCCGGGCGCTCGCCCCGATGTACCGAGAGGTCCTCCTGCTCCGCGACGTCGAGGGGCTCTCCGCGGCAGAGGTCGCGCAGGTGATCGGCATCGGCGTGGACGCGGTGAAGAGCCGGCTGCACCGGGCCCGGGTCGCGGTTCGCAACCGAATGGCGCCCCTCGTCACCCCGGACGAGGCGGGACCGCGGCCGGGCTGCCCCGACGTGGTCCGAATGCTCTCCCGCTACCTCGAGGGCGAGATCGGGAAGGACCAATGCAAGGAGCTCGATGATCACGTCGCGAGCTGCGCTCGCTGCCGCGCCGATTGCGACTCCCTCCGCCGAATCCTGACCCTGTGCGAGCGAGAACGGTCGACGGAGGCCCCTGGCGTCGACGTCGCGGCCGCGGTGCGCGCCGCGATCGCGCGCTGATCACACTTCGACGACGACCGCCTCTTCTCCCGCGAGGGGATGCTCCACGCAATCGTTGGCGTCCTCCGCTTCCCATATGACGCACGCGAACAGGGCCTCGCGATCGAGCGCGAGCAATGGGCTGTGCCACACCCCCGGTCGATACGAGATCCCCTGCGTCCCCTCGGCCAAGAACGCACGCGCGGTCCCCATATCGGGGGCGTCCGCCCCCAGCGCGACGACGACCAAGAAGCGCGCGACGCTCATCGGGATGAAGAGCTGGGTCGAGAGCGGGTGCTTCTCCAGCAGCCCGACATGGCATGGGACGCCCCGCGGCGCGCAGCGAAACACGGCGACGTTCGGAGCCGCCGTGCCCGGTCGGAGATTCTCGAGCGCGGCCTGACGATTGAACCGCATCGCCGTGCCCTGGTTCGCGTTCGCGCCCCCCACATGCTCTGCCATCACGACGTCCCCATAAGGTCGATACGCGTCGCGGGTCAGCGGAGCGGGTTCGAGCTTCTTCATGAAGTCCCGCATTTCATATCGCCGGCCGACCCGGCTGGGAACACAGCGCGACGGGAACGCTGAGGTCAGGCTCGGCGGCAGCGGTGTTAGCCTGCCGGATCATGCGTATGAATCTCCCCGAGCTCTGGAGCCTCGACCGTCGCGGTCTCGCGGCCACGCTCTCGTCCGGTTTCCCCATCGAGATCGAGCGCCTCCGGGGCGCCTCGTATCGAGGGGTCTCCCTCGGCCTCCCCGCGCTCGTGGAGCGCGCCACCTGGAAGACCTTTCGAAAGCAGATGTTTCCTGGCTCGCCTGGCTCGCCCCTCCTCGGCCATAACGTGCGACTGGTCCAGAGCGACCGCCTCGAGCCGATCCGAAAAGGCGACCCGCGTGCTCCGGTAATGCAACGCGGGGGGCGCGATTGGACATTCGGACCATTCCGCGCCGTCGAGCTCCCGCGAGACCGCTACCCTTGCCGCGGGGGCGTGCTCCTCGACTACGGAGCCGAACACCCCGTTTATCACCCGCTTTCTCGCCTCCGGGACCCGGTCGTCGCCCTCGTCGAGGGCTCCACCGAGCTCCTCTTCGGCGCGAGCTACCTCGACGTGTTCGGACGCGTCATCGCCACACCGAGCTTCTTCACATTGGAGCTCGAGGATTGATGCGGCTTGAGACGCCGCGCCGGTGTGCCGGTCATCCTCTGAAAGCATGCGTGTCTCGCACGGGCTAGAGCACCGATCATGTTGAAAACCGGCGCATTCGCGCGATTTCGCGCCCGATCCACACGGCCTCGTCGCTCCGCTCCTCAGATTACGAGGAGTAGTCTTGCGGTGCTCACTCCTCGGGCGCGCGCCTCAGCCGCAAACTCCCCCGACTTCACTCGGCTTTCAACATGTTCGGTGCTCTAGGCTTGGCTTCGATGTCGATGGAGCCCGTGTTCATGCCCCCTCGAGGCATCGAGGAGACGGCGCCGGTCGACGCGGTTCGCGGCTTCGTCTTCTGCAGCGGGCGGACATGGCTCAAGGCCCACGGTCACTTGGAGAGATACCTGGAGTTCTTGCCTCCGGCCCTCCGGACCCGCGCCTTCACGATGACCGCGCTGGAGTGGATCGATCTCCCGTCGGCGATGGCCTGTTACGAGGCCTGCGACCGCTTGACCCTCTCCTCGGACGAGCAGCACGCGATCGGGGCCGCGGTCTCCTCGGCGAACAACGGCGTCGTCATCGAGACGATGGCGCGCCTCGCGGGCGGGCTCGGCGTCTCTCCGTGGGTCGCGCTCAAGGGCCTCCAGAAGGTCTGGCTCCGCTCCAACCGCGGTGGGGCGGTCGCGATCTACAAGCTCGGGGAGCGGAGCGCCCGAATCGAGCTCTGGAAAGTGCCCCTGGTCGCCTCGCCCTTCTTCCGGACAAGCATGTGCGGAGCCCTCGAGTCCGGGATCGCGCTCTTCAATCGCGGCGGACGGGTCGTCGAGATCAAAGACGGCGAAGGGCCCGACACGGCCGCCTTCCGGGCAACCTGGTAGATCGCACCCGCTCGTCGCACCGCACCGGCTGCACCATTGCCGCACCCATTGCAGCAGGTCCCGCAGAACGAACGCGCGAATCCATGGGCACGTCGCTTGCCGCAGGCATCGTCGTGCGAGCGACGTACCGAGCGCGGGATCTCCTCCTCCCGCCTTCTCTCCTCAGCTTGATGAGGATCCCGCTCGCGGCGGCGTTTCCCTTCGTCGTGACGAAGCCGGTCGCGGCGATCGCGGTCGTGGCCGCATCGGGCCTCACGGACGTGCTCGATGGGTGGTGGGCGAGGCGGTTCGACCAGACGACGCCGATGGGCGCGGTGGTCGACGGCGTAAGCGACAAGATCTTCGTGCTGTCGGTCGCGGTGAGCATGCTCGTCGCCGGCCTGTTCGCGCCCTGGCAGGTGCTGCTGCTCGGGACGCGCGACATCGGAGAGGTGGTCCTCATGGCCTGGGTGGCCGTATCGGGCGGTGGGGTCCACGCGGGCGAAGAACATCGCGCGAACACGCTCGGAAAGGCGACCACGCTGCTCCAATTCATCGCCGTGACGCTCGCGATCTTCGGGCAGCCAGCGGCCCTGTTTCCGATCGTCGGTGCGGGCCTGCTCGGGGTGGCGACGGCTTGGAGCTATCGAGCGCAGGCCACCTGATCCCAACCCCTGCCGCGCCGGGGGTCTGATCCCAACCCCTGCCGCGCCGGAGCTCGAAGAGCGAAGTCGTCTGGGAGGGGTCGGCGAGCGCGCAGCGCGCCGGGGGTCTGATCCCAACCCCTGCCGCGCCGGAGCTCGAAGAGCGAAGTCGCCTGGGAGGGGTCGGCGAGCGCGCAGCGCGCCGGGGGTCTGATCCAACGACCGTAACGATCCGGCGGTTACGCTCGGCGAAGACCTCGAGCTTCTCTTTCCACCATGTGTCGGCGTCGGCACGAACGATGCGAGGCAGCCCAGGGCGGCACCATCGTTACGGAGCTCGACGCCATGTCCTATCCGCTCGCCGACTTCATCCATGCGGTTCGCCCCCGCGTCGATGCCCGCTTGCTCCCGCCCTCGACGCTCGATGTCGCCCAACAGGCGGGTCAATGGTTTCCCTTCGTGCGGGACGTCCAGTTTCGCTGCCGGCTCGCGGCCCACGCTCCGCTCGCGAGCGTCGTCCTGCGGCTCTGCCGCGCCGACGCGGCGCGAGCATCCCTCCCAGAGGACGCATCGGGACCTGGGCTCCATCGCGTGCTGGACGCGTTTCAGGAGCCGTCGCACGCCCTCTTCCTCGCGGGAGAGCTCGTGACGGTCGAGGTGCCCGCTCCCCCCGTGTCGGGGGCGAACGAAGGTCTCACCATCCATGTCCCTCTCTCCCGGCAGATCGGGATGGCGCGCCGGACGGCGGACGCCCTCTTCGAGGAGGTGCTCGACGCGCGTCATGCCAACGCGGCGCAGGCGACGATGAGACACTGCTTCGAGTGGTCTCGCGAAGGAGGGCCGGTGGATCGGGTCGGCTTCGGCTTGATGGCTCACGAGCCGTTCATCGCGGTGCGGATGGTGAACGTGGTGGCGAGCGCGCTCCCCGCGCTCCTCGATAGGCTCGGCCTGGCCGCGGAGGAGCCGGCCATCAGCGACACCGCAAGCTGGCTTTCGATGTCGGGCCGGCTCGGAGTGAACGTGACCCTCTTCTCCGACCAATCCGCGCTCGTAGGCCTCGCCTGCCACCCCGGCGGCCGCGCCGCGGAGAGACACGAGCGCGTGATGGACGCCCTCGAATGGCGCGGCCTGCTCGATCACGAGACGAGGGCGTCGCTCACCCGTTGGGAGGGGCGGGACTCCGCTCGCGCGGAGCGCCTCCGTGGCACCCTGCTCGGGAGGGCGTTGAACCGCTTGCCGCCCGCGTCGGAGGCCAGCTTCACGCGCCGCATTTCCCATTTCGATGTCCTCGTGCCCTCCGTCGCCGGCAGCGAGGCCACCCAGGCCGTGCGCCGCACCGAGGCGATCGTCGAGATCGCCGTCGGGTGCGAGCTCACGAGGTCGGAGCGCTCACAGTCTCTCTATCCGTGACCATCTCCGAACGCGCCCAGGGATCCCAGCTCCGCGGGGCGAGCCGGGTGGGCGCCGCGATGAATGCTCGCGTCGGACTGCACGATTTCGCCAGTCTCGAGCACTTGCTTCATCCGGTGGAGGTCCGCCTCGATCTGCGCGCCCACGCCCATTCCGACCGCCTTGGCCACGACGTCCCCGAGGCGGCGCATCGGAGGCTCGTAGACGAGGTCGAACACCACCTCCGTACCGAAGTCCTTGGGAGCCTCCGAGAATCGAATCGAGCCCCGGTGGGGAACGGTCGCCCCTTCGAGGGCTCGCCAAGCGATTCGCTCGCCAGGGACGTCCTCCACGACCTCCGCGTCCCATTCGAGTTTCTTGCCGACCGGTCCGCGGATCTTCCAATGGCTGATACCGTCGATCGATTGCACGTCCTCGACGTTCTTCATGACGCGCCCGAGGTTCTCGAGAGAGCGAAAGAAGCGATAGACGTCCTGCGGATCTCTTCGAATGGTCACCGCCTTCGTGACGCGCGAGGCCTTGTCCGCGTGCGCCACCCCGCCTCGGGCGCTCCGCCGCCCTTCCCGACCGAGCTGCACCGCCGTGATAACGTCGGCGAGCGTGATCCCGGCGATGGCCATCGTCGACACCGCGAGGCTGCCGGCGCGCGAGCGCTTCTTTCCGAACGAGGAGAGGAGCAGCGCCAAATCCAGCGCGTCGCCCGCGACCCTGGCCCACATCCATCCAGAAGCGCGCGGCCGGGAGAGGACGCCTAGGCCGGTCGCGATCTCACGCAATCCGAAGAGCCTCAGCGTCCCGCGCGTCGCCTCCGAAGGGGCGCCCGCCAGCCACGCCAACCCAGAAGGCATGAGGACCTCCGAAGCTCCTATGGCAAGGCTGAACCAGCCGAGACCACGCGCCACACGCTCCGACGTCCTCGTTCCAGATCGAAAAATTCCCATGGGAACGAGCGGCCGCTGCAACGGGTGGACCTCCTCCTGCGGCTCGGCGGGAACGGGGGCACGGACTGACGTTCGAGGCGCCGCACGGCGCCGCATGAGGCACTCAATCTCGATTTGCCGCGGCCGAGCCGCACCGCTCGACCGTTCGCCGCAACAGTTTGAGGTCAAATGGTTTCGTGAGGGTCGGGTTCGGGACCTCCTCCAAGAAGCGTCGCGCCCCTTCCGTGAACGCGCCTCCCGTCATGAAGATCATCCGCGCCGCCGCCTCCGGAGCGAGCTGGGCCAGCCTCTGATAGAGGTCGATACCGCTCAGCTCCGGCATCATGAGATCGCAGAGGATCACGTCGAAGCGCTCGTAGCCGCGCTCCTGCAGCTTCGCCCACGCGTCCGCGCTCCGGCTGCACCACGTGACATCACAACCGCGAAGGATCCTCATCAGCGTTCTCGCCACCGGCTCCTCGTCGTCCACGAGGAGCAGCCGGATCCGCTCACCTTCGCCACGCGGCACCTCTCCGCGAGGCGCCCCGTCTGGGTCGACCATCGCCGCCTGCGCACCGCACACGGCCGAAGGCTGAAGGGGAAGGGCCGGCAACCGAACGGCGAACGTCGTGCCTCGTCCCGGCTCGCTCTCCACCTCGATGCGGCCCCCGAGCGCGGTCACGATGCCATGACACACCGCGAGCCCAAGCCCGGTGCCCTGGCCTACGGGCTTCGTCGTGAAGAATGGATCGAAGATGCGGCGTTGCAGCTCGGGAGGGATCCCGGAGCCATTGTCCTCTACCCGAACCTCGATTTGGTCACGCTCGATTCGACGAGCACGGACCGTCACGAGGCCCCCTCCGTCAACGACGCCGTCCAACGCCTGCGCCGCATTGACGAGGAGATTGATCAACACCTGCCCGAGCCGGCCCTCTTCCGCGAGGACGCTCCCGAGCGGCCTTGCAATGTCGAGCTCGAGGCGAGCGCGGTGCTTGATCTCGGCCCCCGCGATGCGCAGCGAAGCCTCGATGACACGCTCGACGTCGACGGCGACGCGGCGTGTGTCGTCCACGCGCGAGAATATCTTCAGGCTCGCCACGATCTCACGAATGCGCGCAACCCCGTCCTGAATGTCCGAGACGAGCGCCGTGTTCCGTATCGTTCCTCCGTGTATCGAGAACGGTCCGATCCACCCGCACCGACGTGGTCGAAAGTCAGGATTCGATAATCACGGGAGAGCGGCCCCGCGACCGCCGACCAGGTGCTCTGGTCGGTGCCGAGGCCATGAGCGAGGACGATGGTTCGCGGTCCCTCGCCTTGCACGCGCACATTGTTTCGACCTCGTATGGCTTCCCTATTCATGCCCCCCAGCTCCCGCGTCGCTCGTACTCAATTGCGCCGTTTGACGTTCGTCATAATCGCAAAGGCGGTCGTGAGATCGGCGCCTCCCGTGTCATGGTGGGCAGCGCAAAGCACCAGAAGGTGATTCGGCTCTCCACGCATCAAGCTATAGAGGACAGTGACGTCCTTGTTGTCGGCGCTCTTGGCGCGCCCGTGCCCGATCAGGGCGGGGATCGCGTCCGAGCCGACCGTACGGGGGATTGGAGCTTGAAACTCCCACCCGTGCGTCCGCGAGCTCGCGAGGAGCGCCTGAATCTCCCGCGACTCCCGGAAGAGATGAACGACGATATCGCCGTGCTTGTCCGGCGAAGCGAGGAAGACGCCCTTCTCGGTTCGCTTGAAGACACGCCAGCCGGGGCTCGGCACCCGAAAGCTCTCCGCATCCGTCCAATCCATCAAGCCCGGCAGAGGAGCTTGGACGAAGGGTGCCGTCTCGCTCGCCGCGCCGAGATCGGCGGGGAGCTCACGCTGCCAGGCTCCGTCCGAGGGCGCGAGGAACGCTCCCACGTCGGCCGTCGCGGGCGCTCCCGCAGAGGTCTGGACCGGCACATCCAGCTCCTGGAGAACGGTCGGCCTGGCGTCGCTCGAGGACGAGCTCGGCATCGCGGTCGTCACCACCGAGGAGGTCGTGACGGCGCGCGATGAGGGAGCGCTCGACGCCCCCTCCTCCCCCTGATCCCCCGTCGCCTCGACGTGCTTCTTTCTCGGCTTGCACCCCCCCGATGGAAATCGCCAAGCCGAAGAGCAGGGCCTGGCGCCTGGTCGGCGAGCGCGTCGAACGGGTCACCCCGCTTGAAATACCCGGTTGGCCGCCGGGATCAACGGGAGCGTCGCTGCCAGTCGTCTCGCTTCACGTAGCGGTGGCGCCCGTGCGCGCGGTTCCACATGCGATATGCGTCACCGTGCGCGCGATAGTGTCGAACGAGCGGGGCGTATTCGGGCTCGGCGCTGGAGACGTGGACCACGCGGCCATCGAGCCAGTAGTACGGCAGGCCTGCGTCGTCGAAATAGACCACGTAGTCATGATAATAGAGGGGCTCGTAGATGACCGGCCCCGCCGCCGGCCGCGGCCGCTCCGCAAGCCGAACCTCGCAGCCGGCGCCGAGGGCGGGCATGGCGAGGGCGAGCACCGCGACGCGCAAAGAAACACGGGCGAAAGGCATGATGCACCTCGCCTGGGCGGGTGCATTCGGAGTGCCAATTCACCGGCCACGACAAGTCAGTGCTTCGACCGCGTGGTGGACATGGACTCGTCGAGCCGCTCCTGGGTCAATCCCTCCGCCTCCGAGAGCTTGGTGTCGCGGTGGGGATCGTCACTTCGGGCCACCGACTCGGTATGCGCGCGCTCCGGCTTCGCCTCGGAGATCGGCCGGATGGAGGTCGGCCGGCCCGTCGCGAGGTTGTTGGGGGGAGCGCTCGAGTCGCGCCGCTCTCGATGGGGGGTGGGACCACGTTGCCGGCGCTCGAAGAGCTGGCCGATTCGAGCGGGGAGGTCGGCGCCGAGCTTCGCTCGCGCGTCGGGGGAGAGGGCCTCCGAGATCACCGCGCAGACGGCAGTGATGTGCTCGAGCGCCTCCGATGCTCGCACGTTCTCTCGCCAGGCCACGCCGAGGACCAGCTTCCGCTCGTCGCCCTCCCCCTCTCCCTTGCTCCGGCGCGCCGCCGCCGTGATGAGCTCGCCATAGCGGGTCGGGACAGTCCTCGCGAGGAGCGCGGCTTCGTCGAGCGCGAGCATCTCGCCCAGCGCGTCCATCACCGCTTCGGCGACGCGGGCCGCCTCCGCCTCCGAGAGCCCGGGGCAGCGCGCCGCGACCATCGAGAGAAACTGAGCCTCGTTCGGTTGCCGTTCCATGTCGCCTCCAGGCACTCCGCAGACCTCACTCCGCAAACATCGCGCCGAGCGCGCAGAATCAGACGTACTCCGGCTGCCCCGTCGCCTCGATGACGGCCAGCCACAGGTCGCCGCGAGGATCGATTCGCTTCTTCTCCAAGAGGACGAGGGCGAGCGGGACGTGGGTGAAGACTCGATGACAACGGCCGATCATCACCCGCGTCTTGCCCGCCATCGCCGCGTGAGCAGCCGCGCGCGCGAGGTCGTCGCAGAACACGGCGTCCGTCGCGTTCGCGGGGACGCCGCGGATCATGTAGCTGGGGTCGATGTATTTGAGCGTGCAAGGCGCCCCCTTCGACTTGAAGTGCGCCTCGATCCGGCGCTTCAGATGCGTGCCGATATCCAGCTCCTCGCTCGCGAACCTGACATTGCCGGAGGGGTCGCGCGGCGCCTTGCTCTTCGTCGCGAGGGCCTTGCCGCAGCCCTCCGCCACGACGACGACCGCGTGCCCGCGGCGCGAGAGGCGCTGCTCGAGATGATCGAGCAGCCCGCCGGGGCCTTCGAGTCGATGGGGCGCCTCCGGGATGAGGCACACGTTGACGTCCCGACTGGCGAGGGTCGCTTGGGCGGCGATGAAGCCGGCGTCGCGCCCCATCAGCTTCACGAGCCCGATTCCATTCGAGACGGAGCTCGCCTCGGTGTGGGCGGCGTCGATCGCGTCTTTGGCGACGGCCACTGCCGTCTCGAATCCGAAGGTCTTGTCGACGAGCCCGATGTCGTTGTCGATGGTCTTCGGAACGCCGATGAGGCCGATCTTGCTGTCTCCCAGCGCTTCCGCGATCGCGCCGAGCGCGCGCATCGTGCCGTCACCACCAATGGCAATCAGGACGTCGACGCCGTGGCTCCTGAGCGCGTCGACCATTCGCGAAGGGTCCCTCGCCCCGCGAGAGGTCCCGAGGACGGTGCCGCCGCGGCTGTGGATGTGTCGAACGACCTCGGGGGTGAGCGCGATGGGCGGAAACCGCTCGTCCTCGTCGAGCCCGGCGAAGCCATAGCGGAAGCCGACGACCTGCGAGACGCCGTAGCGATGGGTCAGCTCGAGGACGAGCGAGCGGACCACGTTGTTGATCCCGGGACACAACCCTCCAGATGTCACGATGCCGACCTTGGTGGTGCCGGGGCTGAAGTAGATATGCCGCCTCGGACCAGCCTTCTCGAAGGAGTCCTCGTTGCGCTCCCCGCCGCGTCGCACCTCGATTCGTCTCAGGACGCGGGTCTCGTCGCTCACGAAGTCGTGGGCCCCTCCGCCGCTCGCCGCCAGGGGTGAGAGGATCGTCCGGGGTCCGAGTTCGTTCACGCCGCCTTCTTCGAGCGCCAGGCCTTCCATGGCGAGGTGTTCTGCAACCTCCGTGCGCGGTGGTTGCGCGCAACGCGATCGCGCCGCCGCAGCCGATGCGCACGCGGCTCGCCGTCCCGAAACCATGTCGGGTCGGCTTGGTGCTTGCAGCGGGCGCGGACATGAACGTCGAGAGGATCATGTGCAGCGACGCGAAGACGTGTCGGGCGGATGGGTCGCTCAACGATGCCGCTCGGATCATGTGGGAGCACGACTGCGGGTTCGTCCCCGTCGTCGACGACATCGGACGCGTCGTCTCCGTCATCACGGATCGGGATATCTGCATGGCCGCGTACACCCAAGGCGCGCGCCTCGAAGAGATCCCCGTGAGCCGGGCCGCTTCTCACGGCGCGATCACGGTGCTGCCCGGTGAATCCATCGAGCGGGCCGAAGCGCTCATGCGTCGTCATCGCGTTCGTCGGCTGCCCGTCGTCAACGAGGCGGGGGGGTGCGTCGGGGTCCTCTCGATGAACGACCTCGCCCGCAATCTCCACCTCGCGCGTGCTCACTCCGGGGCGCTCCGGCCCGAGAGCGTGGCCCAGACGCTCGCCGCCATCAGCACTCCACGCGGAGAGGAGACGCCGGCGATCTCTTCGCGCGAGCCGCTTTGACGTCGAGCCCGAGGCGCGCTCCGAGAGGGGAGACGATGGCGACCGAGACGACGGCGACGGCGATACCCGCCGCCAGATCGGTGACGTAGTGGAGCGAGAGGTAGACGGTCGAGAACACGATCGAAGTGCACCACACCGCAAATAGCGCCCGCGACCGCGGAAGGCTCCGCCACGCGAGGATCAGGGACGTGACCGATACCGACGTGTGGCCGCTCGGAAACGCGTCCAAGACGTTCACCTCTCCCGCGCGAAGAAAAGCTCGAAGCCCGGCGCTGATCGCTGCCGCCGAGCACCGCCGCCTCTTCGGCAGCGGGGACGCGCGGCCCCAACGCGGGCATGGCGAAGTACCCTATGAAGGGCAGATAGAACGCGAGCTGGATGGCGAGGATCGACCGGCCGTATTCGGCCATGTCTTTCCTCAGATAATGGGTGAACGCGACCGCCATTGGGACGAAATAGAAGGAGCCATAGGCGACGGAGGCGAGGTCGGTCAGCCAATCGGGGCGACCCAAGAGGTTGCGCCACGCGTGGACGAGCCCCCCGAACAAGTAGGCGTCGCTTTCGACGAGCGCCGCGTCCCATCGTGCCGGGTTGAGCGCGACGATGGTGGGCCCGCAGAGATTGAACAGCACCGGCACCCACCCGATCGGGGAAAGCTCGTGGACGACGCGCCAGGTGCGAGAGCGGGCGCCGAGGATCGGCAGCGCGAGCATGCCGGCGAAGACGACGAGCATCGTGCCGAGGAGCTGCGACGAGGGCCGCTTGCCCAAGCTGGCCAGGACAATCAACGCCAGGAGGACCGCCAGCGCGAGACGATCCGCGGCGCTCGTCATGCGCCATAGCTTCGTCAGGAAACCCCTCTCGACCACGGGAGACGAAGGGGATTCGGAACGCGTCGAGTTTTGCGCAATGCTCACGGAGCCAGCGGGAATTGCAAGCGACGGGCCCCCTCTCGAATTGGCATCTTCGTTGCGTAGAGCTTTTCACATGAACCGCAAGAACCTCGACAAGACCCGATTGGCGTTCGTCGCCTTGGTGCTCGGGGTTACGAGCATCGGTTGCGCGCAGGCCGCCTCCTCCGTCCGGCCGGCTTTGCCTCGGCCCGCCGCCCTGGAGAGGGCCGATTCGAAGCAAGAGGCCACGACCCGAGCAGAGGAACGATCTCATCGCGCCGAGATCAGCCCTGTCGCGGCCGCGGTCGCGGTGACCGAGCGCGCGGACCCACCCTCCCGCGCTCTCTCGCGCTCGCTGCCGTCTTCCGCCCCGCCGGCCCAATGCGCCCCGGGCTCGGGAGCAGCCGTTCACCTCCGCGCCACCCGCGACAGAGGGCTCACGCTGGTGGGACCGCTGCGAAGAGTCGTCGCGCCGGTGTGTAGGATCGAGCGCCTCGACATGATCGACGCGGCGTCCGACCCGGCCTACGTTCCCGGTGCGAACGGCTTTACCTCGTTGGTCCGCCTCGATTGGTGAATCGGTGCGCATCGCCTGCGGGCGCGCGCACCGGTTGCCAATCCCTCATGCCGCGCGGGCAACCGTCGTCGACGAGCCCGTCCGCGCGTCATTGGCGGCCGCTCTTCGGAACACGCTCGGAGGCAGGCCGATCGTCCTTCGAAACGCTCGGCTGAGCGCGAACTCGGACGCATAACCGACTTCGTTCGCCACTTCGGCGAGCTTCTTGTCGGATCGAATCAAGAGGGTGGATGCGCGCTGCATCCGCGCTCGGGTCACGAACGCGAGGGGGGGCGCGCCGATCTCCGCGACGAAGGCCCTCGCGAAGGCGGCCCTGGACATGCCGGCGACCCTCGCGAGCGCGTGGACCGTCCACCTCTTTGCGAGGGCGGCGTTCACGGCATGGACGGCACGGAGGATCCTCGGGTCGCGGGGAGCGCGGTCTGCCATCACCGTTCTTTGATTCGAGGTGCCCGCGTTGTCGAGTCGCGGCAAATGAAACGAGACGATCGGACATGCGCGAGAGCGGCCCGGACATGGCGCCTCGAAGGCCGAGGATCGACCGTAGCCGGATGGAACACCCCCGCACCGGCCCCGACGCGACCCGAGCCGACGAGGCACGGCGAGAGCCTCTCGATCTCGTCCATCGCTCCCTCTTCGAGCGACGCACGGTCCTCCTCTTCGGCGAGATCTCCTCCGAGCTGGCGGCCTCCGTCGGCGCAGAGCTGCTCTCGCTGGCCGCCCTCTCGACGGCTCCCATCCGGATGGTCATCCACTCCCCGGGCGGCCACGTCGAGGCGGGGGATGTCCTCCATGACCTCGTGCGCGCCATCGAGCCGGAGGTGACCATCGTCGGGACAGGGTGGGTGGCGAGCGCGGCCGCCCTCGTCTACGTCGCCGTTCCACCGGCGCGACGGCTGTCTCTCCCGAATACGCGCTTCTTGCTCCATCAACCGCTCGGGGGGGTTCAAGGGCGGGCGAGCGACATCGAGATCGAGGCGCGCCAGATCTCTTCGATTCGAGCCCGATTGAACCGCATCTTCGCGGAAGCGACCGGGCAGCCCTATGAGAAGATCGCGCTCGACACCGAGCGCAACCATTGGATGAGCGCGGAGGAGGCCGTCACCTACGGCCTTGTCGGAGCGATAACTACGAGCCTCGCGATGTAGGCGCCATCGTCGCGCCTGATTCAACCATTGAGGGAGGGTGGCGGCGCGCCGTAAACTGATCAGTCCTCCATGATCAGGATTTGGACCGGTGCGTTCACCGATGGCCGTTGGTCCGAGACCTTCGATCGGTCACTCGACTCCGATCGCACGGTGATCTTCGTCTTCGGCGCTTCCAGATGGGCGGACGACGACGGCCCGCTCGCCCAGCTCAGACACGCGTTTCCTCGCTCCCACTTCATGGGCTGCTCCACCGCGGGGGAAATCTGGGGCACCAAGGTCCTCGACGAGTCGATCGTCGCGGCGGCGATGAGGTTCGATTCGAGCAACCTGCGAATCGCCAGCCTGGCCCTCGACAGCCAGCCCGATGCCTGCGCGCTGGGGACGCGCCTCGCGACGGAGCTCGACGCTCCCGACTTGGCTGGAGTCTTCGTCCTCTCGGATGGTCTCGGGATCAACGGCAGCGCGCTCACCCGCGGCATCCGATATGCGCTGGGGAATCGCGTCCCCGTGACCGGGGGGCTCGCGGCCGACGGCCCCCGGTTTTCTCGGACCTGGGTCCTCGATCGCGGACGCCCCAAGACGGGCGTCGTCGCGGCGCTCGGGTTCTATGGCGACCGGCTCCGGATGCGGCACGGCTCGGGCGGGGGCTGGGATATCTTCGGACACGAGCGGGTCGTCACCAAGGCCTCGGGGAATGTCCTGCTCGAGCTCGATGGCCGACCGGCGCTGGATCTCTATCGCCGATACCTCGGGGATCGCGCGGCGGGCCTTCCCGCGACCGCGCTCCTATTTCCTCTCGCGATCCGGCCGAGCGACGACACCTGGTCACCTTCGACGGAGATGGTCGCCCGCCCCACGACTTTGGTCCGCACCATCCTCGGAGTGGACGAGGGCAACCGCTCGATGACCTTCGCGGGGGACGTGCCGACGGGTTGGCGGGCCCAGCTCATGCGAGCGAACTTCGACCGCCTGATCCAGGGCGCGGGCGATGCGGCGGGCCGGGTCATGCACGCGCGCGGAAACCCCGCCATCTGCATCGCGGTAAGCTGCGTCGGTCGCAGGCTCGTCCTCGGCACCCGCTCCGAGGAGGAGCTCGAGATGGTGATGGATGCCGTACCCCCCGGAACTCGCCAGCTGGGGTTCTATTCTTATGGCGAGATCTCTCCCCTCGCCCGGACCGGCTGCGACCTCCACAACCAAACCATGACGCTCACGACCTTGGAGGAGACTTGACCCACCCGCTCCTCGGACGGCAGCTGAAGCGGCTCGGGCTCACGCGCGAGCAGCCGCCCTCCGACACGGAGAGTTGGTGCGCCTTTCTCGACCGCGTCGAGGAGATCTTCGCGGAGGCAGACGAAGACCGCTACACGCTGGAGCGATCGCTCTCCATTTCGTCGGAGGAGATGCGAGAGCTCTACGACAGCCTCAAGCACTCCTCCGAGACGGCCCTCGCCGCGGAGCGCGACAAGCTGGCGAAGACCGCCGCCTCCCTCGAAGCGACGCTCGCGGCCGCCGAGGACGGGATCCTCTTCGTCGACGAGCACGGCCACGTCGTCGCTCACAACGACTCATTTCGGACGATGTGGGGCACGCCGCTGGAGATCCCTCGCGCGGGGGGCGACGACATCGCCGCTCGGATCGCCCGTCGCGGGGTGAGAGATCCGGCCGCGTGGCTCGCGCGGGTTCAGCAGTACTACGCGAACCCCCTCATGTCGGGGCACGACGAGCTCGAGCTCACGGATGGTCGCGTCGTGACGCGCTTCACCGCGCCCGTCATCACCAAAGCAGGCGCGTTCGTCGGGCGGGTTTGGTTCTTTCGCGATGTCACCGCGACCCGGAGGCTCGTCGACGATCTGCGAGAAGCCAATCGCTTCCTGGATTCGATCGTCGAGAACATCCCCGACATGGTCTTCGTCAAGCGGGCGGACGACTTGTCCTTCGTCCGCCTCAATCGCGCCGGAGAGGCGCTCCTCGGGCTCGAAAGAGAAGGGGTGATCGGCAAGACCGATTACGATCTGTTCCCCGCCGAGCGAGCGGCGGACTTTCAGCGCGCCGACCGAGAGGTGCTGGAGCTGGGCGTGGAGGTCCACGTCGCGACGGAGAGCCTTTCGACGGAGACGATGGGGGTGCGCACGCTCTCCACGAAGAAGATCCCGATCATCGGCGACGGAGGCACGCGCGACTTCGTCCTCGGCATCACCCGCGACATCACCGAGATCGAGCAAGCCCAGCAGGAGCTGTGGGCCGCGAAGGAGGCGGCGGAGGCGGCCGCCCGGGCGAAGGCGGACTTCCTCGCCAACATGAGCCACGAGCTCCGGACGCCCCTGAACGCGATCGTCGGGTTCTCTCGAATCCTCGCTCGTTCCCCTTCATTGAATGCCCGCGAGCAGGACCAGCTCGCGTACGTCGTGAAGGCGGCGGATCACATGCTCTCGCTCGTAAACGATCTGTTGGATCTCCGTGCGGTGGAGGAGCGCCCGATCCAGCGATCCGCGGTGGACCCGATCGACTCCGTGCAAGAGGCATTGGATCTGGTTCGGGCAATGCTGGACGAGCGAAGCCTCGCCGTCTCCGTCTCGGTGGAGGCTCCGAGCGTGCTCGCCGATCCAATGGCCCTGACCCAGGTGCTCGTGAACCTCCTCTCCAACGCTGCCAAGTTCACGGAGCGGGGCGGCCACATCGAAGTGGCCGCCCGCGAGGACTGCGGTCGGGTCGCCTTCGTCGTTCGCGATGACGGTATCGGCATCACAGAGGCCGACCAATCCCGGCTGTTCACCTACTACGAGCAGCTCGGGGCGAGGCAGCGCCACGAGTTCAAAGGAAGTGGAATCGGGCTCGCTCTGACGAAGAAGCTCGTGGAGAGCCTCGGCGGTACGATCCGAGTCGAGAGCTCGAAAGGGACGGGCACGACGTTCTCATTCGATCTCCCTCGAGTCGAGGAGGCACAAACCTGATGGGGTCGGCACCGTCGCGAGACACGGTCCTCGTCGTCGACGACGAGATCGCGAACCGAGCGCTGCTCGCGGCGCTCCTCGCCAATGAAGGCTACGACGTCGTGCAGGCCTCCGACGGCGTCGAGTGCCTCGAGCTCTTGACGAAGCACCCGATCGGCATCGTGCTGCTCGACGTCTTGATGCCGCGCTTGGGCGGGGTCGAGACCTGCCGGAGGATCCGGCTCGAGCACCCCGGATTGCCCATCATCATGGTCACCGCCCTCAGCGATCGCGCCACCCGGATCGCGGCGCTCGAGGCGGGCGCGGACGATCTGCTCGGGAAGCCCATCGACGACCTCGAGCTGATCGCCCGCGTGAAGAACCTCGTGCAGCTCCGCACCGCCCGCGAAAGCAAAGAGCGCTCCCGTCGGCGCTCCGAGGCGGACGCCCTCGTCCGCCTCGTCTACGAGGCGATCGGCTGCGGCGTCATCGCTTTCGACGCCACGGGTCTGATCGTCGAAGCCAACCAGGCCGGCGCAGAGATTTTCGGCGTGGAGAGGGACGAGATGCTCGGCAAGCGGGCGAGGGATCTCGTCGTCCCCGTGCGCCCCGACGGCTCGCCCTTACCGATCGAAGAGCGCGCCCTCGGCCGCGTCCTCGCGAGCCAGACCCCGGTGCGCGGGATCGAGGTCGCGTTCATTCGGCGCGACGGCGAGCACCGCGCCATTCGGCTCGATGGAGTGCCGATCGTGACCAATGGATCCCTCGAGTTCATCGTCGCCACCCTCATCGACGAGACGACGCGCCGCGCGGCCGAAGAGGCGCTGCGGAGGAGCGAGCGGATGCTCCGCGACGCGCAACGCCTCGCCAAAGTGGGCAGCTTCGAGGAGGACGTCGTGAGCGGCGCGACGTGGTGGTCGGAAGAGATGTACCGAATCTGCGGGATCGATCGGGAGTCGTTCGATGGATCCCTTCAGCAGGTCCTGCGAGGGCTCATCCACCCCGACCCCGACGACCAGGACGCGTCCGCGAGCTCCGTCAATGGCAGCTCGACGGAGCGCATCCCCTCCGGCCACTACCGAATCGAGGCCGGGCCCGAAGGCACCAAGCATCTGGCCATTTCCGTCGAGCTCCTCACGGACGCCGACGGGGCCACTCGTCTCGCGGGCGCCGCTCAGGACGTCACCGCGCGCGTCCTCGCCGAAGAGCGGCGGGCCAACGTCGAGCGCCGCTACGAGCGCGTCGTGAGAAGCATCAGCGACGCCCTCGTGATCGAGGACGCGGAGGGGCGCGTGACGTTTGCCAACCAGCGCTTCTTCGAGCTGTTCGGGATCGACGAGCATCAGGCGGACTCGATCAAGCTCGGCGATCTCCTCTCCCCGAAGGCGCGCCGCCAGCTCGGGGAACGACGTCTCTCCTTGTTGAGCGGCCGAGCCGCCTCTCACCGCTTCGAGTGCGAGACGCGGAGCGCCGACGGCCGAATGTTGAGCCTGGAGGTCTCGATGACGCCGCTCTCCGCGGACGGCCGATTCGAGGGCACCCAGGCGATCCTGCGCGACATCACGGAGCGCAAGCGCACGGAGGGCGCGCTCGAGTTTCTCTCGACGAGGCTGATTCACGTCACTGGCGACGCGATGTTCGGAGCGGTGGCGGAGCGGGTCGCCGAGCTCGTCGGTGCCCACGTAGGCATCGTCGCCGTCCTCGGCCGCGCCGGCACCCGGGTGGCTCGAACGGTGGGCCTGTCGATCGATGGACATCGGGTCGAGCCCCGCGAGATCGACCTCACCGACACTCCGTGCGAGGCGATCCTCGAGCGAAGCGAGGCCTTGTTCCCGACCGAGGTCGCCGCGACCTTCCCCGCCTGCGCGTTGACGAAGCAGCTCGGAGCTCGCGCGTGCGCCGGCATCGCGCTGCGAGACAGCAGCGACCATCCTCTCGGCGTGCTCCTCGTGATGAGCAGGGCCGCGCTGCCCCCAGACACCCTGGGGGTCCTGCGGCTGTTCGCGGTGCGCGTCTCATCGGAGATTACGCGCCAGAGAACGGAGACACGCTTCCAAGATTTGTTCGAGCTCGCGCCCGACGCGATGTTCATGGTCGACGAAGAGGGCAGTGTCCTCATGGCCAACCGACAGGCGGAGGTCGTCTTCGGTTGCTCCCGCGACAAGCTGGTCGGGGTCGCGGCGGCGAAGCTGTTTCCCAGCCCGAGCGAGCGACCGCGCTTCTTCAGGGCGACGAGCTCTTCCGTGAAGCGGCAGCTCCATCGCGTCAGCGCGAGGCGCGCGGACGGCACGATGTTTCCTGCAGAGCTGGTGGTTCGTCCCATGCCGTACGACGACGGGGTGATGATCGCCACGACCGTCCGGGATCTCAGCGAGCTCGTCGAAGCGGAGGAGAAGCGCCTCGCCGTCGAGGCCCAGCTGCTCCACCTCCAGAAGATGGAGGCCATCGGCACGCTCGCGAGCGGCATCGCCCACGACTTCAACAACATCCTCACCGCCGTCTCCGCGAACATCGAGCTCGCGCGGGACATGCTCGCCGCCGATCATCCCGTGACGGAGCTCATCGACGAGATCGGGGTTGCCTCGACGCGGGCCGCGCGCCTCGTCCGCCAAATCCTCGCCTTCAGCCGAAAGGAGCGGCCGGAGCGCGCCCCCGTCAGGGTTCGCGGCCTCCTCGAAGAGGTCGGCACGTTGTTGAGAGCGGCGCTCCCCGCCGGAGTAGAGCTCACCGTTCTCGCGGAGCAGCCGGGCCCGACCGTGCTGGGCAACGCGACGCAGCTGCATCAGGTCCTCATGAACCTGTGCACCAATGCGTGGCACGCGCTCGAAGGGCAATCGGGGCGAATCACGATTACCCAGGTCACGCAGCTGTTGCAACGCGCCGAGACGGGCGGGCTCGCTCCCGGGTATTACGCGCTCCTGACCGTCAGCGACACCGGCGTCGGGATGGACGCCCAGACTCTGGACAGAATCTTCGAGCCCTTCTTCACGACCAAGCCCGTCGGCAAGGGGTCGGGCCTCGGGCTGGCCGTCGTCCACGGGATCGTGCGCGATCACGGCGGCGCCATTCGCGCGACGTCGACCCGCGGCGTGGGGACGAAGTTCGAGCTCTTGCTCCCGACCATCGACGAATCGACGGAGAGCGAGCCGACGCGGCTCTCCGGACGCTTCGATCGCAGCGGCGGGCGGGTCATGTTCATCGATGACGAAGACTCCCTCGTCCGCGCGGGGGTGAGGGTGCTCGAGCGGTTTGGCTACCGGGTGAAGGGCTTCAGCAGTCCTCGAGACGCGCTGGCCCAGCTCGTCGCCGCCCCGACCGAGATCGACATCGTCGTCACCGACTTGAACATGCCAGAGCTCAGCGGGATCGACGTCGCGGCGGCGGTGCACCGGGTCGCCCCCTCCACTCCGATCGTCCTCGTTTCCGGCTATTTCGACGAGCAACTGCAGGGAGCGGCTGCTACTGCAGGAGTACGCGAGGTCGTCGCGAAGCCGTACGACCCTGGGTCGCTCGCCGAGCTCATTCGGAGATTGCTCACCGACGTCTGAACGGGCGGTGAGCCCGCCGCCGAGCGTTCGGCAGGGACGCTCCGCGCGTAGGAATCACTCCGGACCTCACGTCCATGGAGGCGTGAGAGCGTTCGGAGCCTGGCGACAACAGCAACCGAGCGGTCGAAAGGAAAGCGAACATGAAGACGAGGTTTCGAGTCTGGCTTGCTGCTGCGTTCGTCGGCCTGTTGACCGTCCCAGCAGTGGCCTCTGCCCAGACCAAACGGCCCGATCCCACCCATGCGCGGGAGAAGGCGCGCGAGCGACGTGAGGAGGCGAAAGAGCACAAGGAGAAGCGAGAGGCGGCGCAACACCACGAGAAGGAGAAGAGGATCGCGGCGCAGGAGCGGCGCGAGCGCCTGTGGAAGGAGGCGATGGCCGCTCGTGAGAGAAGGATGGCCGAGCTCCGAGCGAAGGAGCGGAGAGACGCGGCGCGATGGGCGCGGCTCCGGGCGGAGCGCGCAGCCGCTCACCGGCGCGAGATCTATGCCCGCTGGGCGTGGGCCGTTTCGACCCCGAAGGGCAAAGAGGAGTTCATCTTCTATGCCGAGCGAATGGCGCGAATCCATCGTATCCGCGACATCGCGCAGGATCGCCGCGACGCCGCGATGCTCACGCGAGTGGACCGGGTCATCGAGCTCGAGAACCAGCGTCACGCGAACGTCATCGCGGTGATCATCTCGACCCGCTGACGATCTGGAGGGCGGGAGGCGAGAGCCCCTGCCAAGCCCTCGAGCCTCGCTCTACGGTCTCTCCGACCGGCGCGAGGCTCGGGCGTTTTGTCGGCGGGCCCCCCTTCGCTCGCGTCAATGCGGTTCTCGATTTGCAAAAGCCCCTCGCAGTGGCACGAAGCGTTCCATGGGCGACGAAGATGAGATCGATGGCGGTTGGGACGACGTCGCGCCTGCGCGCGCCGGCGAGCCGCAGGTGGCCTCTCCCCCAAAAACGCCTCGAAAGACCCACGATATGCGCGCGCCGCGCGCGACGCGCTCGACCAAGGAGTCGCCCCACTACCGCCCCGTCCGTGACGAGCCCCCGCGGGAGAGGAAGAGCCGAGAGGCGCCTCGCGAGACGCCACCGAGGGAAGACGCCAAGCGCGATCTGCTGGGACCACGCCGGCCGAGGCGCCACGAAGCAGCGCCGGTGGAAGCCCTCCAGAGGCCTCGCGACGCGGGGCGCGCCGTCGTGCAATCGGCGCCCGAGCCTCCTGCTCCGAAGATGGCCCCCGCCCCCGAGCCCAAGCCGGCACCGACCGCGGAGCGCAAGCCCAAGCCGAAGCCCGCGCCTGCACCGGCCCCCGCACCGGCCCCCGTGGCGCCAGCCCCTCCGTCCTTGAACGAGGACCTCGCCGTGCTCGGGGCTCGGCCCGTCACCGTTCACAAGAAGACGCAGAAGGACAAGCCGACGACAGCGAAGGAGGCGCTTCAGATGCGCGCTGCCCGCAATCGGGCAAAGCCCGGCCGGACGGCCAAGCAACGACGGGCTCCCTCCCCGAAGAGCGCGCTCGTCCCGAAAGCGGAGGCGGAGAGGACGGCGCAGGAAGACGAGGACGATCGGGAAGAGAGCCCGCCCTCGTCTTCGGAGCCGGAAGAGGTGAGTCGGAAGCCGGCCGGCGTCTGGGCGAAGATCAAGCGCCTCTTCGGCCGCTGAGGTCCCCTACATCATCGACGTTGGCGGCGGCTCCGGAGCGCGATTGCGCCGAGCAGCGCCAGGGCAGCCGCCGCGGACTGTCCCGAGGCATCGCGCGCGGCGCGGCAGTCGCATCCGCCCTCTTCCCCGCTGCCATTGCCCGCGCCGGCGCCGCCCTCGCCCGCGCCTCCGGAGGCGCCCGCGCCGCCGGCGGCGCCATTGCCGCCTCCCCCCGGTCCGCTCAGCACAAAGCCTCCTCCCGCGCCGCCCTCACCGGTGTTCGGATCGGCCACGCACTCTCCCAAGGTGCAGACCTGGCCTGCCGGACAAACCACCCCCTCGCATCCATCCTTGCAGGACCCGTCCGGTTGACAGATGAAGCCCTCCGGACAATTGGCGTCGACACAATCGCTGTCCAGACAGAGCCCGCTCGATTGGCACTCTTCGCCAGTAGGACAACCCGCGCAGTCGCATTTCTCGACGCACGCGCCCCCGTCGCAGACCTGGCTCGCGTCGCACGTGATCACGTCGCACGGGTCGAGGCAGTTGCCGGCGAGGCACGTCTGCCCCTGCGGGCACATGGCCCCCGCGCACGGATCGACGCAGTCGCCATCGATGCACTTGGATCCCTCGGGGCAGTCCGCGCCGACGCAGCCAGGGTCGACGCAGACGCCTTTGGCCGTGTCGCAGACTTTGTCGTTCGGGCACACGAACTCGCCCGTTCCGCAGTTGGGGACACAAACGCCGTTGTCGCAGATCTCGCCGGCCTCGCAGAGGTCACCGTCGTCGATGGATCCATTGCAATCGTCGTCGAAGCCGTTGCAGCTCTCGGGGCCGGGCTGCATCAGCGGAACGCATTGGAGCGTCCCGTTCTGGCACTGCATCGTGCCCGTCCCGCAGACCCCCGGCTGACCGGTCTGGCACTCCGCACCGCCGCCCGTGCACGTGATGCCCGTCACGAACGTCGTCAGATCGTCGAAGTCGTTGTCACCTCCGGAGATGAGATCCTCCCAGCCGAAGTAGAAGGCATTCGGAGTGACGGTGCTGTTGTAGACGAGGAGGTGAATATAGGGGTTGGCCTGGTTGCCGTCGGGATTGAACTGCTTCTCGCTGTAGAAGACGTAGGCGTAATCGGCGGGCCCAGTCTGGGCCGTGCAGCCGGTGGTTACGACGCCCTCGTAGAATCCGATTTCGCCGCCCAAGTACGCAGGGTCGTTCTGAATGTTCGGCAGAGGGGTAATCGTGCCGATCGGGTCCGAGCATTTGATGAACTCGTGGAGATCGGCCAGGCCCGGAGCCTGCCCCGTGACGTTGTACCAGCCGAAGGCATTCTGGTAGCCCGCGTTGCGCTGGAGGACCTCGAAGGTGAGCGAGCAACCCGGAGTGAACGTCTCGGGCGAGTCGGAGGCGGCCGCGAGCGCGTTGATCGACTCGCCGCGCGAGTCGAACAGGCCTTGGAGGCCGTTGCCCTGCGGGATGGGTGTGCCGTCCGGCTGGCCGAGCGCGAGCGCGCTCACGGTGTACAGCGTGAGCCCGATTCCCGTCGTGATCCCGAGCCAATTCAAGCGAGGTCCAAGCATCGGGAACAGTGTATCAGCTCGCCCGCCCGGCGGCGGAGCCGCGCGCGCCCCCGCTCCATCTCGATGCGACGAGGTGCGTCTCCAGCGCACGCTGTCTCAGCGCCACCGGAAGAGCCAGAGGGACAGCAAGAAGGACGCTCCGCCCCAAGCCGCCAGCACGAGGAGCCGAGGGGCGACGTTCGACAGCGTGGCGCCGTCCAACATGATCGCGCGCATGGCGTCGTTCAGGGCCGTCAGGGGCAGGGCCCGAACGAACGGCTGCGCGACATCGGGGAAGCGTGCCGACGAGAAGAAGGTGCCCGACGTTATCAACATCGGCAGCGTCACGAGGTTCACGAGCCCGCTCGCGGTCTGAACGTTCTGAGCGCGAGATGCGATGAGGAGCCCCACCCCCGCGAACACGAGCGACCCGAAAGCGGCCACCGCTCCGAGCAGCGCGACGCTCCCGCGAACCGGCACCCCGAACACGAACACACCAAACGAGAGCAGCACCGGCAGCTCGAGCAACAGGAACATCGCGCGGACGATGACGAACGCGATCAAGAAGTCGCGCTTCTTCATTGGCGTCGCGAGCAATCGCTTCATCAGTCGCCGCGTGCGCATGTCCACGATCGTGTAGCCAACGCCCCACAGCCCGCCCTGCATGAGCCCGATCCCAAGCAGGCCGGGGATGAGGAAATCGATGTAGCGTGAGCCGACCTCGGTCACGACGTGGTCGGAGGCATCGAAGGCGTCTCGACGTCCTTGGGCGCGTTGAAGGTGATGATCGACGAGCGCGCGCGCCAAGCGTCCCTCGGGCCGGGTCTCGTCATAGCGATACTCGACGGGCGGACCGGGCTCGACGACGACATCGGCCTTTCCGGCGCGCAGCGATCGAGCCGCCCCTTCGGCGTCCGAAGTAGAGACGCGGACATTCGCGGTGTCCTCGAGCGCTCCCGTGATCCGAGCCGCCCCGGGACCGTCGATGACCACCGCGGACACCGGCTGGGGGGCCCGGCTGCGAAACGCGACGCCGAGCGCGATCGCGAGCAGCAGCGGAAACCCGAAGGTCCAGAAGATCACGCCTGGCTCGCGATAGAAGCTCCGCCAGCGCGCGAGCACCAGCTGCGCGATCGCGCTCGGCCGCGCGCGCTCACTCACGGAGCTTCTTCCCGGTCAGATGGACGAAGACGTCCTCCAGGGTCGCGCGGTGGGTGGAGAGCCGCCCGAGGCGACACCCGCTCGCCTCCACCGCGGCGAACAGAGCCTTGAGGGTCGCGGCGAGCGCTGACGTCGTGAGGACGAAGCCGTCGGCCTCCGCGCGCGAGGCCACCACGCCGTCGAGCGCCCCGAGCCGGTCGAGCCCCAACCCGCCCTCGATGGCGAAGTCGATGATCTCCTCGCCGCCCAGGCCGCGAATGAGCTCACGCGGGGTCCCGAGGGCGATGCGCGTTCCGTGATCGACGATGCCGATTCGATCACAGAGCTTCTCCGCTTCGTCCATGTAGTGCGTCGTGAGCAGGATCGTCCCTCCGCGAGCCTTGAACTCGAGAACGAGGTCCCACAGGCTGCGGCGCGATTGCGGGTCGAGACCCGTGGTGGGCTCGTCCAAGAACAAGAGCTCGGGGTCGCCCGCGAGGGCGCAGCCCACCGCGACGCGCTGCTTCTGCCCACCGGAGAGGGATTCGTATCGGGCCCGGCGCTTCTCGGTGAGCTGGACTTTCTCGAGCAGCTCCTCCGTCGTCGGACCACGCGAATAGAAGGAGCGAAAGAGCTGGAACGTCTCCTCGACCGTCAGCTTGTCGTTGAGGCGTGTCTCCTGAAGGGTGATGCCGATGCGCTCCTTCAGCCCGCGCTCGCTCCTCGCCCACGTCGTGCCCAAGATCTCCACCGAGCCGGAGGTCGGTTCGAGGAGGCCCTCCAAGATCTCGATGGTCGTCGTCTTCCCTGCCCCGTTCGGACCGAGGAGGCCGAAGCACTCGCCGGCGCGCACGTCGAGGTCGAGGCCGCGAACAGCCTCGACCTCTCCGTAGCGCTTCACCAATTGCCGGCAGACGATGGCGTCGCCAGCGAGAGCAGCTCGCGTCACTTCTTGGGCGGGACCGCGGCCGACCCGGCTGCGGGCGCAGCGCTGGCGGGGGCCGACACCGCCGAGTGCGAGACGTCGCTCGTCTGCTTGGACAGCATCAGGACGGAGACGACGACGAGGAGCGCGGCCTGCTTCGCCTCCGGCTTCATGCCGTCGAGCGTGATCTTGAGGTCTGCCGGCGGCGCCTTCCCATCCTTGTCCTTGAGCGTGATCTTGCCGTCATCGCCAATGGTGATCGAGCCCTTGTCGCTCTCGATCGTATCGCCCTTGAGCGTCCCAATCTTCTTGATGTCTTCGCTCTCGCTCTCGACCTTGCCGTCTTTCATCACGGTGTGCGTGGTCCGAGCCTCGACGGTGCCGTCCGCGAGGACGCGCAACACCCACTTGCCCGTCTCGTCCTGGAGCTCGTTCTTCACGAACTTGAGCGTCTTCGCGTCCTTACCGGGCTTCGTCGGCTTGAGCGTGCCATCGGCGGCGAGCTCGATCGTCACGGACTCCTTCTTGTCCGCGAGGGTCAGCTTCATGGGGGCAACCTTGATGTCCGCGCCAGGAGCGGCGGCATCGGCCGACGCCGAAGCGGATGCGGACGTCGACGCGGCCGCGGACGCCGAGCCGACCGGCGCGGGGGGAGCGCTCGTCGTCGTCTTCGACGTAGCGGAAGCGCTCGCTGTCTTCTTCGCGGACGACGTTCCCGACGCCTTGGAAGACGCGCTCCCCGAGCCCGCAGTGTTGGTGCCCTCGTCGCAGGCGGACAGAAGGGCCATCACCATGAATGCCGAGCAGATCTTCTTCATGCCCCCCCGCTTAGTCGCGTTCTCGAGCGGCTGGGTAGAGGTTTTTTCCACCGAGGGCACGGGGAGGACTGTTCTGCCCCATCGGTGGCTCCCCCCCCAATGGTCAGTACTTCGTCGCCCCCGGCTTCGGCGCGAGAGGCCACGGGGGCGCGGCGACACCATTCACGGTGAGCCCGCCGTGCATGAACATCGGCGCCGCTTGGAGAAACCCGATCGGGAATCCGAACGTCGGTTTGGAGGCAGCGTCGAGCGCCGCGACGTGCTCCTTCGAGAGCGAGACCTCGAGCGCGCCAATGTTGTCCTCGAGCTGGGCGAGCGTGCGGACACCGATGATGGTCGAGGCGACGCCGGGCCTCGATTGGACCCAAGCGAGGGCGACGTGGGCGGGGGTCGCTTCCATCTCCTTCGCCACCCGAACGAGGACGTCGATCACGGCGTAGCTGCGCTCGTTGAGGTTGCTCTCGACCCACGCCCCTCGGTCCGCCTTCACCTGCCCGGCGTTGTGGCGCGTGTATTTGCCGCTCAGAACGCCGCTCTTGAGGGGCGACCACGGGGTGATCCCGAGGCCCAGCTCCTGGGCCATGGGCACGAGCTCTCCCTCCACCGTTCGCTCGAGGAGCGAGTACTCGATCTGGAGGGCGATCAAGGGCGCATACCCGCGGAGCTGGGCGAGGGTCTGCGCTTGCGCGACCTTCCACGCCGGCGTGTCGGAGAAGCCGATGTAACGGACCTTTCCCGCGCGCACGAGATCGTCGAGGGCGCGCATGGTCTCCTCGACGGGGGTGTGGCGGTCCCAGCAGTGCATCCACAACAGATCGATGTAGTCGGTCGACAACCGGCGCAGCGACTCGTGTGTCGCGGCGATGAGAGACTTCGCGCCCGCGCCCCCGCCGTTCGGGTCTTGGGGGAAGAGGTTCCCGAAGAACTTGGTCGCGAGCACGACCCGATCGCGCTTCGACGACACGCGACCGATATGGTCGCCGATGATCTTCTCGGAGTGACCGTGGGTGTAGACGTTGGCGGTGTCGATGAAGTTGCCGCCGAGGGCGAGGAAGCGGTCGATGATGGAGCTCGCCGTCTCGACGCTCGCGCCCCACCCGAGCTCCTCGCCGAACGTCATCGCCCCGAGGCAGAACGGGCTGACACGTAAACCGGAGCGACCCAAAGTGACGTAGCTCGTGAGCGCCATTCGGCATCCTTCCGAGCGAATCCGGGCGGCGTCAACCGGAGCCGAATCGGGTGACCGACCATCTCCCTGCACGATGGCGAGCATCGAATGTTCGCCTATTTTCAAGATGGGCTCCCCGCCCCATGCTGATCGGGTCGAGGAAGCTCGACGAGTCGCCCGCGACGGGCGCATGAAGAGGAGACGGTCATGTTGACGATTCGACGCGCAGGGGAGCGAGGTTACGCCGACCACGGCTGGCTGAAGTCGCGGCACACCTTCTCGTTCGCGGACTACTACGATCCGGCCCACATGGGCTTTCGCGGTCTGCGCGTCATCAACGAGGATCGCGTCGAAGGGGGGATGGGCTTCGGCACCCACCCTCACCGCGACATGGAAATCGTCTCGTACGTCCTCGAAGGCGCGCTCGAGCATCGCGACTCGATGAAGAACGGCTCCGTCATCACCCCGGGAGACGTCCAGCGAATGAGCGCGGGCACCGGCGTCACCCACAGCGAGTTCAACGCATCGAAGACGGATGAGGTCCATTTCCTTCAGATCTGGATCGTCCCCGACCGCCGGGGGATTCAGCCCAGCTACGAGCAGAAGCGCTTCGAGCGAGAGGACAAGCTCGGTCGGCTCCGCCTCGTGGCTTCCCCGGACGGCGCGGACGGGAGCGTGAAGCTCCACGCGGACGCCCGCATCCACGCCGGCGTGCTCGATGCCGGGCAGTCGTTGGGGGTGGCCCTCGACCAGGCCCGTCACACCTGGGTTCAGGTCGCGCGCGGCCGGGTCCGCCTCAACGGACGCGAGCTCGAAGCGGGAGATGGAGCCTCACTCTCGGGGGAGGCGCGCCTCGACCTCGAGGGCTTGGACGCGTGCGAGGTGATCGTGTTCGACCTCGCCTGAGCGAGGCGGGGGCGGTAGGGTGCGGCCATGAGCATCGCTCGTGGCCTCGGGTGCCGGCTCGCGACGACCACGTCCGTAGCGTTCTTGATCGTCGCGAGCGGCGCGGGATGTGGCGACTCCACGGATTCGACGGGAGGAGGCGGAGCGGGCGGCGAAGGACCGGGCGGTCAGGGAGACCAAGGCGGCGAGGGCGGACGAGGCCCCGAGACGCTGACGGTCGGAGGCGACCGCCCGGTCGTGGTGCAGATCCCCTCCGGGTACGATCCGGGGTCACCCGCGCCTCTGCTCATCTTGCTCCACGGCTATGGCGCCTCGGGATCCCTTCAGGAGGCGTATTTTCAACTCGGCTCCGAGGCGGAGGCGCGGGGCGTCGTCTACGCTTTTCCCGACGGCACCGCCGACCAGATGGGCTCCGACTTCTGGAACGCCTCCGACGCTTGCTGCGATTTCTACGCGACCGGCGTCGACGACTCGGCCTACCTCATTGGACTCGTCGACGAGATCGGCTCCCACCTCTCGATCGACCCCAAGCGTGTGTACTTCGTCGGCCATTCCAACGGCGCGTTCATGTCTTATCGAATGGCGTGCGATCACGCCTCGCGCGTCGCCGCGATCGTCGGCCTGGCGGGGGCGATGCCTCTCGACGCGAGCTCGTGCGCCGCCTCCGAGCCGGTTTCGGTGCTCGCGATTCACGGGACGGCCGACGACACCGTCCCCTATGACGGCGGTCTGCTGTTCACCAAGGACATCCCCTCCGCGCCGGAGACGGTCGGAGATTGGGCGGAGATCGACGGCTGTGGCTCGGTCTCCGTCGACGGTGCGCCGTTCGACTTCGAACCGTTGATCGATGGCGCAGAGACGACCCCGTCGACCTTCCCCGACTGCGCGGCGGGGGCGGAGGTGACCCTGTGGACGATCGAAGGGGGCGGCCACGTCCCCGCGCTGCCGGGGAGCTTCGCGGCCATGGTCTTCGACTTCCTGCTCGCACACCCCAAGCCTTGAGCCGATCGATGCGGTACGAAGGCACAATCTACCGTCCGCCCTCCGAGGCCGACGCGCTCATCGTCCAGGCCACCATCGGGTGCTCCTGGAACCATTGCACGTACTGCGACATGTATCGCGACAAGACGTTCCGTGTTCGCGACTTGGCGGACACGCTCGAGGACCTCGAGCGGGCGAGCGCAGCGGTCGGTGACGACGTCGAGAAGGTCTTCCTCGCCGACGGCGACGCCCTCGCCATGCCGACGGACACGATGCTCGCCATTCTCCATCGCTGTCGCGAGCTGTTCCCGCGGCTCAAGAGGGTGAGCTGCTACGCAATGGCGCGCAACGTCCTCGAGAAGCCGGATCCCGAGCTCTCGCAGCTCGCGGAAGCGGGCTTGTCGCTCCTGTACATCGGGCCCGAGTCGGGGGACGACGTCACCCTCAAGCGAATCGCCAAGGGCGACGACGCACAGGCTCACGTCGAGGCGGCGCGGCGAGCCCACGCCGCCCACATGAGGATCTCCGTCATCGCGTTGCTGGGCATTGCTCAGGAGCGCTCGGAGGAGCACGCCATCGCCACGGCCGAGCTCGTCACCCGAATGGACCCCGAGTTCTTCTCCGCGCTCACGCTCCGCGTCGTCCCCGGCACACCCCTCGCGACCTTGAGAGACCGTGGACGGTTCGCCGTTCCGGGCGCAGAAGCGGTCCTGCGAGAGCTCCGGACGATCGTGGAGCGAGCGCGGCCGAAAGGGGCCGTCTTCCGCACCAACCATGCCTCGAACGCGCTGCCCATCGCCGGGACCTTGCCAAAGGATCGGGAGCGCATCGTCGCCTTGATCGACGCCGCGTTGGCGGGGCGGGTCCCCTTGAGGCCGGAGCGCTATCGCGGGCTCTGACTCACGAGCTCCTCAGGTCGCGCAGGCGAAGGTGAGCCACCGTACGATGGGGGCCACCCGCTTCGCTCGGTCGAGGAGATGGTCGAAGAACGCGCGACTCCCGAGCAGCTCGCGCTCGTAGGGAGGGAACATGATGGGGACCCCCTTCAGCTTCAGGAGGTCGGCGCGCGGGTGCTCGGGGTCGAAGCCCGCCGGCACGCGCTTGAGCGCCTCCGAGCGGTCGATCTCGAAGCCTTCTTTGGCGATCTTGGCGAGGAGCTTCTCGAGCTCCGCGCCGCGCTTGTCGTCGACGATCGCTCTCCGCAACTTCGCGAGCTGGGGCGGGGTCATTCGGTACATGCCCGCCGCCGTCATCGTCTCCGTCCCGATCTGCACATAGAGAGGGGACGGGGTCTCCATTGCGCTGACCTTCCCCAACTGGACGAAGAGGCAGCCACCGATATGGGTCTTGTACGGAGACTTGTCGGCGCTGAACCGCACGTCCCGATGGATGCGGAAGATCTTCGGCGGGGCGAGATCGCAATCCGGATAGGCGCGGTCCAAGGCCGCCCGGAGCTCGGTGAGGAGAGCGTGGAGCGGCGCCTCCCATTGAGATTTGTACTCTTCCTTATGGGCTTCGAAGAAGGCCTTGTCCTGTTTCCTCGCGAGCTGTTTGAAGAGCTTGCACGAAGGATCGGCGAAGCCATCGAAGCGGTCCATCGGACCATGATACAGCGCGGGGGCGCGCTTTTTGGTAGGCTCGTGGGGTGAGCCGAACCGGTTTCTTCGTGCCCGCTCTCGTCGCGAGCGCGCTGGCAATCGCCGGTTGCGGGGGCTCCGCCGCCTCCACCGGCGGCCACGACGGACATGGAGGCTCGTCCTCCGGGGACGGGGGTCGAGGAGCGGGTGAGGGCGCCTCGGGGATGGGCGGCGGCTCCGTGAGCGGCGTCACCTATCAAGGGACGATCCGAGGTCTCGTCGAGCGCGACTGCACCATTTGCCATTTCGAGGGGACCGGGACGGCGCCGTTCTCTCTCGCGAGCTGGGCCGACGTCGAGGCGGCGAAGACAGCCGTGGTCGCCGCGGTCGCGAGCAGAGCCATGCCCCCCTACCTGCCCCGCGACGGGTGCCGAGAGATGCAGGGCGTCCCTGTCTTCCCGGAAGAGGCGATCGACGCTTTCCTCGATTGGGAGCGGGACGGATATCTGGAGGGTGACCCGGGCGACTATCGTGGACCCGCTCCCGGCCGTGAAGATCCGCTACCCGCCCTCGGCCCGCCGAGCCTGATATTCGCGATGCCCAAGCCCTACCAACCCGCGCCGGCGAGCCCGGATATCACGACAGAGTGGCTCCTGCCCGCGTCGTTCGACGAGGACACGTGGGTGCTCGCCACCGAGATCGGGCCGGGCGCGCCTTCGATCGTGCACCACGCGACGGCGTTCCTCGAGACGGACGGAACACCCGCCGAGGTCCCCGTCGCCTCCGCGATCGTGGGCGCGTACGCCCCCGGCTACGCGCCGCTCCGGTTCCCGACCGGGAGCGCGCTGTTCGTGCCGGCGGGGGCAGCGGTTCGACTGCTCGTCCACTTCAGCACCGTCGGCATCGCCCCTGGCGAGCCGGTGCCCGAAGATCGCTCCGAGCTTCGGCTCTGGACCTTGCCGGCGGGGACCGCGCCCGACTATCAGGCCTTCTTCGACAGCGTCTCCAACGGCGATCTGTTCATTCCCGCGAACGAGGCGCACGTCGAGGTGACGGAGGAGCACGCGGTCCCCCACCCCGACGCGCCCATCGTCGGCATCATCCCGCACATGCATCTGCTCGGGGTCGCCTTTCACGCGGAGCTCCTTCGACCCGACGGGGCGGTCGATTGCCTCGTCGACGAGCCCCACTACGGCTTCTTGCACCAGTCGCTGCTGATGTTCGCCCCGGGGGCGGAGGCGCCCGTCAGCGTCGAAGATGCATTGAGCATGACGTGCGTCTACGACAACTCACAGGCCAATCAGCCCATCGTCGACGGCCATCCCAAGATCTCCGTCGACGTCGGCTGGGGAGACGCGTCGACGGACGAAATGTGCAACGTCGGGTTGCTGAGAATCGTGGCCCTGGACGGGCCGTGAAGCGCGCTCAAGGGCAGCTCGTGTTCATGCACTCGATGGCCTGGTCGCAGCGCGCGCCCGCGCCGGCAGTGAGGCAATCATAGCAGCCTTCGGGATCCGTCCCGTCAAAGGTGCACGCCTCGAACTCGGCGCAGCAGCTGCTCGATAGACAATCCGCGGTCGCCTGATCCGCGGCCGCCAAACCGGAGTCGCAGATGGGGTATCCGGTGCAGGGGGCGAGGCACGTCAGATAGGCATCACACCGCGCGCCGCCGCCCGCCGCGATGCAGTCGTTGCAACCGGTGATGTCCGTATACCCGAAGGTACAACTGTCGAGTTGTTCGCAGCACCCGGAGGCGCAGGTGTCGAGCTCCGGATCTCCATAGGAGAGACCCGTGTTGCAGATTCCACCGCCGGGGCTGCACGTCCCCTCCACGCAAGGGAGGTCCGCCTCGCAATCGGTCGCGCTCTGGCACGGCACGCCACCTCCCGTCCCGCTCGAGATTGGACCGCCCCCCGTCCCGCCGCCCCCTTGGCCTGCGCCTCCTTGTCCGCCGCCCCCTTGGTCGCCTCCGCCTTGCGAGATCGAGCCGTCGCAGGCGGCCGTGATGGTGTCGCCCGCCTCGGGCGGGCTGCCGAGCCCATCGAATGTCGCGCTCATCGGAAGATCCGTTGTCCCGAGATCGAGCGGGACCTCGAATGAGGGGATGTCGAATGTCTGGGTGCCAACGAAGGGCACCTCGATCTGGATCGAAGGCTCGATGACGAGCTTGCCGGCCCGCGCGAGCGCGACTTGGTAGCCCGCCTTTCCCGGAGAGACGCAGGCGCTCGTCCCGTTCGACGTCACCTCCACATAGCTGCCTTCACCGATCGCAAGGACGAGGCTCCCCGGGATGCCCCCGGGGAGGGGAATGGCCGGGAGCTCGCTCGGGGGAATGTCGGCTCGAACGGTGACGTCCTTGCCAATCGCGAAGGGGTCGAACGTCGCCGATTGCTCGACAGGAATGGACACGTCGTCGAGCCCGGGGATGGGGCCGTCGTAACTGGGTAGTCCATCCATGTCGACGACCAAGCTCCCTTTCATGGCGAAGCCCCCCGAGATGGACAGGGCACCTCCTCCGATCACGCCCGTGAGCGCGGGGGCGTCCTCCGACCCGCTCACGACGGCGCCGGCCGTGACCTTGGCCGCGCCCGAAGCGGAGATCGCAAAGGAGGCGCGAACGGGCGAGCCCTCCGGCACGAGACCGGTGTCGTAAGACAGGCCCGGGAACAGGTCGGAGGACTGCTCGAATGTGATTTTCCCGGCGTCGGGATCGGGGTCGTCGCAGGCGGCGGTGAAGGCGACGACGCTCGTGAGCGCGGTGGCGGCGATGAAGGACGGAAGACGCAATCGTGCGAATCGGCTCGAAGACATGGTGGTCTCCTCCAAGACAAAAGGAATGCTCTGCGGGCGGCTCGACGCCTCGCGTTGTCGTGCTGCGCCGCGCAACCTAGTGCGAGAACGAGCACTGTCTCCGGTACTTTCATGCTGTCGGCGGCGAGATCGTGCGACAGGGTGCGCGCCGCGCTGCGCAATACCGTTTGCGCTCCGACCGTTCGCAGCGCAACGCGGTGCGCGGCTTGAACTGCACGAGGGCGATCGGGGACGATGCTGGCGTGGGATGGAGGCTCCGCTCTGCGGCTTCGGCCGGGCTCCTCGCCGGGATTGGTCTATCTGCGTGCGCGCAGGGAGGATCGGTGGAGCCGGCGGGGACGGGAGCGGGCGCTCAAGGTGGGTCGGCCGCGAGCGCCGCGGGCGGTGGGGGTGCGGAGACCGCGGGCGGGGCAGCGGAGGGCGGATCGACGACGAACGGAGGCTGCGCTTCGGCGACGGACTGTCCGGCTTCGGAGACGCTCTGCCGATTGCCGGTCTGCGCCGACGGCGCCTGCAATACGTCATTGGCCGTCGAAGGGACGGCCTGCGATGACGGGGGAGGACGTGTCTGCGACGGTGCCGGTCATTGCGTCGAGTGCCAGGCCGGCCAGGATTGTCCGGACTATCCAAACACGATTTGCAGCAATCATCAGTGCGTGGGGGCCACGTGCACCGATGGGCAGAAGAACGGCGCCGAGATCGGCGTCGACTGCGGCGGCGGTCTCTGTCCGGGGTGCGCCGATGGCTTCGTGTGCAATCAAGGCCCGGACTGCGCGAGCGGAGCATGTCTCTCGGGCCACTGCGCCCCTTGTGGAGGCGCGGATCAGCCGTGCTGCCAAGGATCGTGCGACGCCGCGCCTCTCACCTGCGTCCAGAACACGTCCACCGCCTGGGGCGGCACCGATCACGAGTGCAACTGTGGTCTCCTCCGAGCGGGCCAGGAGCTCCTCACCGGCGATCAGCGCTATTCGTGCGACGGGCGCTTCCTGTTGGTCATGCAGGGAGACGGGAACCTCGTCCTCTACTGGGTCGGCCAGCTCGCCCTCTGGTCATCGAACACCACGGGCACGGGGGCGAATCGGGCCGTCCTCCTCGACGACGGCAACTTCGTGGTCCTCGACACGTCCGGAACACCTTATTGGTCTTCCGGCACGAGCGGCCTGACAGGGGCCTTCGTAGGCGTCCAGAACGACGGCAACCTCGTCGTGTACGACGGCGGGAGCACGCCCTATTGGGCATCCAACACCTGCTGCTACTGATCCACGACTCGGAAAATCCTTGCCGCGTGCGTCGAAGTTTCGCCGACAGCGACGTCGCCGCCACGGACAACAGTCGGTAGCCGGCAGACGGCAGACCAGACCAGAGAGCCCTCCGCGGGCTCACGAGAGGAGCGGGGCCGGGGTCGATCGTTTCGGGGAGCGCCCTCACACTTTGTTGCATTGACAACAAACCGACCCGCTGCCATATTGCGAGCATGCGCGGGCAATTCCGGGGTGGTCACGTGGTGCTGGAGCGGGCCCTCGCGTATTGGGTCCATCGCTTCTACGAGGCGACGCGGCGTGCCATGTATCGGGCCTTTCATGAGCACGGCTTCGAGATCACACCCGAGCAGTGGCTCACGCTCGTCCGGCTCTTCGAGGAGGATGGTCGGACGCAGGGGGAGCTCGCCCTCGCCATTCATCGCGACGCGCCCACGACGAGCCGGATCGTCGATTCGATGGCGCGGGCGGGGCTCGTCACTCGCGTCGCCTCGGCCGAAGACGGGCGGACACGACGGGTGAAGCTCACCGAGAAAGGAAAGAAGGCCCAAAGCGTCCTCGTGCCGGTCGTGAAGAAGCTCGTCGGAGAATTCGAAGACGGGATCAGCGAATCGGACCTCGAGACGACCCGCCGCACGCTCCAGACGATCGCCGAGCGTCTCGGGTGACGGGCACCGCGCGCTCGCGCGCGAGACAAAAGTTGCATTGACAATATCATAGTGCCGCAAGTGGAGAAGGAAGATCATGGAACAACGGACAGACCGCGGATTCGTAGACTTCGATCACACGAGCGCCTCGCCCGACGCGGCGGAGATCCTGAGAGCGGTGAGCGCCCGCTTCGGCCGGGTGCCCAAGGCCGTCGCGCGAATGGTGGCGTCTCCCAAGCTCTACCGAGCCTTCATGGGGGCGCTCGCGGTGTTCGATCGGACCTCCCTCGACCCGCTCGAGCGCGAGACTGTCGCGCTCACGATGGGGCGAGTCGTCGGCTGCGCCGTGTGCACGACGTTGCACCGGGCCACCCTCGAGCACATGAACGAGGGGGGGCTCGCCGAGGACCTATTCGACGGGCGGCCGCCGCAAAGTCCCCGCCTCGCCGCGCTCGCGACCTTCACCGAGGCCGCCTTCACCCACCGAGGGAACGTCCCGGAGCGGGAGTGGAGCGCGTTTTCGGCCCACTACACCAAGGAGCAAGCGCTCGAGGTGCTCGTCGGGGTCGGGGCGTACGTCATGAGCACCTTCGCCAATCGACTCACGGCCGCGCCCGTCGACGAGACATCGTGCTGACGGCCCGAAGCCCAAAGAACGGCCGTGGGCTTCTGAGCTCCTGGAGCGCCGAACATGATCGGTGCTCTGGACTCCGGCCGGCAGCACCGGCGGGGCGCCCTTCACTTCGAGAGCCGGTCTCGAATCGCGTAGAGAAAGCCTTCGTTGCTACCGACGAGGAGCGTGCCGTCGGGCGCGACGGCGGCGGGAGAGAAGAGCGCGAACGTGCCTGACGGGGGCTCCCATTCACAGGAGGTCGAGGCGCGCGCCGGACCTCCGGGCGCCGCCGCCGCCGCGCTCCCGAGGAAGACGGACCAGAGGAGCGACCCGGTGTCCAAGTCGAGCGCGTACACGGTGCCGTCGAAGCGGGGCTGATAGACGGTCGTCGTGGCGATGGCGGGCGACGCCCATTGAGGGAAGTAGCAGGGGCCGACCGTCTTTCGCCACGCGAGCGTGCCCGTCTTCGCGCTCACCGCCACGACGTCACCCGAGTAGGGCTCACCATAGACGGCGAGCCCCCTCGCGAGGGCGGGAGTGGAGCGGATGTTGCCCCAGCTCGCCTTGGTGGTGTCGCTGGCGCGCCACGCCACCTCCCCCGTCTTCTTGTCGAGGGCGACGAGCGCCGGCACCGGATAGTAGGTGTCTCGCACGAACGGGACGAGGAGCCGATCGCCCGCGACGAGCGGCGCGGCGTAGACGGAGATCGGCACCGAGCGCTTCCCGTCGAAATCCGGTCGCGAAACGGCCTTCTTCCAGATCGTGCGACCGGTGAACGAGAGGGCCGCGACCTCGCCCTCCACGGTCGCGACATAGATGCGGTCGTCATCGGCGGCAGGTCCGCCACGAATCGTCCCCTGCAGCGAGGCGGTCCAAGCGGAGCGCCCGTCTGCGACGGAGAACGCGCGCACGACCCCCGACGCGTCTGCCACGACGACCGTCTTCCCGAGCACGAGGGGGTGCGCGTACATCTTCCGGGCGCCCTTCTGCTTCCAGGAGACCTTCCCGGTCGCGGCGTCCATCGCATAGAGATTGCCGTCGTCGGACGTCGCGAATACGCGGCCGTCGGCGAACGCGATGCCGTTCGCGTCATTCGAGAACGGGGTGGTCCACTTGACCTTTCCTGTCGCGAGGTCGAGGGCGCGGACGCCGTCCCCCTCGTCGGATCGATCGTGCTTCGTCCCGCAGCTCGGGACATAGACGACCCCGCTCGCGACGACGGGTCCGTTGAGCCAGCTCTGGATCCCCACCTTCGACTTCCAGGCAATGGTGGGCTTCGTTATCGCGGGCGCGCTCGTCGCGCCGGTGCGGCCGGCGTCTCCGTGGAACGTCGACCACTGTCCCCCGACCGAGGCCACGGCCGGGGCGGCCGCGGTCACGGGCGGCTCATTCGGCGGCACCTCCTGAACGGGGAGAAGCTCGACCCGCGCCACCTCGGCGGGGGGCGCCGACGCCTCCGGAGCGGGCGGGCAGGCAGCACACCCGAGAAGAGAGAGCCAGACAAGGCCGCGGGGCACCATTCGCTTCGCCGCCGAGCATACCGGCAGCGCCGTCGGCTTGTCCCTTCGGCTCGGGAGGTGGTAGGGGTCGCCGATGCCGGCTGCTCCGATGTTGCGCGCGAATCTGGCGGCGTTGCTGTTTCTGCCGGTGCTCGCGGCCCCCGCCTTCGCCGCGCCTGCCCCCACCGCACCCCCGGGGACGCGAACGCGCACGTTCGCGGTCGCGGTCGGCGCCAAGACGAAGCAGCTCCTCACGCTGCGGCTCAGCGCCAAGGAGCCGGCCGACGTGCGGTCGAAGACCCACGTCGATGTCGCCATTGGTCCGAACGAGAGCGTCGTCAAGCAGACGCTCTCGGCCACCGTCGACGCCCCCGCGGAAATGGTCATTCGCACCGCCGAGACGATCGATCTCAATTTCGATGGCCATATGGACTTCTGGCTCGTGCGGGACTTCGGCGCGAAATGGGCGAAGTACGAGGCGTGGGTGTTCGAGCCGAAGTCCGGGCGTTACGTGCAGAACGTGTTCACGCGTGAGATCGGTCAGCTCCTCAATCCGGAGATCGATCCGGCCGCCCACACCATTACGACCCGCTCTCTCGGGCCGTCCAGCCCCTCGCGCACCGTCGCCCGCGTCGAGCGCGGCCGAATGGTCACGATCGAGAGCTGTACGTTCGACGGCTCGAAGGAGGCATCGCGGGGCCGCCTCGTCGTGAAGAAGTCGGTTCAGGGGGTGCTCAAGACGCTCGTCGACGAGGTCGTGAGCGTGAAGCCCGGCGAGAACCCCTGCGACAAATCGGACAGCGCCGTGAAGGTGCCCTAGAGCACCGAACATGTTGAAAGCCGAGTGAAGTCGGGGGAGTTTGCGGCTGAGGCGCGCGCCCGAGGAGTGAGCACCGCAAGACTACTCCTCGTAATCTGAGGAGCGGAGCGACGAGGCCGTGTGGATCGGGCGCGAAATCGCGCGAATGCGCCGGAAGTCGGGGGAGTTTGCGGCTGAGGCGCGCGCCCGAGGAGTGAGCACCGCAAGACTACTCCTCGTAATCTGAGGAGCGGAGCGACGAGGCCGTGTGGATCGGGCGCGAAATCGCGCGAATGCGCCGGCTTTCAACATGATCGGTGCTCTAGCCCCTCAGGGCAACCCGCCGCCCTGAGCGAAGCCGCCGCTGCCAGGAGCACCGCCTTGCGAGGCGCCTCCTTCGGGCAGCGCGCCGCCACCGCCGCCGAAGCCCCCTTGCGAGGCGCCACCTTCCGGCAGCGCGCCGCCACCGCCGCCGAAACCCCCTTGCGAGGCGCCACCCTCCGGCAGCGCGCCGCCGCCGCCGCCAAAGCCCCCTTGCGAGGTCCCGCCCTCGAGGATCCCGCCTCCCGAGCCGCCTTGAGAGGTTCCTCCCTGGCTGAAGCCACCGGAGGGCGAGCCGGCAGTAGAGGAGCCTCCCTCGGGCACGCCGCCGCCTTCCTCGCTGCCCCCGCCCTCGTCCGATCCTCCCTCTCCGGAGATGGGCTGCAATGGGAAGTTGCAGGCGGTGCCGAGCCATAGGCAAAGGGCGAGCATGGAGCGCGGAGGCAGGGTGGTCATGTCGGGCACCTTTCGTGGGGCGCGCGTCGTCGAGGAGGGCGATGGGCCCTCAGATCGTGGGGGCCCACCGGCGGGCCCGCTATGACCATTCAATGGCCATGGCGCGCCCCCGCGGTTCATGTTCTTCATGGCGCCCATTCGATTTCGAGAGCGACCCCGAGATCGACGAACGGCCACCCCCACGTGGCAATGGTCTCGCTCCCGAAGGCAATATCGGCTTTGGGGACAGAGAGCCCGAGGGACGCACGGGGAGCGAACGAGAGGGGGCCGCCGAGGTGAACGCGAGCGGTTACGTCGGCGGACGCTCCCGCGCCGAAGCCGTTCTCGGTCGATCCCTCGTAGCCCGGCGCGGGATCACCCACCGCTCGAAGCCAGAAGCCTTCGATCGTCGCCCCGACCGCAAACGACACGACGTCGGCGCGGAATACGACGAACCCGACGCGCGCCCCGAGGGCCCCGGCATGGATGTCGGCGGCGCCCTGACCCGCCTCCAATGTCAATGGAGCGAGAGGGACGAGCACGAACGGCTCGAGGCGGAGCCATCGCAACGGCATGAAAAACGGACAGCGTTGCGTCGAGCTCGGCCCCCGGCGCCCCCGCGAGCGCGCCGAGACCGAGGCCCACCCCCAGCCACGGTCGAGGCTCGGCGGGACGGAGGGGGGGAAGGGGGGCGCGAGGGGCGGGGCGTACCAGCGGCGGCGGGAAGGCGGGAACGGCGACCATCCCCGGATCGGTGACGTGGAGCCCCGGAGACCGCGCGGCGCCTTCACTCGGCGGGGGCGCCGGCAGCGGCGAATGGCCGGGGTCGAGTGACGGAGAAGCGTCGGCGTGTATGGCGAGCGGCTCGAACGCGGCGCGAATCCGCTCCGCGGCTTGGATGCTCGGCACATCCCCATCGCGCTCGTCCACGTCGACCACCATATCGGGGTCCGCGCTCGGAGAAGGGCTGGCCCCCAGTCGAATCTCGACCCGTCGTCGCGGGCGGTCTCGAATCGTGGCAATGGCGACCGTCTCCATCGGCGTCATCGCTTCCGCGCGACGGCGGGTGACCACCCTTATCCCGATCGACCGCAGCTCGGCCTCGAGGCGCGCGCCGAACACGTCCCCTTCCCGAAAGACGAGCACCACCGTCGGGTCGCGAGGGGGCTCGGCGGCTTGAAGAATGCTCGGATTCGCCATCGCGAGCGCGAACGATCCCACCGCGAGCGACCGCTTCACGGCCCCACGATACTTCGGGCCAACGCGGCATGGGCACCATTCGGGAACCTCTCGAGGTAGCGCCTCGCCGTCGAGGGGGCGCTCGATCGGCCGGCCCGGTGCTCGATCTCGAGGATGCGTCCGAGGGCCTCCGCCGCGAGCGCGCCATTCGGACGCTCGGCGAGGTAGAGGGAGAACCATCGCTCCGCCTCCGAGGAGGCTCCGCCGCTCATTCGCCCGAGCTGGAAGGCGGCGAGGGCCGCCTCTTCCGAGCCGGGGCGGCGATCGCGCAGCGCGAGGTAGAGCCCACGCGCCGTCTCGGGATGGCCGGCGAGGCGAGCGAGCTCGGCGAGATCGCGAAGGTCGGAGGAGGATCCGAGAGCGGCGCGCCCGAGCTCACCGTCCCGATCGGCGCGCGCGTAGGCGGCGCGAAAGTCGCCGCGCTTGAAGAGCTCCCGCCAGCTCGGCTCCGAGACCGCGGTCGGAGGAGGGTCCATTCGAGGCGCGCTCGAGACCTCCGCGCCCGAGGCGGGCGGAGCGGGCGCGGCCGCCTCCAATGCGGAAGAGGAGGAGCTGGCGACAGGCGCGGTCACCGCCACCCCCCGACACGAGAAGCGCATCGACTCGTGAGATGTGATGGGCCTCGGACTGTCGATGCACGATCCGGTGACCTCGACGCGCCCTTCATCCATGTCGACCGTCAATGTCTCGTCGGAGGAGCTCCATGAGGCGTCGAAGGTCGTGCCGATGACGTGAATCTCGAATGGCCCGGCCGCGATCGTCCACGCCGCGCGCGGCTTGTGGATCACGCTCGCGGTGAGGGTACCGTCCTCGAGGACGATGAACGCGCCCCGGTCGTCGACGGAGGAGACCCGGGCGCGACCCGCTTCGTGGAGCTCGATCCGCGTGCCGTCCGAGAACCGGAGGGTGCTGCTCCCGTCGATCGGCGACGCGACGAAGCGGCCTATCTCGCCCTTGGATCCGTCCACCGTGAACGACAAGGAGCGAGGTCGAAGCAAGAGAAAGGCGAACACGGCGAAGCACGCGGCGAGCAGGCCGAGGGCGGCCCCACGCCGACGAGCCCGGCCGACGCGGACCCGACGCTCCGCGCGGACCGCGCGAAGCGCCTCGACTCGCGCGTCGAGGGTGGCCGCGTCCGTGACCGGGCGCGATCGATCGATCGCGTCGGCGACGCGACGACCGGCGAGCTTCATCGCGCGACGGCTTGCCACCTCGTCCCCTCCTTCAAGAGCTCTTCCAGCTCGGGCCGCGTCGAAGCGAGCTTCGAGAACCTCGCCTCCGCCGAGCGAAGTCGGCGCTTCACCGTCGAGAGGCTCGTCTCCGTCGCCCACGCGACCTCGGTGAGCTCCATTCCGTCGACGTACCGCAGGGAGAACGCGATGCGCTCGTCGACGGCGAGCTTCGCGAGCACCTCGTAGAAGGCGCCGACCGCGGCCAAGGTGTCTGGGCTCGCGCCCGGTAGCTCGATATCGGGTGTGTCCTCGGGGGCCATGAACACGAGCCACCGCCTCCGGGCGCGACGGCGGAGCGCCTCCCGCGCCACGAAGACCGTCGTGGAGGTGACGAAGGGCCGGAGGCTCGCCGCATCGCGAATCCGATCCAACCGCGCGAACACGCGGATGAGGACCTCTTGAACGAGATCCTCGATCTCGTGGGTCGCGCCCAAGATGTGGGTGAGGGTTCGGGAGATGCGAGGCCAGAAGAGAGCGACGAGCTCCCGCTCTGCCGCCTTCACGCCTCCCCGGAGCTCCTCGAGCCGCTCGTCCGTGATGACACCCTGCCCTTCGGCGGGGGCCGAAGGCGACGCTCCGGCCGGAGCCGGGACGAGGCGCAGGTGAGGGCGAGCCATCGAGACACCCCTTCATGGCCGCACCCCGCCCCGACGGGTCAAAAAAAGTCGAGGCCATCCGCTTCGGGGTGCCCCGCCTGAACGGATAGCTCATGGTATGCTCGCGCTTCGGCGAGAGCCTCTCTGGCGGGCATTGCGTTGGAAACCTTCGTAAGTGCGATCTCCGGTGCCGGCTTCCCGGAGGGGGAGGGTGCTCGCCACTATGTCGTGACGTGCGTCTGCCGGATGGACCTCTCCGGCCACACCGCGACTCCCCTTCGGGATGGTGTGCCGCCGCAGACCGTCGACGGGTTGCTCAAGGACGTTGTCCTCGCCCCCTCCAAGAGCATGGCCGATGTCGCCCTCCTCCAGGACGGAGGAGACGAGGCCCCTCGGTTTTGGGTCGAGGACGCCTCCGATCAAAAGCCCCGCCCGATCGCCGAGCCCATCCTGGGACCGACTTCGTCGGAGCGGTTCCGGCATCTGCACGATTACAGCGAAAAGCAATGGGCTATGGCGGGCGGCCTCCGAGCGGTGGAGATCCGGCGCGAGGGGCAGCGGCCTCACCCCATTGCATTGAAGATGCCTGCCTCCATTTCGCGAGAGTACTTCCAGGTCGCGCCCGCTCGGCAGCGCTTCTCCAAGCTGACCGGGGAGGAGACCATTTGGGTCGACCGCGCCGCGGGTAGACATTGGACGCGCCTGCCGGGCGGCGAGCTCGCGCTGTGGGCCGTCGACGTCGCGCCGGCCGAGATCGTGCGGGCCACCCTCGACACGCTGCTGCTCGGGCCGGAGGACGATCGGGCGCTCCTCGTCTGGCGCGCGACCCTGAGCAGACCGCTCGAGGCGCCTCCGCCGCGGGTGGTGGCCGAGCTCATCCTGGGCGCCGACGCCGGGAAGGCCGCTCCCCCGACGGACAGCGCGCGACAAGACCTGTTGCCCATGTCGACGGCGGAGATCGCAATGGCGGCGGCGCCGGTCACCAACCGGCTCCCGCCGACCGGCGCGACCGACGCGCTCCCGTTCAAGCCGGTCGCGAGCAGTCCCGGCGCCTCGGACCTGGACGACGAGGAGACCCAGAACACGATGACGTCACTCCCCGCCGATGCGGCCCTGCCGTTTCGCGGAGGGCCCCCCGCCATTCCGTTCGCCGTCCCCCCTCCCGTCGCGCCGCCTTCCATGGCTGCCCCCGCCATTGTGTCTCCCAGCACCGGGACGGCGCCCATCGCGACACCCATGGTGACCGCACCGCCGCCGATCCCTGCCCCCGTGCCGACGGGGTTGCCGACCCATCGGGCATTTCCAAAGCCGAGCTACGAGCTCGCGCGGGAGGAGAAGGAGCGCGCGAGCTTGCGGCCTTCCACGCCTGCTCCCCCTCCCCTCGCCCCATCCGTCCCTCCGCCGGCCGAGAGCGCCTCGGACCTGAGCCTCGTCCCGACCGATCCACCGGAGCTCGAGCCCGAGCCCGAGCCGGCGCAGGAGATCACGCTGGAGGTGGTGGCCTTGCTCGACGCGGAGGTGCAGATGAAGGCAGGGGCCGAAGACTCGAGCCTGAAGACGTATCGGCTCACGCTCTCGGAGCTCGCGACCCACGAGACCCAATGGCGGGAGGCGATCGCGGCCGAGGCGCGACAAGGCAAGCGCGACCTTCAGCGGCGCTATGACGCGGCGTTCCTCGCGCGCGTGGAAGAGCTGCGGAAACGGCCTGTCTCCGCCGAGGAATACGCGCGCATCCAGGTCTCGGTCGAGCGCCAAACCACGGCCGAGGTCCTCGAGGAGCTCGCGCTGCCGCCCCGGTCGATGCTCGTCCTGACGCGCGTCTTCAGCGAACGGACCGCTCGCTCGGCGGAGCTCCGACAAGAGATCCGCGAGCGGATCGTCGAAGCGCGCCGAGCCTGAATCGAAGGCGGTGACGCCTATTTCGCCGGCGGCTTGGGCGGCTCGACAGGACCGGGGCCGGGCTCCCCGGGCAACGCGAAGCGAGCCATGTAGCCCGTCCGGCGTTTGACCTTCAACCGCTCGACCTCGACGGTCGAGGTGAGGAGCTTCGGGTCGGCGACGATGTACCCGGCCTCCTCCGCGCTCTCGTTGGGAGGGGGCTGAGGATCCTCCGGCATGGAGGATCTCAATCGATAGCTCAGGACCAAGAGGACGCGCGACACCTCCTCCACGACGGTCGGGGCGCTGATGTCGCGTGAGAGCGCCGAATACTCGTCCACGGGCTGATCGATCGGGATCTCTCGGCGCCGTGTCTCACCCGCCTTCAACCGCGAATAGAGAGGTTGATAGACGACGCGGGGCGAGACGTTCGCGGGCCAGGGGGCTTGCGCGAACACGAGGCGGAGGCTGCCGTCGCGGACGAAACGATAGACCCCGAACGGATCCGGGATGCGCGCGCCGCCCTTCGCGTAGTCCCACAGTCGATCGCCGAGGTAGAGCTCTTCGTGAGCGTGGACGCTGTACGAAAGGAGGAGGGGCTTCTCCGGCCCCGCCGCCGTCAGCGACCACGTCAGCTCGTAAGCGCTGGAGCTTTCTTTTGTCGAGACGTTCATCGCCATTCCCTCTGAGACTAGAGCCGCTGAGACTTGACCCTCTGCGACGACGAGCAGCCTGCGCTCACGGGCCTATCGGTGAGCCGTCCGGGTTGGAGTATCCACTGCCGTGGTTCGTTCGGCGGTACGGATAGCCCCGCTCGCCGAGGTATTGGTTCTCGCTCCCGTCGGTGGGCACGCCCGGGATCTGAGAGCCGCCGGGCTGGTTCACGCCGCCTTGAATCGTCTGATACTCCTCTTGATTGTCCCAGCCACCGCCCAGCGCCTCGCCCTGACGATTGATCCCGTAGACGTTGTGCTCGGCGTGGCCCATCTCGTGGAACAGGGTCGCATCGCCGGGCTCCGGGGATCCATTGGGACCGAGGACGATATCTGGATTGTAGGAGATCTCCGTGTCCGAGCCCGGCCCCGGGACAGGGTTGCCAGCGGCGTCGTAGCCGAGCGACGCGCCCGCATGCGCGTAGGTGAGCGAGTTGTTCTGCCCGTATTGAGCGGCCTCCGCGGCGCTGTAGGGCCGAATGGTCAAGTTGTGCCCGCCGGGATTGTTCTGAATGTTGTTGAGGCGGCCCAGGCCGTTCGGGGTCGAGGACATGATGCCGAGATCCCGCATGACCTTGTTCTGGAAGTTCGGATCGTTCGGATCCGGCTGGACGATGATGTGAGGTCCCACGTGCAGGTTGCCGGCGGCGTCCTTCGTCACCTCGAAGGGGAAGGACGCGCCGCCCACGAGCACGAGGGCCGCCCCCGTCGTGATCGTGGCGGGGGCGAGCTCCGTGACGCGGCCCGCGAACAAGCCGGGGCCATTGAGCTGGACCGGCGTGCCGCTCACGGTGGTGGGCCCGGACGACGTGAGGTCGGCGGAGCTGGCGCCGGATAGCTTCAAGGTCTTGCCGTTGACCTTCGCCTCGCCAGAGGCGGAGCCCATGCTGACGCCCTGGGCGCCGCCCATTGCGATCTTCTCGCTGGCGATGCCGTAGATGTTCTTCGCGTCGAGCACGATCGTATCGGCCTTGAGGGTGATCTTCGTTCCCTCGAGGGTGAGGGTAGCGCCGAGGCCGGTTTGGATCTCCGTCTTGCCCGGGGTCATGTGGTGGCTCCCGAGCGGGGCCCCGCCCGGAGCGACGGAGATCGAGTGGGACAGACCGACCGTGACCGAATCGCTCACCCCGATGTTGGCGCTGCGGTTCAGGGCGACGGTCGTGCTGTCGGACGCGCCGATGGCGGCGCTCCGATTCCCGCTGATGTTGCTCGTCGAGTTTCCGCCGATCGTCTGGGTGAAATTCTCGACGACCTGCTCCGAGTAGCTCGCGCCGATGAAGATGTCCTCGTTGCCGTGAACGGCGCGGGTGCGGTTGCCCTGGACGGTGAGCGTCTCGTTCCCGATGACCGTCTCCGTCCGATTGCGACCTACCGTGATCGTCTCGTCTTGCTTGACCGTCTCGGTGCGATCGCGCCCGATATCGATCTTCTCGTCTCGGAGGATCTTCGTGGTGCGGTCGCGTTGAATGGTCCGCGTCTCGTCGTGCTTCACGAGCGTCTGCATGTCGCGCTCGGCTTGCTGGCGGAAGACCTCCTTGCCGACGGAGTCCTCGAACATGATCTCGTTGTATCCGCCGCTGCCGGTGGTCGAGTTGCTCTTCCACCCGCTCTGGGTCTTGTTCTCGGGGAGCTTGAACGGTACGGGCTGAGACGCGGTGTAGACCCGCCCCACGACGATGGGTCGGTCCGGATCGCCACCCAAGAAGTCGACGATGACCTCCTGCCCGACGCGAGGGATGTTCACTCCGCCGAAGCCGGTGCCGGCCCACGGCTGGCTGACCGGCACCCAGCAGGAGCTGTCGTCGTTCATTCGGCTCTGGCGGTCCCAGTGGAAGTGGACCCGGATCCGCCCGAACTCGTCGGTGTGAATCTCGTCGCCGGATGCCCCGACGACGGTGGCCGTCTCCACGCCGGACACCTTCGGCTTGGGGGTGACGAGCGCCGGCCGGAAGGGAGCGTCGCTGCGCGTCGCGCGCACCGCCACCTCCCACCCACCTTCGGACGTGCCGCTCAAGACCGTCGACGTCACGAGGAGCGGCTGATCGGCTCCGAGCTCGCCCCGCACGTGGCCCACGATCGGCACCCGGAGGCCGGGACGCACGTCGAGGGCGTTGGTGACGAACTTGTAGGTCCGCGCCTCGGCGCGCTTCGCCTCGAGGCGGCGCTTCGCGAGACGCTCGGCCTCTCGTTCACTGGTGCGGACGGTGAGCTTGCTGTCGGCCGAGGGGGTTCCGCTCCCCTCTCCTTCGAAGAGAAACGCGCCAGGGACGTAGTGGAAGCTCTCCAACTGCGACTCGAGCGGCTTGCCGTCGGCGGACGAGGACAGGAGCGGATAGTTCGGGGGGATGCGGTAATCGACGTCGCGCATCGTGTACTTCCCCGGCCGCACCTCGCGCGCCACCGAGAGCTTGGTGACGTAGTCCTGCCAGGGGATGGCGCTCGGATCGTCGACGCTCTCGATGGGCGCGCGCGGCTCTCCCGCCTCCGCCGAGTCGGAGAGGATCAATTTGCTGAGGTCGCCGGCCGTCTCGAACCAATAGGTGATCCCGGCGTCCTCGAGCATTCGCGAGATGAAGGCGAAATCGCTCTCCCCGTACTGAACCCGATAATCGCGCTTCTTGTACGTCTCGCTGGCGATGCGCGCTTCGTACGAGATCTTCCACTCGTCCAGGATCTGCTTCACGATGTCGGGCTCGCTCATCCGCTGGAAGATGCGGTGATTGCGGCGTTGCGTGAGGAGCCACATGGCGTGGACGAGCTCCACCCGATAGGTCGACAGGCCCGTCGGCTCCGCCTGCTCGAGCTCGAACACTCGCACCGCGCCGACCCAGGAGCGGCCTTGCGCGATCTCGAACCGCGCCGGCTCGCCCACGAATCCTTCGAGGTCGAGATCCGGATCGGGGCTGCGGGTGACGAGGTCGACCTTGAACGGCGTGCTCATCCGCTCTTCGATGCGGAACGTGCGGACGTCGAGCGATTCGCCGGTCGAGAGGCGGAAGCTGAGGTTCAACGAGGGAAACGAGGCCATATCGAGCTCTCCCGAACGATGAGCCTGTTGCGGCAGGGGCGCGCGAGCGCACGTGGTGGGGACGAGCAGAGCCCCACCCCTGTTACGAGGAGGCGCACGAAGCTTCCCCGCACCTCGCGTTTATAAACGACGCCGGCGCGAGTTGAAGCGCGATTCTCTCCTCGCAGCAGCGATTACGTGCTCGCGGCGAGGTCGGATCCCTGGTCGATGGCGATCCACGAGGTTGGCGTCGTGCCGGCGACCATTGCGGCGCCGCCCTTCACTCCTTGCACAAGGCGCGAGCATCGGGTGACGGTGCCCGCCGACACCGCGACCGGCCACGGGCGGACCCCCGGCGGCCCACCCTCACCCGACGAGGACGCTCGGCACTCCCTCGACGACGCCATAACCATCGGTGGTCGGGTCCCCAATGCGCGCGAAGCCGCGCTGGCTCGGACCGAGGAACACCGTCTGGCTCGCCTTCTGGATGCGGCCTCCGCCGGTGTGTGGCGTCTCCACGTGGGCCGCCATGTTCTGACTCCCTTCCAGGAGGACGCCCTCGTATCCCTGGACGAGCCGAAAGCGTCCGCCGCGCGACGAAGAGCTCGCGTCGGCCGCCTGCCTTCCCTTCTTCTTCCTCTTCTTCTTGGGAGGAGGAGGGGGCGGAACGACCACGTCTTCGAATCGGGTCTCGCCCTGGGGCGCCTCCTTGGTGCAGACATCCTTGTTCAGGCTCGGCACCGGCTCCTGATTCCAGTTCCACGGCGAGGTGTCGCCACGCGCCGCCGGCTTGATGCTGACGTGCACGTGGGTGTCGTGAGGCAGGGTGTTGTGCTTCGAGTAGAGCTTCCAGCCCTGACCGGGGGTGTAGATCCGGTGATTCCAGATGACGTATTTGACGCGCGGATCGCGGATCGCAATGGCTGCGATCTTGTCGCCCGGCGTGCCGTTCTCCGGCTCGCTATGGATGTCGATAGCGTTGCCTTGGTTGTGATCGCTCTTCCGCTTCTTGTGGGCGTCGTCGCCGCCAATGCCGGTGACGTACTCCTTCTTTCCCGTCCGCGGATCTATCGTGTAGCCCAGGTGCTTCGGAAAGTCGGCGAAGATCTCCTTCTTCGCTTCGACGAGCGAAGGGGCATCGATTGCGGCCATGGCGGGGACCTCTCGCTTTCGCTCAGGCTCTGAATCGGAACGTCTCGATCACCTGATCGAACGTGGCGTCGCAGACAGGACGACTCTCGAGCGCGCCCTCCGTCGAGATCACCATGTGCATGTCTCCGAGGAGAACGTGGACGCTGCGCGTGTAGACCATGCCGTCGTCGTCGCGCCACTTGGATCGCACCTCGATGGCAGGCACGCCCGCGAGATCGCGCTCCGACTGCTCGAGGATCTCGTAGCCCCTCAATCGCTTCCGAGCGTCATTGACGTGGGCGGACGCCACGTCCCGGAGGCTTCGCTGGGGCTCGATGGGGTTTCGCTCCACCAAGATCGCGGCGCGCGCGTCCGGCCCCGCGCTCGTCTCGAGGTAGGTGACGGACTGATCGCTGAACTTCACCTCGGGGAGGTCGAAGGCAGCCTCGTTCATGTAGTAGGTGCTCATCGGGCTCGGGAAGGATAACCGAACCATGGTGTGCACGGCCCACGCCAACCACGAGCCCCGCGATGCCGGCCTGGATCGTGCGCTCGATCGCACACGAAGCGCACGACCGGATCCAGAGCCGATGCGCACGAAGCGCATGACCGCCCCCGCCGCGCCAGGGCGCGTCTACCATTGCGTGGACATGATCGACTATCGAGACGGCAAAGACGTGAGCCTCTCCGCCCTCGCCCGCCTGCGCGAAGCGTGTGGCTTCTCGGCGCGTGACCCGGGGGCGCTCGCGAGCCAGGTGGAGGGAGCGCGCTGGGTCGTCGCGGCGTTCGACGGAGACCGCCTCGTCGGGTTCGCCCGCGCCATCTCGGACGGCGTCACCAATGCGTATCTGAGCTCGGTCATGGTCGACGACGCCTATCGGCGGAGAGGCATCGGACGTGAGCTCGTGGCGCGCCTCATCGCCCGCCGAGCGACCATTCGATGGGTGCTCCACGCCCGCCCCGACGCGATGGCGTTCTATCGCGCGCTGGGGTTCGAGCCCGCGCCCGACATGATGTGGCTCGACCGGCGTTGAGCCTCGGCCAGCTCAGAGATCGACGCGCGCCCCGAGCTCGACGACTTGCGCCGGCGGCACCGCGTAGAAGTCCGTCGGATTGAAGGCGTTCTGGCTCAGCAGGGCGAAGATGCGCTCGGCGACCGGGCCCATCCTCCCCTCCGGTCCCGCGAGGAATCGCTCGTGACCGAGGACATAGGTGACGTCCTCCCGTCGAGCGCCGGGCGCGACGCCGGGGAGGATGCGACCAACGACGTCGTGGACCGCCGGCGTCTCCATGAAGCCATACCGAAGGACGACCCGGTGAAGGCCCGCGGCGATGGGCGTGACCTCCGCCCGCGGCTCCGCGACGTACGGGATCTCCTCCGTGAGGACGGTGGTGAGGAGCACGGTCTCGTGCATGGTCCGAAATCGGCGAACCATTCTGAGCAACACGGGCGGGATGGACTCGGCGGACGCGGTCATCACCACGCCGACGCCGGTCAAGCGCTGATCGACGGCATCGGGAAGAGACGCGACGAAGGCCGGCGTGGGCTCGGAGCGCTCGCGGAAATAGGCTCCGAGCAAGCTCCGTCCTCGAGCCCAAACCACCATGACGACGACGAAGCACCCTCCGACGACGACCGGGACATAGCCACCGTCCACGATCTTTAGGGTATTGGCGGCCAAGAATGCGACATCGAAGACGAGAAAGAAGGCGACGACGAGAACGGAGAAGGCTCGGCCCCAATGAAAATGACTTCTGGCGACGCCATAGAACGCCACGGAGGTGACAGCCATCGTGCCGCTCACGGCCAGCCCGAACGCGGCCGCGAGCTTGCTCGACTCGCGAAACACGAGCACCAGCGCGATGCAGCTGATGCCGAGAAAGGCGTTCATGAACGGCACGTAGATCTGGCCGATGCTCTCCTTCGCGGTGTGCTCCACCCGTAGCCTCGGGAAATACCCCAGCAGCATCGATTGACGCACCAGGGAGAAGACCCCGGAGATGAGGGCCTGGGACGCGATCACGGTGGCGGCCGTCCCGAGTATCACGAATGGAATGCTCGCCGCTCCGGAGGGCACCATGGCATAGAATGGCTGCGCGGCCGCCCCCGGCTCCTCGAGGATCTTCGCACCTTGGCCGAGGTAGCTCGCCATCAGGCTCGGCAGCGCGACGACCATCCAACCGAATCGAATCGGACGACGACCGAAATGGCCCATGTCCGCGTAGAGGGCCTCGCCCCCCGTCACGCTCAGCACCACCCCGCCGAGCACCCGGAACGCGCCGAAGCCGTCCGAGGCCGCGAAGACGAACGCGTGGTGGGGTGAAAAGGCACCGAGGATTCGCGGCGACCTCGCGATGGCGATGACACCCAAGACGCCGGCCACGACCAACCAGAGGATCATGACGGGGCCGAAGACGCGCCCCAGACCACCGCTGCCACGCTTCTGTATCGCGAAGAGCCCGATGAGTATGACGACCGTGAGCGGGACGATGACCGGCTCGAGGCGAGGGGTCACGACGCGCAGGCCCTCGACCGCGCTGAGCACGCTGATGGCGGGCGTAATGATCCCGTCGCCGAACAGCAACGCGGCCCCGATGACGACGAGGATCGTCATCGGTCCGAGGACCCCCGGCCCCCGCTCGCGCACGCTCCGGGGAACCAGCGCGAGGAGCGCCATGATCCCGCCCTCGCCTCGATTGTCGGCGCGCATCAGCACGACGAGGTACTTCAGCGTCACGACGAGCAGGAGGGACCAGAGGATCATCGAGACGACGCCGAAGACGTTCACCGGCTCCGGCGCGACACCGTGCTTCCCCGCGAGGCACTCTTGCACTGCGTAGAGCGGGCTCGTCGCGATGTCGCCGAAGACGATTCCGAGCGCTCCGACGACCCCCGCGACGGTGAGCGCTTCGGGCCCATGACCAGCAGCGAGGCGAAGACTGCCCGGAGTGGATTTGGATGGGCGCTCGGTCATCGGGCGGCGATCCTACCGCCGAACACTTGGCGTTGCGGGGGAGGGCGAGAATCCTGATATCGCCTTGATCATTTCCCCGTGCTACGAGACCCGCCAACCAAACGGAGACACCGTTGACACAAACGATTCGAGCATGGGGAACGTCGGGCGCGGGAAAGCCTCTCGGCCCGATGAACATCGAGCGGCGCGAGCCGGGACCGAAGGATGTCGTCATCGACGTGGAGTTTTGCGGAGTCTGCCACTCGGACATCCACCAAGCTCGCGATGAATGGTCAGGCGGATTGTTCCCCATGGTGCCCGGTCACGAGGTGATCGGGAGGGTCGTAGAGATGGGCGCCGAGGTCACGAAGCTCGCGATCGGCGACACGGCCGGCGTTGGCTGCATGGTCGACTCGTGCCGCTCGTGCGGCCCCTGCCGCCGAGATCTCGAGCAGTTTTGCGAGCTCGGCATGGCGCTCACCTACAACGGGACGGAGATGGACCGCGAGACGCGGACCTACGGCGGCTACTCGGCGCGCATCGTCGTCGACGAACGCTTCGTCCTCCGCATCCCGAAGAAGCTCGATCCGGCGGGAGCGGCCCCCCTCTTGTGCGCCGGGATCACCACGTACTCCCCGCTGAAGCAGTTCGGGTGCAAGCGGTCGGATCGGGTGGGAGTCGTCGGGCTGGGAGGGCTCGGCCACATGGCGGTGAAGCTCGCCGCGTCGATGGGCGCCGACGTCACCGTATTCAGCACCAGCGCGGGCAAGGAGGACGACGCGGCTCGACTCGGGGCGAAGGACTTCGTCGTGACGCGCAAAGAAGACGCGCTCGGGAAGCACAAGGGGAAGCTCGACATCCTCATCGACACCGTCTCCGCACCCCACGACTACGGCGCCTACCTGGAGCTCCTCCGGGCGCGAGGATCGATGATGATCGTCGGGGCCCCCACCTCGAACGTGTCGATTTCGCCATTCTCACTCATCGCGGGCGGCAAGAGCATCACCGGCTCCTTGATCGGTGGCGTCGCGGAGACCCAGGAGATGCTCGACCATTGCGGGGAGCACGGGATCGTCTCCGACGTGGAGGTGATTCCGATTCAGAAGATCAACGAGGCGTACGAGCGCGTCCTTCGGAGCGACGTGAAGTACCGGTTCGTGATCGATATGGCGAGCTTGGGCGCCTGACCGAAGAGCGGCCGATGGAGCGCCCGGCGCGAAGCACGATCGACTACGCGTTTTGGGTGCTGAGCTTCTGCTTCGGGTGCGGGGCCGTGTTCCACACGATCGCGGCCGCCGTACCGACAGTGGATCCGGAGGCTCCCGCGTGGCGTCACCTCCTCTTCGTCGGGATCAACCTCGCCTGCATCGCTGGGTTCCTGAAGCGGCCGCGGCTCTTCATCCCGCTCTTCGCGGTGCTCCTCGTGCAGCAGGTCCTGAGTCACGGCGGACACGCGATCCGCGCTTGGGCCGAGTCCCGCACCGTCGATGCGCCTTCGATCGGCGTCGTGCTGGTGTTCCCGACGGCGCTGGCGCTGCTCGTGATCGACGCGGCTCGTGAGGCTGGTCGTCGAGCGCGGTAGTGCTGCCGGCCCGAAGCTCACTGCGTAGACCTCCCCCCGCGCACGGCGCGGGATCCGGAAGCGGACCGGCCGGCAGTACGAGTCAGCGAGGGCCGCGGATGCTGCCGATACCGTGGGCCTCGAGGTAGTCGCCGATGAAGAAGGCCGTCTCTCGAGCGCGCGGCCGGAGATCGAGCTCGAACGGGATCCCGCCGTTGTCCGCGAGGATCTCGATATCGCACTTCTGGGACCGGACCTTCGTCTTGCAGGCGGGGTCGATCGCGGAGGCGTCGATGTCGACCGACGGCAGCGTGACCGGCGGCTCCGGCTCGTTCTTCTCCATCCGCTCCGTGTCGATGAGCTCGGAGAGATCGTTGGCGGCCGCGTCGCGGGCGGTGAGGGGGTCGAGCCCGAACATGTTCTCGATGTGCTTGAGCACCGAGGTGTGGTCCCGCACGACGGAGCTCACGTGTCCCTTCTTCACCCAGGGGCCGATCGCGATCGCGGGGATTCGGAACCCGAGCTGATCGAAGCCTTCGCTCGCTCGGTCGTCGGCCGTCTTCGGCGGGGCCACGTGGTCGAAGAACCCACCGTGCTCGTCGTAGATGAGGACCATCAGCACCTTCTCCCAGAGCGGGGACGTCGCGAGGGCTTGGTAGATGGACGCGATGAACTGCTGACCGAGGAGCGGGTGATGGGGCGGGTGGTCGTCATTGAGCGCGAACCCCGGGTCGACGACCGTCACGGGGGGCAACGTGCCATTCTTCGCGTCGTCGAAGAAACTCGGCACGGCTGGCTTGATGTTGGTGTTGCCGAGGATCAGCAAGAACGGCAAATCCGTGTAGTAGTAGCCCCAAGGGATGCCCTTCTTGTCGAGAGAATCGTAAATGGTCGGCAGCGGGTCCTTGGGGGAGTCGTTCGACTTGAGGCCGCCGGACTGGGCGGCGTGGAGATAGAAGCGATTGGGCCACGTGGGGCCCATCACGGAGGCAAACCAGCGATCGCAGACTGCGTAGTTGTCGGCGAGCGCGTGGGTGACCGGCAGATCGTCGGCGGTGAAATATCCCATGACGTGGGGCCCTGCTCCCGCGCCGTCGGCGTTCTGATACTCCGACAAGAAGCCGTCGTTCATGCCGGAGTTGAACTGGGCGTGGGATGCATCCCATCCGTGGGGAGGGTCCGCCACGCACGGGGACGCGATGGATTCGCGATAGACCGCCTGCGAGACCCCTTCGAGGTCGTCGTTCGCCATATCGGGGTCGATGCCATCTCCGGGCAAGCCGGCGAGCTTCCTCGATCCCAGGAAATGATCGTAGCTGCGGTTCTCCATCATCACGACGACGATATGGGTGATCTCCGCCTTCTCCGGCTCCGGGGGATCTTGCCCGTCGGTGTCGGTGCTGCCCTCCGTGCAGCCGGCGATGGTCGGCACCACCGCTGAGGCGCCAAGCTTGAGAGCATCCCTGCGCGAAAAGGACTGAGACTTCTTCGCCGTCATCGGCAGAGAGGTTACCGGATCGCCGTCGCGCCGTCGTGTCGATGCGGTGACATCGCCCCTTCTTGGAGCGGTCGAGCGGGGCTCGAGCGGATAAGCTCGCGTTCGTGGCTCGGTCCGGCGACATCCTCGGTGGCCGATTCGTCCTCGACGCCGTCGCGGGGCAGGGCGGGATGGGCGAGGTGTGGCGGGGCCGAGATCTCGAGACGGGCACCCAATGCGCGGTCAAGCTCGTTACCGATCGCTTCGCGCTTCATGATCGATTCGAGCGCGAGGCGAGCCTCCTCGCGCGGGTCGAGCATCCACGGGTCGTCCGGCACCTCGCCCACGGCGTCGAGGCCCTCGATCGGGGGGCGGGCGCGGGCGCGACGCCGTGGATCGCAATGGAATGGGTCGACGGCGTCGATCTGGAGGCAAAGCTGGGAGCGTCGGGGGTGACGATCGCGGAGACGGTGAAGCTGGTCGCCGCGCTCGCGGACGCTCTCGAAGCGCTGCACGGCCACGGGATCGTCCATCGAGACCTCAAGCCGAGCAACGTGCTGCTGCGCGGCGGTGACTGGTGCTCTCCCGTCCTGCTCGACTTCGGCGTCGCCCGCACGGCGCGGGACACCCGCATCACGCGGACGGGGGCGGTGCTCGGGACGGCCGGGTACATGGCGCCCGAGCAAGCCTCCGGCGGGGACACCGACGCTCGCTCCGATCTCTTCGCGCTGGGCTGCGTGCTGTTCGAGTGCCTGACGGGGCGACGTGCGTACGACGGTGCGTCTCCGCTCTCCGTGCTGGCCAAGCTGCTGCTCGAGGAGCCGCCGCGGGCATCTCGCGTTCGGCCGTCGATCCCGGCCGCGCTCGACGATCTGTGCGCGCGGATGATGGCGAGGGAGCCCGCGGAGAGGCCAGCCTCGGCGCGGGAAGTCGCGACGTGGCTCGGGCAACACGGCACCTACGCGAGCGTCGCGCCCGCCCCTTCGAGCCGTCCGTCGATCGTCGGGAAGGCCGAGCTCCGCCTCCACACCATCGTCCTCGGTCGGATCGAGCTCGCGATCGAAGCTTCGGATCGAACCATCTCCGCAGACGAGGTGTTCGCGCCGTTCGAGCCGCTGCGCGAGGCGGCCGCGGAGCACGACGCCCGCCTCGTTCCGCTCGATTCGAATGTCGTCGCGCTCGTCGTCGAGAGCGGATCCAAGAAGGCGGACCCGGTCGCAGTGGCGGCGGCGGCCGCGCTCGCGCTCGCCCGCCGTTCGACGGCCGCGACGGTCGCGATCGCGACCGGTCGGGCCGAGAGCACCGGTCGGGCGTTCATGGGCCCCGTCATCGAGCGGGCGACGAAGCTCCTCTCGGAAGGGCGGCCGGGGTGGGTCGTGGTGGACGAGCCGACGCGCGACCTCTTGGGGGACGGCTACTGCGCGCGGATCCAAGAGGGTCGGCTCGTTCTCGACGACCGCCCCCTCGAGGTCCCGGCGCGCATCGGGCGGTTCCGCGCCGCCGTATTCGTAGGGCGAGAGCGGGAGCTCGCGACGCTCGCCGCCTTCGTCACCGACAGCGCGACGGAAGAGCGGTCGGCCATCGTGATCGTCACGGGCCCGCAGGGGATCGGCAAGACGCGGCTCGCGGTCGAGCTCGAGCGGAGGCTCGTCGCGGCCGACGATCCCCCACCGGTGGTGTGGGCCCAGGGCGAATACCTCCGATCTCGATCGCCGCTCGCCACCGTGCGCGACCTGACGCGCGCGCTGCTCGCGGGCGCGACCGATATGGATATGGACGAGGCGTCGCGGTCCGGGTGCCGGGTGCTCGCCGGACACGCCCGCGCCGCCGACAGCCCCGGCGCCATCGAGGCTGCCCGCCACGATCCAATCGCGATGCGCACGATCCTTCGAAGGAGCTTCGAGTCCCTCGTCGCGGCGGCGAGCCGAAGAAGACCGCTCCTGCTCGTCACCGACAATCTCCAGTGGGTCGACGCAGCCAGCGTCGGCTTCATCACGAGCGCGGCTCAAAGGACGCATCTCATGTGGCTCGCCCTGGGGCGGGAAGAGTCGCTCGTGACGCACGCGTTCCTCGCCGGCTCGGAGGACGCCCATCACATCCGATTGACGGGGCTCGGTCGCCGAGCCGCGGAGCGCTTGGTGAAGAGCCTCGGCGGTCCCGAGAGCTCGCCGCGGCTCACGCGCGTGCTGGAGCTCGCCGAAGGAAACCCCTACTTCCTCGAAGAGCTGGTCCGAAGCACGGGCCGTGACCGCACCGACGAGCTGCCGTCCTCGATCTCCGCCGCCGTCGAAGGCCGCCTCGCGTCGCTCGATCCGGAAGCGCGGAGGGTGCTGCGCGCCGCGAGCGTGATCGGCGGGAGGTTCTCTGCTCTCGACGTGGCGTCGGTCACGCTGGAGTCGGTCGAGTCGACGGAGGCCTCCCTCGAGTCGCTGAGCCACGCAGGGATGATCGCGCTCGTCCGCGATCCACAGGAGAGCCGGCGATTCGAGTTTCGCCATCCGCTCGTCGAGTCGGCGACGTACCAGACGCTGCCGCGTGAGGATCTGTTGGCCGCGCACTTCGCCCGCGCGGAGCACTTGGTGCAACATCACGAGCGCGACGCCGCCCTCATCGCCGAGCACTTCGCCCGCGCCGAGCAGAGCGCGCGCTCTCTGTCGTTCTTGATCCGCGCCGCCCGCGACGGGCTCGACGGCGGGAGCGTGCCCATCGCCATTTCGCACATCGAGCGGGGAATCGCGGCTGGAGCTTCGGGCGAGGAGCTCGGACATCTCCTCGCGTATCGATCCTACGCGCGCGGCCTCGAGGGAGATTGGGAGCTCGCTTCGGTCGACGCTTCGAAGGCGCTCACCCATCTGCCGCGAGGCACGACGGCGTGGTTCAGGTGCTCCGCGTCCTTGGTGTTCGGCGAGGTGACGCTCGGGCGGGTCGAAGGAAGCCTCGAGGTGCTTCGTGACGTGCTGACGCTCGAGATTCGTCCCGAGCCGACGGGGCCGTTCGGTCGGACGGTGACGGTGCTCCTCTCCGCCATCGCTATCTTCGGCCAGCACGAGATCGTCGAGCAGCTGCTCCGCGCTCTCGATGAGGCAGCGAGCCCTGCCGAGGAGAAGAGCTTCACCCTCTGGCGAGCCATCGCCCATACCCTCGCCGAGCACGTCGTCCAGGCGCGCCTCGCCCCCGCTCTCGCTTACGCGCGCAAGGCCCAATCGCTGATGGAGAGCGCGGATGACCCCATGGCGATCGTCATCGGTCGGAGCGTCGTCGCGCGGCTCCTCGCCGATACGGGCCGATATGACGAGGGCCTCCTCGAGCTCGAGCGCGGTCACGAGGTCGCCCAACGGTACGGCGCCGCGTACCTGTGCGATTGGACGACGCTGCTCTCAGCGGTGCTCGTGGTGCATGCGGGCACGCCCGAGGGCGTCGGGGACCGCCTCTCGCCCATGGTCGAGCACAAGAACTCCGTATTGGCGGCGCTCGCCCGGTGCACCCTCGCCAATCGACAGCTGGAGCTGGGGGCGAGCTCGGATCTGGATGCGGCCGAGCGCGACGCGCTGCTCGCGCTCGAGCGGCTCTCGATCCCGATGGTCGAGGTCGCGACCTCGACGACACGGGCGCGGATCGCGTGGAGGCGTGGCCAGCACGAGCTCGCCCTCTCCCTCGCCGACCACGGACTGTCGTCGATGAGGACCCGCGGAGGGCTCCTCCACGATATGGCCCGCCTCGAGGCGGTGAAGGGCAGGTCCCTCGCCGCCCTCGGGGATCGAACCGCGGCGCGCTCCTTCGCCGAACGCGCGCGAGCGCGGCTCGAGGCCCTCGATCGAGGGCTCGAAGACGGCGCTTCCTTCTCACGAACACCGGCCGGCCGGGAGCTCCTCGCGGTCTGCGAACAGATCGACCGGCAATAACGCTTCAACGCGACATTGGCCCGCCGCCGCCGAGCTGTGCCTGGACGCGGCTCGGCGCGGGGAGGCCGGCGTCACGGAACGCGCGCGCCATGGCCTCGACGCTCCCGTACCCGGTCGCGGAGGCGACCTCTGCGACCGTCGCGCCGCGCGCGCTCAGCCCCATGACCGCGACCTTCAACCTCAGGCGCCGCGTCAGCTCGCGCCATTGCCCCGTCGGATAGCGGAATGACGAAATGAAGGCCTCGATCTCGCGCGCCAGCTGTCGGAGCGAAATACCGGAGAGGCTGGACAGCTCCGTGAGGGTCGGCAGGAGCTCGAAGCGCTCGGTGAGGATCCTGGCCGCGCCCCAGAGGCGGGCGTGCCGAACGTCGCCAGGGGCGATGGTGGCGTCCAACGGTCGATTCGTGACCCCCGCCTCGTAGAGCCCGCGCAAGAGCGAACGCGCCGCCGCCTCGAGCCCCGCCTCGTCCTCGTGATCGCATTCGAGGAGGGCGCGCGCGCGCGCATAGACGTCGTCGCCCACGTCGAAGGCTCGCGTTCCAGGCACCGGCGCGACGTCGGTCGACCTCGCCCGCAGCTCGATCGCTCGAAACGGAGCCTCGCCCACGCACGACCATCGGAAACCGGAGGTCCGCCTCCCGCGAGCTCCCTCCACCTCGTCCTCCGTCATCGCAATGGTGGCGGGGGCGTCGAACCCGGGCCCTCCGTCCACCTCGAAGCGGCCGTCCAAGACGAGATAGACGACGGCGTTCTCGGAGCTCGATGCGCTGGGCGGGACGAAGCGGGTATCGAACGAGAGCCCGCTTCGCTCGAGCAGGTGCAAGAAGAAGCTGCGCTCGAGCAAGAACGTAGAGCGCATCGTCGCCTCTTGGAACCGGCGGGACCCGGAGCCCACGAGCATGTCCGACGAGTATGCCCAGGTCGCGGCAGAAAGTATCTGGGATGCTGCGCGTCCGGGTACCGTACGAGCTTCCCGCCTTCGGGCGCTTCAACGAGGAGGAATCATGCGTCTCTTCATCGCGGTAGGTCTGATCTCTTGTTCGATGCTGGGCTGCGGCGACAAGAGCAGCGGCAACGGCGGCGCGAGCGCCAAGGCCGACCCTGCGCTCACCCAGGCGATGGAGCTCCACGGCAAGTGGGAGCAGACCTGCAAGGGCGAGGGCGATCGCAAAGAGAAGAACAAGCAGGCGAAGACCGTCATCGACGACGCGACGAAGAACGCGGCCTTCAAGGAGGCCTACGACAGCGCGGAGCCGTCGAAGTACGGGGACAACTACTGCGCACTGATGCTGCGCGCCGCCACCGGCGCCGCCATCGAGAAGAAGCTCCACGGCAAGTGAGCGGCCTCGCGTCGGCCGCGCGCTCGAATCGGGCGAGCGTCACCTCGAGACGATGGGTCGGATTTGCGGGACGGCGGGCGGGTGCCGTCCCCGGGGGCGGGGACCTATTCATCTCGGCGTGGAGGACGCGCGATGAACAGGTTCGGCTCGACGATTCTCTTGGTTGCGCTCTCGGCCTTCGTCCCCGCGTGCGGTGACGACACCGCCTCGAGCGGCGGAGGTGGCTCGGGGGCGGGAGGGACGACCGGCGGCGGCGGCGAGACCGCAGGCGGATCGGACTCGGGGGGAACCGGCACGGGGGGGACAGCCGACGGCGGCAGCGGCGGGCATGGGACGGGGGGCGCGAATCTCGGCCCAGAGGCGCTCGCGGTCGTGCGAGGGACCCTCTTCACCGCCGACCTCGCGGAGGCCAAGTCGGCGCACGACGCGGTGGCGATGGCGGGGGAGGCGCCCGCGGCCCAGGCCGGGGACATCGCCCACGACCCCTACCTGGGGACGACCTTGCTCGGGTCCCCGGAGAATCAGTTCTTGGCCCTCGATCGCTGGAGCAGCGACGCGAACATGGATGCGTTCTACTCCAATCCGGATTTTCAATCCGCGTTCGGGGCCCTCTTCGCGGCGCCGCCCACCTTCGAGACGTTCATTCGCTCCGACTTCCATCAATGGGGCGACCTCGACGCGGCCGACGCGACGAGCCCCCATTTCGCGATCGTGGTGCGGGGCCACCTGGCCGACGATCCGGCCGCGATCAAGGCTCAGCACGACGCCATCGCCTCCGGCGGCGAGGAGACGGCCAACGGCCTCGGCGATGTCGCCCACGTCGTGTATCTCGGAAGGCAAGACCCGCGGGAGGTGGTGCTCATCGATCTCTGGACGACGAGCGAGCCCATCGAAGCCTTCTACTCCAATCCCGATTTTCAGAACGCGGTGGGCTCGCTCTTCGATGCCCCGCCCACCGTCGCCGTCTACGGCTCGACCGATTGGTATGGTTGGTGAGGAGGGGAGGCACGCAATGGCAACGCTCGGAACGAACGTGAAGCTGCATGTGACACGAGACAAGCTCCCCGCCTTCTCGGAGGTGATGACTTCGGCGTTCGGGGCCAAGGTCTCGGCGACGACGCCGACGATGACCATCTTCGATTTGGAGGGTGCGCACATCGGAGCGGAGGTCGTGGAGGCTCACGTCGCCCTCTCCGACTCGGAGGCGAAGGACCGCGGGACGTGGATCGAGCTGCTCGTCGACGAGCCGGAGCAAGCGAGGCGCGCGCTCTCGAAGCTGGGCATCGAGCCGTTCGCGTACGTCGACTCGTCCCGCGACTATTACCAGCTGCCGGGAGGACAGGTCGCGCGTGTCGCGCGTCGGAGCTGACGCTCTGCCTCCTCCGCGCGGCCTCGTATACCTTGTGGAGGTGGACGCCTTCTCGCGAATCCTGGAGACGGTGCGGCTCAAGAGCTCGGTGCTCTCCATCGCCGAGCTCGATCCGCCCTTCGGGGTCAGGACGCGCGGGGTGAGGGGCGGGGCGGTCTTTCATGCCGTGGTCCGCGGTGCGGCCGTGCTGCGCGAGGCGGGGACGGGCGCCGAGGTCGAGCTGCGAGCGGGCGACGTCGCGGTGCTGTCGGCGGGGCAAGGCCACGAGCTCCTCGATCGCGCGAGCTCCCCCTCGGTGGGGATCGAGACCCTCCCGAAGATCGAAGGTCCGGTCCCGGTCCTACGCTCGAAGTGGCCAGGAGCGAGCGAAGACGCGGCGACGCGGATCGTCTGCGGCGTCTTCCGATTGGATCACGGCGCATCGAGCGCCCTCCTCTCCCTGCTGCCGCCTCTTCTCGTCCATCAATCGGTGGCGGCGGCCCCCTCCCACGCGGCCTGGGTCGGGGCGACGGTGACGATGCTCGACGCGGAGCTGCAGCGCGCCGCGGACGGGGCGAGCGCGATCGCCGGTCGGCTCTGCGACGTCCTTTTCGTCCAGCTGCTTCGGGCCTCCCCCCTGCCCCATCGCGGGTTCATGGCCGCCCTCGCCGATCCGTCCATCGGGCGCGCGCTCGCCATGATCCATGAAGACCCGAAGACGCGATGGGACGCCTCCGTGCTCGCGGAGCGCGTGGGAATGAGCCGCTCGCGCTTCTTCGCCCGGTTCACCGAGCTCGTGGGGGAGCCGCCCGCGACCTACCTGTCCCGCTGGCGAATGAGCGTCGCGGCGGATCAGCTCAGGAGCAGCGACCTCTCCATCCTGGAGCTCGCCGAGGTCGCCGGCTACGGCTCCGAAGACGCCTTCGTGAGGGTCTTCAAACGCCATTTCGGGCTCTCACCGAGCGCGTTTCGGAGGGCGGGACGGTCCGCCGCCTCCTGAGCTCGGCCCGCGCCATCGTTCTGCCTTTCCGAACGATATACTTCCGATCGTTCCGATAGCCAAAATGCCGTCATGCCTTAGGCTCGATTGACCAATCGAGACGGAGGTGGGTCATGAATGGGCGAGCTTATGCGTTCGCGCTTCGCGCCGCGACGAAGGTGGCTTTCGGAACAGCGTTCATGGGGTGCGGCGGCACGGTCACGCTCCAGGACCTCGACGACGAGACAGAGGCGGACGACCGATCGACCACGCCCGAAGAGGATGGCGACCGGTCCGTGTCGGCACCGGACCAAGCCATGCACGCCCGCCCGCTCGAGGGGCACGGGGCGGTGACATGCGATGGTCCATTGGCTGCGCCCGAAGATTGGACCGTCTATGACGCCGGTACATTCTCGTGCTGTGTGGACGCTCTGTCCGCGACGCTTCCCGACGACCCTGTCACCCAGGGCTTCGACCCCGCCCGCGAGGTGGTGACGGGGTGCTGCGCTCAAATACTCACCCCGAATTATCAGGCCATTTGGGCGAACGAGCCGCTGCCCTACCCCGCCCCGGAGGCGGTCATCGACGCGTGCTGCAACACCGCCCACGGGAACGTCGCGTGCACACCGTGGGGGCCACCCGTACCGCCCGTCATGTCCGCTCGGGAGCTCGCCGCTCTTCTCGAGGTGCTCGCGTGAGCCTCCTCATCGATCTGCGGGAGCAAGCCACTCGATGGAAGCCTTCCGTCCGGGCCGATGGAGCCCTCGCCGCCGCCGCCATCGCTACTTGGCGAGGCCGAATGGTCAATGAGCACGCCTCCTCTGCCGTCTTCGAGGGGCTCTCACTTCAGCTGGCGCGGGCGGGGGCGAGCGAAGCGGACATTCGCGCGTGCACCGGGTTCGCGGACGAGGAGCGTCGTCACGGCGTCCTGTGCGGGGCGGTCGTGGAAGCGCTCGGAGGGGAGGCGGTCTCCGTGCTCCCGGACGGGGAGCCATTTCCGACCCACGACGACGTGGAGGTCACGGAGGGCGTGCTCCGCAACGTGCTGAGCATCGGGTGCCTGTCGGAGACGGTCGCGGTCGCGCTGATTGGGGCGGAGCGGAGCGAGATGCCGCGCGGGGAGCTGCGAGACCTCCTCACCCGAATCTGGGCGGACGAGATAGGGCATGCCCGGTTCGGCTGGCGAATGGTCTCGGAGCGGATCCCGACCATGGACACCGACACGCGCGCGCGCCTCTCCGCGTATCTGTCGGTGGCGTTCCGCCACCTCGAGGCGCACGAGCTGGCCCATTTGCCGGTCGAGAGCGAGCCCCCGCCCGCGGGCGCTTCGCTCGGACTGTGCAGCGGTCGTCACGCCCGCGCTCTGTTCTATTCGACGGTGACAGAGGTCATCGTCCCGCGCCTCGAGAGCATCGGCCTGGAGGCGGCGCGCGCCTGGACGAAACGGTAACATCCTCGCGATGCAGCTGCCCGACACCGAATCGCTCCGATGCTTCGTCGCGGCCGCCCATCACAAGAGCTTCCGGCTCGCGGCCCGGGAGGTGGCCCTCTCTCCCGCTGCCTTCAGCGATCGCCTGAAGCGGTTGGAGGAGCTCCTCGGAGAGCGGTTGTTCGTGAGGACGACCCGATCCTGCCGCCTCAGCAAGGCGGGAGAGCGCGCCCTCCCCCACGCGAAGGAGGCGCTCCTCGCGGCGCGGCGCTGCTTCGTGGCGGAGGGGGAGGAGGCGCCGTTCGAGTTGACGATCGGGACGCGCTTCGAGCTCGGTATGTCCTTCATCGTCCCGGCGTTGGAGCGTCTCGAACGGGCCAAACCGGGCCGGAGAATCCACCTGTACTTCGGTGACAGTGACGCGCTCCTCGCGGCATTGAAGGGGGCGCACGTGGACGCCATCGTGACGAGCGCCCGCCTGTCTCATCCCGGGATCGAGACGGCGAGCCTCCACGAGGAGCGCTACGCCCTCGTCGCCGCCCCTGCGTTGCTCGAGAAGAAGCCGCTCAAGACATTTCGAGACGCGGCGAGGCACGTCCTCTTGGACGTCCACGCCGACCTTCCCCTCTTCCGCTATTTCCTCGACGCGCGCCCGGCCGAAGAGGTTTGGCGATTCGGGGCCATCGAGAGGCTGGGGACAATCGCAGCCATTGCTCATCGAGCCAGGAGCGAGAAGGGAGTGGCGGTGCTCCCTCGCTATTTCGTCGAGCGCGACCTGAAGAAGCGCACCCTCGTCGAGCCGCTGCCCAAAGCGCGGCTCCTCGTGGACTTCTTCCGCCTCATTTGGCGCAGCGGTCACCCCCGCTCGGACGATCTGAGCGCCCTCGCGTCGGAGCTCGTCGGGATCCCCCTACGCTGACTCCCCTCATCCCTCAAGCCGCGTGATCGGACCAGGCCGGCAGCGTCGACGGACGGCCATTCCAAGCAGTGATCATGAGCTCACCGCGGTCGTCGACGAGAATATCGATCCCGGCGCGGCCGCCTTCTTCTGAGAGCGAGATCGCCGTCTCGAGCAGGTCGACCAGCTCTCGATGAAACGTCTCTTGGTCCGTGTCTCCGAGGTGGGCGCGGGCGTCGACCGCGCACGAGAGCTTGATGCCCCGCTTCGCGGCGACGGCGCTGAGCTTGTCGATCGCCGCCTCGCAGAGCAAGAGCAGGCTCGTGTGGGCGCGGGTTCGTAGCCTGGCAACGTCGAGGTCGATGGTCGTACTCACGGCTTGAGGAAGTGCGAGATCGGTGCCAAGAATCGGCTGAAGATTTCCTGGCCGTGGCCCTCGCCACGTCATCGATTTGGCGGACCCAAATGACGACGCGCCATCGGCGTGACGCTCTCCTCGTCCGCCGTGTGCGCGCGGACCGACACGAATGTGCAGCCGTCTTCACCGCGCCGAGCGCCCGCGCCCGTTGACGACCGTCCGACGTCGCGCGTACGGTCCTCCATTGGTCATATCGGCGCGACGAGGTGAGGTGTCCGTGGTTCCCGAACAGCTAGCGAACAACGGTTGGACTGCCGACAAGTGGGAGCACCTCGAGAGCCACGCCCGGGATGTGGTCAATCGATATGCTCGCCTCCGCCAGGCCATCCCCCGCGGACCGGATATGCCCGGGGTCTATGTCGTCCCGATGATCCAGGCGCCGAGCGCGGACCCTCTCTCTCTCGAGATCACCACCGCCGCTCCACCCAACTCGGCGGAGGCCAAGTTCAATCTGTTGCCGGAGCAGGCCGCGGACGCAGACCTCGCGGCCAGGCTGGTGGACCGGGCGGCTCGGGTCCTCGCGTCTCGAGAGGACGCGAGGCTGTTCGAGCTTCTCACCGCAGCGCCAATCGACAGCATCCAAAGCGAGGACGCCGCGACCTTGGTGGCCATGGGGGTGAATGGGCTCCGATTGGCCGCGAGTCCCTACGCCGGACCATTTTGCTTGCTGGCCCGCCCCGCGCTCTGGAGCGCCATCGCCGTGCCGACCCAGCCGCACCTTCGCGGGCTGATACCCGCCATCGAGACGCTGTTGGGCGACGGGTCTCGGATCATCGACGTACCGTCGCCGGCAGACGACGCTCCATCTCTCCTGTTCGCCATGGACCCCTTCGCGCTCGAGCTCGTGACCGTCGAGCCGCCCACCATTTCGATGCTCGGCCTCGCTGGTGGGGTCCTCTCCCTCCGGCTTCACGAGCGCTTCTATCTGCGCATCGTGGACGGACAAGCGCGGCGTTCGCTCGCGTTGGCCGCGAAGAAGTAACGATCATGCCCTTGCGCCCGCCCGCCTTCGGTAGGCCTCTGCGCCCGACGACCCTCGGCTCGCTCGGCGCCCCCACCTCGGCGCGGGAGCGCATCCGCCGTCCGATCCCGGAGCGCGAAGGACCGCTGCGACAAGAGCCCTCCTCCGAGGCGAGGCCCAGCGTCGCGGACCACCCGGTGGCGGCGGCGTATCGCGTCTACGACGAGTATCTGGAGGAGGGGCGCAAACACGCAGCGGGACAATCGGCTTGGCTCCAGCGGCGCGATCGGACCGGCGCCCGAGCCCCCCTCTCGGCCGACCCGACGAGCCTCGTGGTGAAGGCGCTCGAAGCATTGGCGCGCGCCCCCGCGGCGGGCCTCCTGCCCCTCGTCGAGCTCGCCGCCAGAGCGGTCCCGGCCATCGCGGCGGAGCTCGCGCGCGCGCCCTCGACGCCCCCGGCAGTCGCGCAGCCAGCGGTGGCGCCTTCTTCGAGCTGGCGCCGCTGGGAGGAGGCGCCGCCCGCAGCGGCGACCGCTCCGCGGAGCGGCCGACCGAGCAACACGATCCCGCTCGCGGAGCTGAAGGCGCGGCGCCCTCTGGGGGGCCCCAATCGGAGCTGACGGCGTTTGGAAGCACCTCGCACGCCCCCGGTCGTGACGGAGATCCTCCGCGAGTACGGCGGGATCGCGCGGGACGCGCTGATGTCCTTTCTGCCGCAGCGCGAGCCGAAGCGATACCTCTACGATCTCATCGCCGACTACCCCTCTCGCGCGTCGCGGCACATGCGCCCTGCGATATGCATCGCGACCGCGCGCGCGTTCGGAGCGTCCGTCGAAGACGCCATTCACAGCGCCATCTCCGTCGAGCTGCTCCACAACGCGCTGTTGGTCGTCGACGACATTCAAGACGGGAGCGAGGAGCGACGCGGCGCCCCCACCCTCCACGAAGCCCACGGGATCCCCCTCGCCCTGAATGTCGGCTCGACGATGAGCATCTTGAGCCTGGTGCCGCTCCTCGCGAACGTCGAGACGTGCGGTCCCCACGTCGCGCTCTGGATATTCGAGCGCGCCATCGAGGTCGCCCAGCAGTGCGCGGAGGGGCAGGCGATGGAGCTCGGGTGGCGGCTCGACAACAAGCTCGACCTCACCGACGACGACTATCTCTCGATGGTCCTCCGGAAGACCTGCTCTTACAGCACGATGCTTCCAATGCGGATCGGCGCGATGATCGGGACGCGCGCGCGGGACGTCGCCGACGAGATTGTGAGGTTCGCTTTCTTGCTGGGGGCGGCCTTCCAGATCCAAGACGACCTGCTCAATCTCGTCGGGGATCACCGGCGGTACGGCAAGGAGCTGGCGGGAGACCTGTTGGAGGGCAAGCGGACGCTCCTCGTCATTCGCCTCCTCCAGCGCTGCCGACCCGACGAGCGCGTCTTCGTGGCGGAGTTCTTGGGTCTGCCCCGCGAGCACAAGAAGGCGGCCGACGTAGGGCGCGTCCTCGACCTGATGCATCGGTACGACTGCGTCGAGGCGGTGCGCGGATTCGCTCAATCGCTGCTCGGCGCGGCCACGTATGAATTCGAGAGCGGGCTTGGTCATTTGCCGCCCTCACGCGACAAGGAGTTCTTGCGCGGGTTGATCCCCTGGGTGGTCGAGCAGCCGTGACCCACGACCGGGGCTCCCCTCTGTTCTCGGCGAGCGAGCGGCGCCAGGCGACCGCCTCCGGGATCCGCGTGGAGACCTGGGCGCTCGTGGCGAGGCGCGACGCGCTCCAAGAGCTGTGCGACGAGTGGCTCAACGACTACGCGCCGCCCGAGGTCGCCATCTTCCGCCCGAGCCTTCCGCTCGTGTTCTGCAGCAAGCTCTTCTATCCCGAGATGGAAGATCGTTACGTCTGGGAGACGGGGACGCAATCACAGACCGAGCTGTATTTCGCCGTGCCGGTCGAGCGGTGGCAGACGACGGACCGGGGCGAGCAGTTCGTCGAGCACGGCATCGTCACCCCGTTGATCTTCGTCAACAACCACGCGTCCGCGGTGGCGGGCAGAGAGCGGTTCGGCTTCCCCAAGGAGGTTTGCGACTTCAATCGCGAATGGAACCCCTCGGAGTGGAGCGGTGATCAGCTCCTGTGGACGATGCGGGCGTGGAGCCCGACCCCGATGGGTCTGTCGTTGAATCCACTGCTGCGCGCGGCCGGGGGCACGCCGCGGTTCGTACCGGAGCGTCCTTTCGCGCCGCGGCCTCGTCGGACGGATTTCTTGTCGGCCCTCCGTCACCTGTGGGCCGAGCTCCAGTCGCATTGGGCCCGGGTCGGCGTCGGGGGCGCCGGCTATCCACTGAAGAGCCTCCTCGCCCTCCTCGGCAACGGCCTCGAGGTGAACGTCTTCAACTTCCGTCAGTTCGCCGACCCTTCCTACGAGCAGGCCGCTCGTTATCAGGACTTCGTGCGCTTCCGCATGCGCATCAACGACGTGCGGCTCTTCGAGCGAGTCCCGGGGGCCCAGCATCTCTTGGTAAGCAGGAGCGCGCTTCGTCCAATCGTGAAGCAGCTCGGCCTCCGGGTCAGCGCCTCCCGGTCGGAGGGGGGCGAGGTCGTCGACGTGGTGGACGCCCTCGTGCCGACGATCGCCGACGTCGACGTGGACCTGGTCCAGCTCGAGCGGCTGTGTTTCCGCCAAGGGAGCGGCGATTGGCGGCTCGACGACGGCACGTCCCTCGAGCCGCCCACCACCTCGATGGCGAAGTTCTGCTCTGCGCTCGGGCCGAGCCTCGGGGTCGAGTTCATGAACGTGCACGCGTCACGCCCCGTCCCCCTGGACGCGAAGATCCTCCTCGTGCCGGTGACGAGGGAGGCGGCGACCCGGGCCGTCGCGCGGTGCCTGCCGGAGGGGTTCCCGGGCACGGTTCGTCCCCTCGGCGCCGGCGACTGGACGGGGATTCGCATCCTCGCGTCCCGCTCGCGCAGCCTCGACCCGCGCACGGCCGAGGAGCGCATCTGGATGGACGGAACCTATTTGTCCATCAGCATCCCTGTGGAGGTGGAGCACGAGGGAGCCCGATTCAGCGCTTTGTTCTTGTTGGCGGACTTCACCGACAATGGCTTCTTGCTCCATGCCTTGAGGGAGCTCGCGCTGACCCCCACCCACCGGGGCATGTTCATATGTCAGCCGAGCGGGTGGTTCGCCTCGAGCCAGCCGCTCGTCGAGGTTCTGAGGCTCCGGGCGCAGGCGCTCGGACGCACCGGCGAGGCTGCCGTCGTCGACGATCGCCCCGTGCTCGACATTTTCACGAGGGCACCGACGACCCCGGCGATGGATGAGGGTGCCCTCGCTGAGATCTGGAGCTACGCCCGCGGCTTGAGGGCGATGCTCTCGACGGGAGCGATCGCGGGGCCGACGATCCGCCCTTTTCCCATTTCGAGGCGCGTCATGCTCACCGACGTCGGCGAGTCCGACCTCGAGCCGATCGTCGACATCCCTCGCGGTGAGGTCGAGCACGTCGTGCTGTTCCACACGACGGAGACGTTCTCGTTCATCGAGGATCTCGCGCTCCCCGAGGTGCCGCCGGGCGCCGACTTCCGATTGGGAGACACGGCCGGGCGGATACGAATGGCGGTCGCCGCTCACGCCGCGCAGACGGTGCTCAATGTCGAGCTGCGCGAGCTGACCATTCTCTGGGAGGACGCGGGGGGCGCTCCCCCCAAAGACGTCTGATGGGCGCGCGCGCGGCGAAGGTCATGGTGGTGGGAGCGACGGGCTGGACAGGACGCCTCGTCGCGGAGCGGCTGCACGCGCGAGGCTTCTCCACGGTCCTCTCGGGACGAAGGAGAGACGCGCTCGCCGCGCTCGCCGCCGAGCTGCCCGGGGCGACGGTTCGCTATCTGCCCTCGTTGAAGAGGCGAGACCTCGCCGATGCGTTGCAAGGAATCGCAGTGGTGGTGAGCTGCGCCGGACCTTCGACGGAGCTCGGCCTGGACGTGGTAGACGCTGCCATCGAAGCCGGCGCCGATTACATCGACATCACGGGGGAAGAGTCGTTCGTGCGACGACTCTATGGAACGCGAGACGGTGCCGCGAGCGACGCGGGGGTCATCGTCGCCCCCGCGTTCGCCGGGAAGGGGGCCCTCGGGGACTGGGCCGCCTCCGTCGCCATTGGGGAGGGCGGCTGGGGGGACGAAGCACCTCTCGTCGCCATTGCGTATGCCCACACCTCGGCGGGGTTCGTGCGACCGAGCCCCGGCTCCGCGCTCTCCGCCGCCGGCCAAGGGTTCATTCGCGCCCAGGAGCGCAGAATGGCCCGCCTCCGACGCGACTTCGACTTTCCTCCTCCCTTCGGCCGGGGCGAGGCGGTGCGCGTCCCCGGCGCGGAGGACATCTCGGTCCCCCGGCACACGGCCGCGATCGAGGCATCCACATACGTCTCCATCGATCCCGGTCGACTCGTGAACGCGCTCTGGAACCGTGCCTTCGTCGGGGCCTATCTCTTCATGCCCGCCATCGCGACCGCCCTGCGCTCCACGCCCCTCCGCGGGGCCCTCGCTCGATTGCCCAGCCCGGTCGACGACGGAGGCCCGTCTTTCGCAGCCGCCGTCGACGTGCACACGCCACGAGCCAGACAGCGCCTCGGCGTCGTCGCGATGGATGCGTATTCGGTCACGAGCGAGATCGTCGCCTATGGTGTGGAGCGCCTCGTGTCGTCGCGACCTCCGCTCCGGGGCGTGCTCGCGCCCTCGCAGATCGTCTCCGCGAGGACGGCCCTATCGGAGCTCTCCCGGCGACGCGCGATCGACGTACTTCAGATGTGATCGTAGCCGACGATGTCGGAGAGCGCGGGGAGCCCGCTGATGGCGTGGGCGGCGAGGCGCCCCGAGATGACCGCCGACTCGACGCACCCGAGGTTCAATCCGCACGCCGTCCAATCGCCGGCGATGGTGAGGTTGTCGTAGGTGCGGTCGAGGGGCGATATCCGATATTGAGGGGTGCCGGGGAGGCTCAACGTGTAGCGCTCGGATCGACTGATGTTGCCGCGGAAATATCGGCTCTCGATCGCCTCGGCGCGGATGCGCCCGCCGGCGTCTATCAGATCGGGCCACAGCTTCGGCAGGTGCCGTTGGATGAAGTCTTCCCCGTGGCGCTCCACCAGGGCGTCCGCTTGGCGCTCCGTCATGCCGGGGTGAAGCTCGCGCTCGTCCAGGACATTGCAGAAGTAGGCGATCGCCTTGGGTCGCGGCGCGTCCCCCCGATCGGACCAACCCTCCCTCGGGAGGAGGTGGGTCATGTCGGCCCAGGTGTCGAACGGGGGCGCGAACGCGGTGATCGTCACCGGTCCTCGCTCCCAGCCGAGGCGCTCCATCGGCTCGTCCAGCCAGAGCTGCATTGCTTGGGTGGCCACCGTCTTGACGTTTCGGACCATGCGCACCCAGCGATCATCCACCGCCAGGATCGACCGACAGACGGAGGGCACCTCCGCGAGGCCGATGGCGAGGACGCACAGATCGAAGTCGCGCCCGACCTCCAGCACCCGCTTGGGACCTTCGGGGAGACCGTCGCTCGCGTCCTCGAACCGACGACCCCGAGCGCGGAGCTCCTCGCCTCCGACGATGAGCTCCCATTTCGGCTCCGAGGGCCAGCACGGCAGGCCGCCCACGTCGACGAGAGGATCGTACTTGCCGCGCGTCTGTGCCTGCACCTCGAACGACAGGCGGGAGACGTGGCGAGCCCCCTCCTGGTCGGGCCCGCTCAGACCGACGTCCCGCAGGCGGTGGAAGAAGGCGATCTTCGCTCCGCGTCGCTCGAGCACCTGATAGAGCGGCGCGAAGACGATGTCCCCCATTCCCGCGGACATCTTCCAGAAGAGCGAGCCGCGATAGGTGAAGAACATCCGCAGGCACCCTCGCAGGGCCTGCCCGGCCGCGGTCCGCGGCCGAGAGGTGTCGCCGTCCTCGTAGGCGAACATGAGGCTGTACAGCCCACGCACGAATGGCGAGTCCACCGCCGCGTCGGAGGCGCCGTGGATCTGTAGGAACTCGCGAAAGTCATAGCAATCGAGGGAGTCGAAGCCGTCCTTGTCGGTGAGGACGCCGGAGCGAAAGGCCCCGACCACGCTCACCGCGAGGACCTCGAGCACCTCGGAGGCGCGACGCCGGTGGACATCCCCGGGGGCACGCGCCCGCAGTGCATCGAGCCCCGCCACGATCTCGCCCAGGAGACCGGGGAGCGCGCTCGAGGACGAGACGAGCCCTTCGCTCGTGATGCGCACCAAGGTCTCGAGCTGATTCTGGAGGACGGCGACATGCGAGTCGATGAAGCCGACGCCGGCCGTGATCGCGTCCATGACGTTGCTCGCGGACGAGAGGCGGCGCACGTCGTTCGGTCCTGCTCTGCCAGAGGCGAGCTTGAAGAGCGCGAGCATGACCTCGGTGGCGCGGCGAAGATACCCTCGCACGGAGAACGGGTGCGCGGGGCCGTAGCCTTCCAATGAGAGCGGCGTCCCGGGGTACCCAGGCAGCGGGGGAAAGATCGTCGACCATACACCCCAGCCGCCGCGCTCGTCCGGCTGGGCCACCCCGATCTCGTCGAATGGAGTGAACGCGTCCGTCCAGGCCGCGACAGGGCAGCGCGCCGGGTCGCGGGCGAGCTCTTCATACGCGGAGCGCATCACCTGAAAGGCGTTCTCGTAGAACCCCATCCAGACGTGGAGGCCGTGCTCCTCGATCCGCCCCGAGGCCCCGCGCCCGGAAGCACCCTTTCCGCCGAGTCGAAAGCCTTGTTGATAGACCGTCACTTCGTATCGGCCGCGAAGCTCCGGCTTCGTCAGCTCGAAGGCCGCCGTCATGCCCGCGCACCCCCCCCCGATGACGGCGACCTTGATTGGGCGCATCGACTAATCCTCTTTTTCCGCCGCCTTCGCGATTCTATCGAGGAGGAACCAGGCTGCCCCCGCTTCGCCGCCGTCCACCCGCTGAGCGCGGACTCGCGCCTCGCGAAGGGCAGCCGCCGCGCGCCCGCGGTCGCCGGCGATTCGGTGAAAGAGGGCGTCGGCCCGGAACACCTCCGAGGCATAGTAGCGGTGAATGGCGGGATCGAGCGCGGTCACCTCGTTCAGCGCGAAATCGAGGAGCTCGCGAGCGTGCTTGCGGGCCGCGCCGGTCGGGTCGACGTCGACAGCGGCGAGGCAGGCCTGTGCCATTCCCACGCATTGAACGACCGAGCCGGGCCGCATGAACCCTCCTCGCCAGGTCTCGAACGACGCTCGCATCGCCTCGATGGTTGCGGGGACATCCACCTCTTTCCCGCGGGCGGCGGCGTGGAGCTCGCCCACGCCCAGCGTGACATTCGCGGCGGCGTGATGTTGGAGCGCGAGTCCTACGCCGGCGGGCGACTCCACCGCTCTCGCCCTTGTCACGGCCTCCTCGACGTCCCCCGCCGCGAGGAGCAGCGTGGTCCCGAAGCTCACCGCGCACATCCGCTGGGAGGCGTCGAACGAAGGATCGGTCTCGATGTGGGACTGGCGAGCGAAGGCCCCCTTGGTATCGCCGACCAGCAAGTCCGCCCAGGCGAGATAGGCGGACGGGGTGACGATGGGCTCGGGCTGGCCGAGGGCGCGCAGCATCGGCAAGAACTCCGGCTGTACGGCGAGGGCGGCCTCGAGCGACTGGCGCGCCTGAGGGAGGCGACCCAAATGGAGATAGATAATCCCTCGGCCGCTATGGAGCAGATAGCGCAGCAGGCCGGGCGCGCTGGAGGTCGCCACGAGATCTTCGATCTGAGCGAGCGCCTTCGTAATGGCGAGCATGTTGCCGGTGGCGTATCCGATGGCCCACTCCTGCCATAGAGACATGGGCTGAGGCTCCGCGCCGCCCCTGCGAAGCACGACCGCGAGCTCGCGATTGTTGACCGCGACCGTCTCTGCTCCCCACCCCTGGGCCATCGCGAGCGACGCCCCCCGACTCGCGCGGACCGTCGCTTCCAGATCGAAGGCGCGCTGCTCCACCGGACACGACGGGAGAATGGCGAGGGCGCGCTCGAAGTGCTCCAGCGCGATGGGATGAGCGCCGTCTTCAGCGGCGGCGACGCCAGCGCGATGCCACGCCTCGACGGCGCGCTCGTACAGACCGGCCCCTTGGCAATGGTGGGCGAGCGTCTCCGATCGGGAGCCGAAAGCAGCCGGATCGGCGTCGAACCGCTCCACGACGCGGCGATGCATCTCGGTTCGCCGCTCGCCGTCCATTCGACGGAGCACCTCCTCCCGGACGAGAGGATGGGAGAACCCGATCCGACCCTCGTCCTCCGGGATCGCGCGCAGGAGTCCACGATCGACGAGGGCGCCGACATAGCCCGGGCTCCGCGCCCCCTCGCCAAGGGCGGCGCAAAGCACGTCGCGGTCTACCGAGAGCCCCAGCACCGCCGCGAGGTCGACGGTGCGGCGGAGGGATGGGCTCAGCGATCCGAGCCGGGCCGCCACCTGATCGCCGAGTGAGGAGAACACGCTCGCGAGGAGAGCCGACCCGTCCGCGCCCGGCCGCGCGACGCTCTCGCGGGTGAGCTCCTCGAGCACCAAGGGCAGCCCCGCGCTCGACTCGAGGATGCGATCGACGAGCGCCTCCGGGAGCGCGGTCGGAGCGAACGCGCCGATCATCTTCCGCGCCTCCCGCGGATCCAGCCGTCCCACCTCGATGATCGTTACGCCCTCCGCGCGCGCCCAGTCGTCGTGGAGCTCCGGTCGATAGGTCACGACGACGGCCGCCCCGCGCGGCTCGGCGATGAGCTCCCGCATGACGTCCCACGAGGAGTGATCGAACCAATGTGCGTCCTCCGCGACGATGATCACGTCGGAGCGACTGGCCGCGTCGGCGATGAGGCGCACGACCGCGTCCTCCACCTCTCGCCGCTGCTCTCGCTGATAGAAGGACCGCACCCGCGAACGGTCCGAGTCGCGCGCGCAGCCGCACACGACGCTCAGCGCCGCCACCGTGTCGTCAGACTCGCTCGCGCCCAGCGCCCGGGAGACACCCTCCGAGACGCGCGCCCGCGCTTCCTCGAGATCCTTCGCCGCGTCGAGGCCGAACCAAGCGCGGAGCGCCGGACGCAGGGCGCCGAACGGCGAGTACTGCGTCTCGGGCGCTCCCCGGATCAACTGCACCCGCGCGCCATCGCGCGTCCAGGTCTCGCGGAGCTCGTGGACGATCCTCGACTTGCCCACCCCCGCTTCACCACGCAGCGCCGCGACCCGGCTCCGGGCCGTCCGCGGCGACGAGACGATCGCTCGGACCGCGTCGAGCTCTGCGTCTCGTCCCACGATGGGAGCGCGAACGCCCTTGTCCTGCGCGGCGTGGGAGGCTCCGACGACCTCGTAGCAGAGCCCCGGGTCTACCCCCTTCTGCTCCGGCAGTGATCGCGGGACGAGGTGGTAGCGGCTGGCGATCCGGGACTGCACGCGCGTCGTCACGACCAGCTCGCCCGCGCCGACGGATCGCGCGAGCCGAGCCGCTTGCTCGATCGTCGGCCCGATCACGATCCGCTTGTCGCCGGACGAGACAAACACGTCCCCGATGTCGAGGCCGCCGCGGAGAGACAGCACGATGTCGCGCGACGAGAGCACTTGCAGCGCGAGGGCGACCGCCCGCTCGCAGTCGCGCTCCTGCGTGTCGACGTGTCCGAAGCAGACGACGACCTCCCCGCCTACGACGGAGACGATCTCACCGCCGCTCTTGGCTGCCTCCTTCGCGACGAGCGCCTGGAGCGCGACGATGCGCTCGGCGGCGAGCGCCGACTGCGCGAACGCCCCGTCCTGAATCTCGGCCTTGAGCCACAGCGCGGCGACGCGCTTCTTCTCGAGCGACGAGGGACGGCTCGCGCTCTCGTCCGCGGCCAGCCGCTCGTAAACGGCGAGGAGATCGCGGAGGACCTCGGAGGCCGAGAACGGCCTCATCGAGGGCTGCTTCTCGAGCAGGCGATCGACCAATCGCGACAGCTCGACCGGGATGCCGGCGTGGAGATCGGCGAGCGGCCGCTGCTTGCTCGTCCGCACCGCGCGCATCGTCTCCGCGGCGTTGGCGCACAGAAATGGCGAGACGCCGCCGACGATTTCGTAAATCAGGACCCCCAGTGAGAACAGGTCGGAGCGCTCGTCCGTCGGCTCACCCGCGGACTGCTCCGGAGACATGACGCGCGGGGTCCCCACCGGGATGCGCGCGTCATCTGCGCTCGCGGTCTGCTCGGCGAGCTGAGCGATTCCGAAGTCGGCGATCTTTACTGCCCCATCCCGCCCCACCAAGACGTTCTCCGTCTTGAGGTCTCGATGGATGACCTTGCGTGAATGGGCGAACTCGAGGCCCTTCACGACGTCGATGACGATTTCGACGGCGCGAGCCAGCGAGGGACGGCTGGCGATCACCAGCTCTCGCAGCGAGTCCCCATCCACCAGCTCGCTGACGATGTGCTCGACGCCGTCGAGCTCGACGACATCGTACACCGTCACGATGTTCGGGTGCTGCAGCTGGGCGTTCAATCGCGCTTCGTTCCGAAGCCGGTCGACGTTGTCGCGCCGCAGGCTCGCTTCCTTCCGGAGGCGCTTGATCGCTACCGGTCGTTCGAGGGTCGCGTCGTGAGCCACGAAGACCTCGCCCATCCCGCCGGCGCCGATCGGGCCGAGGACTTGATAGCGCTCGGCGAGCCGAACACCTGCGAGTCGTGGCTGAGAGCGCGGATCGACCGTGCCCTGATCTTCGGAGAGAGCCCTTTGCATCCCCTCGACTCGGTACCACGAGGGGGATGGGGCGTGAACGCGATCGTGGCAGCGCTCGCCGCAGTTTGCTCTACTCCGAGCGGTAGTGGGAGCGATCCGTCGTCAGTCCGAGCCTTCGCGAGTGTTCTATCTGCGGTCCTCGCAATGGGCGGGACGAGACAAGCGCTGCGAGCTTCGCCTTCACGCTCCGCGCGTCTCCGAGATTCACGCATCCCTCACCTGGGATGGAAAATGCTGGGCTCTGCGCGACCGCAACAGCACCAATGGCACGTTCGTGAATGGCGCTCGCCTCGGCTTGGCCGTCGTCGACCTTTCGGCTGGCGACGTGATCTCGTTCGGCAGCGAGGCGGAGACCTGGACGCTCGATGAAGACGGCCCCCCCGGCCTCATCCTCGAGGAGGTCGGAGGGGAGGATGTCCGCCACGTTCCTCCGAACGTCGGCTCTGCCCTCCTGCCCTCGCCCGAGAATGCCGCGGTCGCCGTCCTCTTCATGCGCTCCGCCGAGTGGCGGGTGGAGACGGCCCAAGACGCGTGGAGCCTCACGGACGGAGACGAGATCTCCATCGGGGCGCGCCGATACCGCGCGAGCGTCCCTGCGATCCGTGAGCGGACGGACGGAGAGCCGCTGTCGACCGACGACTCGCTCCTGCAGGCCGAGCTCGAGATCGGGGTCACCCACCACGAGGAGGAGGCGGATCTCACCCTCAAGATCAACGGCGTCTCCCACCGGATCGTCGACCGAGCTCCGCTCTATCTGCTCGCGCTCCTCGCTCGCGCGCGAGCGAAAGTGACGGCCTCACCAGCCGGGGCCTCGATCGGAGACACGGGCGGTTGGGTCGCGGTGGAGGAGATCCTTCGACAGCTCGACATCTCTCCCGAGCTCCTCAACGTCCACGTGTTTCGCGTTCGCGAGAGCCTCCGTGAGCTCGGCATCCACGACGCCAATCAGATCATCGAGCGGAGACGGGGGCGCATGCGCATCGGGCTGGACGCCTCGCGTGTGCGGATCGTCCGCATCGATTGAGCGGAGAGGTGCCTGGCCCACTCTGACACCACGAAGGGCCCACTTTCTGCCTGATTTGAGTGGCGCGCCGTGTGCTAGCGGCGGAAGCATGCGCTGTACCCAGGTCTTCCTTTCCTTCGTCACCCTGGCCGCCCTGACCGCAAGCCTCGCGCCGGACGCGTCCGCCTGTGGCGGTTGCTTCGTCTCCCAGTCGGAGAGCACGCAGGTCACCGGTCACAAGATGATCCTCACCGTCTCGAAGGATCAGACGACGCTCTACGATCAGATCACCTACAGCGGCGATCCGGCGGAGTTCGCTTGGGTGTTGCCGATCCACGGCCAGGTCCAGATCGGGCTGTCCTCCGATGCCCTCTTCCAGCTCTTGGAGCAGTCGACCAGCGTCACCATCGACTCGCCGTACATCAACTGCGGGAGCCCGCAGTTCTGCGGTGACGGCTTCGCGGGCGCGGGCGGGCAGTCGGCCGGCGAGGGGCCGGACGACGACGGGGTCACCGTTATCGCCCAGGAGGTCGTCGGTCCGTACGAGACGGTGCAGCTGGCGGCCGAGGATCCGGCCGCGCTGAGCAATTGGCTCGATCTGCACGGATACAACATCCCCGACGAGATCCAGCCCATCATCGACGCCTACGTGAATGACGGGTTCGGCTTCCTCGCCATTCGATTGGTGCCCGGACAGGGGATCAGCTCGATGAAGCCGGTCCGCGTGACGAGCCCCGGCGCCGGCCCCGCCCTCCCCCTCCGAATGGTGGCGGCGGGCACGGGAGCGGTGACGCCCATTACCCTCTTCGTGCTCAGCGAAGGCCGCTACGAGCCGACCAACTTCCCTAGCTTCACCATCGATCCTCAACAGCTCGTGTGGGATTGGGACGCGGCGCGAAGCAACTATTCGGATCTCCGCACCCAGGGGTTCGCGGCCACGAATGGGCGGGGCTGGCTCATGGAAGCGGCCGAGCCGACCTATTCCGACTACTTCTGGGCGCTCGAGAGCCTCGTCGAATACGACCCGGCGAGCAGCGGCTATGGCGACGCGGAGACGCCTGCGCCGGAGGCGCTCCAACAGGATCTCTCGGTGCTCACGGCGGGCCTCGATCCCAACTCGATGTGGATCACCCGAATGAGCGCGGAGCTGTCGCGCGCCGCCCTCACGACCGATCTTGCCCTCGGCGCCTCCCACGACCAGACGACGCTTCAGCGCTACTTCCAAACCGTCCAATCCGTCGGGACTCCGCCCCAGTGCCCTCCCCCTCCTCCGCCGTGCGACGACGGATATGGCGAGGGGGGTGGGGTGGCCGCGGTCCAGGTCGGCGGCGGCGGGATGACGAGCTGCGCGGCCGCACCAGGCTCCGCGAACGCGGCCTTCGGCGCCTTCGCGTTGGGCGCGGTGGGCCTCGGGCTCGTCCGAAGGAGACGCGCGAAGCAGCGCTGAGCCGCGGCTACTCGGGCACGAGCACGCCGCTCCCGCCGAGCTCCGCAGGGAAATCCCGCTGCTTCGGGAGGCCGTCGCGGATCGGCAGCACCGTCTCTGCATAGTTGACGTGGACGGTGGGCGCGAAGTCGAGCCCATCGATGACGGCCGCGAACACGTCGACGAGATCCCACTGCGGATGATCGGTCCGCACGTGGCCCCCGCAAGCCTTACAGAACTGCCGCACGCTGTTGGGCTTGCCCGCGTGACGCGCGAGCATCTCGGCTCCCTTCGTCACCTCCACCGCGGCCGGGGACCAGAGGGTGAAGGCATTGACCGGCCCGGCCGACCAGCGCCGGCAGGATTCGCAATGGCAATAGCCCATCGCCGCCGGCTCTCCCTTCAGAGTCATCTCGACTGCGCCGCAGAAACACCTGACCGATCGAACGCGCTCTGCCCCCATGAAGCTCCTCCTGTCTCTCGGGGACGTCGTGGCCCCGCTCGAGGAGCGGTGCGATCTCGGGGCGGCGATCGGAATGGCCGAGCGTCCGCGTGATCGCACCGATCATCCGGGGACGGGGCGGCGGTAATCCGTGGGAGCGAGGCCGGTCACCCGCTTGAATGCCCGGCTCAGCGCGCCCTCGGAGCCGTAGCCGACCCGCGCCGCGATCTCGGCCAGGCTCGCCGCGCTCGAGCGCAGCAGGTTGGCGGCGAGCTGCACTCGCCATTGCGCGAGGTATTGAATGGGCGGGATCCCGACGAAGCGGGTGAATCGCTCCGCGAGGATCGTCCTCGAGACACCCGCCGCGCGCGCGAGCTCTTCGAGAGTCCAATCGCGCGCCGGCTCCGCGTGAAGGCGGCCGAGCGCCCGGCCGACCGTGTCGTCGCGCAGACCGGCGAGCCACCCGACTCGATCGGGGGCCAGCGCGCCCACGTGGGCGCGAACGATCTCGATGAAGAGGAGCTCGCTCACCCGCGCGAGCACGCAGTCGCTCCCGGGCCGTGGGGCGGCCGCCTCCGCGAGCGCGACGTCGATCATGGCGCGACGATGCGCCTCGCCCTCGTCGCCGGCCCGGAGGTGGATCATCGGTGGCAGCGCGGACAAGAGCGGATTGAACGGGCCGGCGTCGCTGCCGAGAAAGCCACAGATGAACGCAGCCGTCTCCCCGCCGCCGCTGCCGATTCGGATGCGGTTCGGAACGCGGCTGCGCTGAGAGAGCCAGGTCTCCGCGTCCGGGCCACCCCGCATGTCGGGGGCGCTCGCGATCGCGTGCGCGTCCCCTCTCGGAAACGCGACGACATCCCCCGGCGCCAGACGAACGGGCGCCTCGCCGAGGCGATACGCGAACCCGGTCCCGGACGACATGACGTGATACTCGATCAGGTGCTCCGCGCTCGGCATCAGCCGCGGTCGAATGACGTGGGTGGCGGAGGCCTCCGCGACCCACCGACCGGAGGCTTCGACCGAGAAGAACACGGCGCCTTTCAGCCGCACGCCGCGCATCACTTCGGAGAGGGTGTCGTCCACGTCGAGCGGCCCGATCTTCGCACGGGGCAGGGGGCCTGGTGGGCCGCCGTCGTCATTGACGCCTTCGGGCGGGCGGATGATTCATCCGCCATGCGCCGCCCGCTCGCCATCGTCGCCCTCTCGCTCGCTTCCGTCGCCTGCGCGAGCGCTCCCCCGAAGAGCGTGTACGAGTCCGAGTACGAACGCTGCCGGCGATGGCAGGGCACCCACGAGATCTGCGATCACATCGCCCGCACCAAGGCGGGGCCAGAGCCCGGCCAAGGAAGAGACCGATGGATTGGCATGGAGGCGGTCGCCAAGAGCAACGCGGAGAGCCTGGCCGGGTCTTCGACCGCGGTCGTCGAACGAGTCCACGGCGTCGGGTTCATGGTCGAGCACGACATCTCGGTCGAGGCCGAACGTTGCTATCGAGTCGGCGTCGCGGGGGGGGAGCGGAGGAGCGCGCACCTCGCGCTCGTCTTCGTCCCCGACCCGAGCGGCGCGAGAGCGAACGATCACCTGGCGGGGACCGCGGCGAACCTCCCCGCCGATGGCGGCCAGGCCGACTTCTGCACCGACCGCGCGGGGCGCGTCCACGTGACGATAAGCTCCCTCTCGGAGGGCGGCTTCATCCTCACGAACGCCCGCCTCGAGTACGCCATCGCCATTGCGTCGGCGCCGGAGACGCCCGAGAGGCGCGCGACGCGCCAGCGAGAAGACGCGGCCCGGGCCGACGACGCTCGCGCCTCGATCTGCGGCAACTGCCGGAGCGCCTTCACGCGCTGCACCCCCTCCGGGAGCCCCGATTGCGCGGCGAGGCTCCGGACCTGTCAGGCAGGCTACGCCTGCGAATAGCGCCGCCTCGTCACAGCTGCGTCGCGCAGACGCTGTCGAACCCGAAGTCGGAGACGTTCTCCGTCCCGCGCCAGAAGAAGCCGATCCCGGGCTGGCCCCCCGACAAGGTGTCGTCGGTGGCGGTCACCAGCTCGAGGTCGTTCAGATAGGTATGGATCACGTTCCCCACGATCTCGGCGCTGAAGACATCCCCGTCCTGCACCTCCGGCACCGAATTGACGCTTTGGCCGATGTCGGTGAACGTGCCTATCGGCCCGTCGAGGACGATGACTTGAGCGTACCAGCCCTGCGCCCCCGAATAGCCGATGTTGCACTCGTAGACATGCTGGTCGTGAGGGTCGTAGCTCCCTCGCAGCATGAGCTCGACCTCGTGTGTCGAGGTGGAGTCGTCGCGCGTCCCATCGAAGTGGATGACCGCGGAGATCCGATAGTCGGGGGAGAACCCTCCGAGCAGGGCAATGGAGTCGTTGTAGCCGCCTGCGCCGGTGAGGGTCCCGAAAGCGATCCCTCCCTGGCTCTGCACGTTGGTCCAATCGAGCCCGGTGAGGCCCCCCTGTTGTTGCCAGATACCGCCCCCGGAGACAGGGTTCTCGTCGAGATCGAATGAAGTGCAAACATCGCCGGTGACCCCGCCGCCGCCGCTTCCGCCGCTGTCGCCCCCGCCGCTCGCGGCACCGCCCGCGCTCGTCCCGCCCTGAGCGGAGGCGCCTCCCCCACCATCCGGCACACCACCCGCGCTCGACTCCCCACCAACGCCGGCGCCCGCTCCCCCGGTACCGCTCGAGTCGCTGCAGCCCAGCATCATCCCGAGCGAGAGGATCATTGCGAGGTGTGATCGGGACGCGATCGTCATCGTGGCCATTCTATCGTCATCCGGCGTTTGTCTTGCCTCTTCTTCTGCGCATTCTGCGTGAGCGCGCAGTCTTTGCCCTCCAAGCGGAATTCTTCAGCCTCTCTGCGGCGATATCGATTTCGCAATGTTAGGTTCGCATCATGAAGCGGTCTCTCTTGCTCTCAGCGGCGCTCGGCTGTTCCTTCATTGCAATCGCGTGCGGTGACGACAGCTCGGCCGGCGGCGGCGGCGCGGGCGGCGGCGGTGGCGGTGGGGCGGCACCTCCCACGGGTGGCTCCGGAGGCTTGGACGACGGAGGTGGTGGGGAGGGCGGCACGGGAGGTGCGGGGGGCGCGGGCATCGAGCCGGGGGCGTGCACCGTAGTCGTCGACGGCGAGGTCCGCTATCGCGCCCCCCTCGATCTGCCGACGAGCTTCCACCCCTGGGGAGCCGTGCTCGGCGCGGAGGGTGAGGTGGTCCTCGTACGTGGGCCACTCACCAACGGGCCCGGCGTGCTCGAGCGCCGCAACGCGGAGGGCGCGGTGACCGAGTCCTTCGACGTCCCGGCCGCGTCGACGGTGCATCATCCTTTCGGCGAGACGTTCTTGCTCGAGAAGGTCAATCACACCGCGAGCTCGTCGCTGCAGTTCACCACCTTCGACGCGCTGGGCGACGCGTACGCGGACGCCGGCCCCGTCTTCGCGGCCGCGGGTGATCTCTGGTTCGCGGTGAACGATGCGAGCTGGGCCCTCTATCGCGCCAAGGAGACTGGCAACGAGGTCGTCCCCGGCTTCTCGTGGATGGCCTATCCAATCGTGGGCGGCTCGGCGACGCGCCTCGTCGACGCTCAGGGAGCGATCTACGACGGCGGGGGCGGCGTGCTCGTCGGCGCCCCCGCCGACACATTCGCAGACTTCGCTTCGCCGTGCCTGACCTGCCGCGCGATCTTCAGCCATCGCACCGGCTCCGGCGCCGACACCGCGACGACCTTCTATCGGATCGAGGACGACGACACGCTGACACCCATCATCGAGAGCGGCCAGAGCGAGGCTCTCCACGTCCAGCACCGCTTCCCCGACTCCGGCGACCTCTTGATCGAGCGGCTGAACGTGGTGACGGGGATGTTCCGACTCGAGCGGGTCGCGGAGGACGGACAGCCGGTTTGGGAGCTACCCTTCGCACAGACGGGATATTGGGTGGTGGCGTTCGACGAGGACGCCGAGCCGGCCACGGTCATCCCCGTCCACGACCACATCGATGATCAGACGACGAGGCTCGCCTGGCTCGACGCGACCACCGGCGCCGAGTGCCCTGAGCCGTAGCCGACCCTCGCGCACTTTTGCGCGCGGGGCCGGCCTGGGCGCGCCGAGTTTGCACCGACGTTCGGGGATGATGCGGACGATCTCCAGTCTTCGGGTGGCGCACGGGTTGCAACCGCGAGCGTCGCGGCCCCATGGCGTCGAACCCGAAGACCGATCTCACCACGCTGCCGGATCTCTCTCACGCCCGGCCGATGCAGCCGGAAGGTGCGCGGCGGCCCGCCTATGTCGATCTGCTCCCACCGTGCAACGAAGCGTGCCCGGCGGGTGAGGACATTCAAGGCTGGCTCGCGCTCGCCCGCGCCGGAAAGCACGAGGCGGCCTGGCAGCATTTGATCCGTGACAATCCGCTCCCCGCGGTGCACGGACGCGTCTGCTACCACCCGTGCGAATCGCGGTGCAATCGCGCCGATGTCGACTCGAGCGTGAGCATCCACGGGGTGGAGCGGTTCCTCGGAGACCTCGCATTGAAAGAGGGCTGGCGCGCCGTCGCCGGTCCACCCACCGGCAAGCGCGTGCTGGTGGTGGGGGCGGGCCCGAGCGGGCTGTCCGCGGCCCACCACCTCCGGCGCCACGGGCACGAAGTGGAGATTCGCGACGCCGGGCCGATCGCGGGGGGGATGATGCTGTTCGGGATCCCCGCCTATCGATTGCCGCGACCGATCCTCGCCGGTGAGATCGCTCGGATCGAGGCAATGGGGGTACGGATCGTCCTCGATTGCAAGGTCGACGACGTCCTCGAGGACAAGCAGAGAGGGGGCTTCGACGCGGTGTTCCTCGCGGTCGGCGCCCATATCGGGAAGAAGACGCAGATCCCGGCCCGCGACGCCGGTCGCGTGCTGGACGCGATTGAGTTCCTGGAAGGGGTGGCGAAGGGGGACCGGCCGCAGATCGGGAGACGCGTCGCCGTCTATGGCGGTGGCAACACGGCCATGGATGCGGCCCGGGTCGCGAAGCGCCTTGGCCACGAGCCCATCATCATCTATCGGCGCGATCGCGAGCACATGCCCGCCCACGCCTTCGAAGCGGACGCCGCCATCGAAGAGGGCGTGCGCATCCATTGGCTCCGCAGCATCAAGGCGATCGACGGCGCCGCTATCACCGTGGAGCGAATGGAGCTCGATGAGCATGGCAAGCCCCGGCCCACGGGCATCACCGAGACGCTCGAGGCCGATTCACTCGTGCTCGCGCTCGGCCAGGACGTCGACACGAGCTTCCTAAAGAAGGTGCCGGGGATCGAGATCGCCAGCGACGGCGTGGTGAAGGTCGATCGGCAGCTCATGACGGGACACCCCGGGATCTTCGCGGGCGGCGACATGGTTCCGTCCGAGCGGACCGTGACCATCGCCGTCGGACACGGGAAGAAGGCGGCCCGCTGCATCGACGCGTACCTCCGAAATGAGCCTTTGCCCGAGGGCGCGAAGCACCCCGTCGTGGGCTTGTCGGATCTCCATCTATGGTATGGCACGGCCGCGGCGCGGCGCGCGGAGACGGAGCGCAAAGACCCGGAGCGCGCCGCCTCCTTCGACGAGATCGTCCAGGGCCTCCCGGAGAAGGACGCCGTCTTCGAGGCGAAGCGCTGCCTCTCGTGCGGTAACTGCTACGAGTGCGACGGGTGCCTCGGGGCGTGCCCGTCCGACGCCGTCATCAAGCTGGGGCCGGGCAAGCGCTATCGGTTCGACTACGACCGCTGTACGGGCTGCGCCGTCTGTCACGACCAATGCCCCGTCCACGCCATTCGAATGGAGCCTTCGCGATGAGCGCGCCCATCGGCTTCGACACCATCGACGGCAATGAAGCCGTCGCCTCCGTCGCATACCGCCTCAGCGAAGTGTGCGCGATCTATCCCATCACCCCCTCCTCCTCGATGGCAGAGCTCTCCGATCAATGGTCGGCAGAGGGAAGGCAGAATGTGTGGGGCAACGTCCCCACCGTCATCGAAATGCAGAGCGAAGGGGGCGCGGCGGGGGTCGTCCACGGCGCCCTCCAGACGGGGGCCCTGACCACGACGTTCACCTCGTCGCAGGGCCTGCTCCTGATGATCCCGAACATGTTCAAGATCGCGGGAGAGCTCACGCCGGCGGTGCTCCACGTCGCCGCGCGCGCCATCGCCACCCACGCGCTCAGCATCTTCGGGGACCACTCCGACATCATGGCCGTCCGCGCGACGGGCTTCTCCATGCTCGGCTCCGCGTCCGTGCAAGAGGCCCACGACATGGCCGCCATCGCCCACGCCGCGACCCTCGAGACGCGCGTACCGTTCATTCACTTCTTCGACGGGTTCCGAACATCCCATGAGGTGGCGAAGCTCCGCGTCCTCACCGACGACGATCTCCGCGCCCTCGTCGACGTCGCGCCCGTCCTCGACCACCGGCGGCGCGGCCTCTCCCCGGAGCGACCGGTCGTCCGCGGCACGGCCCAGAACCCGGACGTCTTCTTTCAATCACGAGAGGCAGGCAATCTCTTTCATGCTCGCGTGCCCGACGCCGTCGACGGGGCGATGCAGCGATTCGCTGCGATCACCGGTCGCGCATACCGGCCGTTCGAGCTCGTCGGCGGGCCGCGGAGCGGGTCATCGTCGCGATGGGCTCTGCATGCGAGACGGCCCGCGAGGTCGTCCGCGCGCTGAACGAGCGCGGCGAGCGGGTCGCGCTCCTCCAGGTTCGGCTCTTCCGGCCCTTCGATGCGAAGCGCCTCCTCGCGGCGCTGCCGGGGACGGCGCGGGCGATCGCGGTGTTGGACCGGACCAAGGAGCCGGGTGCGCTCGGCGAGCCGCTCTACGCCGATGTGATGCTCGCTCTCGCCGAGGAGGAGCCGCGGCGCTCGACGCGGGTGATCGGCGGTCGCTATGGGCTCGGATCCAAGGAGCTCACCCCCGCGATGCTCAAGGCCGTGTTCGACGAGCTCGGGAAGCCCACCCCCAAGAACCATTTCACGCTCGGGATCGAGGACGACGTCTCCAACACGAGCCTCGCGTGGGATCCCGCGTTCTCGCTCGAGTCGCCGCGCGTCGTCCGCGCCGTCTTCTTCGGCCTCGGCTCGGACGGGACGGTCGGCGCCAACAAGAACAGCATCAAGATCATCGGCGAGGGCGAGGGCCACGCCCAGGGCTATTTCGTCTACGACTCGAAGAAGTCGGGCTCTCAGACGGTCTCCCATCTGCGCTTCGGGCCCGATCCGATCCACTCCGCCTATCTCGTCGAGAAGGCGAGCTTCGTGGCGTGTCATCAATGGGGCCTCCTCGATCGGACCGACGTGCTCGATCGGGCCGAGGAAGGCGCGACGTTCCTCGTCGACGCACCGTTTCCTCCCGGCGAGGTCTGGAAGGCCCTCCCCGAGCAGGTCCGCGGCGCCATTCGAGAGAAGCGGCTCGAGCTCTACGCGATCGACGCGAGCGACGTCGCGAAGAGGGCCGGCCTCGGCGGCCACAAGAGCACGATCATGCAGGCGTGCTTCTTCGCGATCTCCAAGGTGCTTCCCCGCGAGGAGGCCATCGCGAAGATCCGCGCGAGCGTGAAGAAGTCGTATTCCAAGAAGGGATCGGACGTCGTCGAGAGGAACTTCACCGCCATCGATCTCGCCCTCGCCTCCCTGCATCGAATCGAGATCCCGCCCCCCGAGGGCCAGCCCGCTCGGCATGTTCGCCTCCCCCTCGTCCCCGACCATGCGCCTCGGTTCGTGAGGGAGGTGACGGCGACGATGATGGAGGGCCGCGGCGACGCCCTGCCGGTGAGCGCGATGCCCGTCGACGGCACCTATCCGAGCGGCACCGCCCGCTGGGAGAAGCGCAACGTGTCGACGACGGTCCCCGCCTGGGATCCCGACATTTGCATTCAATGCGGCAACTGCGCCCTCGTGTGCCCCCACGCCGTCATCCGCGCGAAGTTCTACGACGAAGCCGAGCTCGAGAAGGCGCCCCCCCAGTTCCCGAGCGCACCCATCGACGCGCGCGGCTTCCCGGACATTCGCTATTCACTCCAGGTCTATGTCGAGGACTGTACCGGCTGCGCGCTCTGCTTCGAGGCTTGCCCTGCCCGCGCCCTCGACGACGCGAGCCGGCGCGCCCTCGCCATGGTCGACAAGACGAGCCTCCTCGAGACCCAGCGCGAGAACATCGCCTTCTTCGAGAGCCTCCCCTGGAACGATCGCGGGCGGGTCGACTTCTCCACCGTGCGGGGAGCCCAGTTCCTCGAGCCCCATTTCGAGTTCCCGGGCGCGTGCGCGGGCTGCGGTGAGACCCCATACCTGAAGCTCGCCTCTCAGCTCTTCGGCGACAGAATGGTGATCGCCAACGCCACCGGGTGCTCCTCCATCTATGGCGGCAACCTGCCGACGACGCCCTGGACGGCGGGCAGCGAGGGACGCGGGCCGGCGTGGTCGAACTCCCTCTTCGAGGACAACGCGGAGTTCGGGCTCGGGTTCCGGCTCGCCGCCGACGCCCACCTCGCCATCGCCCAGCGGCTCGCGCGCGAGCTCGCGGGTCCGATCGGCGAAGAGCTGGTCGAGAGCATCCTCAACGCCCCTCAACGGCGCGAGAGCGAGCTGCGGGCGCAGCGCGCCCGGGTCGGAGAGCTCACGAAGCGCCTACAATCCAACGAGGATCCCCGGGCGCGCGAGCTGCTCTCGGTGGCCGACCACCTGGTGCGACGGAGCGTATGGTGCATCGGCGGCGACGGATGGGCCTACGACATCGGCGCGGGCGGGCTGGACCACGTGCTCGCGAGCGGGCGCGACATCAACGTCCTCGTCCTCGACACGGAGGTCTATTCCAACACCGGAGGACAAGCCTCCAAAGCGACCCCCCTCGGCGCCGTCGCCAAGTTCTCCGCCGCCGGCAAGCCGATCGGAAAGAAGGACCTCGCCCTCCAAGCGATCTCGTACGGCAATGTCTATGTCGCGCGGGTCGCCTTCGGCGCCAATCCCCAGCAGACCCTGCTCGCCCTCCGCGAGGCGGAGGCCTATTCGGGGCCCTCGCTCATCATCGCCTACAGCCATTGCATCGCCCACGGCATCCCCATGGAGAAGGGCCTCGACCAGCAGGCGCGCGCCGTATCGAGCGGGTATTGGCCATTGATACGTTACAACCCGGCCGCCCGTGCGAGCGGGGAGAACCCGTTCGCGCTCGACTCGGGGGCGCCCCGGACGCGCTTCCGCGACTATGCCTATCGAGAGCTCCGCTACCGCATGCTCGCGCACACCCACCCGGAGCGCGCCGAGCAGCTAATGAAACAGGCCGAAGAGGCCGTGCGCGCGCGTCTATCCACCTACGAGCGCATGGCGAGAGGCGCATCATGAATCTTCGAACGAGCTACATGGGCCTCGATCTCGATCATCCCGTCGTGGCCTCGCCGGGGCCCTTCTCTCGCGACATCGACGGGGTGCTGCGATTGGAGGACGGGGGGGCCGCCGCCGTCGTCCTCGCCTCGCTGTTCGAGGAGCAGATCAAGGCTGAGCGGGACGCGGCCCACGCTCTGTTGGAGCACGGCAGCGAGGCGTTCGCCGAGTCGCAGAGCTTCTTTCCGGACGTGCCGGACTTCGAAGTCGGCCCCGAGCGCTACCTGGAGCTCGTCCGCAAGGCGCGAGAGCGAGCGCGCGTCCCCGTCATCGCGAGCCTCAACGGCGCCTCCCTCGGCGGATGGGTGGAGCACGCGCGCATGCTCGAGCAAGCGGGCGCCTCCGCTCTCGAGCTGAACCTCCATTTCGTCCCCACCGGAGAGGAGAGCGGGGCCGAGGTGGAGGCGCGCTGCCTCGAGATCGTCCAGGCGGTGCGGGCCCAGATCACCATTCCTTTGGCGGTCAAGGTCGGGCCCTTCTTCAGCGCGTGGGGGCACATGGCGCGCGCCCTCTCGCAGGCGGGGGCCAACGGGCTCGTCCTGTTCAATCGCTTCTACGAGCCGGATCTCGATATCGATCGGCGTGAGGTCGTGCCTCATTTGGAGCTGAGCTCGCCGAGCGAGATGCGCCTCGGCCTGTTGTGGCTCAGCGTCCTCTACGGCCGCATCGGCGCCAGCCTCGCCGGGTCGACCGGCGTCGACACTCCCGCCCACGTCGTGAAGTACCTCATGGCGGGGGCGGACATCGTGATGACGACCTCCGCCGTCCTGCGACACGGTCCGGGCCACCTCCGCACCCTGCGCGAAGGCCTCCGCGACTGGCTCTCGGCCCGGGGATACTCGGACATCGCCCAGCTCCGCGGCAGCATGAGCCGAGGCAAAGTCGCAGACCCGAGCGCGTTCGAGCGCGCGAGCTACGTGCAGTCGATCGAGGCGTTCAAGAGCGCGGCCCGCGGGCGCTGAGCTCCTCTTCCGAGGCTGCGCCCGGCCGCTCACGAGGTCCCTACTTCGCCTTCCACTCTCCGATCACGCAGCTGTCGCTCTTGGCCTGCTCGGCGGTGAGCTCCTTCGCTCCCTTCGAGTAGATGGTCTGGACCTGCTTTCCGGCGAGCAAATCCTTTCCGTCTCCTTTGTCATCGACGGTGCAGGTCCCGAGCACGTTCTCGGTGGGGCACTTGTCGGCGAGCTTGCCTTGCCACGGCTCGGCCGCGCATAGGCCGGCGACGATGTCCTTGTTGGCGAACGCCGGCCCCGTGTATTCGATGCACATGTTCGCGGTCCCGACCGCGTCGCAATAGTACGCCTCCGCGCTCGGCTTCGGTTTCTCCGGCGCGCTCGACGCCTTCGTGTCCCCGCTCTTCGCCGCTGCGGGCGAAGTGGACCCCGATGCTTTCGATTCGCCGCTCTTCCCACCACCCGATCCGCTATCGCAGCCCGCCAGGAGCGCGAGGCAGCACAACGCAATCATCGTCTTCACGACCCACCTCCTTCGCCACATCGAACAAACGTCCAACGAGGCAAGCTACGGCGAACGCCTCGATCGGCACAATGCACTTCGTATCGGGGCAGAGAGATCCGCCGCGGGCGCGAAAGAATTGCTCCCCACGGGTGAGACCCCTTGAGCACGACAGCGTGGCCCGCCCTCCCAGATCGGCCGCGCCGGGGCGCTGCCCGCACAACTACACTCGTGGGGTCGTGAACGTCCGAGAGGCGTGGGGGGAGCTTGCAGTGTTCTGAAAGGGCGGTCGTCAGCCACTGGGTGGGCAGTTGCTGCTCTTTCACCCCCCAGCCCCCCTCGCTTTGCGAGGGGGGAGTCAGCGCTCTGGGTTGTACAGCAGCTTGACCCGGTCGCGCGCGGAGGAGAGAGGCCCAAGGCGAGCTCGCTGCGACCGCTCTCGCGGCGAGCAGCCGTGCGATGCGCAATAGGCGGCTCCGCCCTTCACTGGCCGCGCCGTGCGCGGGGGCGGAGCAGATCCAGGCACGAACTTCGGGCCGGCAGTACTGGCCGGATCGGTACGAGACAACTACACTCTTGGGGTCGTGAACGTCCGAGAGGCGTGGGGGGAGCTAGGGCTGGAGCCACCGTGCTCCGCGGATCAGATCCGGCGGGCCTATCTGCGCGGACTGAAGTCTCGCAATCCGGAGTCGGACCGGGAGGGCTTCTTGCGCCTCCGAGAGGCCTACGAGCTGCTCTCGAACCTGGGGAGCGCGGCCGAAGAAGATACTCCGCGTGAAATGGGGACCCACCGCGAGCCGTCCACCGAGGCGGCCGAGGTGGAGGACGTCGAGGCGCCCGCGTCGATTGAGATCGATCTCGGCGATCCCGTCGCGTCGGCGCCGCTCGTGATCGAGGCCTTCAATCGATTTCGAGATGAACCCGACCGACCGATTCCGCCGCCCGCCGTCGGACTTCACATCTTCCTTTCCCTCATGGAGCGGCGCCAGATGAAGACCGCCGGGCAGCTCTACGATGCGCTCTGCGCGATCGCCGCGGGGATGGGGTCAGCGCGCGCGTTCGGGCCGCGCGCATCGGCGTGGGCGCTCGCGGAGGCCCTGTGGAAGCAGCGCCACGAGATTCAAAGGGACGCCTTCATTCCAATGGCGGAGTCCATTGGCGCGCTCGCGCCGCACCGTGCCGCATCTGCATTGCGCGCGTTCGCGCGCCGCGAGCCGGCGGAGGCTCGGTGGCTTTATCACCACCTGGACGTGAAGGCGCCGGAGCTCTTTCAGCTCTTCGGGCCGGCGCTGTTGCCTCCCGGGGCGGAGCCCTCCCCCGCGCAAGCCCCTCCCATTCGGAGCTGGGGTCGTTCCCCGGCGCCCTGGGCGGGCGGCTTCGTGGCCGGTCTTTTCATGCTGATTCGCTTCATGTCCGGGCCCACCTACAGCTCAAGTGATTTCACCTACCGGGTCCCGCCCCCGCTGAGCTCCGCCGCCCTGGAGCGCGACGTGGAGATCGAGGATCTGTCGATGCGCGCGAACGCGGCGACCGAACAAGGCGACTGCGACACGGCGCTGCGCCTCTACCAGCAGGCGAAAGACCGCGTCGATGCAATGGGCAGCAAGGTTCCGGTTCGGACGCGGAACGCGTACACGATGATGAGCACCTCCGTATGGGTGAGCTGCGCCACCGCCGCACCACCGGCGAGGAGCGCGCGACCGTGAGCGCCAAGGGACCCATCGTCGGGATCGATCTCGGCACCACCTATTCGCTCGTGGGCGCCTTCCTGGACGGTCGGCCGACGCTCTTTCCGAGCTCATTGAACGAGCTGCTCACCCCGAGCGCCGTGAGCGTGGCCAGCGACGGGACCGTCGTCGTCGGCGCGCCGGCGAGGGCGCGCGCGACCACCCATCCGAACGAGACCTTCCTGGGCTTCAAGCGCGACATGGGCACCGACCGCGTCTTTCATGCCCACGGAAGATCGTTCACCGCGCCGGAGCTCTCGGCGATGGTGCTGGCGGCGTTGAAGCGCGACGCAGAGGAGGCGCTCGGGACCGCGGTCGAAGAGGCGGTCGTGACGGTGCCGGCGTACTTCGGGGATCTGCAGCGCCAGGCGACGCGCGACGCGGGCGCCATCGCCGGCCTCAAGGTGGAGCGGATCATCAACGAGCCGACGGCGGCCGCCCTCGCCTATGGGCTCCACCAACGCGATCGCGAGCTGCGGGTCGCGGTGCTGGATCTCGGCGGCGGCACCTTCGACGTCACGCTGCTCGAGATCATCGAAGGGGTCGTGGAGATCCAATCGTCGGCGGGCGACACTCGATTGGGCGGCGACGACTTCGACGAGGCGCTCGCCAAACACGTCGCGGCGCGAATCGAGAAGAGCCACGGCGAGCGCGTCTCGGAGAGTCCGATCGCGTGGGCCCGCCTGGTCGCGGCGTGCGAGCGCGCGAAACATCGGCTCTCCACCGCGACGACGGCGCGCGTCGCTTTGCCGGATCTGTTCGCGAGCCGCTCCCGGAAGGGCTCCATCGAGCTCGAGATCTCGCGGGAGGAGGCGGAGGAAGCGTGGGCGCCGTGGCTCGACAAGCTCCGCGGTCCCATCGACCGCGCCCTGATCGACGCGGGGGCGGGCCCCGAGCGAATCGACGAAGTCCTCCTCGTCGGCGGCTCGACGCGGATGCCGTGTGTTGGGCGGGTCGCCGCCCAGCGATTCGGCCGGCTGCCATTCTCGCCCCTCCCTCCCGACGAGGCGGTGGCGATGGGCGCCTCGGTCCAGGCCGCCCTCAAGGCTCGAGACGCCGCCGTGAGCGATCTCGTTATCACCGATGTCGCGCCGTTCTCTCTCGGCATCGCCGCCGCCGAGTCCTTCGGCGCGACCGCCCATCTCACCGGCGTATTCGCGCCCATCCTCGAGCGCGGGACGGTGATCCCCGCCAGTCGGGCCAAGCGCTTCTTCACGATGCAGACGAATCAGAGGGTCATCCGCGTGGAGGTCTTTCAAGGTGAGCGGAGCCTCTGCAGAGACAATCGTCATCTCGGTAGCCTCTTGGTCGAGGGACTGCCGCCCCGCGCCGCCGGCGAGGTCCATATCGATGTCCGCTTCACCTACGATCAGAACGGCATCCTCGAGGTGGAGGTGACCCCGATGGAGGGCAAGAAGCGGTTCCTGGTGCTGGAGCACGTCCCCGGCCGCCTCGGAAAGGCCGAGATCGCCCAAGCGCGGAAGAACATGGAACGGCTGAAGATCGACCTGCGTGAGATGCTCCCGAATCGGACCGCGCTCAACCGCGCCGATGCGCTCTATGCAGAGCTCACGGGCGATCGACGCGAGCTCTTGGGGCACGCGATTGCCCAGTTCCGAGGCGCCCTCGAGAGCCAAGACGACAATCTGATACGGATCACCCGCGAGCGCCTCGTCGCGTTGACTGGCGAGCTTCGCCCTTCGCATTGAGCGACGGGCTGGGGCCGCTCACGTGGACTGGCGTCGCGCCTTGGCGCGGCGGCGGCAGATACCCCAAGTCGGGCTCGACTCCGCGAGGTAGTCGATGAAGGCGCGCACCTTCGGGAGGAGGTGGCGGTTCTTTGGGTAGAGGGCATGAATCGGCCACGCGAGGGTGGGGTGCCCCTCGAGCACAGGCACCAGCTCGCCGCGCTCGACGTGGTCGGCGACGAGGAAGTCGAACAACCAAGCGATACCCTTGCCGGCGAGGGCGAGCTGGCGAATCACGTCCGCGTCGTTGGCGTTGAGGGAGCCGGCGATCTCGACCGAGGTGCGCGCGCCTCCCTCCCCTTCGAAGTCGAAGCCGGCGGGGCGGCCCTCGCGCAGATAGCCGATGCATGAATGGCGGGCGAGATCCCCCAGCCGCTTGGGGGCGCCGTGCTTCTTCAGATACGAGGGGGCCGCGCACGCTACCCCGCGGCTCTCGCCGAGCCGGCGAGCGATGAGGGCGGAGTCGCGGAGCGGACCGATACGGACGAGCACGTCGAGCCCTTCCACGATGGGATCGACGAACTGATCGCGGAGGGTGAGGTCGAGCCGTATGTCCGGATAGCGGTCCAGGAAGGCTGGGATCTTCGGTGCGATCACCGCCCTTCCGAGCGCGACGGGCACGTCCACGCGCAATCGACCCGCGGGACGATGACGAACCCGCGCGATGGCGTCCCGCGCCTCGTGCAGCTCGTCGAGGACGCGCACGCACGTCTCGTGGAAGGCGAGCCCATCGTCCGTGAGGCGGAGGCTGCGCGTCGTCCGCGCGAGGAGCTGAACGCCGAGCGCCGCTTCGAGCGTGGCCACCCTCCTGCTCACGGCGGAGGGGGTGACGTGGAGCTTGCGGGCGGCGGCCGCGAAGCTCCCGAGCTTCACGGTCATGGTCAAGAGCTCGATGTCGTCGAAGGTGCCCACGGTGATTCATTCCGAATTAGCACGAGCGACCTTCCCTCGCCCCGTCTACCCACGCCGCCCGCACGAACCCACAACAGCGGCATGAAATCCGTCGTCATTCGCACTCCAGGCAAAGGCATCGAAGCGTGGGCGCTCGCGGAGAGGCCCGCCCCCACCCCGGGCCCGGGCGAGGTTCTCGTGCGCATTCGGGCCGCTTCGCTCAACTATCGAGATCTCATGATCGCGCGGAACCTGTACGGCGGCCCGCCGCGCGAGGAGCTGATCGCCCTCTCCGACGGAGCAGGAGAGATCGTCGCGGTCGGGTCGGAGGTGAAGCGCTGGAAGGTCGGCGATCGCGTGGCGGGCGCCTATTATCCCGATTGGGTGTCCGGTCCGATCCGCCCCGAGCACGTGACGCGGACGGGAGGCGCGCGTGCCACCGACGGGGTGCTCGCGGAGCTCGCGGTGTTCGCAGAGACGGCGGTGGTCCGAGTTCCCTCTCACCTCTCGTTCGAGCAGGCCTCGACGCTGCCCTGCGCGGCGGTGACGGCGTGGAGTGTCTTGATGGAACCGGCCCCGCGACTCGCGCCGGGATCGACCGTCGTCGTGCTCGGCACGGGCGGGGTCTCCGTCTTCGCCGCGCAGATCGCGATCGCGGCCGGCCTGCGCGTCATCGCTACGTCTTCGAGCGACGACAAGATAGCGCGCCTCCGCGAGCTCGGCGTTCGCGACACCATCCAATATCGCAGCCGCCCCGACTGGGAGAAGGAGGTGCTCCGACTCACCGATGGCCGCGGCGCCGATCTCGTCGTCGACGTCGGGGGCGCGGCCACCCTCCCCAAGTCTTTCGAGGCGACCCGCGTCGGCGGCACCGTCAGCCTCATCGGGGTGCTGACCGGACTCGCCGAACAGGTCAACCCGCTCCCCGTGCTGTTCAAGAACATCAAGCTCGAGGGCATCTCCGTCGGCTCGGTCGCGAGCTTCGAGAACATGAACCGCGCCATCGAGCAGCACCGCCTCGTCCCCGTCATCGACGAGGTCTTCCCGATGGACCGCGCACCCGAGGCCTTGAGGAAGCTGGAGGCGGGAACGCACTTCGGGAAGATCGTGGTCCGCGTCGACTGACGAAACGACGAAACGACGAATTGACCGCGGCCCCGACGCCGCCCCCTTCCACCTCCGTCGTATGCCAGAGAAGGGGGCTTGCCACAAGCCCCCTGCCATGGCGCACATTGATCGGCCCCCCCCCAAAAAGAGCGGAGGCTCGAGAGATGAACGACGCGGAGCAGACGGACGGAGCCATTCACCATCACGAAGTGGTCATTGTCGGCGGCGGACCGACGGGGTTGATGCTGGCGGCGGAGCTCGCATTGGCGAAGGTCGACGTCGCGGTCGTGGAGCGACGGCCGGGCCCCGACCTCGCCGGCTCGCGGGCCGGTGGCCTCCACGCTCGAACCATCGAGATCCTCGATCAGCGCGGGGTGGCGGAGCGGTTCCTCTCCCAGGGAAAGCAGGTCCAGGTCGCGTCGTTCGGGGGAACGACGCTCGACATCAGTGACTTTCCCACCCGCCACAACTATGGGCTCGCCCTGTTTCAGAACCACATCGAGCGCATCCTGAGCGAGTGGGTCGGCGAGCTGCCGGTGACGTTCCATCGCGGTCATTCAATGGTCGGCCTCAGGCAGGACGAGGCGGGCGTGGCGATCGATTTGGAGGGCGCGCCCGCGCTCCGCGCCCTCTATCTCGTCGGCTGCGACGGAGGCCGCAGCGCCGTCCGAAAGAAGGCGGGAGTCGACTTTCCTGGCTGGGATCCTTCGGTCAGCTATCTCATCGCCGAGGTCGAATTGACCGAAGAGCCGCCGCCCGGGCTGAGCCGGGACGAAAGAGGCGTCTACGGGATCGGCAAAATGGACGAGACGCGCGCGCGCGCCGTGTTGAGAGAGGACGACGTCGGCGGCGGCGACGAGCCCTCCCTGGAGGACGTGCGCCGCCTCCTCGTTCGCCTCTATGGGACCGACTTCGGGGCCCATCGCCCCACGTGGATCTCTCGGTTCACGGACATGACCCGCCAGGCGGCGTCGTATCGAGCGGGACGTGTCTTGCTGGCTGGGGACGCCGCCCACGTGCACGCGCCCAACGGCGGACAGGGTCTCAACATCGGCCTGCAAGATGCGGTCAATCTCGGGTGGAAGCTCGCTCAGGTCGTACGGGGAACCTCTCCCGATTCGCTCCTCGACACTTATCACGCCGAGCGACACCCCGTCGGGGCGCGCGTGCTCCGCGGCACGATGGCCCAGACTGCCCTCAGCCGCGGCGACGCGCGCATGGATGCGGTGCGCGAATCGGTGACGGAGCTGCTCCAAATGGACGAGCCGCGCCGCCGTTATGCGGGGATGCTGTCCGGGCTGGACGTCCATTACGATCTCGGGGCCGGCCACCCCTTGCTCGGGCGTCGAATGCCCGATCTCGATCTCGTCTCCGCGTCGGGCCCGCTCCGCACGTTTACGCTCCTCCACGACGCGCGCCCGGTGCTGCTCGTCCTCCGCGGCGCGGAGGCGATCGAGATCGCGCCCTGGGCCGATCGCGTCCGGCGCGTGGACGCTCGATACGATGGCGAGTGGCAGCTGCCCGTGCTGGGATCGGTGAGCGCTCCCGCCGCGGTGCTGATTCGTCCGGACGGACACGTAGCCTGGGTCGGCGACGGAACGGACCAGGGCCTCGCGGATGCGCTCCGCGCGTGGTTCGGTCCGCCGAAGGCTTGACGCTGCGGGCCCGAGCGCGGTTCGGTAGTCGACATGCAGCTCCGCGGCGTCGACACGAACCTCATCATCGCGCTACGGGCCTTGCTCGTTCATCAGAACGTGACGAAGGCGGCCAAGGAGGTCGGGCTCGGACAGTCTTCGATGAGCCACGCCCTCGCCCGCCTTCGCGCTCACTTCGACGATCCGCTTCTCGCGCCGGCCGGTCGTCGGCTCGTGCTCACCGAGCGCGGCAAGGCGCTCGTGGATCCGACGAACGAGGCGGTCGCGGCCTTGTCGCGGGTGTTCGCCCGCGCCGTTCCGTTCGATCCTCGGGCCAGCAAGCGTCGATTCCGAATCGCGGCGACGGACAACGTCGAGCTCTATGTGCTCCCCTCGCTCGCCGCGACGCTGCAGAAGATCGCCCCCGGCATCGACGTCAGCGTGGTCGCCCCTCCCCCGGATTGGCCCATGGCCCTCCAGCGCGGGGACATCGATTTGAAGCTCGGCCGTAGGTACCCGGTGGCGGGCCCGCTCGAGTCGCAGGTGCTCTCGCGCGAGCATTACGGGTGCGTCGTACGCGGCGGCCACCCCGCGCCGGGGAGGCTCACCCTCAAGCAGTACGCCCAGCTCGATCACCTCCTCGTCGCCCCTACCGCGGGGCCCACCACCGAGCCGCTCGGCTACGTCGACGCCGTCCTGGAGAAGCATGGATTGCGGCGACGGATCGTCATGACGGTGCCGCATTTTCTCGTCGCGCCATTCATCGTCGCGAGCTCCGACTTCGTCCTCACCGCCCCGCTCCGCTTGTTGGACGCCTTCGCGAAGCGCCTCCGCCTCCGGCGGGTCGAGCTCCCCGTCAAGCTCTCCGGGTACGAGCTCAGCCAGGTGTGGGCGGCCCGCTCCACCCGCGACGATGCCCATCAATGGCTTCGGGGCGCGGTCCAATCGGCCTTCGCGGCGCCTTCGAGGGAGCGCCCGCGGGCACCGGATTCATCGACACCATCGATGCAACCCATGCCAACTATCCATGAGCCGAGGCCGCGCCGGTCGATTAAGTTGCCTCCAACCCGATGATCGTCGAATACATCCGCTACAACATCGCCCTCTCTCGAGCAGACGATTTCCTCGCCGCTTACGACGCGGCGTCGAAGAGCATGGAGGCATCGATTCATTGCCTGGGCTACGAGCTCAGCCGATGTGTCGACGCTCCGGAGAGCTTCGTCCTACGCATTCAGTGGGACTCGGCGGAGGGGCACATGGTCGGCTTCCGCAAGAGCCCCGAGTTCCGTTCGTTCTTCGCCGCCGTCCAGCCGTTCGTTCAAGACATCGTCGAGATGCGTCACTACGAGCCGACCTCGCTGCGTTGGTCTCGCCCGTAGCGGTGCCGAAAAGTCGGCCTCACGTCGACACCGATCGACGAATGCGCTCGTGATCTGGCCCGAGGGTCGGTGACACTCTCGTGACCGGGCCGAGACGTGCCCAACACATCGGCGATGAACCTCTGTTGTTGGGAGACGAGCCAGAGATGAGCCAAATCCGATTTGCGTGCGTGCTTTCCGTGCTGGCGCTCGCGGCCGCCGGGTGCGGTGACTCGAGCCCCGAGGGGAGCGGGGGCGCCGGGGGCGCCGGGGGCGCGGGGACGGGCGGGGATGGCGCGGGTGCGCGGGCCGATGGCGGCGCGGCGGCGAGCGGCGGCTCTGGCGCGGGAGGAATGACGACGGAGGACTTCGTGGCGGGCGGCGACCGACCCGTCGACGTCCTCCTGCCAGAGGGATACGACCCTACGCAGCCGGCGCCCCTCTTGATCCTCCTCCACGGGTACGCCGCCGACTCGTCCGTGCAGGACTCGTATTTCGTGACGTCGACGGTGGCGGCGGCGCGAGGCGTCGTCTTCGCGGCCCCCAACGGCACGGTGGACGAAGGCGGGGCGCGCTTCTGGAACGCCACCGACGCGTGCTGTGACTTCTACGGCTCCGGCGTCGACGACTCCGCCTACCTGACCGCGCTCATCGACGAGATCGAGGGGCGGGTGAACATCGATCCCAATCGCATCTACTTCGTCGGTCATTCGAATGGCGGGTTCATGTCCTATCGAATGGCTTGTGACCACGCCGATCGGATCGCCGCCATTGCCAGCCTCGCCGGCACGACGTTCGAGGACCAGCAGGATTGTGCGGCCACCGAGCCGGTCAGCGTCCTCCACATCCATGGCACCGCCGATACTGACATTCTCTACGCGGGGGGTGTGCACGGAGGCAGCGGGGTGGTGTATCCGGGGGCGGTCGAGACGGCGGCGCGATGGGCGGCGATCGACGGTTGCGGCGCGACCGCGACCGAAGGCGCCCCCCGCGACATCGACGCCGACCTCGGAGGCGCCGAGACGACGGTGGACGCCTACCCCGGCTGCAGTGGAACCGCCGTCGAGCTCTGGTCCATTCAGGACGGCGTGCACGTGCCGACCCTCGTGGAGGACTTCAGCGCGCAGGTGGTCGATTGGCTGCTCGCACAATCGAAGTGAAACCGGGCGGCGTGCGAGGATGGTGGCCATGGAGCACCTCCCCGATTCGGCGCCCCCCGTCACCGTCCCGCGTGTCCGCACCGATCGCTTGCTCCTGCGCGAGTTTCGCGAGAGCGACTTCGGCTCTTTCGCGGAGGTGCTCGCGGATCCGGTCGCGACCGAGTTTCTCTCGGGCCCCGTCGACCGACGCGCCGCGTTCCGCATCTTCCTCGGGGCGTTCGGAGCCTGGATGCTCCACGGCGCCGGATGGTGGGCCATCGATCTCGTAGAGACGGGCGAGCTCGTGGGGTGGGTGGGGGCGTTCTATCGCGAGCGCCCGTGCGATCTGGAGCTCGGATGGACCATCGACCCTCGCCACTGGAGACGCGGCTTCGCGACCGAGGCGGGGGCGGCCGCCCTCGAATCGGCGCGGCAGCGCCTCGGAGCCCGCCGCGTGATCGCGCACATCGACGCGCGGAACGTCGCCTCGCTGCGCGTCGCGGAGCGGCTCGGCCTGACGAACGAGGGCGACGTGGACTTCTTCGGCGAGCCCGCCCGCCGTTATGCGTGGGAGGCGCGATAGCGACCGAGGATCTCTCCCTGGCGATCGGCTATGGTCGCCCAATGAGGCTCTTCGATCGACGCCGCCTTCTCGCGGGGCTCTCCGTCGGGTTGTCGGCCGCTCTCGGCTGCGGCGGGAATGACGCAATTCGGGAGGCACCTCCGCCATTGGCGGTGACGATGGCGACGGCCCCTTCGACGAGCGCGTCCGCACACGCGGAGGAGCCGTCGGCCCCGGTGCGCCAGCGGTTCGCGCTCGAGAAGACACCGCGCGACGACGACGCACGGAAGGCTCCCTGCGACTTCCACCGCGCCTACCGCGGGACGATCGGAAAGACCCCGGTGAGCTACGTGCTCGACCGGTCGCCGAAAGATCCCGCACAAATCACCGGCCTCGTCCATTACGACGACACGAGCAAGGCGGCGCCGGTCGTGGGGCGCGTCGAGGCCGACGGCAGCTTCACCCTCACGGAGAAGCCCGGCGGAGATCTGCGCGGCCGCTGCGACGACACCGGGGCTCTCGTCGGAACGTTCTCGCTCGCAGGCAAGTCCAGCCCCTTCCGGCTCCGTCCGGGGCTCGCGGGCGCCCCCGGCCTCTTCGGCGTCTCCCGGCGCGACGCGAAGGACCCAAACCATCCGGCATGTCGCGGAAAGACGAAGCCGCGCGAAGTGGTGGTCATCCCTGGTCCGGAGCCTCCCCCCGATGATCCGGATCGCTTCGTTCCATCGATCTACTGCATGACGCCAGCGCTCCGGAAACACATCGTCGACGATGGCGGCGCGGACTTACGCTGTCGGGGCGACTTCGGGGGGACCCACCTCTTCGGAATGGCGGACACCGCCCTCGAGCAGCGTCTCAATACCATCCTCGACGGCGACGGTCCGAAGCGAGCCGTCGCACAGCTCAACCCGTGCGCGGGAGGCTCGTATGTCATCGTCGGCACGACCATCGAAGCGATCTCCGCCGATGCCGCGGTGGTCACCCGCAGCGAGACCGTCGGCGCGGCCGGGGCGATGCATAGCGATCCCGACATCAAGCGAACGCTCTTGGATCTTCATAGCGGCACGGAGAGCTCGTTCGCCGACGCGGTCGACCTCGACAGGCTCAGGGCCGTCGTCGCCCGCTGCCTCCCCGTCTACGACGCGGCCTCGAAGAGCAAGGGCACCACGTTCGAGGTCGCGGCCGAGCTCGCGCCTCGGGAGTGCAGCAGACAGGAAGACATCCTGTGGGGATGCGAGAAGGACGATCGCCCCGATTGGACCGTGGTCTCCGAGGGACTCGTCGTCGCCCACCGCGTCGGCTCGCCGATCGGGCACGGCCTCGAAGGCACCGGTCCCATCATCGGCTGGGACGTGCTCCTGCGCGAGAAGGTGCTCCGCCCCGGCTCGCCCCTCGCCTCTTTCGCTGTCGGCGTCCAACCGGCCAAGCCCGAGGCGCCCGTCTGCAGCGCGGCCATCACGTTCAGCGAGCACCTCGCCTGGAAGGCGATCGCGCCGTGAAGGCGTGGTGCCTCTCGATCCGGCTCAGCCCTTCTTCCTGCCACGGCACGCTCTCCGGGTAGCACCGACTGTACGCCCCCCGTTAGCAGGCTGCTGAAAAAGTGGGCGTCATGCCTCTCGGCACCGGAGTGGCTGCCAATTCACCCGCCGCCGCCCCTCGCTGTGCGAGGGGGGAGATCCGTCAGAGGGCACGGCTTGTCGCCGCGTGAGCGGTCGCAGCGAGCTCGCCTTGCGCCTCTCTCCTACGCGCGCGACCGGGTCAAGGTGCTGTGCACAACCCAGAGCGCTGACTCCCCCCCTCGCCACGCGAGGGGGGCTGGGGGGGTGGAAAGAGCAGCAACTGCCCCCCCAGTGGCCTGACGACCGCCTCTTTCAGCACACTTCTGTGGGGGTCGATGTCAAGGCGCACTTCGACGTTTCGCCGCCAGCCTTCGCATCGGGCGTTGGGTTTCAGTCTCGAGACGAGGTTTGGGTTGTCGCGGTCCCAGTTCGAGTGCGGAGCCGTGA
>JBGAID010000164.1:0-12030 GCA_044225865.1 Polyangiaceae bacterium | reverse complement strand
GTCGCGAGCGGAGCGAGCGCGGGTGGGCAGCATGGGTCTCGACGATCCTCGAGAGCCGCGTCGCTGTATCGTTCGAACCCCGCTCCAGGCGGGCTCGGGAGGAGACCCAGCATGACCGACGATCGAACGAGAGAGATCCTCGCGGTGCTCGCGCAGAGCGACGTGGGCAAGGTGAAGGTCGCGGTCACCGACGTCGACGGCATCTTGCGCGGCAAGTACCTCCACAAGGAGAAGCTGAAGAGCGCCCTCGAGGGCGGCTTCGGCTTCTGCAACGTGGTGTTCGGCTGGGACGCCGCCGACGTCTGCTACGACAACGCGAGCTACACCGGCTGGCACACCGGCTACCCGGACGCCCTCGCGCGCATCGATCTCTCCACCTTCCGGCGGGTGCCGTGGGACGGCGACGTGCCGTTCTTCCTCGGCGACTTCGAAGACGCGAATGGCGGCCCGCTCGCGGTGTGCCCGCGGCGGCTCTTGCGCCGGGTCCTCGAGCGCGCGGACGCGGCTGGCTACTCGGCGAAGGCGGGGCTCGAGTTCGAGTGGTTCAACTTCCGCGAGACGCCCGCGTCGCTCGCCCAGAAGAACGGGCAGAGCCCGACCCCGATCTCGCCGGGGATGTTCGGCTACTCCGTCATCCGCATGGGGCAGAACCTGCCCTTCTTCAACGCCCTGATGGATGACCTCGCGCGGTTCGACGTCGCCATCGAGGGGCTCCACACCGAGACGGGGCCGGGCGTCCTGGAGGCGGCGATCCTCTACTCGGACGCGCTCGGCGCCGCCGACCGAGGCGTCCTCTTCAAGACGGGGGCGAAGGAGATCGGCCACCGCTTCGGGATCATGCCGAGCTTCATGGCGAAGTGGAACGACAAGCTCCCCGGCTGCAGCGGCCACACCCACGTGAGCCTCTGGAAGGACGGCGCGAACGCGTTCTACGACGCCTCTGCGCCCCACAAGACGAGCGCGACGATGAAGAGCTTCGTGGCCGGGCTCCTCCACGCCTTGCCGGAGATCCTCCCCCTCTTCGCGCCCACCGTGAACAGCTACAAGCGCCTCGTCGACGGCTTCTGGGCCCCCACCAAGCCGACGTGGGGGATCGACAACCGCACCGTCGCCGTGCGCGTGATCCCCGGCTCGCAGAAGTCCACCCGCCTCGAGTTTCGGGTGCCCGGCTCCGACGTGAACCCCTACCTCGCCGTCGCGGGCGCGATCGCCGCTGGCATGCACGGCGTCGAGCGCGGCCTCGCCCTCGAGTCGCCGCCCATCGCCGGGAGCGCCTACGCCGAGTCGAGCGTGCCCCGCCTGCCCCGCAACCTCTACGAAGCCACCGTGCGCATGGAGGAGAGCGCCCTCGCGAGGGAGCTCTTCGGCGACACCTTCGTCGACCACTTCGTCAAGACCCGCCACTGGGAGTGGAGGCAGTTCCAGGACGCCGTGACGGACTGGGAGCTGCGGCGGTACTTCGAGATCGTCTGAGGCGCAGGGTGCGAAGCGAGTAGCTGACCGACGCGCTCTCATCTAGAGAGATACCCATGTCGAACGTGTCGCGTTTCAGCTTTCCCACCCTCATCCAGTTCGGCGCCGGCGCGCGCACGCTCGCGGGGCCTTACCTCGCCGGGCTCGGCGTGAAGCGGCCCCTCGTGGTCACGGACCGTGGCGTCGCGAAGCTCCCGATGCACGAAGAGCTGCTCGGCCTCCTGAAGAAGGCGGGGCTCGAGGCGGCTTCGTTCTCGGGGGTGTGGGGCAATCCGGTCGAGGCGCAGGTGACGGCGGGGGTGGAGGCCTACCGCGCGCACAAGGCGGACGCGATCGTGGGGCTCGGCGGGGGGGCGGCGCTGGACGTGGCGAAGGCGATCGCCCTCATGGTGAATCACCCGGGAAGCCTCTTCGACTACGAGGACGACAAGCCGGGCGCGCTCCCGATCGACAAGCCGATCCCGACCTTCATCGCCCTCGCGACGACGGCGGGCACGGGCAGCGAGGTCGGTCGGAGCTCGGTCGTCTCGGACGCGAGCCACATCAAGCGGATCATCTTCGACCCGAAGCTCCTCGCGAAGGCGGTCTTCGCCGATCCGGAGCTCACCTACGATCTGCCCGCCGACATCACCGCGTCGACGGGCATGGACGCCCTCACCCACAACGTCGAGGCCTACCTCGCCAAGGCCTACCATCCGATCTGCGACGGCATCGCCCTCGAGGGGCTTCGGCTCGCGGCGCGGAGCCTGGAGAAGGCCGTCCACTCGCCCAAGGACGCGGAGGCGCGGGCGGACATGATGATGTCGTCGATGATGGGGGCGATCGCGTTCCAGAAGGGCCTCGGCGTCACCCACTCGTGCGCCCACGCCCTCGGCACCGTCTGCGACATGCACCACGGGCTCGCCAACGGCGTGATGATCGACTTCGCCCTCGCCCACAACGCGCCGGGCGCGGGGCGGCCCGCGGATCTCGAGCGGCGCTTCTTCACGATGGCCCTCACGGTGGGCCTCGACGAGGCGAGCGCGAAGAAGGACCCGGCGCGGACTTTCCTCGGGTGGCTGACGAAGCTGAAGGCCTCCATCGGGGTGCCGAAGGATCTCGCGGCGGCGAAGGTCGGCAAGGACGCCCTCGATCGCCTCGTCGACGTGGCGAAGGACGACGCGTGTCACCCGAACAACCCGGTGCCCTGCACCGCGGACGACTTCCGGCGCATCTTCGAAAAGGCGCTTGGATGAGACGTCTGCGCATCGGCGTGTCGGCGTGCCTCTTCCACGCCGACCGCGGCCGGCCCGTCTTCAACGGCAAGCCGCTCTATTACCTCGAGCGCTCGATGGCGCGCTGGGTCGGCTCGCAGGGGGCCCTCGTGTACCTCGTGCCGGACGCGGCCGAGGCGGATGGCATCACCGTGAAGGACGTGGCCGAGGATCTCGACGGGCTCGTGCTCGCGGGCGGGGTCGACGTCTGTCCGCGCACGTACGGCGAGGAGCCGACGCGGCCGGAGTGGAGCGGGGACGCGGTGCGCGACGCGTACGAGATCGCCCTTCTCCGCGCGATGGTAGACGCGGACAAGCCCGTGCTCGGGATCTGCCGCGGGCACCAGGTCCTCAACGTCGCGTTCGGGGGCACCCTCCACCAGGACATCCTCGAGGAGGTCCCGGGGGCGCGCGTGCATCGCGACGCGGTCGTCTACGATCAGCTCTCGCACGAGATCCGGATCGAGCCGGGATCGTGGCTCGCGCGCTTGCACCCGGGGCGCGAGACGATCACGGTGAACTCGGTCCATCACCAAGCCATCGATCGCCTCGCCGAGGGCGCGGTCGTGGCGGCGCGATCCACCGAGGACGGCGTCATCGAGGCGATCGAGATCCGAGGCCCGCGCTGGGCCCGCGGGGTGCAGTGGCACCCCGAGTTTGCGTATCCGGGCGACGGGCGCCTCATCGACGACGCGCCCATGCTCACCGAGTTTTTGCAGGCCGCCGAGGCGAGGAGAAGATCATGAGCTCTTTCGAAATCCAAAACCCCGCGACCGGTGAGGTGATCACGCGCCTCGAGGCCGACACCGCCCAGAGCATCGACGACAAGATCGCTCGCGCCCGCGCCGCTCAGAAATCTTGGAAGCGCGTCCCCCTCGCGGAGCGCCTCGCCGCCCTCGCCGCGTTCAAGGACCGCATCGAGAAGGACCGCGATCGGCTCGCCGCGATCACGACCGCCGAGGTCGGCAAGCCGATCCAACAGTCGAAGAACGAGCTCAACGGCCTCTTGGGGAGGCTCGCGTTCTTCCTCGAGCACACCGCGGCGACCCTCGCCACCGAGGAGGTCTTCACGGACGCCTCGATGACGGAGCGCATCGCCCATGAGCCCCTCGGGACGATCGCCAACGTGTCGGCGTGGAACTACCCGTACTTCGTCGGCTCGAACGTCTTCGTGCCGGCCCTCCTCGCGGGCAACGCCGTCCTCTACAAGCCGAGCGAGCACGCCTCCATGACCGGCGTCGCCATCGCGGAGGCCCTCCACGCGTCGGGGATCCCGAAGGACGTGTTCGCGACCGTGCTCGGCCTCGGCGACGTCGGGGCAGAGCTCGTGAAGCGCAAGCTCGACGGGGTCTTCTTCACCGGCTCGTACGCGACCGGGAAGAAGATCGCGGCTGCGGCCGGGCAGAACATGTCCCTCGTGCAGCTCGAGCTCGGGGGGAAGGATCCGGTCTACGTCGCGGGCGACGTGGACGTCGCCTCCGCCGCGGCCGCGACCGCGGACGGCGCCTTCTACAACGCGGGCCAGAGCTGCTGCGCGGTGGAGCGCATCTACGTCCACGCCTCCATCCACGACGCGTTCGTGCGCGCCTTCGTCGAGGAGGTCGGTAAATTCGTGATCGGCGATCCGACCGACCCCGCGACGTATCTCGGGCCGCTCACCCGCGCGCCTCAGATCGCCGTCATCGAGGCCCAGATCGCGGAGGCGATCGCGAAGGGGGCGAAGCTCGAGACGGGCGGCAAGCGCCTCGATCGCAAGGGCAACTACTTCGCCCCGACCGTGCTCACGAACGTGAACGGCTCCATGGCCCTGATGCGCGAAGAGTCGTTCGGCCCCGTGATCGGCATCGAGGCGGTGCAGGGCGACGAGGACGCGATCGCGAAGATGAACGACACCGACTACGGCCTCACCGCCGGCGTCTACACGAAGGATCGCGCCCGCGCCGAGCGCGTCCTCGCCGAGGTCGACGCGGGCTCGGCGTATTGGAACTGCTGCGATCGGGTGAGCCCTCGCCTCCCCTGGTCGGGCCGCAACCACTCCGGCCTCGGGCTGACGCTCTCCAAGTACGGCATCCTCGCCTTCACGCGCCCGAAGGCCTGGCACATGCGCGCGGGCTGAGGTCGCTCCTTAGGACTGCCGGCTCCGGAAGGGCACCTCCAGCCGGCAGTGCCGGACAGCGCTTGCGCAGCGCTCATGGGGTCGCGCACACCGCTCGCAGGGCGGTCATCGCCTGAGGCGACTCGGCGCCGCCGCGGGTGAGCAGACCACGCCCGCGGGCCCAAGGTGATTGCGAGGCGCCTGCTCGCTCGTGCTGCTGGACCCAGGCCCTCGACGTGAGTGGAGCGCGCTCGGGGCCCCTTCGGCGTCACTCGACGAAGAAGAGGTGGTCTCCAACCTCGACCTTGCCTTCGGCCGACCTCGAGAGCTCCAACGCGTATCGAGCCGGCCGCTCGCAGATGGGGGCTTCCCCCGGCGAGAGCGGGGAGACGGCGGTGATCGACAAGTCTTCGTCGACGAACGCGACAGTGATTGGGAAGAGCATCCCCTCCCCCGTCATGCAGACCTCTCCGGTTACCGGGAACTCGAAGAGCATCCCGCCGCCTTCTGGCAAGTCCGGCTCGCCAGCGAGGCCGCGCCGGCGTTCTTCCGCGGTTCGAGCGACGTCGACGCACGCTTGAAGCGATGTGGCGCCGTCGTCGTCTCGTATCTCCACCCGCGTCCCGTCGCATGGCGCACACGACAGCCACACCGCGGTCGCGGCGGGGAGGGTCGGGATGCACCGCCGAGTCATCAGAGCGAGGAGAGGAACGCGAGGAGCGCGTCGCGCTCCCCGGACGTGAGCGCGACATAGCGATCGACGGACGCGTCCGCTTCGCCGAAGTGCGCCGCGATCGCGTCTTCGATGGTCGGAGCCCTCCCGTCGTGCATATACGGAGCGGAGGTGGCGAGCCCCCACAGCGGCGAGGTCCGGAACTGTCGAGTCGACGCGGTTCCATCCTCGATGCCGACCGCCTCTGGGGCGGCGACGTCATGCAACAATAGATCGCTGAAGAGGGGCACATCGTAGCCTTCACTGTCCTTGAGCGAGGATCGGTGGCAGGCGCTGCAGCCGATCTGAACGAAGATGGCCTGGCCCTTCGACTCCAACACCGGATCGACGGAGCTGCGGGGCGGCGGGGCGAGGTGAGAGAGATAGAAGACGAGATCTTCGAGATCGCTCACGGTCATTTCGGGATCGGGGATCTCGTCGTCGTCGCTCGATCCGCCGAACGTGAGCCCCGTTTGGTCCGGCAACGTCAGGCCCAGCTCGTTGAACGAGGCGTCGCGCGCGAACTCTGCCAGCGACGGCACGCCGCACTTCCAACCGAGCCGGCCCAACCTCCCGTCGGGGAGGATGCGCGCCACCCCGCGGACGCCGTCGCCATCCGCGTCGTCCGGATCTGCATTGGCGAAGATGTTGGCCTCGGGGATTCGATCGATCATTCCGAGGCCGAGCGTCGAGGGCGTCTGGCGAGCTTCGAACACGTTCGCCTGCGGATCGACGGGGGGACGTCCATCGCCCAGCATGTGTCGGTGCGCCATCGTCCCCATGGCGGGGGCGGTGAAGTGTCCATCTTGCCATATGCCCTGCCGAAGGACGTTGACGTCCTCTGGTCCGGCGCCGCCAATCACCGGGTCGAAATGGCATGCTCGGCAGGAGTCCCCATTGAATCGCGGGCCGAGGCCAGCCGCGACGGCCTGGTCCCGATCGAACAGGGCCCGCCCTCGCACGAAGCGCTCCTCCTCGGCTTTGGACAGCGGGCGGTCCGGTCCACCGTACGCGAGGGGCGCGGAGATAGGCTCGCTCGGCGGAAGCCGACCATCGCTGCGCTGCGAGCTGCCACCGAGCGACTCGATGAAGGCAAGGACGTCGCCGCGCTCCTCGTCGCTCAATGCTTCATAGGCCTCTCGCGAGGCCTCGCCCTCTCCCCCATGGAGCCTTATCGCCTCGTCCAAGGTATCCGCGCGACCGTCGTGCAGATACGGCGCGACCGCGGTGACGCCCCAAAGCGGCTGTGTCCTGAACTCCGCCCCGGACGCCTCCGCCATGATGATTCCGTCCGCGAGCTCCTCGCCCATGTCGTGCAGGAGCAAGTCGCTGTAGGCCGGGACCAGCCCGCGCGGGCCTCGGAGCGCCGGGATGTGGCAGGCGGTGCACTTCGCATCTCGGAAGAGCTGCTCTCCTCTTTGGGTCTGCTCCGTCGGGTCGTCGGGACGCGGCGCCGCGACGAGCATGGCGAAGGAGACGAGGTCGAACAGATCGTCTTCCGAGAGCTCAGGATCGGGGGCGTCGTCGTCGTCGACGGTCGGCTCGTCGGGAGCCGCCGCTTGAGCTTGCTGCGCGTGGCCGAGCCCCTGAGCGGCCTCGCCGGTGGCCTCCGGGGTGCCGCTCGGAACGGGGAGCTCGTTCTTGCGATCGTTCGGGAGGGGGTTGGACGTGATCCCGGCGTGATTGAACAGAGGCCCGCGGATGAACCCCTCGAGGGAGACGGTCTGCGACTTCCTTCCGAACCGGCCGACGAAGCCTCTGTCATAGTTCGCGCGCCCGCTGATGCCGTCGCCGTCAGCGTCGTCGGGATCTGCGTTCGCGAGGATCACCTCATCGGGGATCTCCGCGAGGAGCCCGACACCGAAGAACGGAATCGGGTTTCGTTGAGCGATTCGGTTCGTCTCGACCTGGGTGGGGTCATAGGGCGAGTCGGCGACCGCGTATTGGTCCTGGACGCCGTTGACCCCCGTATTGACCTGCGTGCCGTCGGGCAGGCTCTGCCGGACGAGGAGGAAGTTGCGATAGCGGCCCGCCGATCCGCTCAATACGGGCTTCTCGTGGCAGGCTCCACAGAAGCTCACGTTGAACGTCGGGCCGAGCCCGTCGTCGCTCGAGAACCTTTGGAGCGCGACCGCGCGCCCCCGCTCGAAGGCGGCGAGCTGCTCCTCCGTCGCAGAAGGGAGCGGCTCGCCGAGGTCGGCAAAGATCCCTTCCGCAACGGTGGGCTCTGTCGCCGGCGCAATGGTTTCGTCGGTGCACGCAAAGCCAGCACACGACATTGCCGCGCACGAGGCGGCGAGCCAGCGCTTCATCATCACTCCTCCGCGTCCAGCCCTCGTTCTAGGGCGAGTCCTTCATACGGCGGTTGGAGCGATGCAAAGCTCCCTCCAACGGCATACATCTTCCCGTCGATCGCGAACGTCGCGTGGAGATCGAGCGCCGTCGACCACGGGTCTTGCGCGATGGGCTGGAGCGTCGTCGCGTCGATTGTCGCGATGGTCCCGGTGATTCCGACGACGTGGACGACGTTCGGGGCGCGCATGAAGACGCCGTTGAGCCCAGGGAGGGGAGCCAGGCCCTCGGTGTGCCATTCGCTGCCGTCGAAGCGAGATATGATCCCGTTGCCACGGCCGCCCACCGCGTAGATGTTGCTCGGGCTCGTGCCCCAAAGCGAGATGAGATCGTCGTTGGCTCCGACGAGCTCCTCCTTCCAGGCGTTGCCGTCGTAGTGGAGCACGGTCCCGTATTGGCCAACCGCATAGACATTGTCCGCTCCAGTCCCCCAGACTTTGTAGAGCGCGCGGACGTTCGCCTTCTGAAAAGGTGGCAGATCGACCGGGCTCCAGCTCGCCCCATCGAAGTGCACGAGCGTCGCGGTATCACCACTTCTGCCGCCTCCGCCGACGGCCCAGAGATCATCGTGCGTCGCGCCCCACACCCCCCAGAGGTTCTCGTCTGTCGACGACGCCTGCGCGGTGAAGGATTGTCCGTCGAAGTGGAGGATGGTGCCTCCGTCACCGACCAAGGTGAAGTCGTCTGTCGAGAAGCCGTAGAGCCATGACAAGAGCGGCGTCGCCTCGGGCAGCGTCACCTCGGCCCAGGCGTCGCCGTCGAAGTGCACGAGGACCCCGTGACCAGGCTCGCCGCCCGCCGCATACAAGTCGTCCGGCGCGGGGCCCCAGATCGAGAGCAGCCAGCCCGTGCTCGTCGCGTCGAAGGCTTCGTGCCAGGTCGTGTCCAGCGGAGGATCGGCGGGGGGCGCCGGGCATGCCCCGAGCACGAGCGAGAGCACGCCAATCGCCGACCGTGTCCGTCGTGACCGTGTCATTGGTGGGTGGGCAAGCGGAAGTCATGCCAAGGATACGCAGCCACGAGCGATGCGCACTGCGACCCGTCGCCGCAGGCCGAGAAGAGCTACGTAACGAAACGCCGCCCCGGGCAGCGAGCCAGGCTCTTCCGAGCTGCCTCGCGCCGAGGTCGTCGCCTTTGGAGATCTGCCCCTCCACGTAGACGTGACACCGACCGTCGACCATCGTCTGAACGTCGTCCGCGGTGGGCCCCCCCAATGGAACTGATGTCTGCCGTCTGAGCGGGCGAGGGCATGCAGCTCACCTCGGTGTATGACCCGGCCGCGAGGCCGTCGAACGACACGAGCTCCCTGGTGCCCCTCTCGCGACCTGATTGACGAGGCAGAAGCCGTCGTGCTGAGCGGCGACGGTGCCGTCGGCATCGGCGACGACGATGTTGCCAATCGAGATGACGAGCTTGTCATCGTGGATCGAATAGCCTTCGGAAGTCGGCGGCAGGGATCTCCGCTTCGAGTAGTCCTCCCCCCACGTGGTGAACGTGACAGTCCCTTCCCCGCCGCCGACGCTGTCGCTGCAGCCGAGCCCGAAGAGCAGGGAGCCGAGGGCACACGAAGCCATGGCTCGTCGCTTCATTGTCAGAGCGTCTGGTAGGTAAACGTAAAAGCGGCGGCCTCTTGGATGCCGCGCAAGAGGGCCTTGAGCGCGCGGGACATCGAGGGGCTCGCCGTCGGTGCTGTCAGGGAGGTCATCGAGCTCCGCGAGGTCGAGCCAGACGTGCTCATTGAAGCTCTCCATTCACGAGGAGCTCACGGCGATGGCGGACTTGCTCAAGCGTGAGAAGATCAGCGTCGTCCTAAATCACCGAGCAATTCTCACACACATGACGCCACAGAGCGGATGGATGGGGCCCCGTCGCCGCAGGCGATGGGGAGCGCCGGTGGCTACAACGTGTTCGTCGCGAAGCTCCTCCCCTTAGGCGACGCCTCTGGAGCCGGAGGACGGGAGACGCCGCGGAGCAACAAGCAGCCGCCGTCGCGTTGAGGGCTTCCTCAACTTCGCGTCTCCCCTCCATCGGCGGGGAGCAACGACGTCTTCCTGGCGAAGCTCATGCCCCTGAGGCACGTGCAGCTTTGCGACGCACGAGGAGCCTTTCGCCGTGCCAAGGAAGGCTCCTATGCTCGCGCCGCAATGAGAGGCTCCGTCCGCGCGCGCGCTTTCATGTTCTCGGCTGTGGCAACGCTCGGAGGGCTCGCGACGGGCTGCGGCGACCCGGTCTTTCCGATGCCGATGACGGCCTCGGACCTCGTCCGGTACGACTCCGGCGACGCCCTCGTCGCCTACCTCGGGCAGCGCGACGCCAACATCTCCGTTTGCGACGCGCGCGCGAGCGGGCCGCACCTCGAGCGGCTGGACGACGACGATCGCAAGGCCCTCGTGCGCGGGCTCGTCCACGGGCTCGTCCCCGCGAAGCCGTTCCGCAAGTGCGTCGACGCGATCCTCGCGAGCAGCTCGCGCGACGAGATCGCCGCCCTCATCGACACGATGGGCGAGGCGTACGAGAAGCTCCTGCGCGACCCGGACCTCGAGACGGACGACGCGCTCAAGGGCCGCCTCGTCGTGCTCCACGAGATCTACATCGAGCGGCGCGCGGGGGCGAACGGGCGCCGCGAGGTCCTCGATCCGATGTTCGACGATCTGCGCGTCGCGCTGCGCGAGCGCAAGCTCGGCCCCGTCGCGGCGCGGTACGGCGAGGAGCTCCTCTCCGTGTACGAGCTCGAGCACGGCACCTACCGCGGCGAGCCCGTCCGCCTCGCCACCATCCAGGCCCTCACCCAGAAGAAGGACGAGAAGACCCTCAAGCTCTTCGCCCTCCGCCTCCCCTCCTCGGAGCTGCGGGAGCAGGCCAAGCGCCACGTCATCCGCCTCCACATCGCCGCCTCCCCCTTCCCGGAGGTCCGCGATCACGCCGCCGACGTCGAGGAGATCGTGGTGAAGCTCGGCAACAACCCCATCGCCCTGCGCGAGCACGCGGTGAAGAAGGCCCGGCTCGAGACGGGCAAGATGCCGATGCGCGAGGTCGTCGTCCGGCAGCACGTCTACGCCCACACCGCGACCCTCCTCGGGGCCCGCACCGAGGGCTCCACCGTCTCGGTGCTGCCCGAGATCTCCCTGCGCAACGTCTTCTTCGTGGACGCGGAGGGGATCTCCCAGGAGATCACGATCTGCGCGCCCGCGTCCGCTTACGACGTGTCGCCGTGCCTCTCCGCCAGCGAGGTGAAGCTCGGCAACGCGATGGCGTACCTCGACGCGGGCGGCGGCTTCCACTTCGCCGACGAGGTCCAGATCCGCGACGCCCTCGCCCTCGCCTCCGGCCGCGATCGCTTCATCCTCCCCGTCCTCGTCGGCGGCCAGAGGCTCGCCTCGTTCGAATGGCGCCTGCGCTACGAGCGCCCCGAGGACATCGTCTTCTCGGGGAGCCCCGGCGGCGGCCGCGGCCCCGATCTCAGCGTCTCCGTCGACAACACCGATCCCGCGCGCCTCCTCTTCTCGGTCGGCGATCTCGTCGCGGCGGTGGAGATGGCCGACGCGCCCTCGTTCCACGTCGTCTCGCGCGGAGGCGAAGGCTCCATGGGCGCGGCCGGCTCGTCCGGCAGCCCCGGCATGTCCGGCGCGATGTGCGGCAACGGCGGTGACGGCGGCCCCGGCGGCGACGGCCTCCCCGGCGGCTCCGGCGGCCCCGGCGGCGACGTCCTCGTCGACATCCGCTGCGGCACCGGCGACTGCAGCCAAGCCCAGTCCGTCCTCTCGCGCACGATCATCAGCGAAGGCGGCGCAGGTGGACCGGGAGGACCGGGAGGACCGGGAGGCCCCGGAGGCTCCGGCGGACCCGCCGGCCCCGACTCCACCACCATCGACGCCAACGGCAACACCGTCACCGTCCCCGGCTGCGCCGCCGGCATGAGCGGCTCCAGCGGCCCGAGCGGAAACCAGGGCCCCTCCGGCCCGAGCGGCCCCCCCGGCCGCGTCAGCGTCCGCGTCCGCCGCTGAAGGGTCCCGGTAGGGACGGCCCTTTCGGGCCGCCCCCCGGACAGATCCCGGCGAGCGGATTTCCCGCACCGGGCTCCCACCTTGGATCAGCGGAGAGCGAAGCGTTGCTCAGGCCACGGATGCACGATCTCAGGTCGAAGC